>NC_008321.1:2522821-3250643 GCF_000014685.1 Shewanella sp. MR-4
GTTTATGTATAGAGCCTGACCGCTACCTACGGAATCCTTTGCAATATTAAATACCTTTAAATTATTTATTACCTCAACTAAGAATTCTCGAATTATACCTGTCACGAAAATTTTAAATTAGCAGGCAGAAAAAATTCAGCAATCAAATGCTAATTTGAAAAATATTTAACACTAAAGAAGATAGTTCGAAATTATTGACACCCAATCTTAATAAAATGAAATTACGGATACCTATCTTTAATAGCGAGGTGGTTAAGCTCCGACTATGCTTGGCTAAGCATTGAACAAGGAGGTGGCTTTGTTTCCTAAATCGAGTCAGCGAACGAAACTCTCATCATTGTTCAAATATCAAGCTATATAGTGGGTTTCAGGCATACCTAGCCCAGTGAGTTTGTTCAAAGCCCTAATCATCGCGTAAGCTTCTCCCACCTGAGCGTTATAATTTCGCATGCTCAACGTGCCTCCTAGCAGTTGTTTTATCCTGTACATTGCGGTTTCTGAGATTGAGCGGCGATGATAACCATACCGTTTTTTCCATTGCTTATTTGAGCCATGAAGCTGTTGCCAACTGACGGCTAAGTTTCGTGGATGCCCTTGTTCCCATAGCGCAGCACCTTCCCTAGGTGGAATGAGCACTAAAGCGCGTTTTCGACGAACGGCTTCGTGACAGGCTTTCGTGTCGTAAGCACCATCACCCGAGATATTGCGGATTTTTCGATGGGTTTGCTTAAGTAAATTGGGCATCACTTCAGCGTCTGTTACACCTGATAAACTGAGTTCTGCGGCAATAATTTCATGGCTATGTGTATCTACGGCAATATGCAGTTTACGCCACACTCTGCGCTTTCCATCTGTGCCGTGTTTCTTCACTTTCCACTCAGCTTCGCCATAGACCTTCAAGCCTGTCGAGTCGATAGCTAAGTGCTCAATGGCGCCGCGAGTCTTGGTTTTAAAAGCAATATTGACCGTTTTCGCGCGTTTACTGATACAGGTGTAATGCGGGCAAGATAATGGGATGTCACCCAGTTTAAACACCGAATTGATAAAGCCCTGTAAGGCTCTCAGTGGCATAGAGAAAATACGCTTAACCATCAACGCAGTGGTAATGGCTAAGTCGCTAAATAATTGAGGGCGACCTTTCTTGGGCGGCTCGACCTTGGCTTTCCACTTAGCAATTGCATCCTCATCAATCCAGAAGGTAAGTGAACCGCGGTTGATTAAGGCTTGGTTGTATTGCTTCCAGTTGGTTGTTTTATAGCGAGGCTTTGACACGGTTGATGGGTAAGTTGATAGGCGATGCCGATCAGATCTGCGGCTACGGTTTTAGTTCAACCTATTTAGGAAACAAAGTCCTCCAAAACTTGTTTCGCATGACTGAACTAGCTCTGCTTGGTACTGGTCTGTTGACCTAATTTACTAATGTTTAGAAAGTCACTACAATATCAGTGGCGATTCAGTATTGCTTCGCCACTTCACGTGTCTCATTCATATCAAATGCTCAGTTCATGTAGTTATACAGGCTATTTGTTAGCTGAGTATCGATTCCTGATCGTTCTGATAGTATCACCAAGGATGAGTTTATCTTCAGGAAAATCTAAAACTACATTGATAATGTCTGCCATTGCTTGATTACTGAATCTAAATCCGATAGGCAGCTGATTTAGTTCATCAAATTGGGCGTCAAACGCAAGAACAAAATCTTTATGGTCTGACGATCTTCCATCTAGTACTGCATCAGGGATTTCAACATGTTGTGGTATTGGTTGAAGCTCTTCAAACTCACCAATAGCTTCTACGACATCAGCCCGTGAAGGCCAGTATTTAAGACCATATTTGCAAGCCAGACTTTTAAGCTCATTTTTAACGTAAGCTCCGAAAAGATAGTTATGCTCTCCGCCTTGCACCAACGAATCGACTGCTGTTTGATAATCATGCCGGCGAAAACCAGATAACTCATACAATTCACTCTGGCGTCTTAGCATACCGGCCAGACGACATGAAAGCTCTGAGATATCTTCTTGTAATTTGAGTAGCTCACGCCTATTGGTTCTAGCTTGGATAAACTCTTCCTTCGCAAAATCACCGCTCATCCAGATATGTTCCAATGTCAACCAAACAGCTTCAGCATTTGGCCTTTCTGATTCATAAAGGATAGCTAGTTTATCAGCGTAGCCAAACTGATTGATTAGCTCGTTGAATACCCTTTCAAGGTTTGATGCCTGGTCAATCATCCGTTGCATAAGTGGCCAGCGGCTCATCCAAATCATTTTCTCTCGGTTATCTTCAAGTTCTCTTTCTATAAAGGCTACGCAAAAGTCAGTTGGTGAGTTTGTAGGTAATTTCGTCACGATAAGCACCTTTTGTTTCTGTATTTTCGTACTAAGATATCGCTTAGTAAAACGAATTACCGTGTCTCAAAATTTTTATTTTTTGGCCTTCAGACACGCACGCCTTCTGTTATGCCGTGAAACTAATCAAAGATCAACCAACCGATAAGCCTGAACAAACTTACAAGGTTTACTCTCTTGTTGTGGGAGAGTAATCAGTTTGATACTAAGTATTAAAGATTCATACTGAAATGGCAGCGATCACATAGGTACTCTGCCTTTTCTAAAACGTTTGTCTAGTCCTGAAATACGTTGACATAAAGAGGACTTCTTTATGACAACATCAATTAACTCAAGCCGTAAGCGCACACAACGAGATTACACCTTAGCCTTTAAATTAGGCGTTGTAGAGCGTGTTGAAAAAGGCGAAATGACGTACAAACAAGCCCAAGCCCATTTTGGTATTCAAGGCCGTTCAACGGTACTCGTTTGGCTTAGAAAACATGGTAGACTCGATTGGTCGAAACCTTTTCAGCATCCCCTTATGCCTAAGTCAAATGAAACCCCTGCCGAAACTATCAAGCGCCTTGAACGTGAGTTAGCAGAAGAGAAACTGCGTAACAAAATCCTCAATGGCATGGTTGATATCATGGACAATGAATATGGAGCAGGCCTCAGAAAAAAGTACTTATCCGGTACGTCTGGCAAGCAAAAAACAACGGAGAAATAAACCTCGCTGCCGCATGTCGTGCTGCGGGTATGTCGCGGCAAGGTATTTATCAGGCAGTTGCTCGAATGGAAAGTCGTAGAGCTGAGCTATCGGTCATCAAAGACTGGGTCCAGTACTGGCGTAAATATATGCCAAGGTTAGGGGCCCGTAAGCTCTACACGTTGATAAAATCCAGGCTGGTTGAGCACGATATTAAACTCGGGCGAGATGGGTTCTTTACCTATTTGAGAAGTGAAGGTTTACTGGTTAAACCGAAGAAAAGCTACACCAAAACCACGTTCAGCAAACACTGGATGAAGAAGCATCCTAATCTGCTGAAAGAGGAAGGACTGCATGATGCAGGGCATGTACTGGTCAGTGATATCACCTATCTTGAGTCAGACCAAGGTGTGCACTACCTGTCACTGGTCACCGATGCCAGTTCTCGTAAGATAGTCGGTCATCACGTGAGTAAAGACATGAAAGCCGAGAGTGTGGTGAAAGCGTTAAAAATGGCCATAAAAGATAAACGCTATATCGGCAACGCAGTGCATCACTCAGACAGAGGTTTACAATACTGCTCAGCAGTTTATCAGAATGCGCTTCAGGCGAGCCAAATCCAGCCGTCAATGACGGATGGTTATGATTGCTACCAAAATGCATTAGCAGAAAGAGTGAATGGCATTCTGAAGCAGGAGTTTTTACTGCACCGATGTAGGACATTTGCGGAGCTGAAGATACTTGTTAGAGAATCGATAGCAATATACAACGATATGAGACCGCATCTGAGTTTGAATATGGCAACCCCTAATCAGGTGCACAATAGAAAAGGCCAGCTACTGGAGCTGGCCTAAAAACTGTCAACCTATCTTAGGACGGGACAGTTTAATGTCGGATAGGCGACACCTGTTACCAAGTGCCGCCCTCCTAAGAACCGTACGTGCAACTTTCACTGCATACGGCTCAAGCCTCCACGAAGGCATTAAGATAATACCCAGCAACTTACAACGCAGTTTGGACGGGTTCCAACCAAGAGTTACGACTTCCTTTCTCCCGCCTTAGCTTTCTAAAATACTCAGAAAATTGGGGGTCATAAGGCGTTGCCGCACTTCTGATTTTCACATGTCGCACTATCGGCGTATGGGCGATTTGCACAAGGTTAAACTGACAGTCCATATCAGCGACTTTGTTCCAACCGTGAAATTGCCATTGGCCTTGGCGGTTTATGAAATATTTGAACGCTACCCACCGCTTTCCTTTAGTGGGATGACGTCTCACTGCCCAGTGCCATAGTGTCTGGAATAGTTTGTAACTCACATAGCCGAAAGTTTGCTTAGCTACAACATGGCGATAATAGTTCGCCCAGCCGCGCAACTTCGGATTCATCAGTCTGATGAGATCGTTAGTTGATGTCGTGCCGTGTGTTTTGATGAGTGTTCGCATGTTACCTAAGAATGACAGCGCATTGGATTTACTCGGTTTGATGAGTAATTTCCCTTTGTATTTCCTGAGATTAAAACCTAGAAAATCAAATCCATCATTGATATGAGTGACATGGGTTTTCTCTTCCGATAGCGTTAGTCCTCTTTCTGCTAAGAAGCGTGCAATCAGCGGTTTGATTTCGTTTACTAGCACTTCCTTTGAAGATCCAGTAACGACGAAATCGTCTGCATATCCGATAAAGTTAACGTTGCAGCCTTTACGGCGGGCCGTGGCTTTAAGGAGTTGTTCCAGTCCTGAGAGGGTGAGTAACATCAATGTCGGTGAGATGATCCCACCTTGGGGTGTTCCCTCATCGGTTCTGTAGAATAACCCTTTGTCCATAAAGCCACATTCCAGCCATTGTCTTAGCATTTTCTTGTCTAGCGCTATGTTGTCGATAAGCCATTGGTGGCCAATCTTGTCAAAACACGCTTTGATATCACCCTCAAGAACCCATTCGCTAGAATACCTTTGGCTCAGACATAGGAAGCACTGAGCGATTGCATCAGCAGTGCTTCGATGAGGCCGAAAGCCATAGCTATTTGGGTCTGCGACAGTCTCTGATATCGGCTCTAAAGCAAGTAAATGCAGCGCTTGTTGCGCCCTATCTATCATGCAGGGGATACCGAGTGGTCTGAGTTTGCCATTTTTCTTGGGGATGTAGATACGCTTGAGAGGTTTGGCTTGATACGCTTTCCGTTTCAGTTGCTTAACCGCTGCAATACGGCGAGCATCTGTGTTCCAGATGACGCCATCTATTCCAGGTGTATTACTGCCTTTGTTTTGTGAAACACGCTTAACCGCAAGGAGTTTTGCGGAGCGTGAGTGAGTCAATACCCATTGCAGGGCTTTCACCTTGCCTTGTTTACCTTCTCTTGTTGCCTTTGCAATACGCATCTGAAGCTTTAATACAAGCGACTCAGCGGCCTTCCAGTCAATGGATTGCCACGGGTTGCTGTCGAGGGAGGCACTGATTTCATGAGAAACCATCATTTGCGTTTCGCCTTAAATAAAGTTCTTCAAACTCTTTCGCAATGGGAGACCAGTCGGAAGTGGGCTCACTTTCGTGCCAGACAGTCGCCTGTATCTGCATCATTACAATGCAGCCTTTGCTTTTTCCAACATCCTATACCTGCACCGCCATCGGCTATATTGGCTTTCCCAGAGGGAGCGATACAGGCTTACCGTGTTCCGTATGTCGCGCAATGTCAGGTTAGATGCCCGCTATGGTGCGGAGAGTTCAATGATCACGAAAGAGCATGGGGCAATCTCTTTCCGACTCTCTTGCCTTTTGGCTACAGCGTATTAACCACTTCCGCTGTTTCAACGTATAACGCGCCTTATGCGGATTCACTTATGTTCATCATACTGACTACCTAGCACTCACCCGATTTGTGGTTATCAGGAGGATCGTCTTCTCACGATTTCGATCCCGATTGGTGCATACCAACCTTCGTTACATTGTCAGAGCCGCTACTTTATTCAGGCTCCTAGGTTCATCTGGTGATACAGATGGTTCACTCATTAAGCGGTGAACAGCACTTCATACGACTTCACGTCGCACGCCCCATTCCTTGTTTAGGCTCGTTAGCTCAACCGAAAATTCCCACACCTGCTGCCATACATATTCTTATCTATTTGCCTATGTTTGGCCTTACCAGAAATCGGCTAACAATGTATGGGTATACAGTCATATTTAAATTTAGGTGTTTTGGTATGATTTTTAGACAAAATCAGTGCGCACTAATTCCATCCGCAATAAATAAAATTCTATCAAATCAATTAACTATGGTGACAGATTTTTAGTTAATAGGTTTGGAAAACGCGCATGCGCGTTTTTCCAGATGGTATATTTAATAGAATGCTGATAAGTTCTTTGCATACAGATAGTTAACTGTGCGCGTTTTCACTGGTACAACGAGATAAACGCGCATGCGCACGAATAAAATGTTATGCTTAATCACGTAAAATCAGTGGTTTATGGTTTTTCTTTGTTCCCTCGGCTTTTCAGTTTCGCGTTTGTCGGCAAGCCAGCTTTTTTGAGCGCTGTTTTTCGGACACTTATTCTTTGGCGCTGAAAATTCAGAGCGTTGCCTCAATCAATTTTCGGGTAAGCGCGAGGTTAGGGTGGCTGGTTCAATCAGAAATCCATTTTTGGTTTTTAAACTCCAAGCCAGTTTTGCCAAAATTCGAAGTCTGATTATTAAAACTATGATTCATTTCGGTTTTCTACATTTTGGCTTTTGTTTGTAAATCAAAGTCGAGTTAATCTTGGTTCTGGTCAAACGTAAGTCATTGAAGCTTAAGCATAACAAAGCGTTTAAGTGGGATTTGGCACGCGTGGCATTTTCAGTTTGCGTTGGGTTTGGTGATTAAGTCGCTGTGCGGTAGCTTTTGTATTGCGTGCCTGCACCCCTTAACGCGGCGTTAGGCAATAAACACGTGAATACATCTGAGCTAGAGAAAATACTGCTGGAAGAAGGGTGTAACCCAAATAATTTTTGCATTGGCTCAGCTGGCGCAAAGTCTGATATCTACTGTCTATCTGAAAATCATGGGAAATGGACAATTTACTACACCGAGCGCGGATCAAATTCCAAGCCTATATATGAGTCAAAGAACGAAGCCGAAGCCTGCAAATTCTATTACAAAGAAATTATGTCTATCGAGCATTGGCATAATGTCGGATTCTTTGAAAGCGAAGAGTCAGCGTTAAATTTACAGAAAGAATTGGAGGCTGCTGGCATCAAAGCAATTCGTAATGATATGCCCCCATTAAAAGCTGGAGGCCAAAAAATACGAAGGGTATTTGTTGTAGGCAAAGATATTTTCAAAGTTAAAAGTATGTATGCTAGCTTGCCAATTAAAAATGCCTAACAAGCCAATGCAGCAGATAGCCAACACTACGCTTACTTTGTGTTGCTCGCTGCGCTCACAAACTAACACAAAGTAAGCTCCATGCCGGCTGCAGCTGATTGGGGCGTTAACCCATAGATATTTTTATCTGAAGCAGACGCGTTTGAGTTAAGGCTTTAACTCGGAAATGTCCCAAAGTGAGCTAGAAAGCAACAGGCAGATGACATGTGATTACTGAGTCACTTGAACCTGTTTGTGTCGAGTGAAGATTGTCCCTAGGCAATTTGTCTGTCAGTATTCAAATTATTAATTCCTTAGCGATCAAATTGATTACAAAATTAGACATATGGATGAATCCCTACTAAAAAATAGACAGCAAATTGAGCTTGGTGATTTTTCAGGCGTTAGACGCCAGCAACCTATGTAGCAGAAAGGATGATCACTTATTCGTCTATTTTTAGCAGGAATTATTAGCCAACTGTATGAACTCTATGCCGATTTGTCGGCAAAAATGATGGAAATCATCGGCCGCTTCGCACCCGAGCAACATATTTACTCCATTGATGAATCATTTTTATCCTTCAAGCACTGCCACTCCAGCATTCCCTGCTTAAAAACGCATGGACTGCGTATCCGTCAAACCGTTTGGAAAGAAGCTCGCTTACCCGTTTGTGTTGGTATAGGTGCAACACTTACATTGGCTAAA
This sequence comes from Shewanella sp. MR-4, assembly GCF_000014685.1. NCBI lineage: Bacteria > Pseudomonadati > Pseudomonadota > Gammaproteobacteria > Alteromonadales > Shewanellaceae > Shewanella > Shewanella sp. MR-4. The sequence continues at coordinate 2,530,902 of NC_008321.1, forward strand.
ATCGCCAATCATGCTGCCAAAAAACTACCTGGTTATCATGGCGTTTGCCTGATTGATAATGACCTACAACGGATTGAAATTCTCAAGCAACTCTCAGTCGGTGACGTGTGGGGAATTGGACGACAGCTCAGCAAAAAGCTGGCGAGTATGGGCATTCAGACCGCTTACGATCTTGCGCAAATGCCAGCAGGCCTTGCACGCAAGCAATTCAGCATAGAGATAGAGCGAACAGTCCGAGAACTTAATGGCACTGCCTGTAAACAATGGGACTACACACGGGCGGATAAACAACAGATATTTTCCACTCGCTCCGTGGGTGAGCGCATCATGGATTTTGATTCGTTACTACAGGCATTGAGCAAACACGTTGGAATTGCAGCGGCAAAAGCTAGGGCGCAAGGTTCGTGCTGCAAATCGATGCTGATTTTTGCCAATAACTCCCCTTACGATGAACAACCCGTCGGTTTTAAATCCCTTATCCATTTCCCCACGGCAACCAATTGCACGATTGAAATGACGCAGGCAATGTCTTTGGCTGCCCCAAAATTATTTCGACCAGGAATTAGGTACTACAAGATAGGTGTAGGCTTAATTAATCTCGAACAGGATAGATATCAGCAACTCGATTTGTTCAATCGTCCTAAAACCAAACCCATACTAATGAACGCACTGGATGGAATAAATTCCCGCTATGGACAAGACACCTTATTTTTGGCAGCACAAGGCATAGAACAAAAATGGGCAATGCGGCGGGCATTACTAACGCCACAATACACCACTCTGTGGGGCGGCATACCGAGAGTCAAGTGCTAATCCCCTAACTAAGAGAACTGGATTGACTTAGATTTTGCCCAGAAGCAATAGAATAAATCAGTAAAAACTGATGCTAGTACATAAATATGTTGGGAGTGACGAGTAATGCCGTTCACTTAAGAAAAACCATAAAATAAAGGGCTACAGTGGAGATTAATCGAAATCGTCCTGTAGCCCTTCTGGTATGCGGTTAAGCTCAAGCAAAATCAAGTAATAACACCATCTAAAACGTGACGACTGTTCAAGCTAAGTATCAAATAAACTCAATTAGTTCAACGCTAATACATAGTCGATGGCACTAGTGATTGCCGCGACTTGGGCTAAGTTGCACTCTGCAGGCGTGGCCGATGGGCTGTCGGGATACACTTCCGTGGTGGTGTTATAAATACAACCCGTCACACTGCTGCATAAACCTAGCGCTTTCAATGGGTAGTTGATCACCCCGTGTTGCACCACTGTCGAACCGATAATCTCGCCCTTTTCATCGGCGGGCGCGATGTGAGTGACTTTACTCACCCCGTCGATAATCGCCTTTTGGAAGGCATCCTGTGGATTTTCGGTATCGCCTACGGCATAAAAACCATCAGGAATGGTGCCGGGAATAAAGTCTTTGCCATCACGCGCGGCCAAGGCTGGGCGAAATTCATCTTCATCCGAGTCGGTGGTTTCATGTAAATCCACATGCACATCAAAACCTTGTGGGACACTTGCCACCAGTGCCATCAATGCTGCCGACTCTTCAGCTGGGCTATTGGCATAAAACGAGCGGTTTGGATCGATAGCTTTCGGGTTCCAGCGATTAATAGTCTCATAACCCCAAGGGCTTACACACACTGCCACCACTAAGTTTACCCGGTTTGCATAGTGAGCCGCGTTGTTAGCCAAAAAAGCCAAGGCGCCATGCACGCCGCTGGTTTCGTAGCCGTGTACACCACCTGTGACTAAGACGGTTTTCTTGTTCGGATCGAACGTAGCAGATCTAACCGCAAACAAGGGATAACGTGCAGAATCAATCGATAAGGCGCCATATTGCACCACACTCAGCCCTATTTCGGCCAGTTGTGACTCCATCGCTTTTAGTGGCGTAACAACATTGTCATGGTAAGAACGCTTAATTTGCGTACTAGCAAACCATGCGGCCTTTTCGGCATCGCCCCATTTTTCACCGACTGTCCCGATTGGGTAAAAACTCACATTCGCCATAGGTTCTCTTCTTCTGATTTTATGTTTTGGTCTTATGGTTAAAGATCGTTATAGATCAAAGCACGAGTTGCATTGGAATATCGCGGATCCCACCGCGCTCGCGAATATCACTTTGTGCAACAAAGCCAAAGTGCTGATAGACAGGCAGCGCATTCACCGCCGAGTTAACGGTAAAAGTGCCGGGATTCCCCTTGGCTAGACACTCAGCTTTGGCAAGCTCCCACAACTGACGCGACAGGCCTTGCCCCTTGGCAATATCCGCCACAAATAGATGATAAAGATGACTGTTATCCTTCACCCCCACCACACCAACGAGTTCGCCAGCCTCATTCACTGCGACATGATATTGATAACCTGAGGCAAAATAATGAGCCACCGACTCAATCGACATGGCGTTGACTAAGGTTTCAGCGCCAACATCTGTACACGTGGGGGCGATATAAACTTGTGTCAGCTGCGTGATTAATGCGCTTATCGCCTCAATATCTGTTGTACTCGCCGCTCTGATCAGCATCTTCATTCCTTGATAAGTCCAGTGTGTAACTGACTTAGATTCACAATCCTAGTATTAAAAAGCCAGAACAGGGTTCTGGCTTTGGCAACAGGTTAACGGGACTTAATACCCAGTGGATTTAAGTCCATCATCCTCGGTTACTTTTTCGTCCAGCTGTCCATCCAACGGAACACGTTCGCGTACCATTGTTCGAGGTTTTCAGGCTTTAAGATCCAGTGGTTTTCATCAGGGAAAATCAGCAGCTCTGATGGAATTCCCTTGCGTTGCATATAGCTAAATGAGGCTAAACCTTGACCATAAGGCACACGGAAGTCCTTCTCGCCATGGATAACCAACATTGGCGTTTTCCAGTTTTCCACATAGTTTACTGGGTTAAACTTCTCATATAAGGCTTTGTTATCTGAGTAAGTGCCACCAAACTCATGCTCTGGGAACCATACTTCTTCGGTCACATAGTACATAGAGCGCATATCGAACAGACCCGCGTGGTTAACGAGGCACTTAAAGCCATCGTTCCAGTTGCCTTGGATCCAGTTCATCATGTAGCCGCCGTAAGAGCCGCCCAATGCACAGGCATTTTGTGGATCGAGCCATTTTTGTTGTTGGCTCACCGCTGCCAGACCTTTTTGTAAGTCTTCTAATGGCTTACCACCCCAATCTTGGCTGATAGAATCGGTAAAGGCTTGGCCGTAACCAGTTGAACCGTGGAAGTCCACCATCACAACGCCATAACCCGCGCCAGCCCATAACTGGGCGTTCCAACGACCACTGAAGGCGTTACCAAATGACCCCTGCGGACCACCGTGGACTAGATATGCAATCGGATACTTTTTGCCTTCTTGGTAGTTGGCAGGTTTGATCCAGTAACCGTAAACATCTTCGTTGTTCCAACCCTTAAAGCTAAATTGTTGGAATTCACCGAATTTGATTTCGGCCAGTTTGTCTTTGTTAACTTCAGTCAGACGTTTCAGGCCTTGGCCGTCGGTGTTGATGCGGTACAGATCGCCCGGCTCAACTAAGGTTTTGCTGTCGAAGATCAGTTGATCGTCGGCGATCGCAATCAGGCTATTGCTGCCGTCGCTGTAGACAGACTGCACATCACCAAACTGAGTATTCACTTTGAAAATAGACACTTGACCAATGTCTTGAGCCGTCACATACAGAGTACGGTTGTCTGGTGCAAACATCAGCGAGCTTGGGCTTCTGTCCCACAGCGGTGCCACTTCCTTCGACTGTCCAGTGCTAGTATCACGCAGCATAATGCGGTAACGGTCAGCTTCGAAGCCGGGTTTAGTCATCGCGAGGTACGCCATATAGCGACCATCGCTTGAGAATATTGGCTGGGCGTCCCAAGCGATGTTATCGGCGGTTAAGTTAGTGGCTTTTCCACCGTTTACACTCACCTGCCACAGATCGTAGTTTGTCGTCCAAGCTTGATCTTTGCTTGGCGCTTTGGCGCTGTACACCACATATTTGCCATCAGGAGTGAAGGACACTTCTTCCATGCCTGAGAATGGCTTAGGTGGGGTTTCTGTGTCTAAACCTTGGGTGATGTCCACCACTTTGGTCAGCTTCTCGCCATTAAGGGCACCCACAAATAAGTGGTTACGGGCATGATCTTCCCAGGTATCCCAGTGACGCACCATCAACTGCTTGTATTCACGGCCCGTCGATTTACGCTCTTCTTCGGCCTTAAATTTGTCTTTTGAACAAGCTAAGTCTTTACACTCGGGGAAAACACGCATGCTGAGCACGATTTGCTTACCATCGTTAGAGAGTTTGTAACCATCAATATCCAATGGCAGATCAGAAACTTGCTGCGCTTCACCGCCCGTTAATGGCAGTTGGAACAGTTGGCTTGAACCACTGCGGCTGGCGAGGAAATAAATCGATTTGTCATCGTTTGCGAAGCTGACATCGTGCTCAGTACCCGCTGCAGAAGTGATCTGCATCGGTTTCGCGTCCGCTTGCGTCAAATCGAGAATATATAAATCTGAGCTCGCCTCTCCCTTGTCATTAACGGTTTTCAGGCCGTAGACCAATTTTGTGCCGTCGTGGGACACCGCGGCTGAATGCAATTTGTTGAGTTTAACCAGCTGTTGCACAGTAAAAGGCTTAGGATCGGCCGCGTGGGCTGAGCAGGCCAAACCAGCCGCGCCAAGCGCCAATAGGAGAGGAGCTATTTTCATTGTTATATCCATCTTTTGTTAAACACATTCGGTAGTTGTACCGAATGAACGGTCAAAACGGTCATCAATCGTCTTTGTGAAGATAAGTTTGCCACACTAACGAAACAAAAACGCTCAAGCAAGCCAAAAGGCGTACTTGAGCGTATTTTTTTGTGACAAATTGTCAGTCAGCATCGAATGGCGTCATTGAGTGTCACTCGCCGCCCTTTCCCGCTCGAATCCCGCTCAAAAAAGCGACATTTTTGCAAGAAGGACATTCGCTTAGGCCATTTGCTTAGGCTTTGGCGTTAGCGATATTCACTTTCCAAATCGCAGGGCCAGTTTCATGGGCATTCACGCCGTTTGAGTCTACCGCCACAGTCACTGGCATATCTTGTACGTCAAACTCGTAAATTGCTTCCATACCTAAGTCGGCAAACGCCACTACGCGGGATTTCTTAATGGCTTTCGACACTAAGTAAGCCGCGCCGCCCACAGCCATCAGGTACACAGCTTTGTGTTTCTTGATAGACTCAACGGTCGCTGGACCACGTTCAGCCTTACCAATCATGCCCATCAGTCCGGTTTTATCCAGCATCAGATCGGTGAACTTGTCCATACGGGTCGCGGTAGTTGGGCCAGCAGGACCCACAACTTCGTTACCGACTGGGTCAACTGGGCCCACGTAGTAGATAAACTTGCCAGTAAAGTCCACGCCTTCTGGTAAACCTTCACCGCTTTCAATCAGGCTTTGGATACGCTTATGGGCAGCATCACGGCCGGTGAGCATTTTACCGCTTAACAGAATGGTTTCACCGCTCTTCCACTGCTCGATATCGGCTTGAGTAACTGTGTCTAAATTAACACGGCGCACATCGCTGCCCACTTCGCGGGTGATTTCTGGCCAGTCGCTCAGTGTCGGCGGCGCAAGATCAGCAGGGCCAGTACCATCTAAATGGAAGTGTACGTGGCGAGTTGCCGCGCAGTTCGGGATCATCACCACAGGTTTTGATGCTGCATGAGTAGGTGCAGATTTGATTTTCACGTCTAACACTGTGGTTAAACCGCCAAGACCCTGCGCACCAATACCGAGGTTGTTAGCACGTTCGAAAATGTCTAAACGCAGTTTTTCTTCGCTGGTTTCTGCACCGCGTGCCATTAACTCATGGATATCCACGCTTTCCATCAGCGCTTCTTTCGCCAGCACAGCAGCCTTTTCAGCGGTGCCACCAATACCGATGCCGAGCATACCCGGTGGACACCAGCCCGCGCCCATGGTTGGCAGCGTTTTTTCAACCCAAGCGGCGATATCGTCAGATGGGTTTAACATCACCATCTTGGCTTTGTTTTCACTGCCGCCGCCCTTGGCTGCGATAGCGACTTCAATATGATTGCCTGGCACCATATCGATATGCACTACAGATGGCGTGTTGTCTTTGGTGTTTTTACGGCTACCCGCAGGATCAGCCACAATCGATGCACGCAGTGGGTTATCTGGATTGGTATAAGCACGACGCACACCTTCATCGACCATTTGCTGCACGGTCATATCGGTTTTGTCCCACTTAACTCCCATACCAATCTTAACGAAGGTGGTCACAATACCCGTGTCTTGACACAGTGGGCGTTTACCTTCGGCAGACATACGCGAGTTAATCAAAATTTGCGCAATCGCATCCTTCGCCGCCGCACTTTGCTCACGCTCATAAGCTTCGCTCATGGCATCCACAAAATCTTTGGGATGATAATAGGAGATGTATTGCAGGGCATCGGCCACACTTTCAATAAAGTCGGCTTGTTTAATCACTACATTTTCAGACGTTTCATGGTGAGATGACATAGTAGGTGCGCTCCAGCAGCCTTTAGGGCCTTACTTGTTTTTTGTGTAATTCTTTCTGGGCCAATATGATACTCTTTCCCATCTTTTTGGGCTACATCACATTTTTAGATAGGGTTAATTGATGGCAAATAGGGCGGCATTACCGCTGGCAGTACGCCAACTTGACTGGACTTTCAGCACAGCAGCAATCTTCGAACACTTTGCGGCTGAACCTTGGGCGATACTGCTCGACTCGGCCAATGCGTCCCATCAGGACGCTAAATTCGATATGATTTGCGCAGGTCCCATCGCCACCCTCATCACCCAAGGCGAGCTGACTGACATTCAAGTTCATCAGCCTGAATTAGCCAAACCGACTCACCTCAGCCCGCAGGATGACCCTTTTACCCTGGTCAAACAGCTGCTGCGCCATTGGTATCCACACTCTTTTGCCTGCGATTTGCCCTTTAGTGGCGGCGCCATGGGCAGCTTTAGTTATGATTTAGGCCGTCGAATTGAGCAGCTCCCCTGCACTGCGGCGCAGGATATTCACCTCGGCGAGATGAATATTGGCTTTTACGACTGGGCATTGATTTTCGATTATCAGCAGCAAAGCTGGTTTTTAGTGCACTATTTGGGTGATGCCGCCCTCGATACTCAATTGAAAATAATTGAATCTAAAATAGCCAAAGCCACAAAACAGGCCGAATTTAATCTCACAAGCCCTTGGTCATCGCAACTCACCAAAGCCAAGTACATTTCAAAATTCAATGAAGTACAGGCATATCTGCATAGCGGCGATTGCTATCAAATTAATTTGACCCAGCGCTTTGAAGCAGAGTATCAAGGCGATGAATGGCGCGCTTACTGCAAGCTACGAAGTGCCAATCAAGCGCCCTTCTCCGCCTTTATGCGGCTTGATGCCAACGCGATTTTATCGATTTCGCCCGAGCGTTTTATTCAGCTGCACGGTGACGATATTCAAACCAAACCGATTAAAGGCACGCTGCCGCGCCATAGCGACCCGATGCTAGATAAGCGAGCAGCGCAAGCCCTTGCCCATTCACCCAAGGATCGCGCCGAAAACGTGATGATTGTGGATTTACTGCGCAATGACATAGGTAAAGTCGCCGCGCCCGGCACTGTACAAGTGCCACATCTATTTGCCGTCGAAAGCTTTCCTGCGGTGCACCATTTAGTCAGTACCGTTACCGCCAAACTCGACCCACAATACCACGCCTGTGACTTACTGCGCGCAGCCTTTCCCGGCGGTTCAATAACCGGAGCGCCTAAAATCCGCGCCATGGAAATTATTGAAGAGCTGGAACCCTCACGCCGCAGTCTGTATTGTGGCTCCATGGGTTACATCAGCCAAGATGGGCAAATGGATACTAGCATCACCATTCGCACTATCGTGGCTGAGCAAGGTAAACTCTATTGCTGGGCGGGCGGCGGCATAGTCGCGGACTCTAATGTCGATGCCGAGTACCAAGAAAGCTTCGATAAGATAAGCCGTATCTTACCCTTACTCGATAGCCCTCAATAAGCGTCAGGAAACGAATAGGAAGCCTATGGATCAAGCAGAATTTAGACTCAGATTTAATCTGCATCCTTTAGCCACGCAAGACCCGGCGGCTATCCCTCACCTTGGGTTGCGTAAAGCCGCGGTACTGATCCCCTTGCAGGAAATTCAGGGCGAGCTCAGTCTGATTTTAACCCAAAGACCGATGCACCTTAGGGCGCACCCTGGGCAAATTAGCTTTCCAGGCGGCAAGATTGAGCCCAGTGATAGTAGCGCCATTACGGCCGCGCTGAGGGAAGCGGAAGAAGAAATTGGTCTTTGCCGAGAAAATGTAGAAGTGATAGGCACCTTCCCCGCCCATAACACCTTTACCGGTTTTGAAATCACTCCAGTGGTGGGCATGATTAAGCAGGATTTTGCCTTAAGGCTCGATCCCGGCGAAGTCGCCGATTGCTTTACCGTACCCTTAAGTTTTTTTATCGAACCGCAAAATCGCCACCGCAAACAGTTTTTACGCCAAGGGCGTTATTACAGCGTGCATTTTATTCCGTATCAGCAACGTTTTATCTGGGGCGCGACGGCGGCGATTATCGATCACCTCTGTCGGCATTTGAGTCTTCCCGAGCAGATGCTGTAAACCCGCATTGCTCTTTTGGATAATTCAAATCACAAAATGCACATATAAGCCCGCCACTAACGAGGTAAGCAGCAGCAAGGGAATATTAAACCAATAACCCAGTTTGCTGTGATGGGCGACATAGTAATTAAACGCCAGACTTATCAGGCTTATCGCACCGCAGCCCCAAATGATGTATTGCAGTAATTCGGTTTCGCTTGGGTCCCAATAGTGTCTGAAGGTTTCACCGCGACTCAAGTAGGATCCGACCTCTCGTTCGGGGCGAGCCTCGCCAAACACCATCAGCGCGTACACCGCCAAGGTCCAGCCCAGAATGGATAATGTGGCGAGGATCATCTGAAATATTTTGACTTTCCGCATACCGCCTCCCAAGTTTTAAGGCACCCTATCACTCAATATTAGTAATATTAACCTCAGGATACCTTTTTCAGCTTGAGAAAAGCCACCAGCAAGGTAATATAAACCTCCAAAAATTTTCATATAAAACGTTTCGTTGGAGAACTAAGCAACAATGAGCATTGCATCGGTCGCTTCTGTATTTAAAGGTGAGCACGCAGTTGGTTCGACAGTCACAGTCCGTGGCTGGGTCAGAACCCGTCGTGACTCTAAAGCTGGCATCTCTTTTTTAGCTGTCTATGACGGCTCCTGCTTTAATCCTATCCAAGGTGTTGTGCCAAATAGCTTAGAAAATTACGACAACGAAGTGTTAAAGCTGACAGCTGGCTGCTCTGTGATCGTAACCGGTGAGATTGTGGAATCTCCTGGCGCTGGCCAAGCCTACGAGCTGCAAGTCACACAAGTTGAAGTGACAGGCTGGGTTGAAGATCCAGACACTTACCCAATGGCGGCTAAGCGTCACTCAATCGAGCATTTACGCGAACTGGCCCACTTACGCCCACGTACCAACATCATTGGTGCCGTTGCCCGCGTGCGTAACTGTTTGTCTCAAGCGATTCACCGTTTCTACCACGAAAATGGTTTCGTGTGGGTGTCTACACCGCTGATCACCGCATCAGACTGTGAAGGCGCGGGTGAAATGTTCCGTGTCTCCACACTGGATATGGAAAACCTGCCACGCACCAGCGACGGCAAAGTAGACTATGACAAAGACTTCTTCGGTAAAGAGGCATTCTTAACCGTATCGGGCCAGCTGAACGGCGAAACCTACGCCTGCGCCCTGTCAAAAATCTATACCTTTGGCCCGACGTTCCGTGCTGAAAACTCAAACACCAGCCGCCACTTAGCGGAATTCTGGATGGTTGAGCCAGAAGTGGCGTTCGCGACCTTAAGCGATATCGCAAACCTTGCCGAAGGCATGCTGAAATACGCCTTTAACGCCGTATTAGCTGAGCGTATGGACGATTTACAATTCTTCGCCCAGCACGTAGATAAAACTGTGATTGAGCGTCTGCAGTCTTTCGTATCGAGTGATTTCGCCCAAGTGGATTACACCGATGCGGTTGAGATCCTGCAAAAATGTGGTCGTGAGTTCGAATTCCCAGTGTCTTGGGGTATCGACTTATCCTCTGAGCACGAGCGTTATCTGGCCGAGGAGCACTTCAAAGCCCCCGTGGTTGTGAAGAACTATCCAAAAGATATCAAAGCTTTCTACATGCGCCTCAACGAAGACGGTAAAACCGTTGCCGCGATGGACGTATTAGCCCCAGGCATCGGTGAAATCATCGGTGGTTCACAACGTGAAGAGCGTTTAGACGTACTGGATATGCGTTTAGAAGAAATGGATCTGAACAAAGAAGATTACTGGTGGTACCGCGATCTGCGCCGTTACGGCACAGTTCCACACGCAGGTTTCGGTCTGGGCTTCGAGCGTTTAGTGTCTTACGTGACGGGCGTATCGAACATCCGTGACGTGATCCCATTCCCACGCGCGCCTCGCACTGCGAACTTCTAATTTGTCCGTTAAAAGACACATACTTTAAAACGCGCCTCGGCGCGTTTTTTATTGCCCAGTAAAAATGCGTTAAAATTCATCACTCGGTCAAACTCCTTTGCCTGAGTCCTTGCACTTTAGGGGGCAAGAAATCTAAGATGGCTGCGGCTAACTTATGTGTTTAGCGCAGATAAAAGCCCTGTGGCAGGAAGTCACCTAGTCGTCGTTAGTAAGCGAGTTGCAAAAGGCAACTCAACAGCATTTTGCTCAATCGAGGAATCACAATGTCAAAAATCAATTTACTTTTGCTGTGCGGCGGTGGAAGTGCGGAACACGATATTTCCCTACTGTCGGCTAATTATTTTGAAACCTCATTAGCAAAATCCGAGCAGTTTAATGTACTGCGTGTGGTACTGGACAAGTTTGGCCAATACCAAACCGCCGCAGGCGATGACTGTGAGCTGACCAATAACCGCGAAATTCGCTTCCGTGATGAGACCAAGGCGCCTTGGCCTGTGGATTATGTGATCCCCTGTATTCACGGCTATCCGGGCGAGACAGGCGACATCCAGTCGTACTTTAACCTTATCCAACTGCCCTACTTTGGTTGCGAATCCGAAGCCAGCAGCAACTGTTTTAACAAGATCACCGCTAAGATGTGGTTCAGTGCCTTAGGCATTCCTAACACACCTTATATCTTCTTAAATCAATACGATGATGAAGCGATTGCCCAAACCCAAGCCGCGCTCGAAAACTGGGGTTCGATTTTCGTCAAAGCCGCATCTCAAGGTTCTTCTGTGGGTTGCTATAAAGTCGATGACAGCAGCAAAGTCGCAGGCGTGTTAAAAGATGCCTTTGGTTATGCACCCTATGTGATTGTCGAAAAAACCATTAAAGCCCGTGAGCTTGAAGTCGCCGTTTATGAGTATCAAGGCGAAGTGGTTGCGACTCTGCCGGGCGAAATCATCTGCGATAGCAATACCTTCTACACCTTCGATGAAAAATACGCCAAGAGCAGTAAGGCACGCACCGATGTAGTCGCACAAAATGTGCCTACTGACATCAGCGAGCAGATCCGCGCCTATGCAATTAAAGCCTTTAAGGGCATGAAGCTTCGCCATCTGTCACGTATCGACTTTTTCTTAACCCAGGATAATGAAATCCTGCTTAACGAAATCAATACCTTCCCAGGTTCGACGCCGATTTCGATGTTCCCTAAGATGTTACAAAACCATGGGCATGATTTTACCGAATACTTAAGTTTGGTGATTAACGGCCAGTTAGCGGCTAAGTGATAAACAAAGAGCGCCTATGGCGCTCTTCTTTTTTGAGGTTAGTTTGAACTCATCATGAATGGTGATGGGCCGCAGCTTGCTCGGCAAGTAACTCAAAAAATGCCGCCTTGGGCATGGGCTTATAAAAGATATAGCCTTGAATTTCTTGAATATGGTTTTCCATCATCACCTTTAGCTGCGCTTCGGTTTCCACCCCTTCTGCCGTCACACTCAAATTCAGCGCATGACTTAAGCGCACTATCGCCTCAACCAAGGCAAGGTGGCGCTCACCTTCATCCAATCTATCGATAAAGCTCTTATCGATTTTGATTTGATCTATCGGGAAATTCGCTAAATAGGACAAAGAAGAATAACCGGTACCAAAGTCGTCGAGGGAGATTTTAATGCCACGACCGCGTAACTCATTCAGTACTTTGATTAAATGCACATGCTGTTTCATCAACAGCGATTCGGTGATTTCTAAGGTGATAAGCTCGTAGGGAAACTCAATCAAGCCCAACTCTTCGATAATATCGGCAAAAGAGTCACAAAATTCATCCTGTAACTCATGGGACCAAAACTCAAAGGTCGACACGTTGACCGCTAAATTGATTGGCCAGCCCAATGCTTGCATGTCAATAATGGTTTGCATCACAGCTTTGCGTACATAGCGGCCAATGTTAACGATCAAACCGCTGTTTTCGGCGATGGGGATAAATTCATCGGGGGAAATAAACTGCCCCTCGTGCTGCCAACGTAGTAGCACTTCAGCGCGCAGCACAAGTCCAGTTGTCGCATCGACTATAGGCTGAAAATACAGTTCGAAAGCCTCTTGCTCTAAAGCTTGTTTCAGTAATGTATGCAAATTCGCCGTGCGCTCGGCGTTTAACTGCATTTGTTCGGTGAAAAAATGATAACGATTACGGCCATTCGCCTTGGAGATATACATGGCCTGATCGGCGCAGTTTAACAGTTGCTCTAAATCCAGCGCATCTTCGGGAAAGCGGGCAATCCCAATACTCACAGAACTGTATACCCCCTTATCCAGGGACAGCTCATAACGCCGATAAACCTGTCTATTAATTTTTTCAGCCAGTTGTGACAACTCCCGCTGCGTCACAATGCCAGGGAGGAGCAAGGCAAACTCATCACCCCCAAGGCGTGAGAATACCGCTTGATCATTTAGGCAGGTTTTAATCTCCTCCACCACCTGCACCAGCAGCGCATCCCCTTTATCGTGGCCGTAGGTATCGTTCACTTGTTTAAAGTTATCTAAATCCATCAGCATAAAGCTAAAGCCGGGTGTTAAGCTGTCGGCGGAGATCAGCTCTTGGATTTGTCGAAACAAGGCATTACGGTTGGCAAGCCCAGTGAGGGAATCGTTATTGGCTTGATACTTGATTAACTGCGCCGCTTTTTTACGCTCACTGATATCGGAAAATAACCAAGCAAAACCGTTTTCGTTACTATGGGATTCGCGAAACACTGTTACGGTTAAATCGAGGTAAAAGGTCTCACCGTTATTACGTAGGCCAATCAACTCACCCTGCCACATTTTGCCCTCAGACAGATGTTGAAACAGGGAATCGATTTCGTGGGGTTCAGAGGGAGAGAAAAAGTGTTCGGGGCAAAAATCATCAATATCAGTGGTTTCAGGATAAACCATCTGGGTAAAAGCATCGTTAGCATAGAGCACGGAATGGCTGGCATTGGTGATGACTAACGACAGAGGTAGGCGATCAAATATTTTCACCGCAAGACGCTGAAACTCGAGCGAGCGACTGCGTTCTATGGCTAAACTCGCCAGTCTCGCCGCCTCGGCTATCAAGGTTAAATCTGCAGTCGTTGGCGATTTAACCTCCTCATAGTACATGGCAAAAGTACCTAACACCTTGCCTTGACTATCTTTGATAGGTTCAGACCAACAGGCTCTCAGCCCATGGGCTAGCGCAAAGGATTGATACAAGGCCCAATAGGGATGATGCTCGATATCTTCGACTATCACACGCTCCCCCGTATAAGCCGCAGTACCACAGGAACCGACCTCTGGGCCAATTTCGACTCCATGGATAGCTTGGTTATAACTGTCGGGTAAATGTGGCGCGGCGCCCGTGAGTAGCTTTTTACCATCTTCACTGAGCAACAACACGGAGGCGTGCGTACCTAAACGCTGATCTTCGATTTTTAACACTAAAGCATGGAGAATTTCTGCTAATGGCGCGCCATTAAGCAGCATAGAGAGAATGCCGCTATAGCATTCTAGGCTTACGCTTTGATTAAAATGAGTATTTTTATCGCCGATACTGCCAGTAACCTGAATTCCTTCGTCCATACATCCCTTAGTCATTTAGCGCGTAAGTTAACGACCTTACTAAGATGAACAACCTTTGTAAATCAGGGGTGAATTTTAGGTATTAAAAAGCACTAAAGCAACTTTTCAATTCGAATGAAAACTTGCTTTAGTGCGAGATATTACGAAGGTTTACTCTTGAATTCGCTCGAGTTTTGCTAAATAAAAACCATCAAATCCGCTATCGGCAGGACTGATAGTTTCATCCTCAAGCAAGCGGAAATTGGGGTTTTCCGCTAAAAAAGCATCCACTTGGCCGCGGTTTTCACAGGGGAAAATTGAGCAGGTCGCGTACACCACAATGCCGCCAACCTTCACCATACGGCTATAACTGCTCAGGATATGCTTTTGCAGCTCCATCAACACGGGTAAACGCTCGGCGGTATCACGCCATTTAGCATCGGGATTGCGCTTTAATACCCCAAGGCCAGAGCAAGGCACATCGAGCAGCACACGATCGGCGCTAAGTTTTAAGCGTTTGATGGTTTTTGAGCCGACAATTAATCGGGTTTCGATATTGTGGGCACCATTACGGCGGGCGCGTTCCTTGAGGTTGTCGAGTTTCCATTGCTCCACATCCATCGCCAATAAACGGCCTTTACCCTGCATCTGCGCGGCGATATGTAGGGTCTTGCCCCCCGCTCCCGCGCAGGCATCGATCACTCGCATTCCCGGTTTGGCATCGAGCGCGGCGGCCACACGTTGTGAGCCCGCATCTTGTTGCTCAAATAGACCGTCTTTAAAGCTGTTAGTCCGGAACAGCGCGGAATCGGAGGTCACTTCAAGGGCTGAATCAACGTCCTCAACCGCTTGGGTGGTGACAAATTCGGTCGCCAGTTTTTGCGCTAACTCATCACGACTGACTTTCAGGCCATTGACCCGCAGGAAGCGTTTTGGTGGCGTGCTTAAGGCGGCGCGCTCCTTTTCCCAAGACGTGCCAAGCTGCGCTTGACCCATGGTATCTAGCCATTCAGGGCAACCGTCCCAAAGTACGGGTTGGCGCTGCGCCTGCTCGATACGCTCGGCTAAACGCTCTGCATCGACCGGCAAGGAATACTGCATCTTAGGCAGTTCTAGCTTGTGGAATAAATGCCACACATTAAGCAGCTTAGAGCCTAAACGCTCCATTTCTTCAGGCTTAATTTCGGCTAAGAAACAATACAGATTTAACCGGCGCAGAATATCGCCCGTTACAGTGGCAATACGCGCCTGTTCGGCGGGTACTAACTTTAATCCCGAAAAATGCTGAGAATACGCCCGGTCTAAGGGTTTTCCTTCGCTTAGCACCATAGCTAAGATACTGATCACTAATTCATTCGAGCTGGCAGAAAGCGGAGAATTCAACATTTACAGGTCACCGTGAGTAATAAAACCGGGGGATCATAGGAGGTCAGGCACTAATACGCAAGTAAACAGATGCCTAGTTGCTCTTTCGAAGCGAAAAAGACCAATAAAAAAGCGATCCAAGGGGATCGCTTTTATCGAAATGGCCAATGCCGTTACATCTTAGAGCCTTTCGCCCCATAGAACAGAATAAAACCGTAGCACACCACAGGCAGAATAAAGGCCAATTGAATGCCTAAGTTATCAGCCAACACCCCTTGCAACAATGGCACAATCGCACCACCCACAATGGCTAAACAGAGAATACCGCTACCCTGCGACGTGTGCGGACCTAGGTCACGCAGCGCTAAGCTGAAAATAGTGGGGAACATAATCGAGTTAAATAATCCCACGCCCAAAATCGCCCACATTGCCAGCGTGCCACTGCTGGTGATCGCAACCAGCACCAACAATGCCGCCATCAAGGCATTGAAAGCCAGCACTGTGCCAGCAGGGATTTTTTGCATTACCGCCGAACCGATAAAGCGCCCGACCATAGCGCCGCCCCAGTAATAGGCGATGTAATGGGCCGCTTGCTCTTCTGGCATGCCGACGATATGTGATTCGCCGAGGAAGTTGACTAAGAAGCTACCAATAGACACTTCTGCGCCCACATAAACAAAAATCCCCACCGCACCTAACACCAAATGGGTGCTTTGCAGCGCGCTGGTTTTGCCTAAATGGCTTTGCACTTCGCCCGACGCGGCTTCGCTATGTTCACGGATCACTGGCAAGTCTAGCTTAGCGAAAATCACCGCGAGTACGGCAAGGGCTGCAGCTAACATTAAGTACGGCAGCTTGACCACTTCCGCCTCGGCATTGGCTTGCGCTAATTCAGAAGATGCTGTTGTCGCCACTGAAAGAATCAAAATCGAGCCAAAAAATGGCGCGACCGTCGTCCCTAAAGAGTTGAAAGCTTGAGTCAGGTTTAAGCGGCTCGATGCGGTTTCACTGCTGCCAAGCGCGTTAACATAGGGGTTAGCCGCTACTTGTAATATTGTGATCCCAGAGGCCAATACAAACAAAGCGCCGAGGAATAATCCGTAGGTCGCAAAGGACGCGGCAGGATAGAACAAACCACAGCCGATACTTGCAATCACTAAGCCTGTGACTATGCCTTTTTGATAACCGAGTCGTTTCACTAACTGCCCCGCCGGAATCGACACCAGAAAATAGGCGCCAAAGAAGCAGAACTGGATCAACATCGCTTGGGTGTAATTGAGTGAAAACACCGCCTTAAGATGAGGGATCAGAATATCGTTCAGACAAGTAATAAAGCCCCACATAAAAAACAGTGAGGTCAATGAGACTAACGCAAAACGATAATTACCGTTTCCCGCCTCGCTCACGCTGCTCGTGTGGCTGCTGGTGTTTATAGATGACGCCATAGTTGTGCTCTCTAATCATGTTTTTATTATCTAAAGGGAATGTCCCTTAGGCGTTTTCGTACAACGACAGGCAGTCACAATCAACGTGTGCTGCCCGTCCGAACGAGTGTTATGCCCGTCGAAAACTAGTTCAACAGCGCATAAAAGCAGGCATAGGCCGAGAATGTCAATGTGTCAGCGACCCTTTGCGCAGTTTTCAAGCCATGCCCGGTCAATTCTTGTTGTATGCTGAGCTTATCCAGCACCCACTGGGTTTCTGTGTCTAATAGATTGAAACACACAAGGAGTTTCTGCTCACCCAGTGTTCGCACAAACACCAATAAGGGTTCTGGCGCGTCGAGGAACTCAATCTCCCCTTCGATTAAAATAGGATAGCCTTTGCGCCACGCGAGGAACTGACGATAGCCCTGCAACATTGAAGCGGGATCGGCTTCCTGCACATCGACCGCCAATGCCCTGTGTGCATTCGCCACAGGCAACCAAGGTGTCACTTGGCTAAAGCCGCTAAAATCGGCGTGTTGTTCCCACGGCATCGGAGTGCGGCAACCATCACGGCCCTTAAACATTGGCCAGAAAGTTTTACCGAAGGGATCCTGCAATTCATGGTATTCAATTGGCGCCTCGGTTAAGCCAAGCTCTTCTCCTTGGTAACTACAGACACGGCCGCGAAGTGAGCTGAGCATGGCATTAAGCATTTTCACCATGTCGTGGGTTTGCTTGCCCCGTCCCCAACGGCTGGCGACGCGCTGCACATCGTGGTTACCAATCGCCCAACAAGGCCAACCATCACCAATACTGGCTTCCAGTGCTTCGACGGTTTGGCGAATATAAGCGGCGCTATAGTCATCGGTCAGCAGCTCAAAACTGTAGGCCATATGTAAGCGGTCTTCACCCTTGGTATAGGCAGCCATCACCGCGAGAGAATCCTCAGCGGAGACTTCGCCTAAAGTCACTGCACCCGGATAGCGATTGATCAGTTGGCGTAATTCTTCAATAAATAGAATCGTTTGCGGGCGATCATTATTGTAGTAATGGTACTGATAGGCATAGGGATTATCTTCACTGAACCCACGCCCCTGGCGCTTATCCTTAGGTTTTGCCGGATTATCCCGAAGCTGCTCATCGTGATAACAGAAGGTAATAGCATCTAGGCGGAAACCATCGACGCCCTTCTTCAACCAAAACTCCACATTCTCTAACACGGCTTGACGCACATCGGGATTATGGAAGTTAATATCGGGCTGACTGCGTAAAAAGTTGTGCAGATAATATTGTTGTCTGCGCGGTTCCCACTCCCAGGCGCAACCGCCGAAAATCGCCAACCAGTTGTTTGGCGCCGTCCCATCTTCCTTAGGATCGGCCCACACATACCAATCGGCCTTGGGATTGGTGCGGCTCTCGCGGCTCTCACAAAACCAAGCATGCTGATCTGAGGTATGGCTTAGCACTTGGTCAATAATGACTTTAATGCCACGTTGATGGGCTTTTTCGATCAGCTCATCGAAATCCTGCATCGAACCAAATAGTGGATCCACCTCCCGATAGTCACTGATATCGTAACCAAAGTCAGCCATTGGGGATTTAAAGAACGGCGAAATCCAAATGGCATCCACATTCAGGCTGGCAATATAGTCCAACTTGGTGATAATACCGCGCAGATCGCCAACGCCATCACCATTAGTATCCAAAAGGCTACGTGGATAAATTTGATAGATCACGGCTCCACGCCACCAAGTTAACTCACTCATATTGCCCCTTTATCCTTATTCTTCAGCGCGCTAACCCAAAAACTCTCACATGAGCAGTTACAATCATGTTACTGCGGAGTAAAGGCGCTACGGCTTGTATTAGTGGCAACGAGCATACGTGAACAGGGAAATAAGGTTCAATACACCTGCATACGTATGCAAAACGGACTATCATTAGAATTGTCTGATTAAGATAAAATTAACCCTTTACTAACATAAGGTTGCATTGAAATACCCGGAGATAAAATCGGACTTTTTTTGGCCGAAATCCCTGTTTTTGCGAGCGTCTGACCTATTGAATACGTATGCACAATATTGTGACGCCAAGATTCTCGGGAGTAGTATCTTCACCGTTGCATAACAATTTGGTCATAAACGCAGCACTTATGCAGTCAATTAAGCGCCGAAATACCAAAAAAAGGCCGCAAAAACAATGCGGTAATAACGATAAAACGCTCTACATAAGCGGTAAAAAGCGACTTCAAGGGGAAGATAGAAATGATGCGATTTAAACCCAGCTTGCTGACCTTAGCACTCGTTGCTGCAGGCGCCAGTATGCACTCCTACGCAGCAGATGATGTAAAAGAAAAAGACCTAAAAGCCAAAGATGCCGAAATTGAAGTAATCCAAGTTAAAGGCTTCAGAACCAGTGTGATCAAATCGCTTAATGAAAAACGTTTTGGCGATACCGTATCTGAATCTATCTCTGCCGACGACCTCGGCGCCCTGCCCGACCAATCTATCGCCGATGCGTTAACCCGTTTACCAGGCGTCACCGCTGTTCGTACTGGCGGCCAAGCCAGTGGTTTGAACATCCGTGGTCTGGATGGCGATTTCGTGTTTGCAACCCTCAATGGCCACGAACAGGTGACCACTGGTGGTAAACGTGCCATTGAGTTTGACCAATATCCATCCGAATTAATTAGTCAGGCAGCGGTTTACAAAACACCTAAAGCCTCACTGATCGAAGGCGGCGTGGCCGGTACGGTTGAATTAAAAACCGCCGATCCGCTGAAGAATGACAAAGATCAATCATTCAATATCAATGCCCGTGGCAGCTTTAACGATCGCGCCGATGAAATCTCCGATGCAGAGCAATACGGCAATCGTTTAAGTCTCGCTTATCAAGGTAAATTCCTCGAAGACACCTTAGGGGTGGCAGTGGGCTATGCTCACCTGTATCAACCTTATGTTGCAAGCCAATTCATTGGGTTACGTTTTAATGATGATAAAAAAGACGTTAACGGTGACGGTGTAACCGAAGCGATTAGTGAAGGTTTTGAACTGCAACAAAAAGGCGGCGACGATACCCGTGATGGCTATATGGCTGCTATCCATTGGCAACCGAGTGACAGCCTGAGTGTGAAGGGCGATCTGTTCCACTCTAAATTTACCTCTGAAAACTTTGCCCGTGGTTTCCGCGTCAAGTCATTGAAAAATGGTACTATCAGTGATGCCGTTGTCGAAAACGGTTCTATGACGGGTGGTACAGTCTCTACTGATGGCACGGATAACTTTGCGGTTTTCGTGATCAACGATAACGACTCAAAATACTCAGAATTGACTTCAGGCTCTTTGAACCTTGAGTGGAATAACGGTGGCGCACTGACAGTGGCGGCCGATGTCAGCTATTCCAAAGCCGATGGTGAATTCGTTAACGGCGGTACTCGCGCCGTGTTGTACGATGATCTGGGCAATGAAGTTCGTTCAGCTGAGTCTGTTACTTATCAACTGAATGGCTTAAATCCTGCGGATGTCAGCTTTGCTAACGACTACACCAATACCTCGACCCTAGGTCTGAAAGAAGTGGGTATGTGGCCCTATAATCAGCAAAACGATCTGATTGCCTACAAACTCGATTTTAACTATGTCTTAGACACCAGCTTTGTCTCTTCTGTTGATTTTGGTGTGCGTTATGCTGAACGTGAATTCAACGCACAGCGTTCACAGGCAGGTTACGGTTTCGAGTTTGGTAAAAACCCTGATAATCAACCAGTCCTAGCACTGAACGGCGATATGGCCAAAGTGGTTGATTTTGGTGGTGAATTAGCAGGTTACCCAAGTTTCCTCGCCATTGACTTTAACAAAGCCATTGAACTGGTGAACGCACAACTGGCGGCAACTGGCCAATCACCTTTCACTCCAACGGCGAACTGGTCAAATAACTGGACCATGATCCAAAGCGGCGCGGTCAATGAAGATGTATTAGCCGGTTACGTGCAGGCAAACTTAGACTTCGATATCGGCGATGTTAAAGTCACAGGTAACTTAGGTGTACGTGTCGTACACACAGATCAAAGCAGTACTGGTCTGCAACAAGTTGGTTATGGTTTAGGTGAAGCCATTACCGATGAGCAAGGCGTCGTAAGCACGGATTATATCCGTAACAAGGTCGGCAAAACCTATACCGACTACTTACCGTCACTGAACTTAACCTTCCACCTGACTGAAAACGATCAACTGCGTTTTGCAGCGGCCTCTGTGATGTCACGCCCACCAATCGACAAGTTAAAGTCAGGTATGGGTTCTTGGTATGACGACTCTGCTACGCCTGGATACAAAAAGTACAATGCGTGGGGTAACACCAGTCCGTTATTAGATCCTTTCTATGCGGATCAATATGACTTGTCCTACGAGCACTACTTTGAAGAGTCTGAAGGTGCGGTCGTTGTGGCCTTGTTCTATAAAGATATTAAATCTTTCATCAACAACTTCACTATTCAACCATTTGATTTTGAAGCGAATGGCTTTATCGTGCCCGATACCATTATCGACAATGGCGTTGAGTTCCCAGTTGTTAAAGATGAAGGCCAATATCAAACAGCCATCAACAACGATAAAGGCGGTTATATCCGTGGTATCGAGTTAGGCTATACCCAAGTGTTTGATTTCCTACCGTCACCTTTAGATGGTTTAGGTTTCACTGGTAGCTATTCCTATTCAGACAGTGAAGTGGAATTCACTACAGACTTAAGCGGTTCTAACCTGACCATTCCATTACCAGGTCTGTCAGAAAACGTGCTGAACACTACCCTGTTCTACACCTTGGATGGTTTCGATACCCGTGTGAGCATGAGATACCGTAGTAGTTATGTGTCAGAGCAAGTTGCGGTTGAATCTCAACTGGCGTTCTTTGATGCAGAAACGATTGTGGATTATCAGGCTTCTTATGCGCTGGACAACGGACTTAAGTTCCTGTTCCAAATCAATAACCTCACCGATGAGCCTAATAAAACTTACTTTGGTGAAGAGCATCAAACCGGAACAATTCAATACTTCGGTAGACAATATTTCCTTGGTTTAACCTACTCTCTGTAAGCTGTCATCGTAAAAGCCTGCTTCACTGTGAAGCAGGCTTTTCTTTTTACCCATAATAATAGTGAGATGATACGCCGCTCTTTATTTCTAAAGTCACACTTAAAACCTACCCGATAAAAGGCCCATAGTATGATACGTCACAGTCTACTCTTCGCCCTTGTGTTAACCGCCTCTTCTCCCTTATCTATTTCGGCGCAGACCAACAATAGCCCCGTCAGCAGTACAGCATCTTTTCATCTTGAGCCGCTCTCTTGGTGGGCGGGCATGCATAATCCAAAGTTGCAACTGATGCTCCACAGCAATGCACTGCCCGCGGATGCGACGCAACTTAAGGTTGAGATTACTGGCCAAGATGTGGTGTTTGAAGGAATAGAGCAGACGGATAATCCCCATTATTTGTTCATCAATTTAGATTTGCGCCAAGCCAAGCCGCAGACCTTTGATATCCGCATTCTCGCTGGCGACAAGCAGCTCTTCAAACTGCCCTACACTTTAGCTGCGCGGGCAGATGGCAGCCGCGAACGCCAAGGCTTTAGTAATAAAGATGTGATTTACCTTATCACCCCAGACCGATTCGCCAATGGCAACCCAAACAATGACAATCAAGCCGATATGCTCGAGCATGCGGCGCCTGATAATTCCGATGGCCGCCATGGCGGCGATATCGAAGGTATACGCCAGCACTTAGATTACTTAGCCAAATTAGGTGTCACTCAGCTATGGATTAACCCACTGCTTGAAAATAACCAAGCCCAATACTCCTACCATGGTTACGCCATTACCAATCTGTATCGGGTCGACCCGCGTTTTGGCAGCAATCAGGATTACCAAAAGTTAGTCACAGAGGCCAAACAGCATGGTCTTGGGGTGATTAAAGACGTAGTACTTAACCATATTGGCTCAAACCATTGGTGGTTAAAGGATTTACCGAGCAGTGACTGGCTCAATTACCCACAGCAGCCCAATGTCACTGATGCTAATACGGCTCCAGCCGCCAGTTTTACCAGCCCTAGTTTTACGAGCCCGAGCTTTACCAGTCATAGACGCACCACAGTGCAAGATCCCTACGCCGACACACAAGATAAAAGTGACTTTGTCGACGGTTGGTTTGTCGATTCGATGCCCGATCTCAATCAGCGCAACCCAAAAGTTGCGACTTATCTTATTCAAAACAGCATTTGGTGGGTGGAATACGCGGGGCTTTCGGGCATTCGCGAAGACACCTATTCCTACGCCGATAAAACCTTTTTAGCCCAATGGTCAAAGGCCTTAATGGCCGAATACCCACATTTTAATATTGTCGGTGAAGAGTGGACCGCCAATCCCATTACCGTCTCCTATTGGCAAAAAGGCAAAATCAATGCCGATGGCTATCGCTCGGATTTACCTAGCCTGATGGACTTTCCACTCAATGAAAAGCTGGTTGAAAGCCTGAACGAGCCCGAAGGCTGGGATACTGGTTTTATCAAGCTTTACGAGATGTTAGCGAATGATGTGGTGTATGCTAATCCAAGTCAGTTAGTCCTCTTTGAAGGCAACCACGACACCAATCGGATTTATAGTCTGCTTAAAGAAAACCTGCCGCTGTACCAAATGGCCCTCACCTATGTGTTAACGGCAAAACGCATTCCACAGCTGTTTTACGGCACAGAAGTATTAATGACCAGCCCAACCGAAGGCCGCCACGACGGTGTCGTGCGTAGCGATTTTCCGGGTGGCTTTGCTAATAGCAAAGTCAACGGTTTTAGCGGTAAAGGGCTTAACGTAAAACAGCAGCAAGCGCTTGCGTTTGTGCGCACCCTACTTAATTACCGTAAACATTCAGCCGCGCTGCAAACGGGCGATTTACTGCACTTTGTGCCACAAAACGGCATTTATGTGCTATTTCGATGCGCGGCAAAACGTCCCGCAGCGGGCAATGCCTGCTACCAAGCCGATGCGGATAAAGTGATGGTGATTTACAACAAGAATGACCAAACACAAACGCTGGATTTAAGCCGCTTTAACAAGGTATTGGCGGGAAATACCTCGGCGAACTCAGTCTTCACAGGTGATAAGTTCAAGCTTAATCAATCAGTTACTCTGCCCCATGCTGGCGTTATGCTGCTTGAACTCAATCATCAATAACCCATACTACTAAGCATGCTTAGCTAACAACGCGGCCAAACCACAGTTTGGCCGCCAAGTCAGTAAAGGAATCTAGGTTGAATTTTCTATTATCTAACAGCAGCAAACGTCGCGCTTATCGCTGGCAACAGGGATTTAGCATACTGGCCCTCAGCAGCATTAGCACCTTTTGCACCATGGCCGCACCAGCAATCAGCACTCAAGCAACGGCGGCTAAAACCATGGCTGCCAATCCAAATGTGGCCGAAGGCGAAATCCTGCCAGCCCGTCACAATGACGAGCAAGCAAATAAGTTTAAACCCGTTGTTTATCAAATTTTTACCCGACTCTATGGCAATAAAAACACCACCAATAAACCTTGGGGCACGATTAGCGAAAACGGTGTGGGTAAATTTAATGATATTGATGACATAGCACTCAAAAGTATCAAAGACTTAGGCGTTACCCATGTGTGGTATACGGGTGTGCCCCACCACGCCTTAATTGGCGATTACAGTGCAATTGGCGTAAGTCACGATGATCCCGATGTGGTTAAGGGCCGCGCCGGTTCGCCCTATGCGGTTAAAGATTATTACAACGTAAACCCCGATTTAGCAGTCTACCCCGCCAAGCGCTTACAGGAGTTTCAGGCTCTTATCGAGCGCACCCACAAGCAAGGCTTAAAGGTGATTATCGATATAGTCCCTAACCATGTGGCGCGTAATTACCATTCCATCACTAAGCCCGAGGGCGTGCGTGATTTTGGTGAAGATGATAATCAAACCCTTGAATATGAAAGGCATAATAACTTTTACTATGTGACTGATAAAAAGCAATCCTCTGGCTTTCAAGTGCCCGATTTGCCTGATACCCTCAAACCGTTAGGCGGCGAATCGCATCCCCTAAGTGATGGTCAATTTGAAGAGATCCCCGCCAAATGGACTGGCAACGGCTCACGCCTTGCCAAACCGGATATGAATGACTGGTATGAAACCGTTAAAATCAATTACGGTGTCCGCCCCGATGGCAGCCATGATTTCCCCGCACTGCCGCCACGCTATGCCACACTCGGCGCCGAGCAGCACTATGCTTTTTGGCAGCAACATAGCCATGAATTACCTAACTCTTGGATCAAGTTCAATCAAATTGCCCAATATTGGTTAGCGATGGGAGTCGATGGATTTCGTTACGATATGGCCGAAATGGTGCCAGTCGAGTTTTGGAGCTATTTAAATAGTCATATAAAACATAGCCATCCCGAAGCCTTTATCTTAGCAGAGGTCTATAACCCTGCGCTGTATCGCGACTATATTCATCTCGGCAAAATGGACTACCTCTACGACAAGGTCGATCTTTACGACACCCTCAAAGCCATTATGGCAGGACAAAAAAGTACCGCGCAGATCGCCGCGGACCAGGCCAAAGTGCAAGATATCGACTCGCATATGCTGCATTTTTTAGAAAACCACGACGAGCAGCGCATCGCCAATGCCGCCTTTTTAGGCGTATTAACTGGTAACACCTCGACAGATGCGGTCGATCCCCGCTACGCCCTGCCTGCAATGGTGGTGTCGGCGACCTTAAGTACCTCACCCACCTTGCTTTATTTCGGTCAAGAAGTGGGAGAAGCGGCGACGCAAAACCTAGGCTTTGGCCATGCGTCACGCACCAGTATTTTTGATTATGCGGGTGTTCCCGCCCATCAGCGCTGGATGAATCAAGGTAAATTTGATGGTGGCCAATCAACCGCCGCAGAAGTTGCGCTACGTACCTATTACCAAAAATTATTGAACCTGAGCACGGGGAAAAATGCACCCGCGCTCTTAGGGAAATATCACTCGCTAGATGCTGCCAACCGCAGCGCGGTATCGGCTGCAAAGGCTAGCAATAAGGCTAGCAATAAGACAAACAATGGCAGCGCAACGGGTTATGATGACTCAACCTTTGCCTTTGTCCGCTTTGAGGCCCATACAGCCAATAGCAAAGGTCAAAAGCTGATTATTGTCAGTAACTTTAGTCAAACCCAAGCCAAGTTATTTTCCCTTAAACTCCCCAAATCTTTGATTGCGCAATGGCAGTTAACCGATGCAAGCTATCCGCTTAAGGATTTACTGGAAGAACATACGGCGCAGTTAATTGTCGAGCGAGGTGAAGGACAGGTTCAGTTGCAGCTTGCACCTCTCTCCTCCGCGATATTTGAACTCGTCCACTAGCCAGCTAGCGAAGTAAGATAAAAATCATAGGTTAGCGCCAGAGTCACACTTAGTTGTGACTCTGGCTTTTTTAAAACACACTCGCATAAACATCAGTTAAACAGTACAGAGGCAAGCCATGTTACTCGGCATTCACCATGCAGCGATTATTTGCAGTGACTATCAAAAGTCGAAACACTTTTATGTGACTATTCTTGGCCTTAGCGTGCTTGCAGAGCATTATCGTGAGGCGCGCCAGTCTTACAAACTCGATTTACAACTGCCGGATATGAGCCAAATCGAGTTGTTTTCCTTCGAAAATCCTCCCAAACGCCCTAGCTATCCAGAGGCATGCGGCCTTAGACATCTCGCCTTTCGCGTTGCATCGATTGAAACGGCGATCGAGCATCTTACGGCCCATGATATCGCCGTCGAACCTGTCCGCATCGACGAATACACAGGCAAAAAGTTCACCTTCTTTAGCGATCCCGACGGCTTACCCCTAGAGTTATATGAGCTATAACCAGAATCCTCACTGTATTAAAAATATAAATAAAACAGTGCACTAAAATAGTGGATTCACGCAACGAATAAGATGAATAAAGCTTAATTACGCAAAGGGATATTTAGCAGTAGACTCAATTCAGCGGCGCAGCACTAGCCCATCATTTGACCAAGATGGCAGAGTAAAAGGGCTACGCTTACCAAGCGCTAATCATTGAGGAACTCAAGGTGTTTGATAATCCAGCAATATTGTTATGGAGTTTAGTCTTTGGCCTCTTTGGTCTTGGCTTTTTCACCTACGGCAAGCGCCAAGCCGCCCCCATCCCTCTGGCCGTCGGCCTCACCCTGATGATTTACCCTTATTTTGTCACCAATCTCGCGCTACTTATCGCCATCGGCATCGCCCTTATCGCACTCCCCTATTTTGTAAGGATATGATTAAGTAGTAGAAATACTCAAAGCCAGAAATGCGTTGAATAACTGACAGGATTAAAATAAAGCTGAGTGGTTGATAAATTCTTAGAATTTAAAACTGCTTTGCAGGTATTGGCTTATAGCGAGCCATGGTATTTACTCATTGACATGGTGAATAGAAACCTAATTTCTAAGCTTATGAACCAGAGCCATGATCGTTCTCATTCGTCCCTGCATGGCACGACATTCAGGCGTCCTGCCTATCAGATGGCGAACTTGCCATTAAACACGGATATTGTTCAAGTGCATGCAGGGCCGTCCCGTCTGATGTGAATGGATTCACGAATGCCGCGTTCACATGGCCAATGATGTTCCCGACACCATACTGGCATTTCCTAAATCCCTATGGGTCAGATGTTAATTAGCGGCCATGTCGCCAACGGTCACTGGTTCCCCAATGCCAGTTTTAACTTCCTATTTGCGATATGTACGTAAAAAGCTAAGGGACATTTTCGAGTTAAAGCCTTAACTCAAACGCGTTTGCTTCAGATAAAAATATCTATCGGTAACGCCTGAATTAAGCCGCGAAGCGGCGTCGGCTTGAATGAATTGTTAGACCGCAACACGCATACGTTACATTTTTTCATAGTTCGGCCACGATTTTCCGAATTCAGCAAGGGAGCTTGCACGCGAAACAACTGTTAAATAGCTACCCACTTCATGCCGTTTTAGCCGAGTTAGGCCTGCATAGATCAATGCGTAGTCTTGATTGTCCTCTACAAAGAGAACAATTGCACGGGACTCCCAGCCTTTGAAGCTATGCAGCGTTGTTGCTTTGACTCTGGCGTCCCCCATATAGAACCCCATCTTCTTCCTGCGCGATTCTTTTTTATCGGAGCTGTATGTGTGGACTGCATTAACTCCTTTTGACTCAAGAACACTCACCACGGCTGCCCCCATCTTTTGAGTTCCTGTTAAAAATGTAATGTCCGTAATCGCTAGAATGTCATTTTCGGCTCTCGGTGCCATTTTCAGAATTTCTTCTGCACAGACCTGCACCTCATTTCCTTCAGATACTTGCACCCATAGCAGTAAGCATGGATAAAGGTCAAGCTCGCCCTGAGGGCCGTTTGGCAAATCGACCGTATCACTTGGCAAGTATTGATCAGCAAAATTTCGTGCGATTTCCATCGCTGTAGGCGGAAGTCTGTAGCACGTCTGAAGCTCCGCCCATCTACCGCCAGGAAATCCCGCGCCAGTCATGGCCTCGTCAGTCCACGATCGAGCAGTTCCGTAGATGTCCTGTGTCGCATCAGCGACGAGCAACATCTCTCCACCTGTTCGACACACTTTTCTCAGTACGTTCCACCAAGTAGGAAGAAAATCTTGTCCTTCATCTACGAGCACGGCATCGTATCGTTGTATAGATTCTTCAGAATCTTTATCTATACAGCTTGCGATGAGCGCAGGAAGTTGTGTGCTTAGGACATGATCTTGTTGACCTTCGCCGCCTTTCCAAAGGTTGCGATATTCATCTTCACGGTCAGATTCTTCGCAGACCCGTTTACACCACGAATGGAAATTCAGCCAAGTTATTCCCTGCCTTGTCCGGCCGTGAGAATTTGGCCATCTCACAGCCACATCCATCAGGTAGTGGAGCAATGTGATGTTGAAGGTAACAACAAGGACTTCTTTACCCTCACCAAGCAACTGCGCCGCTCTAGCCGCAAGAATTAGGGATTTGCCAGAGCCTGCCGGCCCTTTGATTCGCCTGTAGCCAGATTGAGTGCGCGAAGTTACATAACCCCTTTGTGCGACATCCAGCTCAATAGGCTTTCGCTGAGTGGCGGCATAGTCTGGCTCAACAAGCCAGTTCCTCATATCGTTAGCTTGGTCTTCAGTCATAAACTTCGACGAAGATCGACGGCCTTCTGGAAACACTAGGTCAATTCTGTTTTCTGAAATTGCTTCGGCGCCAGAGATCGGATTGTATTGAGGCCAATCCAGCATCCCTCTGTGCGCCAAGCAAGGCCTCAATAAGTCACTTATTTGATCTTGTCTGGCAAACGGAAATATCGCGCCAGCAGTGATAGTGGCAAAACCTGCCTGCCCATCCAGCCTTGGACAGTAAAGATTATGTATCTCCTGCTTGTATCTAAATACCTTCTCAATAGGATTTTGATTTTGAATTGAGAACGACTTGCGACCATCGCTTGCACATAGCTTTGGAGCCTTCCCATCTCTCTTCTCAGTCCAATACTGCATTGCATCGAGGTTCCAGTCTTTAACCTCAAACACAGCAATCCCAACACTGGGGTTCAGAAGGACAAAGTCTGGCCTTAACCCATTTAGGTGAGGCTGGATGTAGATTTCCCATTCTGGCGCCAACTTCTCATTGAAGAGATTGAAAACCAGTCGTTCGCCTTCGGTAAGCGGCTGGCGCAGCTTCTCCAATTGGTCAATCGACGGTGATACGAATCGCTTCACTTCTTCGCGAACTCCTGCCTTGCGGCTTAATGCCTTACTAAACGGCGTGAAATTGTTGGCTAAAATGGCGAGGAACGAGCGCTAGCCAACTGTTTGGCGTCCGTTTAAGTAACTTGTTATCTGAATACATCATCACCAAATTGGTCATAGTCATACATAAAAGCTTCAATTGACTTAGATTTAGAAACCTTATCTGTATTGTTGCGAATATAATCATCAAAACTTTCTTTATGTTGCTCAGGAATTTTATCGTAAGCCTCTGCTATTGCCTCACATTTTTCCACAATATAATTTATAAAACCATCAGGCCACCAATACTCTCTAGGTTTTATTGTGCCTTTACCGAGTTCAATTTTACTCGATTTCATTAATTCAGGTTCTTTAACACGTATAAAGCCGAGAATTATAAATGAAGGTAATTTAGTATAAATAAATGCATCGGTAGAATTACCAATAATGTCCATAGCCATTGTTCTTAAAAAATAGCGATTGATATTAGATGGTAATCCCATTTCAGTTGTTGATTCAATTCTCTCAAGTGGAAAGACATGCTGTTCATATTGATACAATTCAGAGGTTTTACCCTGTAAGAAGTCAGATAAGCATTTCTCTGCTTTATCTAAAGCTTCATTATATTCTTTAGGTTTAGTGCTTCTATCATTTTTACTACTAATAAAGCCCAATGTACGCCATGAAACTGAAGCACAAAACTTTGCCATCCAACTATCGTATTCTGCGACACACTCGCCTTTATCTACGAAAGGAAAGAAAACTTTGTTAGCAAAGCTTCTTTCCCATCCAGAAAACAACTCTTCGCATTCACCACAAAGCCAATGTTCCTTTGCAATATCTTGTGCTCTTTTATGTACGGAGCGACCTTCTCTGATATAACCTGTAACAGATGTTTTTTTCACCCATTTACCGACAAATTTAGGGATAAAATGACTAACTTTGAGTTTTGATTGCTTTTTGCATAGCTTACATGTTCCTTGCACCGTACTCTCCATTATTCAGATAACATTTTATTCGTGCGCATGCGCGTTTATCATGTTAGACCAGTGAAAACGCGCACTGTTAACTATCTGTATGCAAAGAACTTATCAGCTTTCTGCCAAATACACCATCTTGAAAAACGCGCATGCGCGTTTTTCAAACCTATTAACTAAAAGCCAATCACTGTAGTTAATTGATTTTATAGAGTTTTATTTATTGCGAATGGAATTGGTGCGCACTGATTTTGTCTAAAAATCATACCAAAACACCTAAATTTAAATACGACTGTATACCCATACATTGTTAGTCGATTTATGGTAGGGCAAAACATAGGTAACTAGATGAGAGTTTGTATGGCTACAGGTGTAGGAATTTTCGGTTGATCTAACGAGCCGAAACAAGGAATGGGGCAAAAGCTTTTAGCCAGATGAACAGTTCAATGGCCGTAAAGATTGTCATTGTTGCAATAGTGACCGTTGGCGACATGGCCGCTCTTTCACATCCATGTGAACGCGGCATTTACACTTCCATGTGTTGCAGATGCCGCCGT
This sequence comes from Shewanella sp. MR-4, assembly GCF_000014685.1. NCBI lineage: Bacteria > Pseudomonadati > Pseudomonadota > Gammaproteobacteria > Alteromonadales > Shewanellaceae > Shewanella > Shewanella sp. MR-4. The sequence continues at coordinate 2,562,176 of NC_008321.1, forward strand.
CGAGCCTATAGGGATATATTTACGGCGAGTCACTGGGGAAACAATGACAATTCATGCTGCACTATTGACGACAAAGTTATCTTGCTTTGGGGCAAAAGCTTTTCGCGGAATTAACCGTGTCATGGTTAGTTAAGATTGCCATCAATACAGCAGTGCTCTTAACGGCATAAATATCATCCTAACTAACCTTCACTATCTCACCTTCCCTATCTGAATAAATGGCCCAAACCCAATCAACTCAACTATTCTCGGCAGATAGTTAAACGGCGAATTGCAAATATGCTAAGCAGCGAAAGGATTAATAGGGATAAACTGCCACCGCCGCTATAACCTTGTTTATGTTCAATGGTTGCAATATGTTCTTCTTTCACGCGGGTTTTAAAGCGGGCTAATTCGGCGTCTAAGTTAGTGATCATATCGTTTACCGCTAGTTCAAAACCTTCAGCGGATTTTTCACGTAACACATTGGTGACGCTCACCGCGGTTGAAGTATCTGTAAGTTGGTTGATGCCGGGCGCCCTAAACAACATCTTTTGGCTGCGCATATCAAATACCGCAGTGTCGACAAAGGTTTGGATCGCGTTTTCATTGCCGGGCACCATATACATGCCGACTATGGTCCAATACAGCAGTGAAGCCTTATTCTCGCTGCTTTGTAACAGTTGATCGTAAGACACCAGCGCCATCACATCGACATCGTGTAAGCGGGCGACCTGCTGCAAGGTGCTAAAGCCTTTACCATTTTTAAGGTAAGTGCTGGGGATTAATTCGATACGGTCAATAAAGTCATATTTAACAAAGGATTGTTTCACTTTATCCAGCAAGGCGATTTGCGAGCTGCTATCGAGGACTTCGAATTGCCAATGGGTGGAAGGTAAAAAGGCGATGCCAACCGTGATGGGAAGACGCAAAACCGGAATACTGGGTTGCTGAGCCTCGCGTTGTTTATCATCGGGATAGAGATATTCAACCAGACTGCTGGAAACTACGTTTTTTTCGGTGGTGTTACCGTTAAAAAAAACACTGCAACCACCAAGCAAGATGCTAATCGATGCCAGCGCCCCCACAAGCGCAATGAATTTTGTTTTCATCTGTTTCCCTACCGTATCCTTACTGCGCACAGGCCATGCAACCCGTGCATATTGCCGCTACCTTAGCGAGTCATTGCTGTAAAAACAAGCCGTTAACTTCACATATCGCGCTTTTGTTTGGCTATTTTAGGCTTAGAAACAACAAAGCCGCATCGGAATGCGGCTTTGACTTAGATAATGACGACAATCAGTTGAGCAAATTCATCTGCTTAGGCGTATTTACGCACTTTTTTCAACGCGATTTGCTGCTTTAATGCCGATAAATGTTCGATAAACACTTTACCGTGTAAATGGTCGATTTCGTGTTGTAAAACAATGGCTAAAAAGTCATCAGTTTCGATTTCAATCGCTTTGCCCTGTCTATCTAAGGCAGTGACTTTAACCTTTTCAAAACGGCTCACTTTTGCGCGATAGCCAGGGATAGAAAGACAGCCTTCTTCACCCACGTATTCGCCTGACTTTTCAACAATCTCTGGATTAATCAGCACTAAGGGTTGATCGCGATTTTCGGATAAATCGATCACAATCACCGCATCTGTACTACCCACTTGGGTCGAGGCCAGACCGATACCATCATCGGTGTGGTACATGGTTTCGATTAAATCATCGATAAATCCCTGAATCGCTTCAATGTCTTTTACGGGTTGTGCTTTGCGCTTTAGACGCTCATCGGGAATTGTCAGAATATCGAGTACAGCCATGCCTGTTTCATCTCTTAGTGAGTCAAAAAATTTGGCGCTATTATGAACTATTCCTGTGTTTTCTCAATATTCAAAACTAAATAGTTTAATAAAAATCATTACAATCGGTTTTTTAGATTTAAATTGCAGCAATATCAGCCGTCCTCTGTTTCACTTAGGCGGAAATTAACGCTACACTGGCTCACCTCATTCATGGTTTTATTTGGCATCATCATGCGGTTTGCAAAAGATAAATCCCCACTTTATCGCTACTTAGAGCAAGATAAGGCCATTACGCCAGACGAAACGAACAGCACACAAGAGACACAAAACACCCTCTCGCCGATGGCAAAGATTTGGCATATTGTCGCGATGATCCCGCCCGGCAAAGTCAGCAGTTATGGCAAAGTGGCCGATTTTGCAGGTTTACCCGGGCGTGCCCGCTATGTGTCGAAGGCGCTCAAATCGGCCCCCGAACATTTGTCACTTCCTTGGCATAGAGTACTCAACAGCCAAGGGAAAATTTCCTTCGAAAAGCATTCAGTCTCCTTTCAGGAACAGATGGAATTATTGCGTATTGAAGGCGTTACAGTGAACTGTGGCAAAGTAGACTTGTCTGAGTTTGAGTGGCAACCGGATATGGCAACCTTAGTGATGTCAATCCCCTTCTAGTTTAATATATTGATCTATAAACTGTTTACACCCGATATGGCCTCAGCTATAAACAATTAAGCTTGGCAGTTCAGCCAATGAGATAAGCGGTGTTAGCCGAAATCTGTTTGCGATATAAAGGAGCATTAATTGCGCACAATTCCAACGTTATTCGTGAGTCTCGCACTCACCCACAGCGTATTTGCGATGGCGGCGCCAACGCCTTTAACGCCTCAAACTGCTGAATATCAAGTTAATTATGGTGATATTGAGTTGGGTAAGGCCAAGTATCAACTGCCCGCCATGGAGGATGGGATCTACAAATATCGCTTCGACAGCGATCTTAGCCTGTTATTACTGACCGATGTGCGCCATGTGCTGAGTGAGTTTGCCCAGGATGGCAATCAATTATTACCCCTGCGCTATTTGCATGAGCGCCAAGGTGTCGGCCCGAATTTTATCGAGCAAACCGCCTTTGCCAAGGGGCAAGGGATGATCCACACCCGTTATAAGGATGAAAAAGGTAAATTCCCCTTCGAAGGCGATATTTTCGATCCGTTAATGGTGCAGTTGCAGTTTCGTCTCGATATCAGCGCTGGTAAAGAAGTGCTTGATTATAAGATGATTAAATCTAACGAACTCGATGAATACAAATTCCATGTGATTGGTAAGGAACGGATGACAATTGAGAGTGGCAGTTACGATACAGTCAAAATTGAGGTCGTGCGGGACAATAATAAACGCCAAACCTTCTTCTGGATGGCGCCGGATTTAGCCTACCTCCCCGTTCGTCTAACGCACTTTGAAAAAGGCAGTAAACAGCTGGATATCAAACTGCTGAATTATCATTTCGACGATGTGCCAGTCGAAGTCGTGCCCGCAGCCGTTGAAGCCGCTACCGTTGAAACAGATGTTGCGACGGAGCAGAAAGTGCCTAAACTCCTCGGCACAGGCGCGAATTAAGCCTGATATACCGTTATCGCTGGTTTAAGTCGGATTGAGTGCTGTTGCTAAGATGCCATAACAGCGCAGCACAAAACACAAAAGGCCAAACGTGAGTGACTCCGTTTGGCCTTTTTGTTTCAGATTTAATTCCGTCAAAGTGGAATGGCAGCGACAGCGCCCCGATTACAAGTCGATAAGCAGCTCACCTAAGCGGAACAACTTCCAATTGCCAGGCTGCATCACCTGCCAGTCTTCGTTTTCGGTGAGCGGCCGAGTCGCAATTACAGTCACGACATCGTGTGGCGTGGTTTCTTTATCAAAATCAATCACGACATCGGTATCAATTAATTTTGCCTTGCCAAACGGTGCCCTGCGGGTGATGTAACACAGATTATTACTGCAATAGCTCATCAAGTATTCGCCATCGCTGAGGATCATATTAAACACCCCAAGGGCGCGGATTTGTTCGGCAAGCGTAGCCACAAATCGAAACACCGCTTGCATATCCTCTGGGCGGCGGTCACCAAACTTGGCCACGACTTGCTCCAATATCCAGCAAAAAGCCAGCTCGCTGTCGGTATCGCCGACACTCTGATAGCGTGACACCTGAAACTTTGCCTGATAGTCGCTTAACTGACCATTATGGGCATAGGTCCAATAACGCCCCCACAACTCACGGGTGAATGGGTGGGTATTTTCAAGGGAAACACAGCCGCGATTGGCCTGACGAATATGGCTTATCACCACCTCGCTTTTAATCGGATAGGATTTGATTAATTTTGCAATGTGCGACTCACTACTCGGGCAAGCATCTTTAAACGTACGGCTGCCACGGCCCTCATAGAAAGTGATCCCCCAACCGTCGACATGGGGCCCAGTGACGCCACCACGCTGTGCTAACCCAGTAAAACTAAACACAATATCGGTCGGCACATTGGCGCTCATCGCCAGTAACTCACACATGTTTATCGCCTTTTTCTATCCAAATATCCACGGTTTTGCATTGTAACTAGTTGATGACATTTGTGGAATGATCAAAGGTGACAAAAAATTTAAACAATTGTTTGAAAAATACTTGTATTAAAACTGCCTTAGGTTTAACTTTTATGCGACACAGGTCAGACCACAAACTATAATTGTGATCGCAATCAACAAAACTCGTTATGGCCTGTGATTGGCACTCGGTCATACTTAAGGAGAATTACAGTGACTACCCTACTTTGGATCATCGCCATGATCTTAGTGCTAGGAGCCCTAGCTTACCTTCGGGTATCTTTGCTCACTGCCACTATTGCAGCCGCTGTTGTGATGACAGCCGGATGGACACTCGATGTTGTTGGCCCTATCTCTTGGATTATCTTCCTAGTGATCGCGCTGCCCCTCAATATCAGTGCATTTAGACAAAATGTTATCAGTCGCCCACTGATGAAGATGTACCGTGGCATCATGCCCGAAATGTCTTCTACCGAAAAAGAAGCGATTGAAGCCGGTACCACTTGGTGGGAAGCCGATCTGTTTGCGGGTAACCCGAACTGGAAAAAACTCCACAACTACCCTGTCGCTCGTTTAAGTGCCGATGAGCAAGCCTTCTTAGACGGTCCAGTTGAAGAAGTGTGCCGCATGGTGAACCAACATCAAGTATCACATCAACTGGCTGATTTGCCTGCTGAAGTATGGCAATACCTGAAAGATCACGGCTTCTTCGCCATGATTATCAAGAAAAAATACGGCGGTTTAGAGTACTCAGCCTACGCCCAATCACGCGTGCTGCAAAAGCTTGCGGGTTTAAGCAGCGAGCTGGCATCCACTGTAGGTGTACCTAACTCCTTAGGCCCTGGCGAACTGTTACAACACTATGGTACGCCTGAGCAGCAAAACCATTACCTGCCACGTTTAGCCAAAGGTTTAGAAGTCCCTTGTTTCGCATTAACTAGCCCTGAGGCTGGTAGCGACGCGGGTTCTATCCCTGACTTTGGTATCGTGTGTAAAGGTCAATGGGAAGGCGAAGAAGTCTTAGGTATGCGCTTAACCTGGAACAAGCGTTATATCACCCTAGCGCCAGTTGCGACTGTATTAGGTCTGGCGTTTAAACTGCGTGACCCTGAACACCTATTAGGCGACAAAGAAGAACTGGGCATTACCTGCGCGCTGATCCCAACTGATGTTGAAGGCGTTGAAACAGGCCGTCGTCACTTCCCGCTGAACTGTATGTTCCAAAACGGTCCAACTCGCGGTAAAGACGTATTCGTACCATTAAGCTTTATCATTGGTGGTCCGAAAATGGCTGGCCAAGGCTGGCGTATGCTGGTTGAGTGTTTGTCTGTTGGCCGTGGTATCACACTGCCATCAAACTCTGCCGGTGGCGTAAAAACCGCAGCGCTTGCAACGGGTGCCTATGCGCGTATTCGTCGTCAATTCAAACTGCCGATTGGTAAGTTAGAAGGGATTGAAGAGCCAATGGCACGCATCGGTGGTAACGCCTACCTGATGGATGCAGTGACCTCATTAACCACCACTGGTATCGACTTAGGTGAAAAACCTTCGGTTATCTCGGCTATCGTGAAATATCACCTGACCGATCGTATGCAGAAATGCGTTATCGACGCCATGGATATCCACGGTGGTAAGGGTGTGTGTTTAGGCCCGAACAACTACTTAGGTCGTGGCTATCAAGCGGCTCCGATTGCGATTACCGTTGAAGGTGCAAACATCCTGACACGTTCGATGATCATCTATGGTCAAGGTGCAATCCGTTGTCATCCTTATGTATTGGCTGAAATGGAGTCAGCGTTTGACACTGAGTCTGGCCAAGGCTTAGCCAACTTCGATGCAGCCATCTTCGGTCACATTGGTTTTGCGACCAGTAACTTTGTCCGTAGCTTCTGGTTAGGTCTGACATCAAGCCGTTTCTCTAACGCGCCTTACTCAGATAAAACCAAGCGTTATTATCAACATATGAACCGTTTCAGTGCCAACCTAGCCCTGCTGTCAGACTTAGCCATGGCAACCTTAGGCGGTAACTTAAAACGTAAAGAACGTATTTCTGCCCGTTTAGGCGATCTGTTAAGCCAGTTATACCTTGCTTCTGCAACTTTAAAACGTTACCAAGATGAAGGCCGTCAAACCGACGATCTACCACTGGTGCAATGGGCGGTTGAAGATGCTCTGTACAAGTTACAGGCTTCATTAGACGATTTACTGGATAACTTCCCTATGGGTCTAGGCGGCGTACTACGTGCCATCATGTTCCCATTCGGCCGTCCACTGAAACGTCCAAGCGATGTGTTGGACCATAAAGTGGCTAAGATCATGCAAACCCCTTGTGAAAGCCGTGATCGTTTAGGTAAAGGCCAATTCTGGACTAACTCTGAGCACAATGCTGTGGGTATCCAAGAGCAAACGCTGAAGGATATTCTGGCTGCCGAACCTTTATTCGATAAAGTCTGTAAGGCCAGTGGCAAGCGTTTACCTTTCATGTGGTTAGATAAAGTCGCCGCTGAAGGTAAAGCCTTAGGGGTATTAAGCGACAGCGAAGTACAACTGTTGGAACGTGCCGAAATCGGCCGTATGAAGTCTATCAATGTGGATGACTTTGACCCAGCAGAGCTGCGCCCTGAAGTGGTATCTACCACTTCACAGGAACGCGCAGCCTAATCGATAAGCCCCATCTTAATAACAAAAGAGGCACTACTATGTAGTGCCTCTTTATTTATCAGCGTCTTTCTAAGCAAACTAAAGCATATATCCCTTAACTATCTATGTGCCTCAACCGCTATCCCTTAGCGAGCGATTCATCCGAGGTTGCTATGGCTTCTTGTGAGCCTGTCTCGGGTTGCGATTGTTCAGACGCCTTCATTTGTTCTTCCTGCTCTAGCCGTTGGCGCTCAGCTTCTGCTTCCGCCTCGGCCTTGGCTTTCGCAAGGGCCGCTTCTTCCGCCGCTTTTGCCTGTGCAGCGATTGCCTCTTGCTCGGCAATCGCCTGTTGGATTTTGGCTTCTTCAAGCGCCTCAACGGGCAATAAACTAATTAACTCAATGCCATTGGGGAATTGAGTCTCATTGCCTGAAACAATTACCACTTTGCCCTCTTTGGTTAGATAAACGAGCGGCAGCGCGGTTTCACCGTAACGCTTACGGAAATGCTCGAAGGTAAAGTTTTCAGTTAAGTTAGTGACTTTAAGCTGCGCCCCCTTCGCCATTTGGCTGGCAATTTTGGCGTAGGACACCGCATCACCAAACAAACATAACCGCTGTTTGTAAGACTCAGACAATTGATGACGCGCGCTGCCTTGCTCGGTATTGTTAAGACCAAAGACCTTTTTAGAGCCTAAAACATCTTGAAAATAAAAGGTCACCAGTGGGTTCAACTGCTTATAAGGCGACATGATCAGCACTCGACCAATCCCAGTTAAATCCATATAGGTTTCAGCATGTTCCGAGGCTGGATTACCAAAATAGACCGGAATATTGTCCATCCGCGCGAGGCGAATATTATCCCAGTTGCTATCGGCTAGCAGTACTTTGACATCCTTCGCCTTTAAGATTTTTGCCAGCTCGCGGGAAAACTTTGAAGCACCAAAGATAAGTAGGCCTTGGGCAGAACCCGAGGTTACTCCAAGGTATTTCGCCCAGCGGCCCGCGGTTAAACTTTGGATAACGACAGTGCCGATAATGATTAAAAATACTAAGGGCACGATGGCATCGGCGCCCTGCACATTGGTGGCTTCTAACTTAATGGCGAATAAGGAAGATACGGCCGCCGCCACAATCCCCCGCGGGGCAATCCAACATAGGAACCACTTATCGGCTCTTGAGAGTGACGTCCCTATGCCTGACACCCAAATACTGAGTGGCCGCGCGATAAGCATGGTCACGGCGAGTACACCAACACCGCCCCAACCTAAATCCATCATGGCATTCGAATCGAGTCTTGCGGCTAACAGGATGAATAGTGCGGAGATAAGCAGTACTGTCAGCGTTTCTTTAAACTCAAGGATTTCAGCAATATCCACACCGCGCATATTTGCCAGCCAAATCCCCATCACAGTCACAGTGAGTAATCCCGACTCTTCCTGTAGTAGGTTGGAGCCGACGAAAATCCCCAGCATAAGGGTTAATACTGCGGTATTACGTAAATAATGGGGCAATAGATTACGGCGGATCACTTGACCAATTAAGTAGCCCGACACCGCACCTAAACCTAAACCCAGTGTCAGCATGGAGCCCAATGCAAAGAGCACATGGCTAGTGGGATCGCCTGATACCGTAATATATTCAAACACTAATACTGCAAGGAGTGCGCCGATTGGGTCAATCACAATCCCTTCCCAGCGTAAAATACTCGCCAGTTGCGACTTAGGCCGTACGCTGCGCAGCATGGGGACAATCACGGTCGGACCAGTGACCACCACAAGGGCGCCAAATAACAGTGCGACCTCCCAGCTAAAATTGAGCAAATAAAAGGTCGCGACACTGATACAACCCCAAGTGATCACCATGCCGATGCTCACTAAGTGAGTCACCATGCGGCCATGATCTTTAATCTCTTTAAAATTGAGGGTTAATGCGCCCTCAAACAGGATAACGGCAACACCGAGAGAAATGATGGGAAACAGCAAATCCCCAAATATCGCATCGGGATTGAGTACCCCAAATGCTGGGCCTAACAATAAACCACAGAGTAATAAGGGTAAAATTGCAGGTAACCTAAGCTTCCAACCCACCCATTGACAAAATAACGAAAGCACTCCAATCAGTGCTAACATCCCAGTGATTTTTTCAACCATATAACTTCCTTTAGTTGGCATGGATAGGTAAGAACTCATCCAACCTAACACGCTTTTTTCTTGCAGAAAAATGAACTATTGGTGATAACAATAGCAGCAAAAAATGCAGTCCTGTAACTCGAATCTGCTTTGTTTTCTAAATGGGTAAAACTAATTCTGTATTAGATACTCAGTTCGGTATCTTTCACCCATACGTCAAAGAACCGTACTAAATACTCACAATAAAACCACCAGCAGTTAACCCTGTCACCAAGCCTGATAAACTAAGGCTCGCTTAAATTTTGGATTACAAAATATCGCCACGTGATTGCTGGCATGGCACCTCGTTCAGCAAACGGATAAACACGCCATAGTTCCTTTAAAACCCAAGATATATTCAGCACTTGGCCATAGATGTCATGGACTTAACGTTATGACGAAGGGGACAGGAAATAAGCATGGCACTGACGGTAAATACCGGGCACAGCGTAAACTTCATTGCGGTAGAGCAGGAGATTATCGCGAAAAAGCGTCACTTCGCAAATATAACTGCGTAGGAGTACTGCTTAAAATGCGTAAAACTGATTAGAAAATCCGCCCTATGTCAGGCGATAACGCCTTTTATACAAGAAGTGCGATGAAGCGATGAGTCGTATATTCGCATTCAACGACATCTGAAAAAATGATGCTGTAATAGCTTGAGACAAGGACTTTCAAGCCAAGCCGCTTGAGCTGCATTTATTATAGGAGTTTTGCTTAACATGAAGATAAAACCACGACGGGTTAACCTTTATACAAGTAAGAAGTATGAATAAATTTTTCATTAAGCAGCCGAAAGCTCCGCCGCACCACTCGGTAAGTTCGACAGCCAGTTTGCAAATACGCCTTCAGTTGGAATACGTTTATCCGAGTGCCCCATTAACTGAGTTAACGCATAACTAAATTGACAATAGAGTTGTACATCATCCGCTTTTCTATTGGAGTCATCGCTGTTTATCATTGCGCCACGAAGATAGTCCATGACGAGTTCGGTTCGATTAAATCCGGGTATATCCCCTACCTCTGAAATCGTATTTCGATTCCACTGATGGTATTCATCAAATAGAGTTTCAAATCGCTGCCGACAACTCTCTGTCGCTTCAAATAATAAAGTTTGATTGGGCATAATACGCTCAATCACAAACCGTTGTTGCGATAAGACTTGATGAAGTCGAAAGCAGTGATGATATAAGAATCTGCTAAAAGGATCTGGATATCGCTGAACATCCTGCTTTGCTGCGCAGAGCCACTCATCGTATTGGGCAGAAGCGACGGCAACGATAAGATCAGCTTCTGTCGTAAAATGATTGTAGATAGTGCCTTTCGATATTTGGCTCACCTGCACCAAATGAGAACGACATAAATCAAACGTTTTGTGCCCTCTCAAGCTGCGAAGTGCAACTTGTGTTAGGTAGTCTCTCCTTTGCTCCCAGCTACTCATCTCGACCTCGTCACATTCCGACAAACAATAACATTGCAACTTCACAATCAAACAATAACAGTATTTAAGGCGAGGCCAAATTGAGTAATACTGATACCACCATGAATAAACTCAATAGCAAATGTTAAAAATAGAATTACTTGAGAGTTTTATTGCGATAGCGGAATGCGGCAACTTGTCAAAAGCGGCAGATAAAGTCTGTCGCACACAATCAACCTTGAGTTTACAAGTCAAAAAGCTTGAAGAGGTCGTTGGACAATCGTTGTTGCTGCGAGACAACAAAGGCGTAGCCTTAACCGAGGCTGGTTTAACTCTATTAAATTACGCCTATAAAATGATGCAACTCAACTCGCAGGCAATACATGAATTAAAAGATTGCCCCAACCGAGAAATGATTAGATTAGGGGTGCCTACCGACTATATTGGATGTTATTTAAACAGTTGTTTATTGGAATTTATCCGAGAATTCACCTGTATCGAACTCGTGATCGACACTGATGTCAGTGGGAATCTGTTTAAGCGCCTACAGCAGGGGGAATTTGATCTCATCGTGGCCACCCATTGGCAAACACCAATTAACGGTGAGTTGCTGTTCTCCCGCCGCTTTCACTGGGTTGCAGCCAAAGGTGGCAACGCACATAAACGCGAGACGATTCCGATGGCGCTTTACCCAGAAAACTGCCCGATACGGGCGCAGGTATTTGCCAACCATCAACTCAGTATGCGGCCAATTCATGTATTGTTATCGACCCCATCACCACAGGCCTTATGTTTGGCGGTAGAGAATGATCTTGTCATTGCGCCCATTGCCGAGTTTCGCATTAATGAACAGATGCAAATATTGGAGCCACTCGAATATGGCTTACCACCACTTCCACTCTTTAATGAATCTCTCTATTTAAATCCAGAAACGCAAACAGATGCCACAATTCAACTAATCGCTTTACTCAAAGCAAATGTAGATCATTTAGAAAATACTGAATCATGCGTAATTTCAGTGAGATAAATATTGCTTTATCACTAACCGAATTGAACGTATGCCAACATAAATGTTGGCATACGTATAAGTAGGAAATGCCTTTTTAGCACCGCTTAGAAATAATATCCGAAATTAATATTAACTCGCTTATCCCAACTATCACCGATTTCAGGTAAACCAACGTGACCATTGTCGCGAGTGGAGGCATACATGTTTTTACCCATAATAAAATCGACCATGGTATAAGTTGGGCCTGCTGCAATGGCGCAGCCAGTCACATTTTGATAGCTGGTATCAAAGCTGTCATCGGATACATCCGGTGTCACCATGCCAAAATCATTATAGAACTTAAGACTACCCCAATCGGTCGTGACTGTCTTTGCGATATTAACACTGTATGCCTGCGCCTTAGAGGCAATCTCATACTGCCAATTGTAAGCAGCGACCGCTATTTTATTACTATCTATGGCATCGGCTGCATCATATTCATACTGCATAGCCTGCAGTTGTAGGCCCCAACCATTGTAGGTCGCATCCAGATGAATCGCGACAGCATAGCGGTCACCATTGTTGCCCGTTGCATCGTTATAGATCTGGCCGTATTCGATAGAGCCACCCAAAAGGGTTTTGCCACCTTCATAGCTCATCTCGTACATTTGACGTAGGTTTAACTGGTTCGTCTCTTCGTTGTTGTATTCGGTACCGTTAACAATACCGCTATACAGATCAGGTGAGTAACGATCGGCGCGACCAGCGCCATATTCCGCATTCTTATAGAAGGCCATTTCGGTCCCCCAAGCGCCCTTCTGGTATACCCCTTTCACCCCCAAGTCGTAATCATCTTCGAATCCTAAGTAGTAAGGCACGCCAAACCAGAAGCTGTTTGAAATAAATCCAGGATTACCAAAAGGTACCTGATTCACACCGAATTGAATCTGCCAGTCAGCACTAAGGTCGTAAAAACCATAACCATAACGCAGCGCTTGCCAGCCATCATAAAAACGGTATTCACTGGCAAGTCCCCACTCACCCAGCTTACCGTTAAACTTAATTGCCGCCATATCGAAAGTAAGATCGCCGCCCTTATCTTTTGAGCTCTGACTGTAATCTTTATAGGCATAATTCACCCTAACAGTACCGCCAACATCAATGCCATTTTGCGGTTCTTCTGCCTGTACCGCACTCGTTGTCAATGCAAGGAAAATCCATGCTGCGATAAGATATAAGTTTAGATTTTTCATCATTTACCTCTTTATTTTCCATGCAATTTTAGGTGCACGGTACCACTTCATATTGACCTTATTTTTGGCCTTATTTTTCCGTTATTACCACTTCAAGTTAGTCAGATCACACTGAATAACCTCATCTTTATTTGCTGGAGTCCCTGGATGTTTCGCCGACTCACACAGCAGTGTCGTTCCATAGTCATTGCGCTTGTCATGGGCATTACTTCTGGCCCAAACCGAGACAATAGCCCGCTCATGAGGCTTAGCTTCACAGCTACCATCGATATCAAAAGCATGTATTGTGTTCTTGTGGAAATACATCAAGGGATCTTGCTGATAGCTGCTGGCTAACCACATGGTATGGCCATTGTGTTGTGCGGCATCGAATTGCACTCTGCGCATTTTGTCATCTTGCTTCACCGTCTTGAGCAAGGGCGAATCAGCACGTACGGCAAAACTCTTAAATTGATTGGCACACGCGGGTACGCGCATGTTGTAGTAGATCTCCGCAATCGCATGATTGTGATAGGGATAGAGCGTATCGACTAACTGTACTGTCATCCCCACTTCAGCACCCACCTTTTCACCATTAATCTCATCGATACGGAGTAATCCCCAATGACCGAAGATCTCAGCATAGGCATAGCCACCGCGGATGTTGTTAAAATTCTTATCATTTCGCTTACTCTCTTCGGCATACATAGGAAACCAACCTGCTGCTGCCCACAAATTGGGTAGAGTGTTGGCGCTGATATCATATGGAAAGGCTGAGGGCATTTTCACTTCATCACCAGTGACCATCTTATAGAAATTATCAGTGAAGATCTGACCTAATTTCTGCACCTCTTTATTTGTCACCTTTGTTTTAAAGAATTCATCAAACGTTGTACGCTTGAAATACTGCGCAACGGGTGAGTGTTTGGTTAATTCGCCACCGGGGTTATAAATCCAATTAACCTCTTCACGGGCGCCGAAACATTGTTTAGCCTTGTCGGCGTTGTAGATCACCTGATAGATGTTTTTCACCATCAACTGCATGTCTCTACGATCCATAATGCACATCTTATTTGCACTCAGGGTCGAATCGACAATGGCCTCATCAGAATTCAGGCAGTGACTGTTTTCGCCATTGGTTAACGCGATAGCGTAGGCCTTAAGGTAGGTTAGCGTCTCATCCCAAAGCATATCGAGATAATTTTGATCTGCTTTCGAATGCTTGACAGGTTCTCCCAAACACTTAAACCGTGCATTGTATATATCCGTCTCATCTAAATAGTCAGGTAGATTAGCTGCCATAGCAGCGTTTATCGATAACAATGACAGAGCAATGATTGCCTTTTTCATTCATCTCATCCTTATTCACATATTATTTTTCTAACCACTTACGGAGTGAATAATACGCTTGGAATCCATTCCAAAAATGTAGCTAGCACATAGGCAAAACAGCCTAGCCGACTAAAAAAGCAATACTGGCCACATAAGTTGTAACATCATGTTTAACAAGGATATTTAACTAAAAACCATAAAAAAGCCCCTTAGTCATAACCACTAAGGGGCACATAAAGCGAGGATGTTAACTATAAATTGCTTTGCAGGGATAATTTAATTTGTCAATTCGCTATATTTGTTTCATAAACTTAGGTGGCGCCAAATTTATATCATCTTAAACATTAAGCGAGTTAAGATTGAGTGATAGCCTAGGGTAATCCTAGGCCATGTCGGAGCCTTTACTTTTTATACTTGTCAAACTTAAAGGTGTGGCAATTACTGCATAAAGGTTGCTTAGACTTATGTTCACCGTGACATTCCTGACACGGCAGATCTTTACCATAATGCAGATTATTATGTGGATTCTGCCACTTATCCTCTTCACTACGAGCCGTTTTCTTTGCTAAATCATCCACATCGTGACACTGCAAACAAGCTTGATCCGAAGGAAATTGCTTGATGCCATTGTCGTGACATACCTTACAATCTTTGCCAATGACTTCTTTATGCCAAGGACGTTGTTCTACGGCGTGAGCAGACAGACTCACCAAGCCACCTAAGACCAGTGCGAGTACAATATTTAACATTTTCATTATTGATTCCTCTTATTTACTGGCCACTTAGGCTTGCATCATGCTGCGGGCGGCTGTCATACCCATCACCATACATTCTGGAATTGAGCAGCTCCCCAGACGGCTAACACCGTGAATACCACCACAGACTTCACCTGCAGCATACAAACCTGGGATAGGTTGACCCGTAAAGCTGTCTTTCACTTGTGCCTTAGTATTGACCTGCACACCACCTTGGCAGTAATGCACTTTTGGCCATAGACGAACTACGGTAAATGGCGCTTCAATATATTTATCCTTGGCTTTTGTCATATTCTTGTTAAATTGCTTATCAACGCCCGTTTTGACATAGCTGTTATATTCTTCAATCTGCGCTTTTAATGGCTCGATTGGTATGCCAAAGTGTTTCGCTAACGCCTCAAGAGTATCGAACTTCCAACCCACATTATATTTAAGCACTTTGGCAGTATTAGGATGCTGCTTAGAGTCTTTAAAACTCGTAATTAAAATGGGTGGTAGCGGTTCACCTTTAGCATCACGACATGCCAACTCCGCATCGGCTCGTGTTTTCCGGTCCGCAATCTCATCCATAAAGCGTTTACCAGTCATACAGTTAATCGCAATTGAATGAGGGAAGTTAAAAATCGAATAATTAGATACATAGCCAAAGCCGCCTTCATCGGGCGAAGCCCATGGCCCAGATTGGATATGGGCAAGGTGGACAGGCACTGCCCCTAAGCGGAACATTTCCAACATGCCCTCACCCGTCGCGCCAGGCGCATTGGTACAGCCTACTTCAGAGGTTAGCGTCGGATCTTGCGCCATCCGAAAATCGATATTCTGCGCAAAGCCGCCGGTCGCCATAAGCACGCCTCGCAATGCTCGAATATTAACAACCTTCCCTGGTTGATCTTCAGCAAAGTGATAGTTTTCGCGCATTTTCACACCGACAACATTTCCCTTCCCCCCCAGAATGAAACCTTCAAACTTAGCGCGGTTATGGGTCTTTACACCTAGCCTGCGGCACTCTTTTAGCAGAGGTTGAGTAATACCGGCACCACAACTCACACTCGTTTGGTAAGTTCGAGCAACGGAATGACCACCCAGTTGCTGCAAATATGGATGAAATTCAGCTCCTGCATCTAACGTCATTTGCAGCGCCTCTACAGCATGTGAAGCCACATGCCGTAATAAGCTCTCGTCCGCAATACCGCGGCCAGATGCAATTTGATCTGCTACCATTTTTTCAACTGAATCATCAATGCCTTCTTTTTTCTGCATTGGCGTCCCAGGTGCCGCGAATAAACCGCCGTTAATTGCAGAGTTACCACCGAAATAAGACATTTTTTCAAATATATGTACATCTTTAGCGCCTTTGCGAATAGCCTCTATACCTGCAGCCAATCCTGCAAAACCAGATCCCACAATTAGCACTTCAACTTCTTTATCCCATTTAACACCGTCGGCCTTTTCTGATAACGCCATAGCAGGTGCTGCAATTGCAACACCTGTAGCGGCACCCAAGCCTTTAATAAAATTACGGCGTCCTAGCAGATCATATTTTCTCATCTGTCATCACCCTTATTGTTTTAGTAGACAGGGACATATTAAAGGTGGAATACATTCCAAAACGTGAGAATTACCAGACTTACTTAGGCTAAAATGAGTGCAACAAAATAAATGTAAACCAAATTCAGTTTTGCGACAAAATTTGACTCAAGTTCAATTATGGAAACCATTCCAAAAATTGACACAACTCCATTAACGTAGCCAGGCTAAACAAGCATGATAATTAAAATAAAAATGGCAACACTAATGTGCTGCCATTTATAAAATAGAAAGAGAGATAAAACCTATCTATTACAAATATTATTAGATTAAAGCCTAACTAATACACGCCCTGTAACTTGGCCTTGAATAATCTTATTCGCAAAGTCAGGAACCTCTGCCAATGATATCTGTTGGCATGCTTGTTGATAAAAATGCGCTGGTAACGCTTTAACCACAGCTTCCCACGCAGCCTTTCGTTTCTCAAATGGACAATAAACCGAATCGATTCCCAGTAAATTTACTCCCCGCAAAATAAATGGCATTACGGTTGTTGGTAAGGCAAACCCGCCCGCTAAACCACAAATCGCGGCAGCACCACCGTATTGAATTTGTGCTAATGCCTTAGCGAGGATCTTATTACCAACGGTATCAACCACACCTGCCCAGCGCTGCGCCTCGAGCGGCTTTGCATCTTGCTCAAGCTCACGACGATCAATTACTTCTGCTGCACCAAGCTGCAGCAATAATGGCGTATTCTGCTCAACCCGACCACTGCAGGCGACCACACGATAGCCAGCATTGGCAAGTAGAGTCACAGCAACAGAACCCACACCACCGCTGGCTCCTGTGACCAGAATATCCCCACTTTGAGGCGTCACGCCAGCCTGCTCAAGTGCTTGCACGCATAACATCGCCGTAAGCCCTGCGGTACCAATCATCATCGCTTTGGCAGGGTCACAGTTTTGGGGCATAGATACCAACCAATCCGCTTTGACTCTAGCTTTTTGCGCCATACCGCCCCAGTGATTTTCGCCTACGCCCCACCCTGTCAAAATCACCTGATCGCCAGCTTGATATCTAGGATCATTCGATTGGTTAACAACACCGGCAAAATCGATCCCAGGAACCATAGGAAACTGACGAATAATTTTGCCTGTTCCCGTCACTGCTAAACCATCTTTATAATTTAATGAGGAATAAGCAACATCGACTAAGACTTCACCTTCAGGTAGATCCGTTTCGCTGATCTGAGCAACTCGAGCGTTTATACGACTATCTTCTTGTGTCAAGACTAAAGCATCAAACATAATTTTCTCCACAAGCCATATCAAAAATCATTGAAACATTAAAATAAGACTCTTTGACATCATTAACAAGTAAATTTATTTTTAAGAGAATTTTTTTAGACAGGAATAGCAAAATGCAAACTTATGACGACTCGATAAAAAATGAACCACTTCGGCTCCAGGAATTCTATTAAAGTCGACATTATAAACACTAAGGTATTCCGTAGCTTTATTAACTGCCAAGATGGGCGGAAGGATGACTCTAACAACATATCAATTAATGGTTAAATATTAGGATGTCAATACAAACAACGACAGAATAGAATAGCTACCCGTAGTAAATAAAATTTAACTGCGATAGCTATATTAAATTTGCATCTAGACAACCCCGTAACATTTTGAATTATAGTGGTAGAATGATTAACCACTATCGTTTTATAGACTGTGTTTCCTAAGTTGATTGAACTAAAACATGTGCAATTGATTTGATCTGTACGCTCCACTTTCTACCTTGTTTTTCAACCAAAACCTCATGACAAAACCACTGATAGGAAAATAGACGTCACATAGCAATCGGTTGCCAAAAGCCTTATGGGCGGTGAAAGAAGTGTGCTACTAGTATCAAGGAACAATCTCAGTCAGCGCCATGGTTGAGGGTAAAGCATCTGCTAGCGGATACCTTGAGTATTCGAAATGATAACGCTCTGTTAGGAAAAACTACGCCAGGATAAAGACGTGAAACAAGCTTATTGGGCGAGGAATGCCTAAAACTCATGGTACAGTTAATATTCAAGCAGACACAAAGGACTGTTCATCATTTAACGTTTTGAAAAAAAGCCATTTTTCCACACCATTAGAGATGCTATACTGCATAAAGTGTTACATTAGAGCCTGCTACATTAGTCGACTTATTCTACTGGAATTGTTTACCGCTACTTGAGGCTCACACAAGGCATAAATCTATAGCTTTGATGATTACGTCTATACTCATCAAAAAACATCAAGTGAATGATAAAATCATGTGCATTGAAATTGATTCAAAAAAGGCTTCATCCCCCCTTTATTTCACGTTAAGCGTGGGACGACAATAATGCCGAGTAGTCGTTTTCAAGATGCGGATACACAAGTTCAACTTATCCAATTGGCACCCTTATTGAATCAGGCTGGTGTCTACATATTCACGAAAGACCATGCTGATCGCTATACCTTCGTAAATGAAGCTGTCTGTAAATTTTATCAGGCATCCTTGCCAGAAATCTTGGGGCAGAAGGCTGAACAATTCTTGGAGCTTGGGCTAGCAAAAATACTGCGCG
Organism: Shewanella sp. MR-4; assembly: GCF_000014685.1. Taxonomy (NCBI): domain Bacteria; kingdom Pseudomonadati; phylum Pseudomonadota; class Gammaproteobacteria; order Alteromonadales; family Shewanellaceae; genus Shewanella; species Shewanella sp. MR-4. The sequence continues at coordinate 2,581,202 of NC_008321.1, forward strand.
AAGGAGATAAAAGGGTTTTACAACAGGGTGAAGAATTATTAATGGAGGAGGAGCTGGTCGTTAGAAAGACCAGAGAAAAACGGCTTTTTTGGTCAATTAGAATACCACTACGAGACATTAACGGTGATATTTCTGGACTATTTGGCATATCGATTGACATCACAGGCCGCAGAAGTATTGCAGATAGAATTGGTGAGCACAATCAATTGCTTAATACTCTTCTTTCAAACATTGATGCCTTTGTTTATATGAAGTCGATTGACGGTAAATATCTATATGCTAATCACAAAATTGTTGAACTCCACAATCGTTCATTAAGTGATATTATCGGTAAAACCGATCTCGAATTGATGAATGAGAATTTTGCGGATCCTTTAATGGAGATGGATAAGCAAGTTTTTCAATCCGGTTTGCGTAAGAGTACACAAGAAATAGTCGTTGGAGCCGACGGTATTGAACGTTCTTTTTGGTCAATAAAAGTACCGATAAAACTGCCGGGACAAGAACCTGCATTAGTTGGATTTTCAACTGAAATCACTGAACTCTTACAACTCAAGGAACATCTAGAATATCAGCGTGTTACAGATAATCTGACCGGCCTTCCTAACCAGCACAAATTTGAACAATCGTTACAACTAGCACTGGACAATGCAAAGCGTTCTAAACAACAGTTAGCGGTATTACTGATAAATTTTGATCAGTTTAAATATGTAAATAATGCATTGGGTCATGAATCTGCAAATGAGATTATCAAAGCAGCTGCTAGACGGTTGGATCAGTGTGATTGGTTGTCCGGTAGTCTTGCCAGATTTTCCAGTGGTGACTTTGCCATATTACTGGCAAAAACAGGATCGGCAGACGAAGTGGCCATGGTCGCAGAACGTCTACGAATGGTATGTGCCGAACCATATCGGGTTGCAGGACAAGTCTTTCATCTAACGGCGAGTGTGGGTGTCAGTAGTTACCCTGCAGATGGCGATATGGTTTGGCACTTAATTAAACATGCCGAATCAGCTATGTATCATGCCAAAGATCAAGGGCGCGATCAGATACAGTTTTATTCTGCTCATCTCAGTAAAGCCGTATCTGAGAGAATACTGTTAGAACGGGATTTGCGCATTGCTTTAATAGAGAAACAATTTGAACTCTATTACCAACCCAAAATACGCTTGGCAGACAAACAAGTCGCAGGAGTTGAGGCCCTACTCCGCTGGAACAGACCCATGCATGGCTTTATGTCTCCAGCATTGTTTATCCCTCTGGCAGAGAGCCTTGGTTTGATAAATCAAATTGGCGACTGGGTGATAGAAACAGCCTGCCAACAATTATCAGCATGGTCGACTCAAGGATTAGGTGAAATTCAAATAGCCGTTAATCTTTCTCCCAGCCAACTAACCAGTTCCACATTACTAGATCGGGTGAAGTTGTTACTTGCTCAATATGCAATTAAACCCAACATGCTGGAAATGGAGGTAACAGAGTCAATGATGATGCACAATCCCGAGGAAGCCATCAGTAAACTCCAAGCGTTGAGAGAATTGAATATCCAACTTTATATTGATGATTTTGGCACGGGTTACTCATCCATGTCATATCTTAAACGCCTACCGATCAATGCGTTGAAACTGGATCGCAGTTTCATTATTCATATGGCCACCGATCCCCGTGATGCCGATGTTTGTGAAGGGATAATCGAACTGGCGCATAAACTCGGATTAGATGTGGTGGCCGAAGGTGTTGAAACTCAAGCACAATATGATGCATTGCTTGAGCGAGGTTGCGATATTATTCAGGGCTATTTGTACAGCCGTCCTTTGCCAATAGAACAAGTCTCCCGTTTTTTATTAAAGCATTTAATGTGTAAGGCCTGAGAGCTGCCAGTAACACTTTTTTAGCCCAAAGAAGTTCCGCATTTTGTTGCTCTGCTCCGAAATCAACTGCATGCAATCACTCTTTAAATTTGGCTTTCTTTGGTACTTGTGGAGCACGAGCCTTAATTATTTGTTCTATAAAATTGCCGGCCACCTTTCTAAATCTCCACAATTTCGGTAAACAACCGTAAGCCTTATATCTAGTGATATAAGGCAACACAGAACCCCTAAAATCCATACATAATAATTTAAGACTAAGCCATTAAGATCGCTCAGAAAATTGGCATGTCTGCAGCTATTCATGGGCTTAATTTTATGAGTCAGAACTCTACAATTGGTGCTCCCGTGCCGAGATGAAATCAAACACTAGGTCCATAGAAGCAGAGCTTGCTACGAGGTATTAAGACTTAAAGGACAACTCACAGAGCGAACCTAAGATTTGGAAATCTTGAAGAAAATGGGAACCTATTTTCTAAAAATCAAAAGTGGTCAGATTCGAGTTAATCCTTCAACATCGGTCTCGATTTTCCCTTAAACGAATGGTTTGTCAGTGTAAGATGTCACGTATTGGGCACTCGACTTACTCGTCGACAGATTGGGAATATTGAATAGATAAAATCAAAAAGCCCATGCTATTTAATAGCATGGGCTTCATGAATGTTGGCGGAGCGGACGGGACTCGAACCCGCGACCCCCGGCGTGACAGGCCGGTATTCTAACCAACTGAACTACCGCTCCAAACTTTTTATTATACCGCTACTTGAGCACTATAATTTTAACTTTCAATAACTTGACTGGCGGAGCGGACGGGACTCGAACCCGCGACCCCCGGCGTGACAGGCCGGTATTCTAACCAACTGAACTACCGCTCCACTCAAGTTGCGGTGAATAATACGGTTGAGCGTTCGAAGCGTCAACCGTTTTTTTCACTCTATTGCATCGTTTAGTTAAAATTTCGCCAAACTTAACAAAACCCCATGATAAGTGAACAAAATATCCGCAAAACCTGTGTAAACTCCCCCTGCATTGGGTGGTTAATTTATCTTCGCGGGTCAGACTCGTCCGGCATCGTTAAATCAATCTCATCAAGGGATGGGGCTTCAGGCTTATTCTGCTCCGCCTCATCTAACATACGCTGCTCTGCAGCGGCTAGCGCCTGCGCTAAACTCTGCCGCTTACGCCAAATAATCAGCCCCGCAACGCCAAGCACTATTAACACAGCATTGATGGTAATGATCCAAAACAGCGCATCCTGTTTTGCGACGGCTTCTTCTTCAGCGGCTTTTTGGGCTGCAACGGCGGCTAACTCCTCTTCACTCGGTGGAGGTTCAGGAGGTTGAACTAAGTTAAAGAAGAGTTCGGGTAAATCCAGCATAATTTGACGACCCGTGACTGTCGTTGTCGCCACAGTGCCTTTAATCCGGTAGCTGCCAAACTCGGTAACAGGCGGTATTTGCAATTCAGTTTCACTCTCCTTAAGCCCATGTAGCACAAGAGGAAGTTGTAAACCTGCTGGCCCAACAAGCTCGAAGGAGAAATGGGTTTCAGCCAATTGCAGCACACTGCTATCGGCGTGCAACATGATTTTCCATTGTCCTGTTAAGGGATCCTCTGGGGTGATCACCTCGGCATTAACTGGCCTTGGAGATAAGGTAAAGGGAAATGAAACCTGTCTCTCAAACACGTTGTTACGTGCCTGCACCACAAAATCGTACTCGCCCCAGGGCTGTTTTAGATTGATATCGCTGGTAAACATGCCATCGTCGGGTCTTTCATCGAACTTTTCGCCATTATCTTTGTAAGAGCCGACGATAATGTCACCGGCGGCAAAGTTCTCATCTCCAGCGCGATGTTTACTCACAAAATGCGCGGTCCACTCGACTAAATAATCTAGCCCCGGCATGCGTACCCGCTCCGCATCCCCCATTAATTGGGCGACGACTTTGGCTTCTTCGCCTTGGAATAACGGCTGTGGCAGTTGCTGCACTTCAATCTCAAGTTTAGAGACACGTTTGAGTTGCGAACCTGGAACCACCTTACCCACCAATTGCCAAGGGCCAGGTTGAGGCGATTCGATATAAATGATGTCTCCGGTGATGCCATCGACCCATTTTACCGTTTCTGGATGACGATTGGCGTACCACTTACTGCCGTCGGGCAGAACGATAACCACAGGCGCAGAGCCGTACTCCCGTTGGATCAACAGCGTCATACTGCTGACCATATGGTCAACTCTAAATCGATTTTTAAGTTCAGAAGCAGTACTCACAGGCACCGCTTGAGTAGTCATAGGCTTGGGCGGTTTTGCCTTAACTTCCGTGATCGGTTTTGCATCAACTTGCTTTTCGGCGTTTACTTTTGCGTCAGCGGGTTTATCGGCACTCGCATTAACCTCATTGACTTTAATGGCAGTCGCTTTTGTGTCACTGGGCTGCGCATCTTTGCCCTGAGTCGTCAGATTCATGGCTGGCGTTGTCGGTTTTACCGCTACAGGCTCAGCATCAGCCGCAAACGATGGCGCGCTCAAGCAGAGACTGCTGAGCACTAAGGTGGTATTCAGTAGGGATTTTCGCAGCGACATCGTCATAGGCAATAAATTATCCTCTCCAGAGGCATTTTCCTGATTTTGCGACTAAATCAAGACGCTCTTCATGCATAACGAGTTCATCGGCAGATGCGCGGATCACTTTAAGATTAAGTGATGTGGGATCAAAGCGTTGAATACCACCGGCCTCTTGGCCGACTTCTTCGTTAGAAAGATTAAACTTAGTCTGCCCGCCCGTCATCGCCAAATACACATCAGCAAGGATCTCGGCGTCGAGTAATGCCCCGTGGTACAGGCGGCGAGAGTTATCTATGCCATAACGTTTACACAGCGCGTCTAAGTTGTTCTTTTGCCCTGGATGCAAAAATTTTGCAATGTCGAGGGAGTCTAAAATCTCACAAATATCACTCGTCTTTGGCCCTAAAGGCTGCAGCAGTGAAAACTCATGGTCCATAAAGCTCACGTCGAAGTTTGCGTTATGGGCCACAATTTCTGCGCCACTGATAAAATCGATAAACTCCTGCGCTATCTGATGAAATCGCGGCTCATTGGCGACGCGCTCATCGGTGATCCCGTGAACCGCAATAGCTTCTGGGTCAATCGCTTGGCCGGGATTAATATATTGATGGTAATAACGTCCCGTTAAACGGCGGTTGATCACCTCAACACAGCCTATCTCAATAATTCTGTGCCCTAAATACACTGCACCACTGCCTTGGTTCATACCCGTGGTTTCAGTATCCAAAATAACCTGACGGCTCGCGTTTGAGATAATATTCATACTTTTATGCGCTTCTTATGACATTTTTTGGTTATACTCGGCCGATATTTACGCCGCTGGTAACCATTTGATGACTGAACTAAAACTGATCCACATCTTCACCGATGGCTCTTGCTTAGGCAATCCTGGCCCCGGTGGCTATGGCATTGTAATGAATTATAAGGGCCATACAAAGGAGATGTCCGATGGTTTTGCCCTGACGACCAATAATCGCATGGAATTATTAGCCCCCATCGTTGCCCTCGAGGCCTTAAAAGAGCCTTGCAAGGTCATTTTAACCAGCGATAGCCAATATATGCGCCAAGGGATCACCACTTGGATCCACGGTTGGAAGAAAAAAGGTTGGATGACCTCTAATCGAACACCGGTGAAAAATGTCGATCTCTGGAAACGCCTAGACAAAGCCGCCCAACTCCATCATATCGATTGGCGTTGGGTGAAAGGCCACGCCGGGCACGCAGAGAATGAACGCTGCGATCAACTCGCCCGCGCCGCCGCCGAAGCGAGCCCTACCCAGATCGATGAAGGTTATCAGGCTGAGTCCTAATGCCAGCCTTGATTTCGGCGCTTAACGTTGCGCCGTTAATTCCCGAGATAAATGAAAAAAATTACTGCAAAACTGCACAAAGGCCGATCCTAGCGAGGTTGCTTGACGGCTCTTATGGGTGATGCGGTAAAACTGACGCTCTAGCACTAAGCCTTCGATGGTGACTAGGGCTAACTCTTTTCGGCTGATGTCTTTATCCAGCGCCAATTCAGAGAGCACGCCAAGTCCCGCCCCTTGTTTTACCGCAAGCTTGATAGCATCGGGGGTAGTAAAACAAAACTTCGCCTCGGGCTGCATTCCTAATTCATTGGCAGCATTAACAAAATACTCCCGCGTACCCGAGCCTTCCTCCCTGAGTACCCATGATAGGCCTTTGACCTCAACGGGTTTGACCGTTTGCCCCGCGAGAGGATGGGCGGGATGGCAAAAGACCAATAACCTGTCCTTATGCCATGGCTCAATATTCAAGCGGTTATCGGTGCAATGCCCTTCGATAAAGCCCATTTCGGCGCGAAATTGCGCGACCGATTGGATAACATCTTGGGTATTGGTAATCGCCACATCTACATGGGTCTGAGTGTGTTGCTGACAAAAGGCCACCGCCGCCTTCGCCATTAAATAGTTGCCGATAGTCGAACTGGCACTCACGCTTAAATGCCCGACCAAATCGCCGTCTTGGCGGGTGAACGCCTGCTCGATTTGCTCGACTCGATGCAACAAGTCCGTCGCCAGTGGCAGTAACAGATTACCCTGGGAGTTGAGCTGCAACCTATTACCAATCCGTTCAAATAAACGGGCGTTAAGCTGCTTTTCTAATTCGGCCAAGGCCATTGAGGTCGCTGGCGGCGAGAGATTAACCTGCTCCGCCGCTTTGGCTACTTGCCCACTGCGTGCAACAGCTTCAAATACCGCAAGTTGCCTTAAGGTTATTCGCATAACAGACTCATTATATAGATGAACTTATTTGGTATGTTCGGATAAATGTCCGGTTCGACCTGCGCTAGGGGCAGTAGACCAATTAGGTTGTAACACTTTACGTTTGTCGCGGATGGGCGTTAATGGCGACTCTAATTTACGCGCCACAATCAAATATAAACTGCCCGCACTGGGTAGCCAGGAGGCCAAGGTTTGCTGCATAAAACGGCCTTCATTAAACTCACCAATTAAAGGGTGATAGACCAAACGCTCATCGCTCACCACTTGATAACCTAATAATCCCAACCAATCTCGCACCCGAGATGGCATAAAAAAACGTCCGCACCAGGGCAAATTGTCCTGATATTTAGGCCATAACTTGCCAAGAAACACTGGGCTTAGGGGATTAAAACCCACAATAAATAAGTAACCGCCGGCGATCAGCACCCTATCGGTTTCCCGCAAAATACGGTAGGGATCGGCCTCAAATTCGAGCAACAGGCTCATCAGCACCGCATCGATCACCCCATTTTGTAAGGGCAAATGACAAAAATCCCCAATGAGTGAGGCATTTGGCTCTGAACACAAAGAAAAATGATGGGCAACGGGGGATGCCATGCTCGACAGCTCGGCACTTAATGGACCAAGTTTGAGGAGGTGATAACCAAATACCCTCGGCCACCAATCGGCAAGCTTATCGGCCACGGCTTGTTGGAGTGCAGGACCATTGGGCAAATCTTCCCATTGCTCGGGTTTGCGCACAGTACTGTTATACGACACAAGTCTCCTCCCTTCCCGTTACCATTTGCTTAATGCTGAATTGAGATCATCCTATCTTGCCATGACAGCCTTGGCTTTTGTCTCATGCAATACCAACAGTCGCCAAATGGACCCCTCTTATGGATAATAACCCTATCTTCAAATCGAAATACAGCGATCGGCGGTGCTATGCTCACTATAACAGCGATTAATGCCTTTAATGACAATTATATCTGGGTGTTGCGACAAGACTCCCAGCAAAATGTGTATGTGGTTGACCCGGGCGATGCCAATGTCGTACTCGACTACTTACACAAACATCAACTCACGCTTGCAGGTATTTTGATAACCCATCACCATAGGGATCACACTGGAGGGATCGCCGCCCTCGCGGCCCATGTTGAGCAGACAACAGGCCATACCTTAGCGGTTTATGGCCCACAAAGTGAAGCCATTCAAGGCATCAATCTGCCAATTGACCCAAAGCCTAGCGATACACTCACCCTGCCCTTTATCGATGCACCAGTGCATATCTTGTCCGTGCCTGGTCATACGGCTGGGCATATAGCCTATCTGGTTGATGGCGCATTATTTTGCGGTGATACGCTTTTTAGCGCGGGCTGCGGCCGTTTATTTGAAGGCTCGCCAGCGCAGATGTGGCAATCCTTAAGTCTGCTCGCGGCGCTGCCCGATACAACCCGCGTGTACTGCGCCCATGAATACACCCTCGCCAATCTGAAATTTGCCCAAGCGGTCGATACCGATAATGAAGCACTCAAGGCCTATGTGAAACGCACCAACGACCTTCGCGCCCAAAACAAAGCCACCATTCCCTCAACGATAGAATTAGAGCGGGCAATTAATCCCTTCCTGCGTCCATTAGCGCCCACCATAGTCAACAGCATAAAAAATCAGTTTTGTGATCAAGATCTGACTAAAACAGATGAACTGACCTGTTTTACCCTACTCAGGCAGTGGAAAGATATTTTCTAGTTAAAAACGATCCATTTATGGCTGAAATTTATACAATTTTTTCCACTTTTGATGATGTAAATCAAAAGTGACCCTACAAGATGTACGATAATTTAAGGACAAGATCGAAAAGATCCCATAGAATGGCTCGTTTTTGCGTGAATACTTTGCGCTCTGTGTTGCCACTATTTACATAATAATCAATCAATTAGCTTATTTATGCTATTCGATGTGTGCAGTGGCAATGCACTAACAGAGGACTATCGTTTTCCATGAGAGTATCACTTTATGTTGTAGTAGGGGGATTTGCCCTACTCACAGGTTGTCAGACCTTAGACAACCATCAGGTGACCAAACCTGAAGCTGAAACCGTCACAACCGAAAATAGCGTCCCACAGTATTATCTCGCAACCGAACCTGAATCGGCGCAAATTACTGATGTTTGGGAGCGAATTCGTCAAGGAATGCAACTTCCGGTTCCTGACAAAAAATTAGTTAACTATTATCGCGATTGGTACATTAGCAACCCCAAACACCTCGAAGTGATTTCTGAGCGTGCGGCGCCTTACATGTATTTGATCGTCGAAGAGCTTGAAAAGCGCCATCTGCCGATCGAGATCGCACTCTTGCCTATTATTGAAAGTGCTTTCGATCCCAGTGCTTCATCGGCCAGTGCTGCATCTGGGCTTTGGCAATTTACGACTCCAATGGCAAGCCATTTTGGGTTAGAGATGAATTGGTGGTACGACGGCCGTCGTGATGTGCCCGCCTCCACCGTAGCCGCCTTGGACATGCTCGAATACCTGTACGACAAAACCAATAATAATTGGCTCTATGCGATTGCGGCCTACAATTCTGGTGAGTCTCGCGTCCTCAATGCGATTAAACGCAATGAGGATAAAGGACTTAAAACCGATTTTTGGTCACTCGATCTCCCAAAAGAGACTGAGCGTTACGTGCCACAATTATTGGCCCTTGCCGAAGTGATAAAACATGCCGACGAGTACGGTATTACACTCGCGCCAATTGATAACAGCCCTTCTATCGAAGTAGTTGATATCGATAGCCAAATTGACTTGGCCATGGCGGCAGGGCTCGCCAATATGACGACCCATGAGCTATTAAAACTCAATCCTGGATACAATCGCTGGGCGACCGCTCCGACTGGCCCCCATACCTTGGTATTGCCGATTGATAAGTCAGAAGAGTTTAAAAAAGCACTGGCCGAAACCGAGAGTGATGCCCGTGTGAGTTGGCTCAGATACACCATTAAATCCGGTGACAGTATCGGCGCCATCGCCCAGAAACACCATACCACAGTCAATGCGATCCGCGCGGCTAATGGTATGAAAAATAACACTATCGTCGCTGGAAGACATCTGATTATCCCCGTATCCGCCGACGATAAACAGCTATATGCGATGTCAACCAGCCAGAAATTACCCAAAAAAGCGGCAACTTCGACCTCTGGCAATAAGTTGACTTACCAAGTGAAATCCGGCGACACCCTGTGGCAAATAGCTCAAGCTCATAAAGTATCGGTTAAGCAGCTCACTGCTTGGAACCATTTAAGCAAAGACAGTAAATTGCAGATGGGCCAAAAACTGATCATAGTAGCACCGCAAACCCAAGTTGCGGCGGAGCAAATTCGTACCGTCAGCTACAAGGTGAAATCTGGTGATTCGTTAGCACGCATTGCCAGCAAGTTTAAAGTGACCGTCGCTGAACTGCTCGAATGGAACAGCTTAACGCCATCACAATATATTCAACCCGGCCAAGTGTTAAAGCTGGTTGTGGATGAAAGCAATTTAAATGCCTAATGCTGAGTTTGAAAACGGCTTAGATATTGAGTTAAGTCCGACTTATCGGCGAAAGAGCTACAAGCATTAACACTTAAGCCATTTGTAATAATGGCAAACAAAAAGGCAGTAACCCTAGGTTACTGCCTTTTTCATTCGCAAAAAATCGTCCTAAATAGCCTCTTGTCCTTGAAACCCGCTATCTTTCAATCTGCAATCTTAAATACACTGCAGTTTGCAAGAATCCCGTTACTCAAGGGTGAGCAAGTACACGACGGGCGCCATTGCTGGCAATTCGCTCTCCAGCGCCTTTGCGGCAAATTGCGCTTCAAGATGAGCCCCATCATTTGGGATCCCTGCCAAGGCTTTTGGCGGGATCGCAAACCTGACCACTAACTCCTCACCAGCGGCTAACTGCTTATCACGCAGGGCTTGAGTAAACATCATATCGTCAGACCAAGCCCAAAGACGCTTTCCTTGCACTGTGGTCAGTAGCAAATCGGCAGTCATGCCCGAGTGATAACGCAGTGCAACCGCCTGAGTCGAGGGATTACGAACAGTTAATGTCGCCTTAAGCGGCTGTTTAAAATCCACAAAAGCATCGAGGGAAAGCTCACCAGTAAGCAAAGCCTGAGACTGATGGCTCGAGACCTGTTCAACCTTTAAGCTGGATTTTGTCTCTATCCCTTGTAGCTTTGCGGCTAAATCGGCGGTCTGTAACAGTTCAGGTTGTTTAGCCGCCTCGGTACGAATATCCGTTTTTGGCACATTAGGCTGGGCTTGCGGGGCAAAGCAGCCAAATAGCTGCCCCGCTACCAGCACTACACCAAACGGACGCAGGATACGACCTAAGGCCTGCGTTGTTCGAGGCTTAGACCTCGACACTGGCTTGGAGGAGTATTTTAGCATTCCTAAAAACCACCGAGTTTTTTCAGTAAGGAATCCTTTAACTTATCCTTGGCTTTATCCGTTTCTTCCTTCAACTGATTATTCAGTAGCGCTTGGGTATCTAAGGCATATTCAGGCTTTTGGAAGGTGCCGGTGATCGCAAGTGGAATATCAATGCCAGCCAATGCATCTTTTTCGTTGCCGCCTTGACCTTTAAGGGAGTTGACTAAGGTCGTGGTCAATCGATAATCCAAGCCTTCGGTCAGCAGGTTTGCACTGCCCTTACCCGCCACCCGTAATAGTGGTGATGACATGGCAAGATCAGGATTTGTCGCCACACCATTCTCAAGGGTGAAGTTACCCGTCAGGCTCGAAAAGTCGGTTTTACGCTCCTCTTTCGTGTCGGCGGACATATCACCCTTTAACTTGGCCTGAGCGCTACGGATCATTTGCGGAATATTCACCCCGTAAAGGGCACCGTCGGTAATATCAAAACGGCCATTAGCAAGTAGGTTTTTCTTCAACTGCTCTGGAATTAAACTCTTACCTTTGCCTTTGACGTTAAAATTCGCCGTACCTGCCAGGATTTCCAGCTCGGCGGCATCCTTGAGTAATGGACGAATTTGAACACCCGAGATTTGCTTATCAAATTGATAACTCGCGACTTTTGAACGGGCATCGACCTGTGCATTCAGCATCAACTTACCTTGGTAAAGATCCGCAGTCAGTTGCTTAAGGTCGACCACACCATTCTTAATGCCCAAATCCATCAACCAGTTTTGCGTTGATAGGTTCGCCACCTTAATGGATTTTACCGCTAAGGTGAGTTTGGCATCCAAGCCATTGAGCGCGGTGAGATCTGGTTCAGCCGCCTGGGTTTGTGTAGGCGTTGCTGCGGTTTGTTTTTCCGCCGTATCAGATTTAGGCAACAAGGCATCGAGATCAATATCGCCGAGTTGGAAATCCGCGCTAATTTGCGGTACTTTTCCGCCATAATTGACCGCCAACTTGCCCGTTGCATTGATATCCATCGCAGTTAACTTGCTGATGTGCGCAGACAATTGCTTTTTATCTAATGCGATTTGGCTGTTTACACTGACCTCGGCAGTCAATTTTTTATTGGGGATACCTTCACCTTCAACCTGAGTTTCAATATCCAGCTTCTCGATCACCAGTTGATTAAAATCATGGCTTAATTTGATTTGCCCTTCGCCCTTACTGCTCACTGTCATGTCCGGCATGGTCGCGGCAAATTCGTAGCTAATAGGTGCAAATTTATCGAGTGAAAATGCCCCCAGCGTAAATTGCTTTAAGGTTAAGGTTTGGGTTTGTCCCTTGGCTTCATCAATTAAATTGATTTCGGTATTGGTAATCGAAACGCCGCCCACATCAATGCTGGTTAATTGCGCTTTGGCGCTTGGCTCGGCAGGCGTTGCTGGTTTTTCAGCGGCATTGCCCGTTAAACCATCGAGGCTCGAGCTACCATTTTTACGAGTAACCAGATTGATTTTTGCACCATCGAGACTGAGCTGAGCAATTTCAATTTGTTTACTAAAGAGTGGCATAAGCTCGACTTCGGCCACCGCTTTATTCACTTCTAACATAGATTTTGGGGTAAATCCCTCAGGGTTAGAGAGAGAAACACCCCCTAAATTAATCCCTACCGTGGGAAAAAACGTCCACGACAAGTCATCAGCAATGACAAATTCACGCCCAGTTTGTTTTTTAACGGCGTTGACTATTTCCGGTTTAAAATCATTAGGGTCAAAAAATACGGTGAGATATACGGTGACAGCAACGACTAAGGTCACTAGAAGAGCTATAAGCCACTTAATGAATTTCATAGAAACATCCTTATCAATAACATCTTGAATTTTTGATAAAACTTAATTTAAAAAAGCGAAGTTTAATGACTCCTCGCTAACGGCAATGCCATTCTCATCGGCATAAAGCATCATGCCGGGTTTAATCACGACAGTACCAAACTCAATCGGCACATCGATTTGACCTTGGTTTAATTTTTCGGTCTTGATCGGCATAGCCCCTAAGGCATAAACGCCGAGGTTAAAAGTAGAAAGCCTCGCCGCATCACGGACATAGCCATTAATCACCACGCCTTGCCAGCCGTTATCGAGGGCACTTTGTGCAATCAAATCCCCCAATAACGCCCGACGGGACGAACTACCACCATCGACGACTAACACTTTTCCATGACCAGGCTGGGCCAGCACTTCTTTCACTTTGGAGTTATCTTCAAAACATTTAACCGTAACAACTTCACCCCAAAACAAACGCTTACCACCAAAACTACGAAAATCGAGCGGTAACAGCGTCAATTTTGATGGATAGTGATCGAACAAATCAGGCAATAGATCAAGCATTTGGCTCTCCGCGAAGTGAAAAGTTTAGACTAACCATTATTGTAGACCCCTACAAGCCCAATGCGAAACTCGACTTTTTAGTTACTTTTACGCTTTAATTACTTTATGAGCATTGGCAGAAACATGATAATCTGCGATAGTTAACCTCCTATGACACCCGCTTGGGTAAAGCAAATTCATTATTTAGCTTCTCAACTTCTTGTAATAAAGTGAACACCAAATGACAACAGATCTTGATTTGCAAAGCGCTATCGCTGCGCTGGATGAATATGGATATGAGAAAAAAGCCTCAATGGATCTTGAGCAAGCCCGTAATAAACAACAAATGGGAAAATATATCAAATCCCTAGACTACAGTTTACGTCGATTATTGATACTGCAAGAAACTGTTAACGAATTAGTAGAAGAAAAGAAACATCAGCTCGCACAACAAGAAAACATTCAAACCTATAAAACCAAAATCATTAACCTCTCTCGCGAATTAAACCTTTCCTACGAAGAAGTATTAGCCATTATGGCTGATTCTAGCACTAAGAAATAATTAACTTCGATACCCAACATGACTGACCTAATCCGCTAACATTTCTGATAAATGTAAATTCTCAGGAAACATTTGCTTAAGTGATTGTTGTTTTAGAGAGTGATTAATGCATCGCTCACCACCAATTGATGGATAAAACACAAATAGATATAAGGCGCTAACCCTGCGCCTTATATCTGGATGGTAGATTACATCTCTAACATTAATTGGCGAATATATTTCACCGGTGCACTGCCATAACTTAAGAACTTCTCATGGAATGCTTTTAGGTCAAAATCCTTGCCTTTGAGCTGCTTATATTCTTCGCGGAAATCGTAAATTTCGCGGTAACCCGAGTAGTAACTGGTCAGCTGCACTTGGCTTAGGGTGGCACGGCGCCATTTGCCTTCCGCCTCAGCACGTTGCTGGAACGCTTCATCCATCATCAGACTAATGGCTTGCTCTTCAGTCATGCCTTTAACATGAATGCTGTAGTCTAAGATGGTGTTACAGATAACACGTAAATTCCACTTGTAATACATCAACCACATTTCAGGCTCAAAATTACCATAACCCTCTTCAAGCATCATGCGTTCGGTATAAACGGCCCAACCTTCGACCATAGCGCCATTACCAAATAAGCTTTTCACTAAGCTTGGTGACTCATTGGAATAAACTAATTGGGTATAGTGTCCAGGAATCGCCTCATGGATATTTAAAATCTGTAATATCCAGTGGTTATATTCGCGTAAATAGCTTTCTGCGGATTCATCACTCATACCATCGAGTGGCGTGACGTTATAATAGGTATTGCCTAATTTATCATAAGGACCAGGCGCACTAATCGAAGCTCCAGCATAACCACGCATATACTCAGGGGTTTCACGCACGACTAATGGTTTTTTAGGATCTAAGGTCACTAAGTCTTTTTGATTTACAAATTCAATCAACTCAGGAATTTGTTTACGTACTTCGCTCACAAAGTCATCACGCTTAACGTGCTCTGTCGATAATTTATCAATCAATTGGCGAATCGCGATTTTATTGTCGGCAGGTTTTGGCGTAGTGAAATATTTTGGCCACAGCTTGTCGGTGATCTTCGCCATTTCACCTTGCACTCTTTCTTTATCCGCCATGGCTTTTTGATAAAGCTGTTTTGCTGTCATGCCCGCTTGGATATCAAAGGCAAACTTTTGCTCGTATAATTCTTCACCAATTCTAAAGCTGCTGGCACCGTCTTTTTTCAGTTGGCTGACCTGTGCATTTAACCAAGTAATATGTTCGTTAATCGCTTTCGTTGCCGTGTCGAAACGGGATTTAAACAGCGATTTTTCCGCATCTGACAGACCCGAATCCGCCACTTGCTTCAATAAATCATCGGAGAAGACCGAAAACGCACCTTGGTTTTGCATCACAGCCAATTCAGTGTGTTCTAGGGTTGGCTGCTGAATATTGCTGCGCGCCGCGGCGTAATAAGCTGGGATATTTTCCATTCTGGCCAATACGGAGCGTAATCTGTCATCCAGTGGCGCAAAGTTTTCATTGATGATTTGTGCAAAACCGCCCGCCACGTTATAGCTCGAGGGATCCCATTGCCATGATTTAAAGTCGGTGATTTCCCACGCCATGCTGTTTAGCAGATTATCAATCAAGTGATAATCGATGGTTTCGTTAGAGCTCAGAGACTTAAGTTCAAACTGTTTCAGCTTTGCCTGCTGAGTTTTTACAAAGGCAAGGGTCTTAACACGGCTCGCTTCATTGGGGATTTCTAAATAGCCATCATTAACATGTTTGCCGCTGTAAAGCGCCCAGGTTGGCGCTAATTGCCACAAATCATCGATAAAAGTCTGGCTAAATTGTGCAAAGGCGCTGGTCTTCACATCAGCACCGACCACGCTTGATTTGGCGGTATCGGCTGACGCTTGAGTTGATTGCGATTGGCAACCCGCAAGGCCTGTGAGCGATAACAAGATCGCAAGAGAGATGGCGGTTTTCTTCATTCTTTTTCGTCCTTTTTATATTTATGCGTTAATTCCAGTGCCTCGAGGCGACCGTAAGCGTCTAAAAACTTAACTCATCAGACGCCAATAAAAGGACTTAAGTTAATCATATCAGCCGCCTAATTGCAGCTGTGTTGCAAGCGAATACATGCCCAGTTACAAATTTGTAAGCCCGAGTGCCGATAGCGCTCAACTGCCAACCTGCGAGAGATAATCCCCTATTTCACTATCGCTACTGCTATAATAGCGACCTGCTTCGCTGTTCGCCTCAGGCCTACAGTTTGCCAATAAATCATTTAGTTGAGACTCTCAATGCCATTCTCCCAACTTGGATTACACAGCGCGCTTGTCAAAGCGGTGACTGAACTGGGTTACACGACCCCCACGCCGATACAGACAAAGGCCATACCCAGCATTTTAGCGGGCAAGAATGTGCTTGCTGCGGCGCAAACGGGCACAGGTAAAACCGCCAGTTTTGTGCTGCCGCTGCTACACAGATTCGCCGATGCCCCCAAGATCCGCCCTAAGCGAGTGCGGGCCATCATACTCACCCCCACACGTGAGTTAGCGCTTCAGGTCGAAGAAAATATCAACCAATACGCCAAGTATTTACCCTTAACGGCCATGGCGATGTACGGTGGTGTCGACGCCGCGCCGCAAAAGAAACGACTGATTGAAGGCGTCGATTTACTGGTGGCCACGCCAGGGCGTTTGCTCGACATGTATACCCAAAGGGCCATCCGTTTCGATGAAGTTTCAGTATTGGTGCTCGACGAAGCCGACCGCATGCTCGATATGGGCTTTATCGAAGATATTAATAGCATCATAGAAAAGCTGCCCGAGCAGCGACAAAATCTCTTATTTTCAGCCACCTTATCGAAACAGGTGAAAGCGCTGGCAAAATCCGCTATTCCGGACGCCATCGAAATTGAAATCAGCCGTAAGAGCGCGGCGTCGACTCATATTGACCAATGGTTGACCACGGTCGATAAAGATAAAAAGTCAGCGTTGCTGAGTCATTTGATCCAAGAAAATAACTGGTCACAGGCATTAATTTTTATCCAAACCAAACACGGCGCCGCCAAATTGGTTAGCCAGTTAGAAAAGCGTGGCATTGTTGCAGAGGCTTTTCACAGTGGCCGCAGCCAAGCGGTGCGTGAGCAACTGCTTATCGATTTTAAAGCGGGTAAAGTCTCCTTCTTGGTCGCTACGGGTGTGGCCTCACGCGGTATTGATATCGATGCCTTAGCACGGGTGATCAACTACGACTTGCCCGATGAAGCCGACGACTATATTCACCGTATTGGCCGTACAGGACGTGCGGGTAACCAAGGTGAAGCGATTTCGTTTGTCTCTAAGGATGATTTCAGAAACCTATGCGCCATCGAACGTCGCTTAGGTCATGTTATCGTACGCAGGGAGATAGCAGGCTTTGAGCCGAAAAAAATCGTGCCGATTTCCATACTCGATTTTGTGCCTAAATCGGCATCGACAACAGAGCGTAAACCCCATAAACCGACCGACACAAGTGCTCAACCCCGCCCCTATTCGAGCGGCAAGCCGGGCACCTTTGAGGCGACACAAGCCAAGAAGCATCGTAGTGCCAAAGCGACTCCTGCGCCTAAAGCCCCAAAGACAGGGACGGATAGTCGCTCAGGTACTCGTTCAGATAGCCGCCCTACGAGCCCACTGCAAGGTAATCCATGGCAAAACAGCATCAAGCCGCAGGGTGATACCGAACCCCAGGCAAATCCTTGGCACAAAAGCACTAAGTGAATTAGCAGCTTATTAACGAATTAACTCAAAATAGCAGAAGCAAATATGACGATTATTTTTACAACCAACTTCGGTGATATCAGTATCGAACTCGATATGGAGCGCGCGCCCGTTACCGCCAAAAACTTTATCCGCTACTGCCAAGAAGGTTTTTATGAGCACACGATTTTCCATCGAGTGATCAAAGGCTTTATGATCCAAGGCGGTGGTTTTACCGCCAAAATGAAGGAAAAGCCCACCCACGAGCCGATTGTCAACGAAGCCAACAAAGGCCTATCGAATGTGTTGGGCACTATCGCTATGGCCCGTACCGATGCACCGCACTCGGCGACCGCGCAGTTTTTTATTAATACGGCCAACAATGAGTTCCTCGACCACACAGCAACCACGAACAACGGTTGGGGTTATGCGGTATTTGGTAAAGTCACCGCGGGACTCGAGGTCGTACTGCAAATTGAAGGCGTAAAAACCACCCGTGTTGCAGGCCATGAGGACGTGCCACGTGAGCCGATTATTATCGAAAAAGTAACTATTGTTGAAAAATAGTGATTATCGTTGAAAAATAGTCATTCTGGTTGAATAAGTACTTTATCTAATCGAGGAATAGTGTGGCGTTACTTAGCTGTGATACAGCAATAACACCGCCATTCCTTGATAGATAACGCTTTGGTTTTAAAGCCTAGAGAGAAAAAGGAGCACTCAACCCAATGGTTAGTTGCTCCTTTTTGTTCATTAACACCTGATTGTTTATTAATGTCTGTTAATTGAGACAAACGCTGCTGCAATGGCGTTAATCTAGATCTTTCAGCGGCCACAGCACGATATGATCTTCAATATCTTTCACCCTGCGCTCATCCACCACTTTGCCTTGAATCGACATACCCGCAAGGTGCATGGCTTCTTTAGAGCCAGTAAGTAATGGATGCCAGCTTGGTAATTCTCGACCGGCGGCTAAACGACGATAGGCACAGCTATCGGGTAACCACGTCAGTTCATGGACGTTTTGCAGTGTGATCACAGTACATTGGGGAACATGGCTAAAACGGTCACTATAATGCTTGCAGCTAGCACTTTGATGATCGAGCAGTAGGCAAGCTGCATTGGTGTAATACAACTCTTCAGTTTCATCATCGATCAACTTGTTTAAACAACACTTACCACAACCATCGCAGAGGGACTCCCACTCCTGCGACGTCAATTCGGTTAACGCTTTATTCTGCCAAAATGCCATGTTTACGCTTATCTTCATATAAAAAACCCGCTTAGTGCGGGCCATTTTACACCAATTTACTGGGGAGTCTTAATTCTCTCCGATAAATGCACCACAGAGATGCCAAAATAATCGCCCTCGCCTAAATAATTCACCGCTTGCCAGTGCATTAAGGCGCGGTAATTGCCATAGACCAGATATTTTCGGCCTTTGGCGCCGTCGGGCATGATAAGCGAAGCGTGAATATCCTCACGATTGGGTAAATCCGTATTATCGAAACGCCTGACACCTAGCTGTTGCCACTTGGCTAAGGTTTGGGATTGATTGAGTCCGATAAACTCGGCCTTCAGATCCGCCGGTGCTTGAACCTGACGTCCCCAGGTATCCTCCCCATTCCAGCCCTGCTGCTTAAGCAGGTTCGCGGCAGAGGCAAAGGCATCGGTCACATTGTGCCAAATGTCTTTTTTACCATCACCGTCGCCATCTTGGCCGTAGGCTAAATATTCACTCGGAAGCAATTGGGTTTGCCCCATAAAGCCTTTGTCATTGCTTTTAAGATCATCAAACTTAAGATGCTCTTTATCCATGATCAAAAGCGCGGCCATAAACTCCCGCTGGTAACGCGCCGTATCTTCGCCCGTAAAGGCTAACGACGCCATTACAGACAGTACAGGATAATCCCCGGACGCATCACCAAAGTTAGACACTAAGCCCCAGAGCGCCACTAAAAACCGCGGCTGCACCTGATATTTATCAGCAATGTGTGTCAACGTCACTTCATGCTCGTTAAAGAGCACGCGCGCCGTATCCACCTTCCATTCCGGTACCACTTCTGGCAGATAGGTTTCAAGGGTTTTAGATTGGCTTGGCGCTGCGGCCACATTGGCTTTTTTAAAGCGTTTTATCTGCGGAAAAGCCGTATCGAGCGTCGCTTGGCTAATGCCTTGAGCACTCGCCTCTTGCTTAAGCTTAAGAAGATAATCATTGAAGGAGGTATCTTGCCCTAGCGCGCTATGGCTTATCAAGGGCAAGAAAATCAATGTACATGCTGCAACGCGTTTAAGGAGTGTCTTTGGCATATACCATTGTCCGAAGTTTATTGGCTAGTCTTTAATCCCAAGACTTACTCTGTGTTCGGCCAATAAATTAACCTGCGGTGGCGGAATTTGTAAATAAAAACCCTTTTCCTCGAGTGCTGCTCTGACCTTTTGAATATCGGCAATACCGAGGGATTCACGCTTAGCTATGGGGAACACCATCACTAACTGAGGCACACCAAACATATCCAACAGCGCTTGGGGGACGTCATCAAAACAGTCCCTTTTGTTCACAAATAAATAAGTGTCAGCCTTTCGACTACTTTTATAAACCGCACATAGCATAACAGTATAAATATCCAATAGTTCAAACTTGCCAGTCAATGGGGCACACTATAACATGGTCGCCTAGTAATTTAATTGCAAAATCAGCGAACCGACTGATGATTTCTGGAGAATAGTGCCGGGATGTCAAAACCTAGCTTAGAGTTAAAAGGCGCTTCTTTTACTCTTTCAGTGCTTCATATCAATAGCAGCGACTTAAATGCTGTCATGGCTGAATTAGATAGCAAATTGGCACAAGCCCCTCAATTTTTTCTGGGTGCCCCCTTAGTCGTCAACCTCAGCGCCATCCAAGATAACGATTTCAATTTACATGGCTTAAAAGAGTTATTACTTTCCCGCCAGTTAGTTATCGTGGGGATCACCGGGGCAACCATCGCTCTCAGTAATCAAGCCAAGACCCTAGGACTTGCCATAGTGAAAGCGGGCAAACAGAGCGTTACGCCCCCGCCTGCGCCGCGTCAAACTAAGGTTTTGAAGCAAAATATCCGTTCAGGTCAGCAAGTCTATGCAAAAAATGGCGATTTAATCATATTTGGTGCCGTAGGGAATGGCGCTGAAGTCATTGCCGATGGTAGCATTCATATTTATGGCGCATTACGAGGAAAAGCCATGGCGGGCGCGGCTGGCGACAGCAGCGCAGTGATCATCGCCCATTCCCTCGAGGCTGAATTAGTTTCAATAGCAGGGCAATATTGGCTCGCTGAAAATCTACAACAACATAGCTCAGATAAAAGCGGCTGCATTCGCTTAAATGGCGAGTCGCTTATCGTTGAATCATTGCCCCTCTAAATGGCATAAAAAAGGATAGAGAGAAACATGGCACAAATTATTGTTGTCACTTCAGGTAAAGGTGGTGTTGGTAAGACCACATCCAGTGCGGCGATTGCAACTGGACTTGCACTACAAGGGCATAAAACTGTTGTTATCGATTTCGATATAGGCTTACGTAACTTAGATCTGATCATGGGCTGTGAGCGCCGCGTCGTCTATGATTTTGTCAATGTGATCAACGGCGAAGCCAATTTAAATCAGGCTCTGATTAAAGACAAACGCTGCGACAAACTGTTTGTACTGCCTGCATCGCAAACCCGTGATAAAGATGCACTGACCAAAGAAGGCGTGGGTCGTGTGCTTGATGATTTAGCGAAAGAATTTGATTTTATTCTCTGTGACTCACCCGCAGGGATCGAGCAAGGCGCGATGATGGCACTGTATTTTGCCGATATCGCCATTGTGACCACCAACCCTGAAGTGAGCTCGGTTCGGGACTCTGACCGTATTCTGGGTATGCTACAGAGCAAGTCACGCCGCGCCGAACTGAATTTAGAACCGATAAAAGAGTACTTACTGCTGACTCGTTATTCTCCTAGTCGGGTAAAATCGGGCGAAATGTTAAGTGTTGACGATGTAAAAGAAATCCTTGCCATTGAATTACTTGGTGTTATCCCTGAATCACAATCTGTACTCAAGGCCTCTAACTCGGGTGTGCCTGTGATTATCGATCAAGAGAGTGATGCAGGTGCGGCTTACAGTGATACGGTCGCGCGTTTACTGGGTGAAGATGTGCCAGTACGCTTCATTACGGAAGAGAAAAAAGGTTTCTTACAACGGATATTTGGTAGCTAATTATGTCTTTACTCGACTATTTCAAAAGCAAGAAAAAGCCTAGCACTGCGGTAATGGCAAAAGAGCGACTACAAATTATTGTGGCCCATCAACGTGGACAACGGGATACACCCGATTATTTTCCACAGATGAAACAAGAAATTATCGCCGTGATCCGCAAATATGTGCATATTTCTGATGATCAAGTTTCTGTGCAGTTAGATCAGAACGACGATAACCTGTCGGTACTCGAACTTAACGTCACACTGCCTGACAGATAAGTCGAGCGTTGGCGTCATCCTCATCACGGGGATGACGCTTTCTGCTGTGATTTTTCTAGCATTTGGGCGAAATGAGCTGAGTTAAGCCTTGATATAAGTGATTAATTAAAGTGATAAAGGCCTCAACGATTGCCAAGACCTCGATTTTACTTCAGCTTTTAAAATCAGCCTTTAAACAGCCTTAAATATTAAACTTCAAGCTTTGCCAACGATTCGGCGGCAATTTGTCCGCGCCAACCACTCAAGACCGTCGGTAACTCACCCTGCTGCTTATCCCAACGCCATTGTAAATACTCATGAATATGACGTTTTGAGCCTAGCATTTCCATCGGGATGGCATGCTGCTCGCACAGTTCAGTTAAGCAGGTTTTTATGTTCTTAAAGGCCGATTTGTAACCTGGTTTGAGCGCTAAGACATCCACTAATTCTGGTGGATTGTTTAAATCCGCGGTCTGCATCACCCGTAAAATATCTTTACCGTGAATGCGTTTCTCTTGCTCGGTCAAATCGTTCAGTTTGAGCAAATCACTCATGCTCTTAGGTTGTTTCTTCGCAAGAGCAATCAAACCATGATCTTTTATCACAAAGCCCAAGGCTAAATCCCGCGCTAAGGCTTTTTCTAAACGCCACTTCGCCAGCACTTTAAGGTAAGCCAGCTGATTCTCGGTAAGCTGAAAAGCGTTTTTGACTCTCAGGTACGCAGTATCCATATCCGGCGGCGCTAAGCGCCCTTCTGTCATCCGCTCACCTTCTTCATACAGCCAGCCTAAGCGATCTTGCGCTTTAAGCTTGTCGGCGAGTTGCGGATAGAGTTGATACAGATACAACACATCGTTGGCGGCGTAGCTAAGCTGCGCCTCAGTCAAAGGGCGGCGCATCCAGTCGGTGCGCGACTCACCTTTATCAATCACTTCACCTAAACAGGTTTCCACTAACTTGGCATAACCCAGGCCATGGCCCATGCCACATAAAGAGGCGGCAATTTGGCTATCGAATAAGGGCGTTGGTTGACGCTGACCATAGTGGGCGAAGACCTCTAAGTCCTCACTGCAAGAGTGCACTAGTTTGATAATGTTAGGATTATCCAGCAAAGACCAGAATGCACTGAGGTCGGGTAAGGCAACAGGGTCAATTAAGGCTAAGGTTTTACCATCATAGGCTTGAATAAGGCCAAGCTTAGCGTAATAGGTACGTGTGCGCACAAACTCGGTATCTAATACGAGCAGCGGACTCTGTTGATATTGAGCTACGAGGGCATTGAGGCTCGCTTCGTCGCTCACATACTGAAACACTGACAAATTCTTCTCCAGTTCCTGTGGGTTAATCACATTCCATAAAAACAAAAGCCGGCTGATGCCGGCTTCAATCTTACGCGCGCTTCACTTCGTCTCGAAGCTCTCGTCGCAAGATCTTACCCACGTTGGTTTTAGGTAACTCATCCCTAAATTCTACCAGCTTCGGTACTTTATATCCCGTTAAATGCGCGCGGCAATGCTTAATGATGTCGTCAGCGGTTAAAGATTTATCTTTTGCCACCACAAACACCTTTACTAATTCACCGCTCGCGTCATTTGGTACCCCAACTGCGGCCACTTCAATGACTTTAGGATGCAAAGCAACCACTTCTTCGACTTCATTGGGGAAGACGTTGAAGCCCGAAACTAAAATCATGTCTTTCTTACGATCGACGATATAGAAGAAACCTTGTTCATCCATATAACCGATATCGCCCGTGGCGAGCCAGCCGTCTTTATCAATCACTTTGGCGGTCTCTTCTGGACGCTGCCAATAGCCTTTCATGATTTGTGGGCCTTTACCCAACAGCTCACCCGTCTCACCTTGCGGTAACACATTACCCGCATCATCACGTACTTGAATTAAGGTTGATGGTGCCGGGAACCCGATAGAACCGTTGTAGCCATCTAAGTTATAGGGGCAGCATGTGAGTAGCGGTGACGCTTCGGTTAAACCATAACCTTCGAGTAAGCGGGTTTTGGTGATGCTCTGCCATTTGTCGGCTACGGCTTTTTGTACCGCCATCCCGCCACCAATGGATAATTTGAGGCGAGAAAAGTCCAGTTCAGCAAAATCGCTACTGTTCACTAACGCATTAAACAGGGTGTTGACGCCCGTCAGCGCGGTAAAAGGATATTTCTTGAGTTCAGCCACAAACCCTGGAATATCGCGAGGGTTAGTGATTAACAGGTTCTGACTGCCCTTATGTAAAAACAGTAAGCAGTTCACTGTTAATGCAAAAATATGGTAAAGCGGTAAGGCAGTGACCACAAACTCACTGCCATCACGTAGTGCCGGGGAGTAAGCCCCATTCGCCTGCAATACGTTTGCGACCACGTTTCTGTGGGTCAACATGGCGCCCTTTGACACCCCAGTCGTACCACCTGTGTATTGCAAAAAGGCTAAGTCATCACCCGTGATAACCGGTTTGACATACTGCATACGGCGCCCTCTTGAGAGGGTTTCGCGCATCGAGAGTGCATGGGGTAGATCGTATTTAGGCACTAGTTTTTTGATGTATTTAACCACAAAGTTAACTAAGGTGCGTTTTGGCGCACTGAGTTGGTCACCTAAACTTGTGATAATCACGCTTTTTACAGGTGTCTGTTCGACAACTTCTTCCAAGGTACGGGCAAAGTTCGATACCACAACAATAGCCTTAGCGCCCGAGTCGACTAATTGGTGCTTTAATTCGCGCGGAGTGTAAAGTGGGTTAACGTTAACCACTACCATGCCCGCACGTAAAATGCCGAACAGCGCAATGGGATATTGCAGCAAATTCGGCATCATCAGGGCAACGCGGTCACCCTTTTGTAGCTTTAATTCATTTTGCAGATAGGCGGCAAACGCGCGGCTGCGTTCTTCAAGTTTACGGTAAGTTAGCGTAGCTCCCATGTTGATAAATGCTGGTTGATCCGCATATTTAGCCACCGCTGTCTCGAACATATCGACGAGTGATGAATACTGATCCACATTAATCTCAGCAGGCACATCTTTTGGCAAATGATTAATCCAAGGCTGATCCACTACTTTCTCCTAAATCCCCATAACTGCGGACACGGTATCCCTACTACCGTCAATACTCGACAAATACCGAGTTAAAATACCGACTTACATTTTATTGTTATTGATTGCCCCTGATAAATCATACGGGCGTTTTAATTTTGATCATCATCACATAAAAAAAATAAAAAACCTAGCGTCTTTTTTATGTAATCAAAAGCGATTATTCGACAAACTGCTGGATCAAGTGTGCAACCCCTTTGGCGTTATCCATATGCACATGGTGATCGCCCTCGAGCATATGTTCAGACAAGTGTGTGAACCATTTCCTCGCCTTAGGCAGTGCCGACTGCAACTGGCTAAAGCCCTGTTTGCCGCAAATCAATAGGGTCGAGACAGAGATGTGCTGCATCAATGCATCGACCTGCTCAAAGGTAAGTCGCATTGGCGAGTCGAGCCTTAATCTTGGATCACTGCGCCAGGCAACACCATCGGTGGTAGGTTGCATATTGCGCTCGAGTAACAAGCGGCACCAAGGCTCCGCCAGCCCAGTTAAGTGCACTCTGGCTTTTACTGCCGTGTCCATGTTGTCGTAGACTTTTAGCTGTTTATGCTTTTGCGCTAAAAACTTCTCGTGCTGATAAAAACTCTTTCGCAGCCGCGTTTTTGCCTGAGTTGGCGACTCAAATAGTGGGCTTAACGCCTCAATCAAAATCAGTTTGTTAACCTTTTCAGGAAAGGTTGCGGTATACGCGGAGGCAATAATGCCCCCTAACGAATGTCCGATAATGGCCAACGGCTTTTGCGGCAACATCGCCAGTAACGCATCGAGATCGTATAAATAGTCAATCCAATGCAACGGATAATGCCCCGGCCGATGCGCAGAAAAGCCATGACCGGGCCAATCTATGGCAAGTATCTGATAATGAGGCAAATACTCAGCTAGTGGCTCAAAACTGTTCGCATTGTCTAACCAACCATGCAACGCGAGTAATAACGGTTTATCTTTCGCCCCCCATAATCGACCACTCAGCTTGATATGGGGTAACACAAACTCGACTTGATTTTTGGGGGCGAAAGATTGCCACATATTGCCTCTAATGTCAGGTGATTAGCGCGATTTTTTGATAAATTTGAGCGTCATGCGATCGCTCTCACCAATTGCTTGGTATTTTTCCTTATCGGTATCGCCTAGAGCAAAGGAAGGTGGTAGCGTCCATACCCCCTTAGCGTAGTCCTTAGTGTCTTTCGGATTGGCGTTGATTTCTGAGCTTTCGGCTAAGGTAAACCCGACTTTTTTGGCCAGCGCGATCATCTCGTCTTGGTCCATATAGCCAGTACTTATATTCATGCCTTTGTTGGCTCTATGTTCAACCACACCAAACACACCGCCATCTTTAAGCACTTTATAGGAAGCTGTAAACACGTTTTCCAGCTGATCGCTTGAGGCCCAGTTATGCAAGTTACGGAAGGTTAATACCAAGTCCGCACTGCCATCGGCACCTAAATTCATCTTGGCCGGTGGGTCGAGGATCAGCATTTTCGCATTACCAAACAAGGCTTTATTAGCCGTCATCCAAGTATCGAATTTCACGCCCGCTTTGGCACGATAGCGATTACCTGGGGTGTCTGTGCTTGGGTTAGTTTCAAAGCTTGCGGCAATATACTGTCCCTCAGGCGCTAAATAAGGCGCGAGAATTTCCGTGTACCAGCCATTGCCTGGCCAGAGTTCAATCACGGTTTGTGTTGGGGTAATACCAAAAAATGTGAGGGTTTCTGCGGGGTGACGATAACTATCGCGGCTGGCGTTTTTCGCTTGGCGAAACTCGCTCTTAATGGCTTTATCCAAACCTTCATCGGCATAGGCCATGCCTGAACATAGACCAGCAATCAGCATACTGGCGACGAGTGTGACTTTTTTCATAATAATTCTCCTTGGATACCGAAGACTTAAGCTAGCAGTCAATGTAAGAAAATCCAAGAAATAGCCACATAAGTTGGCCAATTAGGCTGTAAATAATTGTGATGCAAGAAAGGCGTTAACGCAGGAGTATTTTAGCGTGACGAGGCAGAATCAATCCTTCGCCAAGCCATAAACAAGGCGCAGATACTGCAAAACAGCCAAATCGCCACCCATATCCATGCAGGGATCCATGAACGCTCAGCCAGCAACACCGCATCGCCCTGCCCTTCGAGCCCAAGTAGTACAGTTGGGCTTGCCAGCGCATTGAGCATGATCATTAGGCCAATGATGCGTAAAAATTGCGTGAGGATTTTGTTTTTGCTGAGTTTTAACGGCAGTAATAGCACTATCGTCAGCACAACTAAAATGGCTAAGGTCAGTAAATCTCTCCCCCACAGCAGACCACTTAACACCACTAAACCGCCCAGAAAGGCAAAGCTTAAGCGAATGCCCTTAGGCCAAGTTGCCAGCAGATAAATAAGGTAACCCCAACAGGCCGCGCCAAAATAACCCGCAAATCCAATCACGAGTGGCGAGCCACCTTGGCTAAAGCAAAACCCAGCGCCATTGGGAAAGAGCTGAATATGACTCACTATGCCGCCACTGAGCACAGTCGCGATCCCATGGGACAACTCGTGAAAATAGCTCTCGAGCCACTTAAAAGGCACGCTCAGGTAAGGAATACGCGTCAGCAATAGCGCCAACATCAGTTCGATGATAAACAAACCGCGGCTAGGAAGACCGCCAGTTAAACGAGGAGTTAAACGGGATTGAGAAGACACGGGCGAGCTATCAGGCATAAATATCCACGCCCACCATCTGCTGAATTTCTTCACGTTTAGCGGCATGTTGGGTTTGTAGGTATTGGGCGATAGCCCCTTGATGACCTCGAGTACTTTGCTCGTAGTCGAGCTGGGCACCGAGTCTAGATTGTAAGTTTTGCGCAGGTCCTTCAGAGGTATCATCAAAGGCTAAGGCCGAAACCGCATCGAGCTCAATCACTGGGCGCGGCGCTTCCGTCGGCGACATTCCCTGTATGACTGCGGGGCGATTACTCGCAACCGCTTGTGTCAAACTCGTTTGAAGCGAATTTACCTGCATCGAAATGCCCAGTTTATATCCTATTAGCCTAGTTAACCTTGTTAGGCTGTTGTGACGAGTGCCTAACTAAGAATTGATGTCTGCATCGAGAACCCATGCAGACACTTTAGATTCTAACGTATCATAGGCAAGAATGAACAGTTTATTCACGTCCCGGCAACTTTTTCCATGTCACAGTATCACGTAAATATACAGGTTCGAGTTCATCGACACTGGTGGTTAATCCCGCTTTGATACCGACTTCGGCCAGCGCTAACATGGCTCGAGCATCGGGATACTTCACCGCCGCTAAGGAAGTAATGCCGCTGCCTAACGCTAGTAACTCGGGATAAGCATCAAACCCAGTGCCACAGCCGACAATGGCTCTATTAAGATCGAATGCCAGTTCAACCTGCTCTGGCACGCTCACTACCTCTTTACCGACTAAGGTGGCAATGCCATCGACGGCAACAAATTGCCCCCAGTACACTTCTCCCATACGAGCATCGATACAACAGAGCACTTGCTCGGCAGCGTGCTCAGCAATCGCCATTTGTGCCATGGCCGCTAAGGTGGAAATGCCGATAACGGGTAGGTCTAACCCTAGGGCTAAACCTTGGGTCATGCTGGTGCAAATACGGATACCCGTAAAACTACCTGGCCCACGGCCGTAGGCAATCGCATCCAGTTTATCTAAGCCGACATTGGCTTGTTTTAATACGGCTTCCACCATAGGCAATAAACGCTGACTATGCTCCCGAGGCGCATCGGCTAACTCAGCAAAAATCTGTCCTTGATAATACAGGGCAGCCGAACAAGCTTCGGTACAAGTGTCGAGGGCGAGAATACAAACAGAGTCTTGGGGTGTTGTCATATAAAAACCGCGCTGTGGGTATAGTTGGACAGACGAAAAGTGACTTATTAGGTCCTGCACTATACCAAGTGTAAATTGGCGCAAATGATAACATCAAATAATCGAAAGCAAAGGCTTAAAAGCGGCGGCTAATAGATCGATTAGCTTAGCGCTGGGTTTGTGATCGCCATCACTAACTCAAAAACCTCTCCGGCCTTTGGCCAAATATTGGGAAACTTTTCCTCCATTTTGGGTCTGAGCAAACAGTGTTGAAGCTTTTGTCTCACTTAATCAAGTTCACCAAAACAAGCACGTCCTAAGCATCGTTTTTACTCTCTCCCACTTACGCGAAGCTTCGCGTAATGCTTTGCACTCTGTAAATAAGGAAATTCAATGAGCAGTACATTCAAAACAAACCTTAAACCCCTTCGCCGTTTAAGACGCCTGCGCCGCACCGAGGCCATGCGTGACCTAGTGCGTGAAACCCAGATTTCCCTAAGCGACTTGGTTCACCCACTCTTCATCGAAGAGCACATCAGCCAAGCCGTGCCCATTTCAACCTTGCCGGGGATCAGCCGTCTGCCCGAGAGTACGCTTGCCGATGAAATTCAAAGGCTTTACGCCCTAGGGATCCGTTATGTGATGCCCTTTGGCATTTCACACACCAAAGATGCGCAGGGCAGCGACACTTGGGATGACAATGGCTTACTCGCGCGAATGATCCGCACCATCAAAACCGCCGCACCAGAGATGATGGTGATCCCCGATATTTGTTTTTGTGAATATACCAACCACGGACACTGCGGCGTAATGCACCATGACGAAGTCTGTAACGATCAAACCGTGGCTAACTTAGTCAAACAATCCATTACTGCCGCCAAAGCCGGAGCCGATATGCTGGCGCCATCGGCCATGATGGACGGCCAGATTAAAGCCATTCGCCAAGGGCTGGATGAGGCAGGCTTTGAGCACATTGCCATTTTGGCCCATGCAGCCAAGTTCGCCTCCTCCTTCTATGGGCCTTTTAGGGCCGCAGTGGATTGTGAACTTAGCGGAAACCGTAAAGGCTACCAACTCGATTACGCCAATGGTCGCCAAGCCTTGCTCGAAGCACTGCTCGATGAAGAGGAAGGCGCAGATATTTTGATGGTGAAACCCGGCACGCCCTATTTGGATGTGTTAAGTCGACTAAGACAGGAAACCCACCTTCCCTTAGCGGCTTATCAGGTTGGCGGCGAATATGCCGGCATTAAGTTTGCCGCTCTGGCTGGCGCCCTCGATGAGCGCGCCGTCGTCACCGAGACCTTTATCGGATTAAAGCGTGCGGGCGCCGATTTAATTGTCAGTTATTACGCGAAACAATATGCCGAATGGTTAGCGCAATCCCGCTAATGCGCTGAGTCTTCAGCCTATCAGCCAAACAATAACGAAAACGCCACCCTATCGGTGGCGTTTTTATCCGTCAATTTACCCGCACATTAAGCCTATGCTTGTAGCTCGGCAAAAAGGGCTCTGATCTTTTCAACCTTTGGCCTTACCACAATTTGGCAATAGGGCTGCTCGCCATGCAGGGCGAAGTAATCATTGTGATAATCCTCCGCAGGATAAAAAGACTCAAAAGCCACCACTTGGGTGACGATCGGCGCATCAAATACCCTTGCCTCGGTTAACTTTGTAATCATGGCGTTAGTCTCTTCAATCTGAGCCGCATCATGGGCAAAGACGACTGAGCGATACTGCGGCCCTTTATCGTTGCCTTGGCGATTAAGCGTGGTGGGATCGTGACTCTCAAATAACACCTGCAGCAACGTTGTAAAGCTGATTTGCGCGGGGTCAAACTCGATGTGCACCACTTCAGCATGCCCAGTTAATCCCGAACACACCGACTTATAATCGGCATCGCTTGCCTCGCCGCCCGAGTAACCAGAGCTGACATTCAGCACACCCTTCAGACTCTTAAAAATCGCTTCAACACACCAAAAACAGCCCGCCCCAAAGGTCGCAAAGGCCGTTTTATGCGTTGATATTGTCACCTCATCGGCGGCTTGAAACACCATGGAGACAGAATTAACGCAGTGACGAATATTCTTCGGCGTTAAATATTCCCCTTCAAACACATGGCCTAAATGACCGCCACACTGGCTACAGACGATTTCGGTACGGCGACCATCTGCGTCGACATGACGACTCACCGCCCCCGGAATTTCATCATCGAAGGCTGGCCAACCACAGTGGGCATTAAACTTATCTTCTGATCGATACAAAGGCGCATGGCATTTTTTGCATAAATACACGCCTTTAGCGTCATGTTTATAATACTCACCGCTAAAGGGACGTTCAGTGCCCTTTTCTTCTATGACATAGCGTTCAAAATCAGTCAGTTTGTTCATAAAAGTCTCCTTTAGCTCCTAAGGTGTTCGCCTGCATAAGACCGTTTATTCCTTAGGTTTATTGCGCCTCGGCCTGAATTGGCTTTTTGGCATAGTAGCCGCTTTAGTCGATAAAATCCTGTTGATTGAGCCATTGCTTAAATAACTGGAGGAAAATTCAGCAATGCTCTACGCCCATCGTTTTCAATGTTTGCACCAAGCAGAGTGCAAAGCTACACTTGCTGCGGGTCAATTCTCTACCCAAATGCTTTCTATATTGGCCGCTTTGCACTAGGGCTTTGCGCACCATACCGATAATGAGATAAGTGGCTACGACTCCTTACCTTTATCCTTAAAAAGTGTTTGGTTAACAACCATATATAACAAGTAGAAACAATATGAAATTAGAAACCATTGATTATCGCGCAGCCGATAGCGCCAAACGCTTTGTCGAATCCCTACGTGAAACGGGCTTTGGTGTGCTCTCTAACCACCCTATCGATAAAGAGCTGGTCGAAAGT
Source organism: Shewanella sp. MR-4 (assembly GCF_000014685.1). NCBI lineage: Bacteria > Pseudomonadati > Pseudomonadota > Gammaproteobacteria > Alteromonadales > Shewanellaceae > Shewanella > Shewanella sp. MR-4. The sequence continues at coordinate 2,613,238 of NC_008321.1, forward strand.
ATTTACGCTGAGTGGCAAGCCTTTTTCAATTCTGACGCTAAGAACGAGTTTATGTTCAATCGTGAAACCCACGATGGCTTCTTCCCTGCGTCGATTTCTGAAACCGCAAAAGGTCACACGGTTAAAGACATCAAAGAGTATTACCACGTGTACCCTTGGGGTCGTATTCCAGATTCTTTGCGTACCAATATTCTGGCCTACTATGAAAAAGCCAATGCGCTGGCCTCTGAACTGTTAGAGTGGATTGAAACCTACTCGCCAGACGAGGTTAAAGCCAAGTTTTCAATTCCGCTGCCAGAAATGATTGCCGACAGCCACAAAACCCTGCTGCGCATTCTGCATTACCCACCGATGACGGGCGATGAAGAAATGGGCGCTATCCGCGCTGCGGCCCACGAAGATATTAACCTTATCACTGTGCTGCCCGCGGCCAACGAGCCAGGGCTGCAAGTCAAAGCCAAAGACGGCTCTTGGTTAGATGTGCCAAGTGATTTTGGCAACATTATCATCAACATTGGTGATATGTTGCAGGAAGCCTCAGGCGGTTATTTCCCATCGACCTCACACCGAGTGATTAACCCTGAAGGCACGGATAAGACTAAGTCGCGTATTTCTCTGCCCTTATTCTTACACCCAAATCCTTCGGTCGTACTATCTGAGCGTTATACCGCCGACAGCTACTTAATGGAAAGATTGCGTGAGCTGGGCGTACTTTAACTCAGCCCCAAGTAATAGATGCTCAAATTCGCATCAAGATTAAGCAATTAAAGCGCCTTCGGGCGCTTTTTTTATGACATTCGTCGCCTTCAAGGTAGAATAAGCGTCTTTAGGTCATTTAGAACAAGGCGCTATCATGGCAATTCAATGGTATCCGGGGCACATGCACAAGGCACGCAAAGAGATCGAAGAGGCTATGCCTCAGGTCGATCTGGTGATTGAGGTGCTGGACGCTCGTATTCCCTACAGTAGTGAAAACCCCATGGTGTCAAAGCTTCGTGGCGACAAACCTTGTATTAAGCTACTGAATAAATCCGACTTAGCCGATCCTGACATCACCGCCCAATGGATTGAATACCTTGAGCGTGAACAAGGGGTAAAAGCGACTGCGATTACTACACTGCAACCGGGTATGTTGAAAATGCTGCCGGATCTTTGCCGTAAGTTAGTGCCGAGTCGCGATAAGACCGAAAAGGACATTCGCACTATGATCATGGGGATCCCAAACGTGGGTAAGTCCACCATTATCAATACCTTAGCCGGTCGTGTTATCGCTAAAACCGGTAACGAACCCGCCGTCACCAAAAGCCAGCAGCGCATTAACCTACGCAACGGCATTGTGCTCTCGGACACCCCTGGGATTTTATGGCCTAAAGTCGATAACGAAGCCAGTAGCTATCGCCTCGCCGTCACGGGAGCCATTAAAGATACCGCCATGGAATACGAAGATGTGGCACTGTTTGCCGCAGGTTATTTCTTAAAGGCGTACCCGAAGGAAATTTGCGAGCGTTATAACATCAGTGAATTACCTAAGGATGATATGGCGTTACTCGAAGAAATCGGCCGTAAACGCGGTGCCCTGCGTCCCGGTGGTCGCATCGATTTGCATAAAGCCTCGGAAGTCGTGTTACACGATTACCGCTCAGGTCGAATTGGCCTGTTATCCCTCGAAACCCCTGCGATGGCCGAAATCGAAAAAGCCGAAGTGGAACGCATTCTGGCTGAAAAAGCCGCCGAGAAAGCCGCTAAGCTAGAAGCGGAAAAACTGAAACGCTCAGGAAAACGACATAACGTTTAAGCGCTGTTTTTAATCACTTTACCCCGTCAATAGCGGGCTAAAGTGACTCATTAAAGTGATGATTTAGATTAGAAGTGATGATTTAAATTAAAAGTCATTATTTATATTAAGAAATATCGCACAGCAGAATGCATTCATAGTCCTCAGTTTGACGTATCAGCCAGCGCCATCTCAGCGCTGGCATTTTATTTGCTCCCACGTATTCATCGTTCGCTGAGTAATCTCCCAATCTACAGCAAAATTAACTGCGAAGTGGGCAGGCATCTATTAGCGACAATATAAGCCTTAAGCCATTATACTTAGGGGCTATCCATCAGTACAAACCAGAGGCACTATTGGCTTCAAACACTGGGGCTTGGCCTGCCGCTATCATGTTGTAACTCAACATAAAGGGTACTCCACCCTCCGAGGCCATAATATTATCCATCCAGCCAATCGGATTATTGAACAAGGAGTTATCGTGATTTAATACCCCAATGGCGCCGTTGGCTTCATCAAAGTCCCAAACGACTGAGCCCCAGTGCCAGTTGAGCCCTTCCACATATTGCCAGCCAAGCAAGGCACCGAGTGCGTACAGTACATCATCATCCATCATCCGTTGATTTGCCCGATAGTCACGCGTCAGTTCCGTAATGGCCGCCACTATCTCATGCGGCAGAGTCGTCTCCGTCAAACTGAGTAATGCAAGTCCTTTTTGGGCTAAGTGTTCGAGTTCTTTGTGTATTTCCTCAGATATAGCATTAATTTCGGCCATAATACCTCCCTTAGAATGAGCCAAATCTTCAATGCAAGATACGGATAAATCCCTTTGGTGCCCATACCACCTAGGGATGAAAACACTAAAGCAGATCACCCATTGTAGATAAATCCATCAGCATAGAATGGGACATAAATGATTTACGCTCCGGGGCTCATTTCTGGACAAAATGAGCTAGGGCATTTGCTTTAGTGAACCAGACATCGATTATAAATAGTATCTTAGTCCCTTAATTATCTCCGCCTAATTTATATAGTGTATTGTTATTGTTGGCATATTTTAAAGCTTGAGAACTATTGGTTTCTTTTATTTGTTGATTGGTTGGGTTTATTATTTGTATTTCAATTTTTTGATCAGTCGAATTGAATATTGCAATTGCTGCTGAAATTACAGTTGTTATAGTTGCTAATATCGAAATATAAAAAGCCCATTTCCCTATCTTTCTTTGCTTTTTATTTATGATGAAGTCAATCCCTTCGCGAGTTATTTTTACATATTGCATTGGTGTTCCATCCTTAGCCTTTCCATTTGAAATGGAGGCGAAGCCAAGGGTAATTAAAAGAGCTGAGTTTACTTTAACTATATACAGAGCTTCGTGAAAAACCATTTCATCTTTTATCTTTAAGTATCTAGAATACGATAAGTAACCCTTATAAAGCACTGTTTTCAAATACTTAGTTAGATGATCAGTCTCATCTTCCATTTTTGTAGTTGAAAGAGATATATATGGGTTTGAATATAGATATTCTAGCCCTAACTCCCAATTAAAAATCTGTTTGTTGTATTTATCTTCCATGCTCTCATACGCCTAGTTTCATTTATTTGTTTTGTTTGAACTCAAAGCTTAACGCTGAAATAGTTAAATCACTTCACTGGTTCAGATAATCTACCGATGGTTTTATCACATCTCTATTTAAGATTTTAAAAAGAAGGTATTTATTAGAAAGTCCAAGTGCTGATTTGCAGCCGTCTAGGTAGATCACCAACCAATCATGGCTAGCCATTATTAATCACAGGTCTATTTTCTATATCTGCTGCCTCTTCAGCCATAATTTCCTCTATTGGGTGTAACGTAAAGTTCAATAGCCGAATGCTGAATACACAATTAGGGTAATAATCTGCTATTAGGAATAGTAGGTCAAGGATTGACAAGAGAAAGAGGTTAGGAATCTGAGGCTAGCAAGCTTTGGGGCATTAGCTTTTTTGCCAAATGAACAGTGCAATGGCCGTCAAAATTGCCATTGTTGCAACAGTGACCGTTGGCGACATGGCCGCTCTTTCACATCTATGTGAACGCGGCATTTACACTTCCATGTGTTGCAGATGCCGCCGTCGAGCCTATAGGGACATATTCACGGCGTGTCACTGGGGAAACAGTGGTAATGCATATATCGCAATATCCGATTCAGCCGACTTGCTTTGGGGCAATTACGCTTTATTCAAGTTGCACTTAATCGTTATTCTTCCCATCCGTTTTTCCGGCTAACTGCGCTAATAAAGCGTCAATACTCTGTTCGAGTAAATCGAGGACTAATTCGAATCCTTGCGCACCGCCGTAATAGGGATCGGGGACTTCATCCGTGTCGCAATCACCAAAAGACAACATCAGCTTTAATTTGTATTGATATTCGGGTGGGCAACGGCGGCGTAAATCACCGAGGTTACTATTATCTGCCGCTAAAATAAGATCGAAATGCTCAAAATCGGCATCAACCACTTGTCTTGCTCGCATGCCGTCGAAACTCAATCCGCGTTTTTTTCCTGCCGCCATTGAACGGCTATCGGGTTGATCCCCTTGGTGATAACCAATAGTGCCCGCCGAATCGACGTCGATATTAAGACGGCGCTCGCGAATTTTAGCTCGGCAAACGGCCTCGGCGGTGGGCGAACGACAAATATTGCCCATACAGACCATTAAGATGCGTCGTACATGCTGCTCTTTTGCTAACGCTTTATCTTCTAACAACTTAACATCCTCTCGCGTTGCTACTTAGGTGTTGATGCCACCTGACCAAAGGCGGGAGAAATACATTTTTTGACTTCAAAATGGTAACCATACTGCTCATGGGCAGACTCGGTGATTTCCAATATTTCATAGTCATTTAGCTCAATCACCACTGAGTCGGCTAATTTATCACACCGACTGCGACCATCGGCTTCAAATTTATAGGCAAATAAGGCAATTAAATCACGGATCCCTTTGTAGTAACTATGACCAAAGGCTTTGAGTGTTTCGGTGGTGTCGGTTTGATTGGGTTGCTGTGTGAGTTCAGTTCCCGCTTGTTCAATACTGTCCTCGGCTTTGAGAATGGTTTCGCCTTCATCCACAACTTTAACTTCAAGCATATCGCCTTTTATCCCTTGGGTAGTCTTGGCTAAATCCCCTACCCAGTTTTCGCCATCGGTAATCGCAATTAAGTTTAATAACAGCACTACAGACAGGATCATACGCACCAACGCGGTTGTCACCACAAATCGTTTTTTACTGCCTTGCTGCTTGGCTTCGAGTCCTAAGATCCTTAATCCGATATGGAAGAATAAATAACAAGGGATCACCAATTGCAGTAGGAGTAAGGCGAGGATGGAGATACACACAAACCAAATCGGCAGGTACAGCAGAATCGCAAAGTTATGGGTATAGGATAGATGTGACGCCGAAACACCAGTGATTTCGTTCACCACACTGCCGCTGGCGGCTAGGGCAAAGTTAGCGATGACCGCATAAAACAATAGGAAAATGGCTTTGCCCGCCAGCGTATGCCAAGCCATGGCAAATTTGGGCCAAAACTCAATAATCAAGGCGATAGCGGTGATCATCGCGGCAATCCAAATTTCGGGTTGAAATACCATTAACGCCAGTAGTGCTAATAGGTAACAACGCTGAGCGACATTTAAGCTCAACCAAAATTGCTTAAGTGTCACGAATGGATGTTTAAGCCATTTAGGCACAGTCAAGGCTTGCAGCACACGCTGCTTCCAAAGGGTTAATCCATGTTGACTGTCGACCAAAACTCACTCCTTGATATGATTGCCCATTAATAATCAATACGATATATGGCAACGCTTGTAATTAAGAGCTCGATTTTTATCAAAGTTAAACAATTTCGCAACTTATTCTTTATCTTTGTCTTCAGCTGGCATATCTGCTCTTATTCGCAAATAACTGGCAAAGCGCGGGAGGCCATTGACGGTTAATCCAAGATATTTGTAGGTGATAAGCGTGCCAATGGCGGGTGGATGCTGACGCTCGGCAAGGGTAAAACCTGTGCCAATACTAAAGACACGGCCATCCGGTGTTTGCACTCTTAATGCCCCCATCTGCCCAGCAAACTGCCCTTTACCCGCTATATGCCCAATCACCTTGGCTTCGGCATCCAAATAAGGCTTTAACTTCATCACATTAGGATTTCGCCCTGGTGTATACAAGGCTGAGCGCCTATGCAGAATTAAACCTTCGGCGCCCTGAGCTACCAAGGCATCCAACTTTTGATAAAGCGCCTCGATACTCTCTACCCTCACCTGCTCAATGACTTGAAGATAAATCGATTTACCTGCAAGCAGAGTCTGCATCTGTTGATAGCGCGTTTCAAAGCTCCCTTGCGCCTCGGGTAAATCAAATACCATAAAGCGTACGTTCTGCCAGTCGCTCTCCTTCGGCGACATTTGGCGAATAATCCCAGATATCGCCTCAAACTGCCCTCGCCCAAGCCATAACTCACCGTCCATTGGGGTGGTTGGAAAGTCCGCAGTAAACCAACTTGGCGCTAAGATTGGATTGCCCTGACGAGTCACTAAACGTTTTCCATCCCAATAACCGCGCACACCATCGAGTTTTTCGCTGACGAGAAAATCACTGATGTGGGCACTATTTTCCCTTGAATATTCGGTCGCTAATTGGATCTTGGGCGCTTGGGGATTGGCGTAACTCACGGCCATCAATAAGCCGAAAATACCGTAGAAAAACACTAAACACCGCACGAGCGTGGATGTTAAAAACTGTGAGCGAGTTGTAAGAGCCATTCCTTTGCCTCTCAAATGTCACCTGATTAAGCTTCAAGCTTAGCGTTAAGATTTGTCCTCTGCGAATCCATCTACCGCGATGGTAACACCCTAGCAGGGCTGCGAATTTGTGCGTTTGGCTATTTATGCACAAAGGATCTCGGGCTATACTGCGGCCTCTTTTTTAAGCTCGTTCAAATGTTAACACTCAATTCGTACGCTATTTGAACAGGTAAATGCTTCGCGAACAAGCGCCCAAGTCTATGGAATTATTATGAAACCAGCTAACAATCACGGTATTAAACGCATCTTTAGAGCAACGGGATTTTCGATGAAGGGCTTAAAAGCCGCTTGGATCCACGAAGCCGCTTTTAGACAGGAATTGATGCTGGCCGTGGTGATGCTGCCTATCGCGCTGTTAGTCGATATCAGCACCATGGAACGCCTGATGCTGATTTTAACCTTGTTTATCGTGTTGATTGTTGAGCTATTAAACTCGGCGATTGAAGCCGTAGTTGACCGTGTTGGCAGTGAAATCCACCACCTCAGTGGTCAAGCAAAAGATATCGCCTCTGCTGCGGTATTTATGAGCTTAGCGCTATGTGCTATCACTTGGCTTGTGGTGTTACTGCCACTCTTTATCTAATACGCTGCTTTTTAGTGCGCTATTTATCTCACATTCGCCTTAACAAGCCTTGTTGTATCCGTAAAGCGAGGTCTATCGCTTTAGCCACTGTCATTTCGATAAAAAAACGCCTTTGAGATCTCTCCTAAAGGCGTTTTTCTACTGTAGATCACAGCGTTTCAGCGACTGTTTTATCGGCTAAAAAGCCAATTGCCTGTTTTATTTGCTCCAAGCGGTCATTTTCGGCCCAATAGGCAACATACACGCTGCGTGAAATGGCGCTCGCGCCCGCAACTAAATGCAGCTCGCCGCGGTTCAACAGTGGCAGAACCAAATGCTCGGGTAAAAACGCGCAGCCACCGTTATTCAAGATAAAATCCAAGGCGATACGGGCCGAACTGGTATGTAAGGTCGGCACGGGTAAGGCGGCATATTCCTGCGCATGCAGGATATTAAAGGCCGTGCCCCAATCCACTTTGACATATTGTCCGGCCTGCACCGCATTGACCGCCACATCCATGGTTTTGGATACCAGCAATAAATTGATTTGCCCTAGTTGCACCAGTTCGAATTGGTCCAGTTTGGGTGGGTCGAAGGAAATCGCCAAGTCCAAGGTCCGGTCCATCAATTGCCGTGTCATCACAGTTAATGGCAAGACTTCGGTCCGAAGTGCAACCCCTGGTAATCCCACATGCAAATGCTGTAAATGCCCCTGCAAATAGGCATCCCAGATATTGGGGCCTGCGCCAATGGCGAGTTGAGTCGATTGTAACTGACTGAGGGAGACATCCTGCTTGGCGCGCTCCCAAGCGGTTAATACCGCTTCGGCATGCCCAAGCATACGTTCGCCCGCTGGCGTGGGCTGAATATTGTTGCGTTGGCGCTCAAACAAGGCGACGCCAAGAATGCTTTCAAGCTGTTTGACCCGAAAGCTCACCGCGCTGCGGGTAAGGTAAAGATTTTCCGCGGCCTTACCAAAATGACGAGTACGGGAGACTTCCAAAAAGGTCTTAAGTAAATCGGTATCCATAAAAATTCTTGACCAACATTGGCAAATTTTTTTGATTTATAAATCAATAATACTAGCCAATACTCCAGTTGCAAATCTTTGTATATCAAAAACTAGAAGGTAACAGCCATGTCTGAACAGTCTTTTTCAAACGCTAACAAGGGTTCTGAGACGGTGAACGGCTCAGCTGCCAGCTTTATATCCCATAAACGTTTTTATGACGATACCAATTTCCCTAAAGGTTTTAAGCGGAGTGGCGACTTCACCAGTAAAGAGGCCGAACTGCTTGAATTACATGGCCATGCCATGAAAAACCTCGATGAAGGCAAGTCGCTCCCTGTCACCGCAGACGAGGCGCAATTTGTCGAAGTCATCAAAGGAAACATCGCTCCCAGTAGCTTGTTAGAGCATATCTGGTTAAAGTACCGCAAACTCTCTCAGGGTAAGCCCTTTTATGCTGTAGTTGGCACTGTTCATTTACCTGCCACTAAACCTGAGGTTGAGCCAGAAGCGGCATTCGATGTGGATGTCGAAATTGAAGATGATGTTCAGGATGAAGCTGAACCCGAGGATAAAGAATGAAAATGAAGGTTTGCGATTAAATGCGTGGGTGGATTTTATATAAAGAGACCGCGACTCAGCTAAAACCTGAATTGTATGAAATTGAACGTCTATTGGCAGCAGCCAAGGCCGACAATATTGAGTTAGAAGTATATGCTCCGGATGAGTTTGATCTCACCGTGACCCGAGAAGATAACAAGAGTATTTTGTTAAACGGTCAACCCGTTGAGCTGCCAGACTTTATCATTCCGAGAATGGGATCTGGCACCACCTATTTTGCGTTGGCAATTATTCGCCATTTAGAGCGTTTAGGTGTGTACTGCTTAAACCCTTCTAAAGCCATTGAAATCGTTAAAGATAAGCTCTTTTCCCAGCAATTACTGGCCGAGAAGAACTTACCTACGCCCAAAACCATGCTGGTAAAGTTCCCCGTCGACATCGAACTGGTTGAACGCCACTTAGGTTTTCCCGTGGTAATTAAAACCCTCTCGGGTTCACAGGGAAGCGGCGTATTTTTATCCCATAAGGCCCGTGAATTTGATGACTTAATGCAATTAATCGAAGCGACTAATAAAAACGCCAACATTATTTTGCAGGAATTTATCGCCAACAGTCATGGCCGAGACTTACGGGTATTTACCATTGGTGGACGTGTGGCGGGCTGCTACGAACGTCGTGGACAAGAAGATAGCTTTAAAGCCAATGTCAGCGCGGGTGGTTCGGCGCGCCCCTTCGAGATCACACCTGAAATCGAATGGCTGGCGACACAAACCGCCAATATTCTCGATTTAGATGTGGCGGGTATCGATTTGTTATTCGATAACGGCCACTACAAGATCTGTGAAGCCAACTCATCACCTGGTTTCGAAGGCTTAGAGTCTTGCTTAAATGTGGATATTGCCGCACAGATTTTACACTTTATCCGCATCCGTTTAGGCATGTTTAATAAGGATGAAAAAAGCAGCGAGTCACAGCAAGCTCAAGCAACAAAGCCCGAGGTGAGCGCATCGGCAAACGTCAACGCGCCAGAGACCAAACCGGCCGCTAACTAGCGCTGCAAGTGACACTTTATCGCTAACATCGTATCTGCGGCTCAGTCTCCACTGAGTCGCATTTTTTGGGCCCTAGGCTGCATTTCCTACGCAATTCACCAAGATGCAAATTACCGTGATCCGTCCCACAAGCTCATCAAACCAAGCCAATTAGCCGTACTACTTTTGTCTTAAATCACAAAAACCGGCAATTTTAAAAACATTTCATTCACATTTTGAAATTTGCTGTTACACTCCAAATGTCCATAGCTTATGGCACTTAAGTCTGATGTTATCGCTGGAAATAATAAGAAGAATACTGGAGTAACGTTGATTTCTACTCGTCTAACACCCCTAGTCATCGCCCTACTCGGCAGCAGCCCTGTGCTGGCGGGCGAATTAAGCCTTGAACTAGGGGGATTTTATTCACAGTCTGATACCAATATGGAAGTGACTAACCCTATATCAGGGAATAACTTCACCTTAGACTATGAATCCGATCTGCAACTGGCCGAGAACGAGTTTTTACCCTTTGTTGAGTTAAATTATCACTTTAACGAACGGCATAATATTTACCTCGACTGGAAACAACTCCACCGCAGCGCTGAAACTCAAGCCTTAAGTAAACCCTTTCAAATCGAAATCAACGATACCATCTACGATATTAAGGCGGGCGGCAAACTCAGCTCCACCTTAAATATTGATATATTACGTGTCGGTTACGGTTATGATGCTCTCCAAGGCAGCAATTACGATGTCGGCTTTTCCCTTGGTTTGCACACTATGTTTATCAAAACGGGATTTGAAGGCGTTATCGGCGTCTGTCATCCCTCTGAGTTGCTCAACAATGTCTGTGGCAGCCAAGCAATCCCTCGCATCGTCGATGAAAATGTCACCGCCCCCCTGCCAGATTTTGGCTTATATGCCAACTATGAGTTTATCCCTGGCTGGAAACTGGCAACCCATGCCCAGTACTTCTACATCAAACTCAATGATGTAAAAGGTGAGCTTGTGGATGTCAAACTCGGCATCGATGCCAATATTACCGAAAATTGGCGCATGAGCGTGGCCTATAACTACTACAAGGTCGATGTGGATATCGCCCAAAAATCACCGAATAAAGATACCCAAATCGCCGACTATAACATTTACTACAGTTTTATCGGCCCAATGCTTTCGGTGAGTTATACATTCTAAGGTTTTGATAAGCATAAAAAAGGACGCCTTGGCGTCCTTTTTACATTTGTCACTATTACTTTTTACGACCGTCTTGCTCGCGCTTAGTCTTAAAATCCGACGCCTCTAACCAATGGGGCCAATCGGTGCCATTGGCTAAGGTGGTTAGCATGCTCGCCATCAGATCTAAATCCTGCTTCACCCCTTCTAGGGTCCAGTTAGGATCATAATCATCGGCGCCCTTGTGGTATTTGTGAGCAATATAGTCAGGATCCGTATCCCCAAGGCTCATAAATAACAAACCTGGCACACCTTGCTGGGCCAAGGCAAAGTGATCCGATCTAAACATCAAACCATTTTGTGGTCTAGGATCGCCCTTAACCACTCGCCCCTGCGCCTTAGCAGCTTTGTCCAAATACGTTTCTAACTCAGACACGCCCTCACCGTAGCGCAGAATATAATCCACACCTTGGTTCATATTCATGCCGTCGATATTTAAAAAAGCGACAATGTTTTTGGTCGGTACACTCGGATGCTGAGCAAAGTGTTGGGCACCTATAAGCCCAGTTTCTTCGGCGGTAAAGGCACTAAACAGAATCGAGCGCTCTAGCGGCGCGGTTTGTGCTTGTTTAGCAAAGTAACGCGCAAGCGCCAGTACTCCCGCCACACCACTGGCGTTATCCACGGCACCATTAATGATCTCAGATTTGCCATCTTCAATCACAGTGCCTAAATGATCCCAATGGGCATGCATCATCACCACTTCATCAGGGTGGCTTTTTCCAGGTAATAGTGCCGCCACGTTGTGGGATTCGGCGCGTTCAATTTGATTGTTTAAGCTGACATTCGCCTTTAACTTTAATGGAATGGCCTTAAAGTTTGGCTTGGCGGCTTGCTGTTTTAAGGTATCGAAGTCCACACCAGCCTTAGCAAAAATCTTATTGGCGACATCATGTTGTACCCAGCCCATCACGCCAACCTGTCCGAGGTTATTATTGGCATCGACCAAGGTGAACTTAGTGCCTGTATTGGAGTTTTGCACCACTCCCCAGCCATACGCGGCAGGCGCCGTTTCGTGGACGATAAATACGGCTTCGGCGCCTTGGCGAGCGGCCTCTTCGTATTTGTAAGTCCAGCGACCATAGTAAGTCATGGCATTGCCTTTAAAGACCTTGGGATCTTGAGTCGCAAAACCTGGGTCATTGACTAGCACAATCACGGTTTTGCCTTTGACATCGAGTCCCTGATAGTCATTCCAACCATACTCAGGCGCATTAATGCCATAACCGACAAATACTACATCGCTATTACTGAGGTTGACCTTGTCGCTAATTCTCTGGGTTCTGGCGGTAAACTCGCTACCATTGGCAAACTTGAGTCCGCCGATATCGAGTTGCATGTTTTGATCAGCGGTGATTTTCGCCAGCGGCACAGCTTGTAAATAGCTATCGCCAAATCCTGGCTTAAGTCCCATCTCCTTAAAGGCTTTCTCAAGGTAATCAATCGTTAGCTGCTCGCCTTCGGATAAGGGCGCGCGACCGCCGAAGGCATCACTGGCTAAGGTTTTGACGTCGGTACGATATTGATTTAAATCTAGGCTGTCACTGAAGGAAGACGCGGCCATAGCTGGCAGTGACAGTAAGGAACCTAGGGCACCGGCAAGGATGAAATTTTTCAAGACTTTCTCCCAAGTTATTATCATTATTTAGTTTTAGCGATAAACTCTACCATATCCCCCCAAGATTTTGGCAGGTAATTCGCCGAACTTAAGGGCTTTAGTTGTAACGGGATTTGACGAGCAAAACTGTTTACCCAGATGTGGTATAACGGGTTAATTGAGTTATTTTTATTGGGATGTATCCATGTCACGAGATTTATTACAAACCGCAGCCTTGAATCTTAAAAAAGCGGTTCCCTTAATGCTCAAACATCAAATTCCCACCACGCCAATCAATTATGCCCTCTGGTATACCTATGTTGGGGAACAAAACCCAGCACTCAATGCCCAGCTTGATACTGTGATTGCTCACTACAACACCTGCCCGCCCGTGAGCAGCGAGTTGTTGTTCCGCCAGTATGTCGCAGATCCAGTTGAGCTGGATGTACGCGATATGCGGCTAAACCTTGAGGCCATGGCCACAGAATTATCGCAATCAATTCGGGATACCAATCTGGATGCAACTGAGTTCCAAAGCTGTATTAACACTAACTTTGCCAAACTCAATGGCATCGAAGAAGGTGCGCTCAGTGTTGAGCAAGTGCTCGATTTAGTACGCAATTTAGTCAAAGAATCCGAGAATATTCGCTCAAGTACCGAGTTTTTTACTGCCCAATTACAAAAAGCCCAGACAGAGATTGATGCGCTGAAGCAAAAGCTCGAAAAAACCGAAAAAGATGTACTGTATGACGCGCTGACCGGCTGTTTAAACCGCCGCGCTTTCGACGCCGATATCGCCGGCATGTTGGCTCAGGCGCCCGAGGGCACCTGTCTTATCTTTGTCGATATCGATCACTTTAAGGCCTTTAATGATAATTACGGCCACCAGCTAGGCGATCAAGTATTAAAAGCGGTGGCAAAGCGCTTGCAGGAAGCCTGTCGTGATGGCTGTAAGTTATACCGCTTCGGTGGCGAAGAGTTCGCGATTGTGGTGCCTAAGAGCCAACTGCGTATTGCGCGGCAACTGGCTGAAGCCATGCGCCGCGGCCTTGAAAAACTCAGCCTCAAGGATAGACGTAAGGATCAACGTATCGATCATATCACCGCCTCCTTTGGTGTCGCCCAGTGGCAAGAAAAGCAATCCGTAATGCAACTGATTGAAAAAACAGATAAGTTGCTTTACGAGGCCAAACGCCTAGGCCGCAACCGAGTCATGCCGATAAGCAACTAATCCAAGCAACAAGGCAGAGCCATCAGCTCTGCCTTGTTTATCAGTCGATTGTGAACACTTGTTGGTTATCGGTCGATGAGCTGTTTATTACTGCGAATTGCCCTCTTACTCAAATCCGAATGACTAAGCCACTTTTTGTGCCGCAGTCGTATTGACCGTCGTTTCTACGGATTGCGCGGCAGCATTCTCTGGCAGGACAGGAATAGCCTGCACCACAAAACGCAGTTCGGCCCCGCCTTGCAGCGCATCAAAGGGGTAACAAGTGATTAGCGTTAAACGATTATCCTCACTTGGCGCCATCAACTCAGTTTGCGATTCGTGCACCACTTCGGTCGCCACCACTTGGTAAACAATTTCCTTACCCGTCGCGGTTTGCAGCGCCAAGCGGCGTCCAACACTGATACCATTTAACATCGCAAAATGCGTATCCCTGTGCCCAGCAATCACTGTGTTGCCTTGCGCGCCAGCGGGCGCACTCGATAGCACTAAGGCAGGCCCAAAGGCCAAATTACGACCAGATGCGCCCGCCAGCACATATAAGCTGTCGTTGGATGCCGGACCATCGAAGTGATTCGGTCTTTTGGCCTGCTCGATGGAGAGCTTAGCCACGGGATAGGTATCGGCCCAGGACCAAGGTTTATGGGATTGACCATCGATTAAGGTTTTCGCCCAGGCTTGTTCAATCAAATATTGGGCAAAGTGTGCTTTCGCTTGCATATAGAATCCTTTTCCAAACAACGTAATGCCAAGTAATACCAATCCCACCAGCACCCCTATTTGTATCTGTTGAGTCATGCGCATACTCATGGACATGACTCAACTATTCAGCGCTAATGACAGCGCGCGTTGCTGCCGCTGCTGGCGACGAATCGACAGCGCCAACATCAAGGCAAGCAGTAACACGCTGCCCCCTAAGAGCATGTCGAAACGGCTCGAGGTCGATGTTTGTGGCAAAACACCCATTGGCTGCCACCCCAAAGGTAAATGCTGGCGCACCACAGCATCGCGGCTCATGGCATTGCTGGTGATGGGGGTTAAATCCACCGCGACCAAGCTGGTATAAGGGCTGACTAAGTGATAGTTGAGCGACAGCGCCGTGACCTGTTGTTTGACCTTGTCATCGTTAGCGCCGTTTTTACTCAGCTCTAAGGCCGCAATCTGTTTGCGCGCCCAGAGCAAATCGAGTCCCGCCGTGGGTTGCGCTACATCAATTGCAGAATGGCTTGCGTCATTGGCTTGCAAAGATAGCGACTGTTGCCAGTTTTTATGGCCCTGACGACCGGAGATCACCAGTTCCTGAGGCTCACGTGGGTGGCGCTTTAGGCTGATCAATACCGGCTCACCGCGATATAGATCGGGTATAGGCGCGGGCCAGTAATCAGGTACAGAGCCATCGTCAAAGCGCACCTGCAAATCGGTCAGAACCGGATACTGGATTTTGGCTAGTAACTTGCTGATCTTTTGCTCCACTTCATCCACATCACCAATGTAAGTAAAAGTACCGCGCCCAAGTTCAGCCGCACGCTGCATAAAATGCGAGTTCGGCGCCGAGCCAATGCCGACGGTGAAAAGACGGTTGTCGCCGATTTGATTGCGGATTAACTCAAACAACGCCGACTCATTACCGACTGAGCCATCGGTCATAAAGATCACTTGTCTTAACGACTTATCCTCACCCGACGCTGTGTTAAACGCTTGTCTTGGCAGCGCGGAATTTAAAGCCTGCGCCATTTCGGTGCCACCATCGGCCTGCAAACGATTCACAAACTGACGTGCCATGGCGAGATTAGTCGCGGTCGCGGGCAGCGGTGTTGACGACAGTAAAGACACATCTGAGTTAAATTCGATAATGTTAAAACTATCCTGTGGCCTTAAACCGCGCAGCGCATAACGCAGGGCATTTTTTGCCTGAATGATGGAATCTCCTGCCATCGACCCCGATGTATCAATCACTAAAATAAGCTCACGGGGCAAGTTCGGTTGTTCACTGGCCTCGACTTTGGGCGGCAGGACCATCACTAAGCTGTAGTTATTGTTGCTATTGCTATTCCCATCGACACTGGCAGTTGAACCACTATCTGCACTCGCATTATCGTCCTGCGTCGTATGGGTTTTGCCCGCTTGGTTGAATACCCAAGCCACGGGACTGGTGCCCTGCTTAAGACGCCATTGCAGCACAAAGTCACGATTAGCGGGCACGCGATTAGCCAAGGCCGCCGTCAGTTGGCCCTGTTTTTCATCAATCGTAATGGGATGATACGGACTCACTACGGCGGATTTGTCCACGCCTTCACCGAGCTTGACCTTAATATCGGCCTTAAGCACGGGATCCGTCTCACTACTGGCATCGCGGATCGGGGCAATAATTCGGTCAGCATCGAAGACTTGGCTGCTGGTCACGCGCTCATGATTGTTTCCGCCTAGCGTTAACCCAGGAATATAGCGCGGCGCCACCACCAGCGGAAAACGTAGGCTAAAGAGACCATCTTCATAATGAATGGTTTCTTGATAGCTGATTTCGACCACCAACTCCTCATCGGGAGCAAGGTTGGCTACTTCGGTCGTGAACATATTGGGCCGTTCTTGGCTGACTAGACTGGCGCGTTTCCCTTCGGCTTTGGCCTGCTCAAAAATCTGTTTTGCTTGCTGCTTTGGGTGAATTTGACCTTCGATGATCCGCTCTCCAATGTGCAAACGCAGTGAGTCCACCGCCGCCTCATTGGGTAAAGGGAACAGATAACGGCCATTGAGGACAAATCCCGTTTGATTACTGAAAACCTGCTTTACGCTCACCCTATTGGTTAACCCCGAGACCTGCATCGACACCTGCGTGTCCACGGGTAAGGACGGCATTAAACGGCCGCTGGCGGTTTGATACACCAACATCCCTTGGGTGACGTCATCGAAACTGAAAGCTGGCAATGTGCTCGCTGTGTGTTCATCGAAGGTCGCGGCAATATTTTGTGGCGCCGATAAGGTGCCGACACTGTTCGGTGAGGCTAACACCGCAAATGGTAGCCCCCAACAAATGGAGGCGCCGATCACTAGCATCGCCAGTGTTTGACAAACTTCTTTTACCCTTTTCCCTGTGATCATCACAAAGGCTCCTGATCTTGATTGAATACGATTGATATTGTTGAATTATTCGGTCACACGGCTCGCCATCAGTCCTTGGTTAGGCTGCATGGTCAAAGTGACTCGGCGATCGAACACATCGGATTCACTATCTTGCTGATCATTGAGCGGCATTCTGGCGCCGAAGGCTTGGGTGGTGATCCGCTCGGGGGCTACGCCTTGCTTAATCAAGTATCCCCGCACTTCTAACAAACGTTGCTCCGAGAGCGCTTGGTTGTAGGCCAGATCACCGCGACGGTCGGCATAACCTTTCAGCTCGAGATTGGACTCGCTCGAGCGCTTCATCACCTTGGCGACATTGTCTAATTGGGGCAAAAAATGGCTTTCAAGCTCCGACGAACCAGTACGGAACTGCACATTCATGCCCAGCGCCAACTCACTTAACAGTTGTTGTTGCTCGGCGAGCAGCTCATCGAGTTGCTTTTGGGTTGAGGCGTATTCGGCGGCGCGTTGCTCGCTGGCCTGTTGTTTGGACGATAAGCTCGCCAGTTGTTGGCGCTGCAGGGCAATATGCTGTTGCTGGGTTTTAACCGTGTCGGTATCGGAGACCGATTGGCCAATTAAGGTGCCGGTAAATCCACCGATAATGGCGCCAACGGGGCCACCCACTAGGGCGCCAAGTAACGCTCCGCCGCTAAGACCGATAAGCGCTTCGCCATCATCCTCATCTTGCTCAAGCATCTCAGTCTGTGGCTCTGAGAGCACAGGTTGATTTTGCAAGGAAACCCTTGCCGATACGCTAGCGATGGGCGCGGCGAATACACTCAGTACCAAGATATTAATCAGCGTCTTTTTCATCATCTCATTCCTTTTGATTTGTGCTGCGCTTACCCGCCTAAGTCATTAGCGCGGCGGGTAAAACGGAATGAGCTTATTAAACACAAGCGCCATGGCATAAGCGGGGATGGAAAATGGCAATGCGACTATCAATTGTGGCAACAAAATGGCAATTGCATTTGGGAGCTTTTCTCAGAAATAAATTCCTGTATAGTCACGAAAACTTATCCCCAGACACTTAGTCCCAGCAGTCAATAGGAAGATGGCTAATGAAACGTATCGCCATTGTGGAAGATGAAGCGGCCATTCGCGAAAATTACAAGGATGTGTTGCAGCAACACGGTTACAGTGTGCAAACCTATGCCGACAGGCCGTCTGCCATGTTGGCGTTTAATACCCGTCTGCCGGATCTAGCCATTATCGATATCGGCCTTGGCAATGAGATTGACGGCGGTTTTATGCTGTGTCAGTCCCTGCGCGCCATGTCGAACACTTTGCCGATCATCTTCTTAACCGCGCGGGATAGCGATTTTGATACTGTGTGCGGCCTGCGTTTAGGCGCCGATGATTACCTGAGCAAAGAAGTGAGCTTCCCCCATTTGACGGCGCGTTTAGCCGCGTTGTTTCGCCGCTCTGAGCTAGCCACCAGCCAAACGCCGCAGGAAAATTTACTGGAGCGCGGACCGCTTACTATCGACGCCAATCGGATGCAGGTTTCTTGGAACCAGATCCCGATTGAACTCACAGTCACCGAATTTTGGATGGTGCACGCCCTTGCTAAGCACCCGGGGCACGTCCGTAGCCGCCATGAGCTGATGCAGGAGGCGAAGATTTTTGTCGATGACAGCACTATCACCTCCCATGTGAAGCGCATTCGTAAGAAGTTTATGGCCGCCGCGCCCGAATTTGATTGTATTGATACCGTTTATGGCATGGGCTATCGCTGGGACAGCCTAGCCTAAACCATGCAAAGTAGCAGATTAGCCAGCATTCTATGACACGTTTTCCCTTCGGTCTTCGCACTAAAGTTATTGGCCTTAGCCTGTTTTTACTCTGCCTACCTTGGCTGGGGTACCAATATGTGTGGGAGATGGAAAAATACCTGCGCCACGGTCAGGAACGCACCTTAGAGGGTACCACTCAAGCCTTAGCGACCGCCTTGCACGAGCGCCCCAAGCTGTTCGACGGTCAGGCTAGCTTTTTAAAGCAGGTTGAAAAGAGTCGCGATCTCTATGCTTATCCCTTAGCGGGCGCGATTCTGCTCGATGGCAAACTCAATGAATGGCAGGAATATCAGCACAGATTTATTCAGTACGGTGAGGCGAATCTCATCATGCGCGCCGATCCCAGCACGCCGCTCACCTTGAGTTTTACCCATATGGTGGGTCAGTACGATGGTTATCTGTATGCCTTTTTTCAGGTGGTCGATCCCAATGTAGTGTTTCGCGGCAAAAATGCCTTAAGCGTTGATAGAAACGATCACCTGTCGATTGCGACCCTTGCCCCCGACAATAAATTTAAACGCTATATCGTGGCCACGACCCAGCCCGGCTGGATCAGTGCCTTCGAGCTGCCCGCCAACCCTAAGCAAACAGTGCCCGTAACACCCGAAGTCCGGATTCAAGGACAATGGGCCACCACGGATGTGGGCTACAATATCGAGCTGCGTATCCCCTTGGATATGGTGGGCAGCAAACTGGGATTTGCGATTTCCGATGTCAACGACAGCAAATACCGCGATGTGACCGCGGTTGTCGGCACCTCAGCCTTAGATACCGTAGATAAACTCGGCACAGTCCTAGTGCCATCACCCGAAATTGAAAATATTATCAAAGGCATGAGCCACTACAGCTCACGAATTTGGGTGGTCGATAAACACGGGCGTGTACTCGCGAAGTCCGGCGATATCCGTGACAGCAACAGTGTATGGACGCGCACCCTCGATGATGAAAACAGCAACTCAATGTGGCAGCGTTTTCAGCGCGACTACCTGCACCCACTCTACTATAAAATCCTCACCAAACCGCCGAAGGATTTTATCGATTCCCTGCAAGACTCGACCGAACTCGACGGCAGCCATATTCAAAAAGCGCTCGCGGGACAACAAAGCTCGACCTGGCGACTGACGCCAGACAATAAAGCAGTGGTGCTGGCGGCCGCCAGCCCCATTTGGATTGATAACAATGTGATGGGCGCCGTGGTGGCCGAAGAAACCACCCACGGTATTCGCACCCTGCGTAACCGTGCGCTGGAAAAACTGTTTAACGTGATCTTGACCATTATGAGCATGGGCACCTTAGCATTGTTTTTCTTCGCCTCGAGTATTTCCAATCGTATCCGCAAACTGCGCGATGAAGCCGAGAATGCCATCGACAGCCAAGGCCGCGTGCGGAACCATTTAAAACCCTCCAAGGCGCGGGACGAGATTGGCGACTTATCCCGCAGTTTTGCCAGCATTGTCGGCCGTTTGGGTCAATACACCCATTATTTAGAGAATATGTCGTCGCGCCTGTCCCACGAGCTACGTACACCAGTGGCCGTGGTGCGCTCCTCTTTAGAGCATTTAAATCTGCAAACCTTAGATAAAGACACGCAAAAGTACGTCGACCGTGCCCAAGAAGGGGTGAGCCGATTAAGCATGATTTTAAACAACATGAGTGAGGCAACGCGCCTTGAGCAGAGCCTTACTCAGGCCGATGTGGCTAAGTTCCCGCTATCCCAAGTGGTGAGCGGTTGTATGCAGGGCTATCAAATGACCTACCCTGAGCAGCAATTTAGCGTCAAAGTGCCCGAGCAACCTTTGATGATGCAGGGCGTGCCCGAATACATAGCCCAATTGATGGACAAGCTTATCGCCAACGCCATCGAGTTTTGTCATCAAGGCAGTGCGATCGAAGTCACCCTCACCCAAGTTGGCAAACAAGCCACTTTGCTTATCAGTAACTTAGGACCACAGTTGCCAGTGGATATGTCGGAGCAGATCTTCGACTCCATGGTTTCGGTGCGGATCAATCAAGCCCAAGACAAACCTCACCTAGGCTTAGGTTTGTATATTGCACGGCTCGTGACCGAGTTCCATCAGGGGATAATTTTGGCCCGCAACCGCAGCGAAAACGATGGGGTCGATATTCTGGTCACCCTACCGCTGAGCTAATCAACGCTCTGCAACTTGAGGCAAACTCATCTGTTTGCCTCCTGCCATTTTCACGGGCAGATGCTAAGATGACGGCCATCACAATGGATAACAACATAAAAACTGACTCGCCAAGGTAAGCCCTATGACAGATAAACATCAGCTAGCCACCCAAATCGTCAGCGTCGGTCGAGATAAAAAATGGACCAAGGGCGTGATTAACCCGCCCGTATTTCGCGCATCGACTATCGTCTTCGACACAATGGAAGACATGCGTCACGCCGCCAAAAACAAAACCAATGGCGAAATGTTCTATGGCCGCCGTGGTACCCCAACCCATTTTGCGTTTCAGGCAGCGATCAGTGAGCTCGAAGGTGGCGTAGGTACGGCGCTGTATCCCTCAGGTGCAGCGGCGATTAGCGCGGCTTTGTTATCGTTTTTACAGGCGGGCGATCACCTGCTGATGGTCGACAGTGTGTACGAGCCAACCCGCGATCTCTGTAGCCATATTCTGGCGGGCTTTAATATTGAGACCACCTATTACGATCCCCTGATTGGTGAAGGTATTCGCGCGCTTATTCGCCCCAATACTAAGGTGCTGTTTTTAGAGTCTCCCGGCTCCATCACCATGGAAGTGCAGGACGTCCCGACCCTATGCCGTATCGCCCATGAACATGGAATGGTGACCATTCTCGACAACACTTGGGCCTCACCAATCAATAGCAAGCCCTTTGAGATGGGTGTCGATGTGTCGATTCAAGCCGCGACCAAATATATCGTCGGTCACTCTGATGTGATGATTGGCACCGCGACTGCCAACGAAAAGCACTGGCCGCAGCTGCGTGAACGCAGTTATTTATTGGGGCAAACGACTTCTCCCGATGATGTGTATCTCGCTACGCGCGGATTACGCACCCTTGGCGTGCGCATGGCGCAGCATGAGAAAAATGCCCTTAAAGTGGCTAACTGGTTGAAAACTCGCCCCGAGGTTGACCATTTACGTCACCCCGCCTTTGATACCTGCCCAGGACATGAGTTCTTTAAACGCGACTTTAGCGCCGCCAATGGTCTGTTCTCCTTCGTGTTAAAGCAAGGGGATCAGGAGGCAGTGACCGCGCTCGTTGAAAATATGCAGCATTTTAAAATGGGCTTTTCTTGGGGAGGTTATGAGAGTCTGATCCTAGGGATTTTCGGGATTGAAAAAATCCGCAGTGCCACTCAGTGGGATGCAAGCAAGCCATTGATCCGTGTGCATATTGGCCTCGAAGATCCCGATGATTTAATTGCCGATCTCAGCGCAGGCTTCGATCGCTTTAATGCCGTACTCGCCGCCAAGGCCAAATAAAGCTTACACAAATTATGTGAAAACAACGAAGGCGGGAGCTTACTCGCCTTCATTTTGCCAAGCCTTCATTTTGTTCTACGTTCGTCGCGAGTGAACCTTCAATTCACCTTTGCTATTTGGGCTGCGCCGCGCTTATGGCGGGGTCAATCCACGCCTGAGAACCGTACAAAGGCACGGTCGATAAGGCATGTTTGTGGCTGCCATTGGTCTCTTTGGTCGAATAGGACAAATACAGTAGGGTTTGATTAGGCGCATCGTAAATTCGGCGCACTTTTAAGCTCTTAAATAAGATACTTAAGGATTCGGTAAAGACCACTTCACCGTGTTTGCTCTTATCGATGTTGGCGATATCGGCGGCGGAAATCGGCCCCGTTTGACGACAACTAATGCCCATATCCGAAGGATCGGCAAAATCGAGGTTCGCTTCGATACGGCTAATATGGCAAGTCACTCCTGGGATTTTTGGATCCTGCTTGGCATCGATTATCACATCTTTAGTGGTAAATAACCCAAGGCTTACTTTACCTACGTCATCGCCGCAGCCCGTGAGCAGAGTCCCCGCCAGCGTCACTGCAAGCAAAGACATTAAAGCCTTATTGACTCTTTTCATCTGTTTATCCTTATTCATCATCCTTCCCTATTGAGCAAAACACTTTTGTGCCCAGCGCGTTAATCCCGCCGTCACCGAACCAAAGTGGTCACCGACGACCACTGGGGTTTCGGGATAAAGGCTAGTGATTTTAGCGTAAATCGCGGGGCTGCGCGCGGTGCCGCCCGTCACATAAATCACATCGGGTTTGCACTCTAGACTATCGGCATCCACGGACAGCTCCTCTGGCGCTAAACCATTGCCCGCAAGACTCTTTGCCGCCTGAGTCAGCGCTTGGTGCATCAACGCCTCAACCTTGGTGAGCGAAGGCTCAATCGCCGTTTCAAACCCCGTGCGGCTCACTTCTGCCTGAAGTGACGCTTCAATAAAGTCCAGCGCACTCTGCGTCGTTTGTGCCTCCGACAGGGCAATTTTGGCGCGCTCGGCGAGTCGTACAATTTGGTAGCTTAACTGTTGTTGCTGCACTTTGAGCAATCTTTTTAACAGCTGTGGCTGCTCGGCCTCTTTAATGAGTTCATCGATCAGCTTGCGAGTGCTTAGGGTGGCAAACTCACGCTGCGCACTGATATCGTTGACGGCGACCGCATTCCAAAAGGGATTGCTCGGCATTGGCTTACCGTTGCTCATTAGCGAGCCTAAACCAAAGTGCGGCATAAAGGCATTCATCGCCAGCGCAATATCCAAATCATTCCCGCCAATCCGCTGGCCGCTGTGGCCGAGGCAATCGGCACTGCGGTCAAAACTTGCCTGATGCTTTGGCCCCATTTTAACCACAGAGCAGTCGGTCGTACCGCCACCCACGTCGACCACCAGCACGGTTTGGTCGGCACTGAGACTCGCCTCATAGTCCATCCCCGCGGCCAGTGGTTCGAACAGAAATGCTACATCGACAAACCCCGCCCGTTTCGCGGCTAAGGTTAAAATGGCCTCGGCTTGGCGGTTGCTCTCTTCACCACCAATGCCTTGAAAGTTCACAGGGCGGCCAATCACCGCATGGGTAATGCTTGTCTCTCCCTCTGATTCAACGCCCTTTTCAGCGAGTACGGCTTCGGCACGCACTTTAATGTGCTGCATCATTAAGGTGACTATGTCTTCAAACAGGGCAACTTGCTCGGGTCTCAAGCCCGTAGCCCCTAAAAAGGATTTTGGCGAACGGACATAAAAACCTTCTTCCGGCATTTCAAGATAAGCGGCCACGGCCTGCTCACCTACAAACACCGCTTGGGTTTCGGCATCGAGATCTAATTCATGGCGCACCATACGGGCGCGGCTCAATTGCGCGGCGCGCTTCTTGGCATAATCCGCTTTCAACGCCTGCGGCAAGCCGCGGTAAACGGCCTCGGCAATAAGCTCTCTATCCATTGCATACACAGTGGAAGGTAAATAGGCTGAATCGCTCGATAAGGGTAACAGTGAAACTTCATCTCCCTGCATGATCCCAACGGCACAGTTGGCACTGCCATAATCAAATCCGACAAACATCCGCTTACCCCTACAGTCAAACCACAATCAAAAAGCCGAGCAAGGTAACACAGTTTGCCCCAATCCCAAAGGAAGCCCCGCACAGTTCCCCTGCTTTACCTTGTAAATTTGCGGCTAAATGCAAGTTCATTTTAAAGTCACATTTCTGTCACACTTGTCATCAATCTGACATATTCAGCTCGTATCTTTGAGCGCATATCACTTTCGCCTGAAGGGGAAATGGTCTGTAAATCCCTTCATTTTTCAGTAGCAAATCTGATTGCACTCCGATGGATGAATGCTATTGTATATTGCGCTATGACGCTTGCTTAAAGGAGCTGTGCAGTGTCCCCGAATACCGATAAACTGTCGATCGATAAAGAAATCTCTTGGTTGTCATTCAACGAGCGGGTGCTGCAGGAGGCCTGTGATCCCAATGTGCCTATCGTGGAGCGGGTGCGCTTTTTAGGCATATTCTCCAATAATATGGATGAGTTCTTCCGGGTGCGGGTGGCCGCGGTCAGACGCTCAATTCTGCTCTCTGCGCTGCAGGAAGGTCGCAGCAATAGCCGCCATCTAATGGCCAAAATTCAGACCAAAGTCATGGCATTGCAGGAACGTTTCGACAGCATTTACGTCGAGCTGATGCGTGAGTTAGTCCGCCGTAATATTTTGTTAATCAACGAAAAACAATTAAGCGAGTTCCACAGTAACTGGCTTAAAAAACATTTTCGCGATCACTTTAAACGCCATATCGCGCCGCTTATCGTCAACAACAATCGCGACCTAGTGAAGCATATCAACGACGACGCCACCTATCTGTGCGTGTGTTTATTCACTAAATCCCGCAGACAATATGCCCTCGTGGAAGTGCCCACTAAAAATGTGCCGCGTTTCATCGAGTTACCCGCCGAAAAATCGAAGGCGAAAAAATACTTGATCCTGCTGGATAACATTATTCGCCACTGTGTGGACGACCTATTTGGTCCCTTCTTCGAGTACGAGGCCATTGAAGTCTATTCGATGAAGCTGACCCGCGACGCCGAGTTCGATATTACCGACGAACTTGAACAAACCCAGCTCGAGAAAATGACCAAGGGTTTGAAAAAACGCCTGACCGCCGAACCCGTGCGTTTGGTGTACGACAAAGAAATGCCCGAGCACATGCTCGAAATGCTAAAAGAAAATTTAAACATTAGCTCGACTGAGTGTTTGATCCCCGGCGGGCGTTACCACAGCTTTAAGGACTTTATCGGCTTCCCTAACCCTAGCCGTGATTACCTCGAAAACGAAAAATTGCCCGCCCTCAATAGCTCGGGCTTTGGCCGCAGCGCCAACAGTTTCGATGCGATCAAGATGGGCGATATTATGGTCAACTACCCGTACCATAAGTTCTCCCACTTTACCGAAATGGTGCGTCAGGCAGCCTACGATCCTGCTGTGCGTTTTATTCGGATCAACCTTTACCGTGTTGCGAAAAAATCCCATGTGATGCAATCACTTATCGATGCGGTTAAAAATGGTAAACAAGTCACCGCCGTGATTGAGTTGCGGGCGCGCTTTGACGAACAATCTAATATTGAGTGGACACGGGTGCTCGCCGAGGCGGGTGTGAAGGTCCACCATGGGATCACCAGCTTAAAAGTGCACTCTAAGTTGTGTTTGATTGGCCGCGAAGAGCAAGGCGAGATGAAACTCTATTGCCACGTAGGCTCAGGCAACTTTAACGAAGGCACGGCGCGGGTCTATACCGACTTATCGCTATTTACCGCCAATCAGGAAATCGCCCGCGAAGTGGAGCAAGTGTTCGACTTGATTGAACATCCTTACCGCCGCGATAACTTCCAGCATTTGATTGTGTCGCCCTATGATGCGAGACAAAAACTAACCCATTTGATCGATAACGAAATCGTCAATGCCCAGAGCCATATTAAGGCGGCGATCACCTTAAAATTGAATAACCTGCTCGATGAATCCTTAGTCCAAAAACTTTACGAGGCCTCGGCTGCGGGAGTCAAAATCAAACTGTTGATCCGCGGTATGTGCTCGCTTATTCCACAAATTCCGGGGATCAGCGACAACATCGAGATCTACAGTATTGTCGACCGATTTTTAGAACATTCACGGGTGATGCTATTCCACGCCGGTGGTGAGAATAAATTATTTATCAGCTCGGCCGATTGGATGAGCCGCAACATAGATAACCGCGTCGAAGTGAGTGTGCCTATTTATGATCTGCGTCTAAAACAAATGGTGATGGATATTTTATCGTTACAGTTCAATGACAACACTAAGGCGCGCATCATCAATAAGGAGCAGAGCAATCCTTATCGTAACCGCGGTAATAAACGTAAAGTGCGTTCTCAAATTGCCATTTATCAATATCTGATTAATTATGAGAAGCGGTTGCAGCAAGAATTTAGCGCCCAGCGCGAAGCCGCAAAGCTTGAAGCGGAGCACGCGGCGGAACTTGCCCACAATCCCGAATTACAGGCCAAAGCCAGCTAACGCTGGCTTTATCATCGTCTCGATTGCCTAAGGATAATCCGATTGGTTGCCACACATTCACAACCGCGACACTTTGTCGCTATCGACATGGGCTCGAACAGTTTTCATCTGGTTATCGCCCGTGAGCAAGACGGCAGCTTGCAAATATTGCACAAAGAAAAACAACAAGTTCAGTTAGCGACGGGTCTCAATGCGCAGAACATCCTCAGCGTGGATGCTATCGAGCGCGGCCTCAATTGCCTGCGGGACTTTAATCAGCGTTTTTCCAACCTCGACCAAGCCCAAGTGCGTTTAGTCGCTACCCACACCCTAAGGGTGGCCAAAAACC
The DNA here is from genome assembly GCF_000014685.1 of Shewanella sp. MR-4. Lineage (NCBI taxonomy): Bacteria > Pseudomonadati > Pseudomonadota > Gammaproteobacteria > Alteromonadales > Shewanellaceae > Shewanella > Shewanella sp. MR-4. The sequence continues at coordinate 2,640,376 of NC_008321.1, forward strand.
GTGAGCAGTTTATTGAAGCGGCACTCAGCATTATGCCCTACCCGGTGGAGGTGATTTCTGGCCACGAGGAAGCGCGCCTTATCTATAACGGCATTGCCCAAAGCCAAGTGCTTGGCAAACGGAATATAGTGATCGACATTGGTGGCGGCTCGACCGAAGTGGTCCTCGGGCAAAAAAATACTCCCACCCATTTATCGAGCCTGCGTTGTGGCTGCGTGAGTTTTAACGAGCGTTTTTTTATCGATGGCCAAATCACACCGGCCTCATTTCGCGGAGCCCAAAGCGCCGCCGATAAACAATTTGCCTCACTGTCGAAGGAATATTTCAGTGGCGACTGGGACTTAGTGCTTGGCAGCTCTGGTACAGTCAAAGCCATTTGCGAAGCGATTCAGGAAGATCATGGCGATGAAATCGTCACCCTCGCCCGTCTCAAACAATTAAAGCTGAAACTGATTAAGTGCGGACACATCAGCCAAGTGCAATTTGCTAATGTCGATGATAAACGCACGCCGCTCGTACCCGCAGGCCTTGCCATTTTAATCAGCTTTTTTAGGCGCTTACCCATTGAGCAATTGGAGTTTAGTCCGGGCGCCCTGCGCGAAGGCGTACTCTACGAATTAGCGAAAATCGGCCAATATCAAGATATTCGCCACCGTACAGTTGAAAGCATCGCCCAGCTTTACCATGTGGATATGCCCCATGCGGCCAAAGTGCGGGACACCGCCATGGCGCTGTTTGAGCAGGTCGCCGATGAATGGGGATTAAGGCCCCATGCACGTTTGCTCTCCTACGCCGCCACCTTGCATGAGATAGGGCTGCACATTAACTCAAAGGCATTGCATAAACACGGCGCTTATATCATTAGCAACAGCGACTTACCCGGCTTTAGCGAGGCGCTGCAACAGGATTTAGCCAGACTGATTGCCAACCACCGTAAGAAACCCAATGAATTACTACTGGCCGAATTAGAACCTGGCCACAAACTCACCCTCATTCGTCTCGCCTGTCTGCTGCGCTTGGCGGTGTTAGTGCATTTAGGCCGAATTGCCAAAGCCCTAGTGCTTGAAAAAATCCAAGTGGTTCCAGATGGGCTCATGCTAGTGCTACCCAGCCATAAACGTAAAATCAGTTTATTTATGAAAGATTTGCAGCGTGAACAAAAACAGATGGCGGCTTTAGGGATGCAGCTGCGTTTAGTCTCTAGCCTTGGGCTGAATCAGGATAAAAATCTCGAGGTAAAAGACGACACACTGAACGCCGTCGCCAGCTAATCTGTTAGTCCTTTCTCATCCCTTCTACCCCTTCATCCCTTAGTGCCGTTAACACACTAAGGGATGCAAAACTCTCCAATTACTTATCCCCTTTCCCGTGGGGCGCTTCGAGCTTATCCAGCTCACAACCGCAACGATTACAATAGGTGGCATCGAGATCGTGGCCCATCTTATGACATTGATTGCAGGAACGCAGATCCCTGTGCCGGCCCACTTCTTGGGAAATTTCCGCCGTTAAAATCCCCGTTGGGATCGCAATAATCGAATAACCCAGCAACATAGTAAAAGCCGCAATCGCTTGACCTAATTCGGTTTTCGGCGTGATATCGCCGTAACCTACAGTGGTGATTGTCACAATTGTCCAGTAGACGGATTTGGGGATAGAGCTAAAACCATTCTCAGGGCCTTCGACCACATACATCACGGCGCTTAACACCATGATGATTAAACTCACCGAGAAGAAAAACAAAAACACCTTGCGGCTCGACTGCAACATGGCCTTGAGCAGCAGATTACCTTCGCTTAAATAGCGCAGTAGTTTCAGTACCCTAAAGATCCTAAAGAGGCGCAGCACCCTGATCACTAAGGTGAAATTCGCCCCAGGAATAAACAGCGCCAGATAACTCGGCAATACTGACAATAAATCCACTAAACCGTAAAAGCTGCGGGCATACGACACAGGATGGGTCGCGCAGTACAACCTTAAACCATATTCAATGGTAAAAATCAGCGTAAACACCCACTCTAAAACGCGAATGATGTGCCCATAATCTTGGTGAACCGCTTCGACCGTATCGAGGAACACCAGCGCAACACTGAGCACAATACAGACCATTAAGCCAATATCAAAATAGCGCCCTGCGGGCGTATCAGTGCCAAAAATAATAGTGCGTAGCTGGCGTTTTAATGGGCTTTCGGTGTCTGGTTTTTCAGGCGACAGATCTGACATAGGGGAAAACTTCCTTGCGATAAAAAGCGTTATCTTTTCCAAATCCCCAAAGTCTGCCATGCAATTGCCACTAGCTCAAAATTATCTACTCACATAGACATAAAATTGCGGTATGATGCGCGAAAAACCTATATCTGCGTCATTTTTAGAGGAAGACATGCGCGTACCCCTACTCACTAAAACAATTACTGTGGCCATGACTGTCGCCGCACTGATTTCACCCCAAGTGCTCGCCTCATCGGGTATAGGTAAAGTCGATTTAGTGGTGATCACTAAGTCTGAGTCCAATATGGCGCTGTTAAGGGACGGCAAAATCCTCAAGCAATACCGTATTGCCATGGGTGACTTGCCGACGGGCCACAAGTTAACTGAAGGCGACCAACGTACGCCGCAGGGCCGTTATATTCTGGACTATAAAAAATCCGATAGCGCCTATTACAAGTCGATCCATATTTCTTATCCAAATGAAGAAGATAAGTTAAGAGCCAAGGCACTGGGGATCCGCCCGGGCGGCATGATCATGATCCACGGCCAGAACCCTCGTTCACCTCTCTCGCCCGAGCAGGCACAGCAATACAACTGGACCGACGGTTGTATCGCCATTACCAACGCCGAGATGGATGAAGTGTGGAAAGCCGTCGATGAAGGCACGCCCATCGAGATTTGGCCCTAAGCGCTAAGCGCTAAGCGCTAAGCTTGATTAGCCTATGCGACTCAACGCCCAGTCAAATGGGCGTTTTTATTTGTATTCCCCGCTTTAAGGATGTTTTATGTCAACAATCACTACAGAGGCTGCGGTATTCAGCTACGCCACCTTAGAACAGACATGGCCAGAGTTTGAGGCGAAGATCCTCACGTTTCTTGGCAGATTAGGCTTAGCGGACAAGGCGCTGCATTGTGATCATGTCGCCCTGAGAGTGAACAGCATCGCAGCAGCCGATGCACTCAAGCAGGCCTTTAGCGCACGCGGGCGGATCATCTCGGATAATCAAATTAATGGCCGCACGATCCTTATCATCGAACTGGATAAGCCCCTAATATTAGGTAGCTTTAGCATTGACTGCGTCGAGCTACCCTATCCCGGTGATACCCTCTACCCCCAAGAAGGCTGGGAACATATCGAACTGGTACTGCCATCGACGGCACAGGACTGCGACGGCCTAAGCCAAGAGCTGGCTCAGTTGAGTCCATCACTTGTGCCCTTACTCCAAGGGCAAGCGGCATCCTTAACCGAAGCGCCGATAAAAGTGAAATTCAGCTCGCCCAAGGGTGATAAAGAACGTTTAGCCAACCCCACCATTGCCTTTAAACAAGCCGATGTCTGTATCAAAATTCACCCGCACAGCATTAAAGCCGTTATCGCCAGCGAACATGCGGAGATGTGATATCACCGAGGCGCGAACGGCTCCCTTAGAATGTGACAACAATTCCAATTACTTATAATGGATTGCATAAAACAAGCAGTTTGAGAAAAAGTTAGCAGCAATAATGATAGAAATAGCCTAGATTCAAGCTATTAACGCTTTGATTAGCCATTAGGTTTTATCGAGTTTTGTGTTATCGACCACGGGAATGCCAGCGGGCTTTCCGTGATATCCATAAGGACGCAGCGCATGAAACCCCACAAGCATGAAGCACAGCTACTCAAACTCGCCCTAGAAATTGGTATCGGCTACGCCAAAAAACGCGGTTTTGATGACTTTGACAAAGGTGTGTCGCCCAAGGATAAAGTGGAATGTATTTATCGGCTGTTAGTGACCGATAATTTGATCCAACCCTTAGCCAAAGATAAGGAGGATGGCCCGAATATGAAGCACAAGCTGGTACTGTGGATCATCCGCCATCTGCCTGAAAATCATCCACTTTTAAAATAAGTTAATACGTGATGTTTTAAGCTGCGAGTCGTATGAGTTCTTTGCGCCTACGACAAAGGATTACTCCAGAGGTATTCTATTAACTTACTGTTGCATATAAATTATTTTGGCAGAATCATTGAGGAATATTGCTTTTCAAGCTAGGGTTTACTGATAAATCGAGATAACACAATCTAAGCGAGCAGAGGAAATCAGCATGAAAGATTTAATATTGGAACTCGTCGTCAAATTCTCTGAATCAGAGTCCCCTATTGAAACAGGCATAACACTCCTGGTGGACGGGTTTCTCGTCTCTGGGTTTATTATTAGTAAAGATAAATACATGGAGAGCAACCTCATCACTTCGACTATTGATGAAGGAATTCGAGATTTTCTCCTGAAGAATCAAAAAGAAGAACCACTAGATAATGGAGAGAGAAATTTTATCCATCTACGAGATGCAAAATACTTCGCCCCCGGCCAACCACCTATTCCTGAAAATGAAGCTATTTATTGTCGGATTGCACTTGCAAAGGTTTCCGGCTTTAACCTAGGTATACTTCAATCATCATAATGGGTCTGCTGCCTGAATAAACCAGCACGCTACATCAATCAATTCAGTAAATAGTAAGCGCAAAGAGAGTGACCAACGGCTAGTTGTTCACTCTCAAAATATGATAATTCTTTTCCGTTTCTATTGTTTTTGTGCTTTTTCCGCCGCCAGCACAGTCGCCATAGATGGCACTATGGTTGTCGGATCGAGGCGCATTTGAAACCAGTTCACACGCCAATCTAAATGCGGGCCATTCGCTCGGCCTGTCGCGCCGACTTCTGCCACGGCTTGGCCTTGCTTAACGGTTTCGCCTGCATTGACATAGAGTTTGCTTAAGTGCAAAAAGCTTGAACTCACGCCATAGCCATGGTCGATGATCATAGTGCCGCCCGAATAAAACATATCGGGAACCGACAGGCTGATCACGCCATCGGCAGGCGCGACGACCACAGTACCGGTTTTCGCAGCGACATCCACACCAAAATGGGGGTTGCCAGGCACATCGTTATAAATACGCTGACTACCATAGACGCCGGAGATCCTGCCGGTTAATGGCCAAATAAACGACTGTAAAAATGCCGTTTGCTCGCTAAAAGTGCCACGGGCCGCTTTCACCTGCGCCGTATCTTTAGCCGCTCGCTCCTGCGCCACGGGATCGGGCTTCATGATCTTATTGCTGATGCCCTTAACGCTTTGAATATTGTATTCGCGCTTAGTAACACTGAGCGGTTTGACTTCGGTTAAGCCATCGGGATAGACCAAGCGTAGTTCTTGACTCAGCTGCGCATCCCGATCAAAGCCAAAGGCAAAATGGCCATCTGGCGTTACTTTTAATGCCTCACCGTTAAGACTTATCTGCGTGCCCGCCGGCGCTTTACCACGAATTAACGCGCCCTGCTCAAATTGCCCTTCAAAACTCACCTGCGCCTGAGTCGATAAGCTAAATAGGGTTAAGAGCGACAAGACTACCGCCTTACAACTGAGTGATGGTGTGTTCGGTAAAGTTTTTAACAACTTAGGTAGGGCATTGGGTACGGCGTTTAGCATCTTCTCAAAAATCCTTATTCAAACAATAACGCCCTAAAGATTAGGGCGTTATAAAAAATCGACTGGCTTAATTGCCTTTGCTCACTATGGCGCCTTTACCCACGCCTTCGTAGGCAATCACAGTAAATTGGCTCGATGGCACTTTTGCTACTAAGGTAGTCGCCATATAGTCGGCCAGCAATTCAACCGTGGTATCGTGCGGGATCAAATCACAACATTCCTTGGGCATGGCCAGTTGGAAATCCCCCTGCGGCGCTTGATAGTGGAAACCATAATGGCTGTCATCACTGATCCGCGTTTGTGGCGATAGATTAAGGGTCTTCACTGACACTAAATCCTCCTCGCTACCGAGATAGATATCGTGCCAACGCTTGGCCCAATATTCATCCCATTTCGGTGCTGGAATGCCGTTTTCAAACACTTGCACCGGGCTACGATGACCATGGGCAATCCGCTGGCAATTGCCATCGTGTTTACGTAAACCATGGCTGTAATGATAGTAAGGCGAGTTGAGGAACTCATGCCTTAAAGTGAGGCTAATACCTTCAACATTATCGGGCAGAGTTTCCCGCAGTGCTTTTTGTAAAAAGGCGTTAACACTTGGAATATCAATCTGTTCCGATGGAACGAGTGCAAAGGCTTGGGAAGGACAAGCTAAGTGGATCTCACCGAGCGTGCTATCGAAATCCATCCACACTCTATCGCCTTGCTGCTGCCAACGCACGCCACTGTAGGCAGTCGGCACCAATAAACGATGATCGGCCACCGCATCAATTGTCTGCTTGATGGTTCGCTTCACTTTAGCGAAATCGAGCACCATATTTTGCTCGTCTAGGCCGCCTTCTAATACCACATCGACAATCCAGCTTTCCCCCACCATGCCACGCTTGGGGCAAAGGTAGGAAAAATCGATCACGGTTAAATCTTTTACAAACAGTTGCATTGACTCTCCTCGGCAGAAAAACAGTCCGCCTTAATAGGGATTGCGCCACTTAGCGATGGCCGAGCACGCTCACTTGGCAATAACCAAGCTTACCCAAACAGTAAATAAGGATTCTAATCAATTCTGCCTCGCCCCGCGACAAATGAATCCGCTGTTAGGCGCTTTTTATCTGGATGACACAACAAATGCACAAGCATCGCGTATGAGTTAACCAATTCGCTGGCTCATTCAATGACTGAGTGAGCAAAAAGCAAAATGCACTTATGTCACTCGCCCCGCCCAACAACGCGGAAAAATCTCGATAAAGGCGTCAAGGATGTCACCGCTGAGCTAATAGCGATGAATAGGCAAGCGTAAATACAGACTGCTTAATAGGCACTCGCGATTAGCAGATAAATTGCTAAACGAAACACCACTCACCCTATCGAGATAATCAAATAAAAACAGCGAATTAGCTCACAAAAACCTAATCCATAACTGCGATAGACCCAATCGAAACAAGGCGTTATCCCTAAGGCGATTAAGCCGTTAGTATCGCCCTATAAACCATACATAAAACAAGGTTAATAAGGGAGAGACCAGATGATCAAACTCACCGCTATCGCGATCAGTATTATGGCCATGTTAGGCGGACACTACGCCGTTGCTGCCGAACCGATTGAAGTGATTACGCCAGCTAAAATCACTGAGCCAGAAAAAGTCGAACTGGGTAAGATGCTGTTTTTCGAACCCAGACTGTCGAAATCAGGCTTTATCTCCTGTAATTCTTGCCACAATCTTTCTACTGGCGGCGTGGATGCCCTGCCCACATCGATTGGCCACCATTGGCAAGAGGGTCCAATTAACTCCCCAACCGTGCTGAACACCGACTTTATGCTGGCGCAATTCTGGGATGGCCGCGCCAGCGACTTAAAAGAGCAAGCCGCAGGCCCGATTGCCAATCCAAAGGAAATGGGCTTTACCCATGAACTTGCCACCGAAACCATTGCCTCAATGCCCGCATACCGCGCTCGCTTCGCTAAGGTTTATGGCGATGAAAAAGTCGATATCGATCGTTTAACCGATGCCATTGCCGCCTTCGAAAAAACCTTAGTCACGCCGAATAGCCCATTCGATCAATATTTATTAGGTAAACAGGATGCGATTAGTAGCGAAGCCAAAGCCGGTTACCAACTGTTTAAGGACAAAGGCTGCGTCAGCTGCCACAATGGCCCCGCGGTCGGTGGCACTATGTTTATGAAGATGGGCCTCATCAAACCATTCCACACCAATAATCCTGCCGAAGGGCGTAAAGGCGTGACGGGCAAAGAAGCCGATAAATATGTGTTTAAAGTACCAACACTGCGTAATATCGAGCTGACCTATCCCTACTTCCACGATGGCAGTGTTTGGACGCTCGAAGAAGCGGTAAATACCATGGCGGATATTCAGTTAGGCCAAAAGCTCACCGACAAAGAAACTAAGGAAATGGTGGCCTTCTTAAATTCGCTCACAGGTGAACAGCCGCAGATCACGCTGCCAATTCTGCCGCCATCGAATAAAGCAACGCCACGCCCGGTACCATTTGCAGCAGCTTCCAAGTAAGCCGAGTTAAGCGGCGCTTCAGATAAGTCGCTTTCGCACAAAAGTTAAAGGCCGAGGATTAATCCTCGGCCTTTGTGTTTAATGCTTGATGCTTAAAAAGCTGACGCTTAAAGCTTAAGTGATATTATCCAAGGCGGATTATTCGCCCTTAAGACGTCTATCTAACTGATCTTTTAAGTTAGCGGGCACGCCTTTAATCAAAAGCGTGTCGGAAATCGGATCGTAAATCACCCGCTGCCCTAAATGGCCGCCATCGAAGCTAATAGTGACGCCGCCACCGGTACCCGAAAACTTCTTCAATTGTCTTAAGGTCGATTTATCGGCGGGGAATTCTTCATCCAGCTCATAGCTACCGCCACGGGCAAAGTCATAGAAAGACTCCATACCTTGATCGGCGAGTTCATCGGCTAAATCTTTGATCTCAATGTCAGCGCCTTCATCGAAACGCTCGGAGCAATACTCAAACACTTTGTTACGGCATTGCTGACGTTCTTCTTTGGTCAGATCGCTGCTGGCAACAAAATCTTCCACCGCATTCATTAGGGTCTTATTTTGCGCCTTAGTATTTACGCCTTCGACACAGCCCATAAAGTCGAGGAAGAAGTCCGCCACCTTACGGCCTGCACGTCCACGGATAAAGGAGATGTACTTGCGGGAATCCTTATCGGCCTGCCATTCAGTAAGATCGATACGTGCCGCTAATTGAATATTACTTAAATCTAAGTGGTTGTTTTGCGACAGTTCCATATCATCGAGTACCGTCATCGATGACTTGGCACTCAGCAGCGCCACAAACAAAAAGTCACTCGCCATGCTGGTATAGCAGGACATCAACAGGAATCCGCCTTGGCTAAAATCATATTTTGCCAACTCTTCCTGCAACAACTTACTGGCTTGGCCGGTAAATTCGACGAAGCCTAAATCCCCTGCACGGTATTCCTGCAGCGCATTCGAAAAGGCCGGATTAGCCTCACCGTCATCACCATGGATACCAAAATAGCCAAATCCTTTGCCGGATTTGCTGGTATAAGTCTGATGCAATTCTTCCAGCATCATCTCGACAGCCTGACTGTTCAGCAGAGGTTGAGGACGTAAACGGCAGCGTAATTGCCCCTGACTGTCCTGGGAAATCTCGTGAATAATTGCTTGTTCGATGTTAATACTCATAAGCCCTGATAGTGATGCTGGAATAAATCCGCTATTATATGCCGCTAATCCATTCCAAAGTGAAACATTTTTTGATTATGGCAATCCAATCGAAATACTCAAACGCACAAGTTGAATCATTAATCGCCGAGATTTTAGCGGTACTCGAAAAGCACAAAGCCCCTACTGACTTAAGCCTGATGGCACTGGGCAACTGTGTCACTCACCTGCTCGAGCGCAAAGTGCCAAGTGAATCTCGCCAAGCAGTCGCTGAACAATTTGCGAAAGCACTCGCACAATCGGTGAAATCCAATTAAGTTAGTCGAGTAACAATCGTTAAAACAACATAAGATACAACGTCTTTTAGGAATAAGCGGATCACTATGGTCGAGCGAAAAAAGCAAATGAGCCGCGATCGCGTGTCACGACTCATCAACTGGGGACATTGGTTCGCCTTCTTTAATGGCCTGTTGGCCATGATTGTCGGCACACGCTATCTGAGCAGTGTGGGTTATCCCGAAACCTGGTTTGGCTGGGGCTACCTCGCCGTCAGCACCATTGGCCAGTTCAGTTTTCTTGCTTTTATCGCTTACTTGATCTGCCTATTCCCGCTGACCTTAATCTTGCCTTACTCCAAGATTTTAAGGGGCTTAGCGGCAGTGACCGCCACCTTAAGCCTGTGTATCTTATTGTATGACACCATAGTGTATGCCGATTATGGCATGCACTTGAGCCCCTTCGCCTTTGACTTAGCCTGGGCCGATTTAAATGCCCTGCTCCACGGCACCTCTTATATTGTCACGCCCATTGCCATTTTGGTGATTGAGCTAACGGCGGCTAACTTCCTGTGGAAACGGATTGAGAAAATCCAAAAGCTGAATCTTGGCAATAAAGTGATTACCTTTATTGGGGTGTGTTTTGTCAGCAGCCATTTGATCCACATTTGGGCCGACGCGGCCGATATCACTGAAATTACCCGTTTCGATGATACTTATCCGCTGTCATACCCCGCCACGGCTCGCTCCTTTATGGAAAGCCATGGGATTGATGGTTCTTCGCAATCGGATGATGAAGCCAATCATGCGACCAGCACGCTCAGTTATCCCGCACAGCCACTACAATGCCAAGCCGACAGCAAACCCAATGTGTTAATGCTGACCATCGATAGCTTACGTGCCGACATGGTGGACGCTAAGACCATGCCGTTTTTGCATCAATACACTGAGCAGAATCAGAGCTTTACTCAGCATTACAGTGGCGGTAATCAATTTAGAACCGGCATGTTCTCCCTGCTCTATGGCTTACAAGGCAGCTATGGCGATGCGCGCATCTTCAATAGCACTAGCCCAATCATGACCCAAAGCTTTAAACAGGCGGGTTATCAGCTTGGCTTATTTATCCCCGAAACCAATCTGAATTTACGCTCGGCGCAGGCCATGTTTAATGATTTTACCCCTGTCATCGCCAAAGAAACCAATGGCAGTGCCGATGCGGATTTACGCAGCGTAGGCCACTTTAAACAATGGCAAAGCGAGCAACAGAGCCCATGGTTTGCCCTCGTCAACCTGAAGGCGCCGGAGAATTTTGATACCCCAGTCGGCTTCCTTGGCATCGAAACCGTCAAGGCCGATGCGAATTTGAAACCGGCCCAAAAGGTGCTGTTTAACCAATATCGCCAATCGTTGAATTTTATTGATAAGCAAATCCAAGCGATAGTGAGTGAGTTGCCGAGCGATACCTTAGTGGTGATCACCGGCGTTAATGGCAAAATTTTCACCAGCAACAGCGACGAAGCCCAGCGCAATCTGTCTCCCGAGAGTGTCAGAGTGCCTATGGTCATTCATTGGCCCAATGTCGGCGCCAGTAAGGTTAAATACCGCACGAGTCACTATGGTGTAGTGCCTACCTTGATGACCCATATCTTAGGTTGCACCAATAACACCACGGACTACAGCGCGGGCCGTAGCCTGTTGCAACCGAACCAAGAGACCTGGATTTACATCGGCGACAGTCGCATTTTTGCCATTTACCAACAGTCGGAAATCACCGTCATCGACCGCCATGGTAAATACCGCATTTACGATGAAAACTTTGAGCACAGACTGCATAAGAAGATGAGCGCGCCTGAGCTTATCCAAGTGATGCGAGAGGGACGTCGCCTCTACAATCATTAAGTAAAGCGTCACTAAGCCAGCAAATCGTTCAGGCCGTTATCGCCCCAGTAAAAGTTTGCGTTAAAGCGAGAATAAACAAAAAGCCCCACCTTAAACGTGGGGCTTTTTATTTGGCGAACAACTCACTTCAATCTATGGATGATTCCACTTTCACGGTGGAGTAACGTTCTAACCAATGGGCGTAGGATGAAGGTAATACCCAAGATGGACGCGAGACCTTTAAGGTTTGTGCCGCTTGATAAGGCCAGTGAGGGTTAGCCAAGAACGCTTTACCTATCATCACTAAATCCATTTGCTGATCTTGAATCGCTTGCTCCGCATGGTGAGGATTATCCATGCCCCAAGATGTTGCCACCGGGAAACCTACTTCCCGACGCACTCGCTCGGCAATAGGCGCCAAAAAGGCTGGACGCCAAGGAATGTTCGCCGTGGGGGTTGAAAAACAAATACTGACGTTAAGCATATCGAGGCCCGCGCGCTTAAATTGCTTTACCAAGGCGATGGACTCACTCAGGGTTTGCTCGTCTTTATCATCAAATTCAATCACACCAAAGCGCGCCGTTAACGGTAAATGCTCAGGCCAAACCGCCCTCACCGCTTCCACTGTCTCGATAAGGAAACGGCCTCGTCCTTCGGCATCGCCACCGTATTCATCGGTACGTTGGTTGGCATAGGTAGAGAAGAAGCTTTGCGCTAAATAGCCGTGAGCAAAGTGCAGCTCTAACCATTCAAACCCAGCGTCGAGCGCTCGCTTGGCCGCCGCCACAAAATCGGCTTTCACACGTTGAATATCGTCAATCGTCATGGCTGTCGGTACTTTGCCAAGGTTTTCGCCAAATGCCACGGCCGATGGCGACAGTGTTTGCCAACCTTGATCCCCCTCAATATGGTCATCCCCTTCCCAAGGAATGTTGGCACTGGCTTTACGACCAGCGTGGGCGATTTGGATCCCCGCCACCGCGCCAGAATCTTTAATTGCCGTGGCAATTTTTGCTAAGCCCGCCGCTTGCTCATCGTTCCACAAGCCTAAACAGCGCGGAGTGATCCGCCCCTCTGGCGATACGGCGGTCGCCTCAACCACCACTAAGCCTGCGCCGCCGCGAGCAAGGCTCGTGTAGTGCACTTGGTGCCAGTCGTTACTCAGCCCGTCGTGAGCCTGATACTGGCACATAGGTGCCACGGCAATGCGGTTTTTAAGGGTAATATTTTTTAATTTGAAAGGAGAAAATAGCTGGGTCATCTGACAGTCCTAACCATGGGTTAACTATGATGAGGACAGACTAAAACGAACGTGCCATAATTAAAAGCACTGCCATATTATAGGTTCTATAAGATTTCATTATGATAAATCCACAATGGCTCAATACCTTTGCAGTGTTAGTGGAAAAGGGAAACTTTACCCGAACGGCCGAAGCCATAGGTATCACCCAAGCCGCGGTCAGCCAACATATCAGTCGCTTAGAGGAAGAATACGGCACTCTATTTTTGCGCCGTAGCCGCCAACTCGAAATCACCCCCGTTGGTGAGCATTTGTTGAGTTACGTCAAAGACATAAACTGCGCCCAGAAGCGATTACAGCAAAAACTCATCCAAGATGATGCCCATATTGGCGAAATTAGCCTTATCACCCCAGGCAGTATCGGCTTAACACTTTACCCATTGCTCTTACAGCTACAAACGGAGTTTTCGCAGCTAAAAATTCATCATCGTTTTGCCCCCGATAATGAAATCCTCTCCGCTATTCTGACCAATCAACATGAGTTTGGGATGGTAACTTTTAAGCCATCGGATCCTAGTATTTGCAGTCGCCATTTTACCGAAGAACCGCTCGAGTTGGTTGTGCCCGCAGGGCATAAAATCGCTGATTGGCAAGATTTACAGCGCATCGGATTTATCTCTCACCCCGATGGCGAAGCCATGGCAACGCGTTTACTGAGTCGTAAATATCCAGGGAGTCCTGGCATCCAAGAGATCCCCTGCAAAGGTTTTATCAATCAGATCAGTTTAATCCTCGAACCCGTTGCCAAGGGGCTCGGCTTTACCGTGATCCCTCGCTATGCCCGTAAAGCCTTTGAACGACAAGATGAAATCTATGTGGTTGAGTGTGGCAGCCCAGTGGTAGACACCATTTGGCTGATCCACAGAGCCGAGTGGCCTTTATCACGTCGGGCACAAAAAGCGATCGCCTACTTAAAAAATAAAATTTAAATAGAGTCCGACAGCTTAGGTTGGCACAGCGAAAGGCATTCAAAACGGCATCGATTGGGCATAAAGAAAAATATTTATTATTTTAATTAATTGAATATTGGACAGATTTATAGGCTATATTAGCCTCTATAATTAGTACTACATGTTGTTAGTATTCCATTCGATAGTTCGGTTGCGACTCAATGACCCAAATAGCCCCACTACACGCCGATACGGACCATAATCAAGCCATTGAGACTATCCTCAATAGCCTCGATGTGTTGGTCTATGTATCAGATTTAAATACCTATGATTTGCTCTATTTAAATAGTTATGGCGCATCAGTTTGGGGGGATGCGAAAGGAAAAAAGTGCTATCAAGTTCTGCAATCGGCACAAAACTCCCCTTGCCAATTTTGCACTAATCCTAAACTAGTGGACTCGGATGGAAATCCTACGGGCGTCCATGTATGGGAGTTTCAAAATACGCAAAATGGCCGTTGGTATCAATGTCGAGATCAAGCCATTCATTGGACTGATGGCCGATTAGTCAGAATTGAAATCGCCACCGATATCACCGAACGCAAACAGATGGAGCAAGCACTAATAGAGGCCAAATCTACGGCAGAGCGCCTTGCCCATACCGACGAACTGACCCAGCTCTATAATCGCCGGGCTTTTTTCAATCTCGGTCGTCAAATCGCGCAGCAAGCCCAACAACCGCTGTCGTTTATTATGTTTGATATTGACCATTTCAAGCGGATTAACGACCATTGGGGCCACGCAATCGGTGATGCGGCGCTTATCCATATCGCAAGATTGACGCAAACTAAACTGAGTTCGAGTGATATTCTCGCCCGTTTAGGGGGTGAAGAGTTTGGCCTGATTTTACCCAACACTCACCATGAGCAAGCATGGCAAGTTGCGGAAGCGATTCGCCATGGGTTTGATACACAGCCGCTGCACCTTGATGGACATAGCATCCGCTGCACCGCAAGCTTTGGCATATCATCCATAATCTTACCAAAAATCAATCACCTCGATGAGGCACAAACTCTCTTGGAGAGCTTATTCAATAATGCCGATCAGGCCATGATGCAAGCTAAACGCGCAGGTAGGAATCAAGTCTGCCATGCGGCATAACCCGTGGTAAGAAAGTAAGGTTGTTTAATACCTGAGTAAAACTTGAAATACGGCCCTCTTCTCTCGCAGATGGATTGCCAGAACCCAGCTTTTATTACCATTGAGTTAATTCAACATCCTTTAAGAGCTTCTCATAGCTTAATAAGAGGTTCAAAGTCGTCTAGAAAAGTAGTGACGATTCTTCGAACTAATGCAAAATATATTAAAATATATTTTCTTGAAGAATCCATACAGTCGCTTCAACTCTCGATTTGAATGATAGCTTTTTCAGTAGATTCTTAACATGAACTTTTACCGTTCCCTCCGTAATAATAAGTTTACGAGCAATCATTTTATTCGACAAGCCTTGTGAAACTAGTCTGATGATATCTTTTTCTCTCGCTGTCAGGGATTCAATATCTCGTTTTGTTGCAGGGGGATTATGTCGTAAACCTGTCGCTAAAATCGGAGCGATAGCATCGCTTAATACAATTTTCCCAGCAGCAGCTTGCTGTATAGATTGCAGTAAATCTTCAGGCTCCATATCTTTCAACAAATAACCATCTGCTCCATATTTAAAAGCATTAACTATATCGCCCTCATAATTTGAGACTGTAAATACGATAATGCGACTGGATAGTTCACACTCTCTAAGTTTAGTCAGGGTTTCTAGGCCATTAAATTCTGGCATATTTAGATCAAGCAAAATTAAATCTGGGTCTAATTGAGTCGCCAATATTATGCCATCCTTTCCGCAACTGGCTTCAGCAACTATGCATAAATTGTCTGCCATACCAATTAATTGCTTAACGCCGTTACGTAGCATGGGATGGTCATCTATAAGTAAAATTGTTGCCTTATCTTCCTCAGTGATAACTTGATTACACATTATCATCTCCATTTTTAATTAAAGAGGAATAAGTAGCATTAAATAAAATCTTTACCTCAACGCCACCATTTAAATGATTATCTATAGAGCACTTACCTGGGAGGTTTTTTGCACGATCATTCATTATAGATATTCCATAATGATTTACTTTTGCCATATCACCACTGAGACCTATACCATTATCTCGTATGACGACTTGAATATGATTATGAATAGGATCAAAGTCTAATTGAACCACAGCACAATCTGCATTAGCATGTTTGTATATGTTACTTAGCGCTTCTCGCACGATATGAACTAAATGAATAGCTTGATGTGAACTCACACAATTTGGCGGTAATTGATAAATTAATTCAATGGAAAAACCTAACTTTTGATTGAACTCTTCTATCGTTGACTCCAATGCAGGATGTAATCCCGGTTCATTGAGTTTCAGTCTAAAGGTTGTAAGTAACTCTCTCAAATGGCTGTATGCAGAGTTAAGTTCGGTACGCATTTCTTGAATCAGCACTAACTGTTCAGCACCTAGATTTTTACTCTGCATTTGTAAACAGCTTACTTTTATTTTCAAACAAGACAGTGATTGGGCAATCGAATCATGAAGTTCTCTTGCAATAACTGCTCTTTCATCCATTATCATAAGCTGTTTATTTTTATAATCTTGATATTCTAAAGCTAATGATGTTGACAATTGCTCCACTAATGTTTTAACCAATTGAGACTGCAAAGGAGTTAAATCTTGATCATTTAAGCAGTAAGCTATCATTACTCCATATTCACCATACTGATCCCTAAGCGGCCATTCTAACATTTTACAATTTAATGTAGATTGACTAAAACTATTATCTAAACACAATTCACATTCATGATCGGCACAATATTTTGGCCTAACTGTGTTAGATGTTTTAAATTGTTCAAAATTATTTGAGTTATTGTATTCATACAAACGTAACTGCATTGATGTAAAAGGTATTAATTCTTCCAACTCTTTTAATATAGGGAAATAACGTAAACATGTAGATGCCGAACTATGAAGTTGATTGCTCGAACGGTACAGGAAAGATAACCAAAGATTTTGTTCACGTATATGTAGTGTTTTTTGTTGAACTCTACGTTCTAACTCATCATACATCTTTCTTAATTGAGTTGACATACAACTCATAGCATCACCAAGAATAGTCATTTCATCATGATATTTTCTTTCCCTGAATCGCTGACTAAAATCACCTGAACTAATGCTGTTAGCTATCCTTAATAGCTCTTGCCAAGGGCGAAATATTCGTAAATTTAAAAAAAAGACCCCAACTATAGTTAACAGTACACTTAAAAAGATAAAAACACTATGAACTCGAGATACAAGCTTTAACTTTACTTCTGTATTACTATCTATTTTTTTTACTAGGTTATCTAGCTTAGCCACAAAAAAATCGACCTTAACCCTAGCATCACTTGCTGCTTTTGCCGATAGTAATGTTGGTTGTAACTGTAAACTCCAATATTGATACAAATCATTAAAATCGTTGATTAAATCCTCCCTCTCTAAAAAAACCTTTAATTTAACAACATCCTCACCCTTATTTAATTGATTTTGGCCTATATTCAACTTACTGATAAATGGCGAGTTGGCCAACAATAACTTCTGTTCATTCTCTAAGGGTAAAAATGAAAGTAGTCGGTAACTTTTCATTCGCATTGAGCCTATCTCATCTATTGCATGGGCACTTCCTTGGAGACTATTCGATACCCATGATGATATAACCATCCCTGTAATACCCAAGAAACTCAAGGCAATGATGAGTACCCCAATCTTTTTTACAATAGAAAGAGTACGGTTAAAACTTAACATAGCGCTATAGTTCACCACTAATTGACTCGTATATATTGTTTCACTACGACATAGTCTATTTATTTACTATTTCAATCATATACCCCCTTGTGGATACCTCTTAATTTCAAAATAAATAAAATCATCCGTTAACACAAAAAATGCTTACTTATCTATATGATATATAAAAGTTTAAACAGATTATCGCTAGCACCCATTAAGGAGTAGCATGGACATTCGCCAAAAGACATAATTGAACCTCGATTGATTTACATCAATTTCCTTTCGTGTTTAAGCCAGTAAAAGCGTGACTACTTTCAATTTTTTGTAGGATGTCTTATGGCTTTATCTCAAACCACCCCAAAATCACGTCAGGGAGTCATACATGATTGGCACCCAGATGATAAAAAATTTTGGCTACTCAAAGGTAGTAAAATTGCGAGAAAAAACTTAATAATTTCTATATGTTGTCTACTACTTTCATTTTCTGTTTGGATGTTATTTAGTGCGGTTGCTGTCAATCTTAATAAAGTGGGTTTTAACTTTACGACTGACCAGCTCTTTTTATTAACGGCTTTACCTTCGGTATCAGGTGCATTATTGCGCGTACCTTATTCGTTCGTCATACCCATTTTTGGAGGCCGCCGTTGGACCGCTTTCAGTACCGCCTTGCTAATGATTCCGAGTCTTTGGTTAGGATTTGCTGTGCAAGATAATACAACCCCCTTCAGCATATTTGTCATTATTGCACTGTTATGTGGGTTTGGTGGTGCCAATTTTGCTTCAAGTATGGCCAATATTAGTTTTTTCTATCCTAAGGATAAACAAGGTAGTGCATTAGGGTTAAATGGAGGATTAGGAAATCTAGGTGTCAGCGTTATGCAACTATTCGTCCCCCTGATCATCTCAATAGGAATCTTCAATATCTTTGGAGAAAGTGCTGATATTCAAAGCAATGGCAACACCATTTGGTTACAAAATGCCGCTTGGGTTTGGCTTCCCTTCTTATTAATCAGTACTCTGATGGCTTGGTTCGGAATGAATGATATCGCTGCAGCTAAAGCATCAATCAAACAACAACTTCCTGTATTAAAGCAAGGTCATCTGTGGATTTTGAGTTTACTGTATCTCGCTACATTTGGATCATTCATCGGCTTTTCAGCAGGCTTTGCGATGCTAACAAGTACCCAATTCCCAAATATCGATATTTTGCATTTCGCTTTTTTAGGCCCTTTAGTGGGTGCATTAATGCGCCCTGTTGGTGGCATTTTATCCGATAAATGGGGTGGTATTAATGTCACCATGGTAAATTTTATGTTAATGGGACTCTTTGCCACATTACTATTTTTTACCCTTCCCACAGCAGAAACCGAGGGGCATTTTAATGCTTTCTTCATATTATTTTTGGCGCTTTTTGCTACCGCAGGATTAGGCAGTGGCTCAACATTTCAAATGATTTCTGTCGTTTTTAGACGATTAATCGTGACAAGTGTTAAAGCAAAAGGGGGAAGTGACGCCCAGGCCCAAGTAAAAGCAGCAACAGATACTGCTGCCGCATTAGGGTTTATCTCAGCCATAGGTGCTATTGGAGGTTTTTTCATTCCCAAGGCATTCGGAACATCATTAGCATTAACCGGTTCTCCCGTTAATGCCATGAAGGTCTTTATCTTTTGTTATATTGCTTGCCTTTTTATCACATGGTTGATTTATGGGCGAAAAATTAAAACTATGGCCACTGAAAAGATTTCAACTGTTTAGTGATTTGATTGTTGTATGAATAAAAACGGTTTGCCTAGGCAAACCGTTTTTATTCATACGAGTTAAATGATGATGCTCCTTCCCGATTGAGCATCATTGCTTGAACTTGACTTACACATGTTGAATAACGCCTTGCTGTCTCAACTACCTCTTAATAGTTCAGCTGATAAAACACACGCTCTCCCAACATTGGAAATTAATAAAATAATCTAATAAACAGTGCCTTAATAGCAAACACCCTCTATTACCTTGGTGGTATTTGGTCATTGCCGTCACAAATTGCTCATTGCCTAACTTGATCTTTGTCAACTTCTACTAACGTTCTGCTCTTTATCCTGCGGTCACCTCAAAGCAATAAATCCGTATACATAAAATAACTAGTACGCCACCATTAGGAGTAACTTGGATGAGTAAGTTTCTTGACCGGTTTCGCTATTTCAAACAAGTCGGAGATACATTTTCCGGCGACCACGGCCAAACATTGCATACTAATCGAGAATGGGAAGATGGTTATCGTAGCCGCTGGCAACACGATAAAATCGTTCGTTCAACCCATGGAGTAAATTGTACCGGTTCTTGTAGTTGGAAAATTTACGTAAAAAATGGTCTTGTAACATGGGAAACACAACAAACCGATTATCCCAGAACCCGCCCCGATTTACCTAACCATGAGCCGCGCGGATGCCCTCGAGGTGCCAGCTACTCTTGGTATCTCTACAGTGCTAACCGTCTTAAATATCCTATGGTACGTAAACCGCTGCTTAAACTCTGGCGAGAAGCTAAACAGCGTTTTACGGATCCAGTTCATGCTTGGGAATCGATAGTCACGAATCAAACTGCAGCAAAGGAATATAAATCTGCACGTGGTCGTGGTGGTTTTGTTCGCAGTTCATGGGTAGAGGTCAATGAAATCATTGCTGCATCAAACGTTTATACCATCAAACAGCATGGCCCTGACCGAGTTGTCGGCTTCTCGCCAATCCCTGCAATGTCGATGGTATCTTATGCTGCGGGAGCACGTTATTTATCACTTATCGGCGGTTCATGTTTAAGTTTCTATGACTGGTATTGCGACCTCCCACCAGCATCTCCGATGACTTGGGGTGAGCAAACTGACGTCCCAGAATCTGCCGATTGGTATAACTCTTCTTATATCATCGCTTGGGGCTCAAATATTCCACAAACTCGTACCCCAGACGCACATTTCTTCACAGAAGTCAGATACAAAGGCACTAAAACTGTCGCCATTACTCCTGATTATGCAGAAGTCGCAAAACTTTGCGATCACTGGCTCAATCCCAAGCAAGGAACCGATAGCGCCGTCGCCTTAGCCATGGGGCATGTGATTCTGCGAGAATTCCACGTCAATCGACAATCAGAGTATTTCCAAAATTACCTGCGCCAGTATTCGGATATGCCCATGCTGGTACAATTAGATCCTCGTGAAGATGGTAGTTTTGCCGCAGGTCGTTTTCTACGCGCCTCGGATCTGATTGATAAACTTGGTGAAGAAAACAATCCTGATTGGAAGACAGTCGCCATTAATGATCAAAATGGCGAACTGGTTGCACCGAATGGCACAGCAGGTTATCGCTGGGGTGAAAAAGGCAAATGGAACCTGGCGCAGCTAGCTGGTAAAGACCAAGACAAAGTGAAGTTACGTCTTGGGATTCATAATGAAGATCATATTGTTGACGTTGCCTTTCCATACTTTGGCGGTATAGAACATGAACATTTCAGCAGTGTCCCCTTAAAAGATCTTATCCATCGAAAACTGCCTGTAAAACGTATCCAACTTGCTGATGGAAGCGAAACGTATGTTACAACGGTATACGATTTAACCTTAGCAAACTACGGCGTTGAACGCGGTTTGCAGGATCCAAGCTGCGCACAAACCTATGCCGATGTAAAAGCATACTCCCCTGCTTGGGCAGAGAAAATCACTGGTGTCGCAGCCGATGAAATCACCCGCATTGCCCGTGAATTTGCAGATAACGCAGAAAAAACTCGTGGCCGTTCGATGATTATCGTCGGCGCAGGATTAAACCACTGGTATCACATGGATATGAACTACCGCGGATTAATCAACATGTTGGTCTTCTGTGGTTGCGTGGGGCAAAGTGGCGGCGGCTGGGCTCACTATGTCGGCCAGGAAAAACTGCGCCCGCAAACGGGTTGGCAGCCACTGGCATTTGGCCTCGATTGGCAAAAACCTCCACGTCATATGAACGGCACGTCCTTTTTCTACAATCACTCAAGCCAATGGCGCTATGAGAAATTAAAAACCGAAGAGCTGCTGTCCCCTCTTGCTGATAAATCACGTTATAGCCAGCACTTAATCGACATGAACGTTAAAGCTGAACGTTTAGGTTGGTTACCGTCATCGCCACAACTGAACGTCAATCCATTACACATTGCCAAGCAGGCAAATAGCGTAGGGTTATCGCCAACAGATTACACGGTTAAAGCTTTAAAAGAAGGTACTATTCGCTTCGCAGCTGAGCAACCAGAAGATCACTATCCGCGTAACATGTTTATCTGGCGCTCAAACCTGCTAGGTTCATCGGGCAAAGGCCATGAATACTTACTCAAGTATTTATTGGGTACCGAACACGGTATTCAAGGGAAAGACTTAGGTGAAATGAGTGCCGAAAAACCTAATGAAATCGAATGGAAAGATACCCCCACTCAAGGCAAGCTAGATTTAGTGGTGACTCTAGACTTCCGGATGTCAAGCACCTGCTTATTCTCGGACATAGTATTACCAACGGCGACCTGGTACGAAAAGGACGATATGAATACTTCGGATATGCATCCATTCATTCATCCGTTATCCGCAGCAGTAGACCCAGCATGGGAAGCTAAATCAGACTGGGACATTTACAAGGGGATTACCAAGGCATTTTCCAAAGTCTGTGAAGGCCACCTTGGAAAAGAGACTGATGTAGTGACTCTGCCAATCCAGCATGACTCGCCCGCGGAAATTGCTCAAGCATTTGACGTGCGAGACTGGAAGCTAGGCGAATGTGACCTCATTCCAGGAAAAACTGCACCTCACATAACAACTGTTGAACGGGATTATCCCAATACTTATGCTCGCTTTACGGCTTTGGGTCCACTGTTAACAAGCCAAGGCAATGGCGGTAAAGGGATTAACTGGAACACCGACAGCGAAGTCGAACTACTTAAAAAACTCAACTATGTACACCACGATGGCATAGCACAGGGCTTAGCAAAGATTGAATCAGCAATCGACGCTGCTGAAGTCATCTTGGCTCTAGCGCCTGAAACCAACGGCCATGTTGCAGTGAAAGCTTGGGATGCTCTAAGTGAGGTCACAGGGCTTGAACATCGGCATCTTGCCATCAATAAAGAAGATGAAAAAATCCGCTTCCGCGATATTCAAGCTCAGCCACGAAAGATTATTTCTAGCCCGACCTGGTCAGGCCTTGAAGATGAGCACGTTTCCTACAACGCAGGTTATACCAACGTCCATGAGTTTATTCCTTGGCGTACCGTGACTGGGCGTCAGCAACTCTACCAAGATCACCAATGGATGCGTGACTTCGGTGAAAGCTTGATTGCCTACCGCCCCCCCATCAATACCCGCACGGTACACGAAATTATGGGAAAAAAAGGTAATGGCAATAAGGAAAAAGCATTGAATTGGATCACACCACATCAAAAATGGGGGATCCACTCAACCTATAGCGAAAACCTATTAATGCTGACCCTATCCCGAGGTGGACCAATCGTCTGGATGAGTGAAGACGATGCTAAAGACTTAGGCATTGAAGATAACGATTGGATTGAAGCCTTCAATAGCAATGGCTCATTAACTGCTCGCGCGGTAGTCAGCCAACGAGTACCAGAAGGCATGGTGATGATGTATCACGCCCAAGAACGTTTGGTGAACATTCCTGGATCAGAAATTACCGGGCAACGCGGTGGTATTCATAACTCGGTCACTCGAGTTTGCCCAAAGCCCACGCATATGATTGGAGGCTATGTCCATCAAGCCTACGGCTTTAACTATTATGGCACTGTGGGTTCTAACCGAGATGAGTTTGTCGTTGTTCGTCGCATGAATAACGTTAACTGGTTAGACAACGAAAATAATGATCACAAACAAGCACCCAATATGCACAGCGGTCTGTCTGGGGAGAAATAAGTATGAGAATTCGTTCACAAGTCGGCATGGTCCTGAACTTAGATAAATGTATTGGCTGCCATACCTGTTCGGTAACTTGTAAAAATGTCTGGACTAGCCGAGAAGGCATGGAGTACGCATGGTTTAACAATGTCGAAAGCAAGCCTGGTACTGGCTACCCTAGCGATTGGGAAAACCAAGAAAAATGGAAAGGCGGCTGGATACGCAAAATTAGCGGTAAGCTTGAACCAAAAATGGGCGGTAAAATCAGTGTGTTATCGAAGTTATTCAACAACCCAGATATGCCCGTTATTGATGATTATTATGAGCCATTCACCTTTGATTACGAACATTTGCATAATGCTCCGCAAGGTAAACATCAGCCGATTGCCCGCCCTCGCTCACTGATCACCGGCGAACGTATGGACAAAATTGAAAAAGGGCCAAACTGGGAAGAAATCCTCGGCGGCGAATTTTCTAAGCGCTCGGCGGATCAAAACTTCAACCATATACAAAAAGAAATGTATGGTCAGTTTGAAAACACTTTCATGATGTACTTACCTCGTTTGTGCGAGCACTGTTTAAACCCTGCTTGTGCCGCTACCTGTCCAAGCGGTGCAATTTATAAACGAGAAGAAGACGGTATAGTACTGATAGATCAGGACAAATGTCGTGGTTGGCGCATGTGCTTAACAGGCTGTCCATACAAAAAAATCTATTTTAACTGGAAGAGCGGTAAGTCAGAAAAATGTATCTTCTGTTATCCTCGGATTGAAGCGGGTCAACCCACAGTCTGCTCCGAGACCTGTGTCGGACGTATTCGCTATTTGGGCGTTATTTTGTACGATGCTGATCGTATTGAGCAAGCTGCCTCAGCACATAACACTCAGGATCTCTACCAAAGCCAATTAGATATTTTCTTAGATCCGAACGACCCGAAAGTGATTGCAGAAGCCCGCAAACAGGGAATTACCGAAAACGTACTCGAGGCGGCACAAAAATCCCCAGTCTACAAAATGGCGATTGATTGGAAACTTGCACTTCCTTTACACCCTGAGTATCGCACTCTACCAATGGTCTGGTATGTACCACCACTCTCACCGATCCAATCAGCCGCAGATGCTGGCGCTATCGGCCAAGAGGGTGTGTTACCCGATGTGAAGAGCCTGCGCATTCCTGTTCAATACCTCGCCAATATGTTAACCGCAGGCGATACCAAACCTGTGCTACATGCATTAAAACGAATGTTAGCTATGCGCCACTTTAAACGTGCAGAAACCGTCGATGGTGTTGTCGATACTAGTGCATTAGACCAAGTAGGATTAACGGCACAACAAGCTCAAGAAATGTATCGTTACCTCGCAATAGCCAATTATGAAGATCGCTTCGTGGTACCAAGTAGCCACCGCGAACTCGCAAAGGAAGCCTTTTCCGAAGCCAAAGGTTGTGGTTTTAGCTTTGGTAATGGTTGCCATGGTGGTGACGACAGCAAATTCAATCTCTTTAACAGCCAACGCATCAACGCCATCGACATTACCGCTAAAACCTTGGGGGATAAATAATGCAGATGACATCACTCAGGTTAATAGCCCTATTGCTAGATTATCCCGAACAGGAGGTTTGGGATAATGCACAGGAACTAAACCATCTAATAAAACAGTGTGCGGAACTAAACGAATACCAAAAAGAACGTATTAATCAATTTATTGAACAAATGACTCAAACTCCTTTAATGGATTTACAGGCACAATATGGTGATTTGTTTGAGCGTGGTCGTTCTTTATCATTATTACTATTTGAACACGTCCACGGTGAATCCCGTGACCGTGGACAGGCAATGATTGATTTACTCAACCAATATAATGCAGCAGGAATGGTATTAACGGCTAAACAACTGCCCGACTATTTGCCAACCTACCTCGAATACTTGTCGCAATTGACAGTGTACGAGTCAATAAGCGGCTTAAAGGATGTCGCCCCAATTCTCGCGCTTCTCAAAGAGCGACTGAGTCAACGGCAGAGCTACTACAGTAATTTATTGCAGGTATTAATCGAGCAATCTGGGGAGAAAATTGCACAGGAAAAACTGGCCGAGACGGTGGCAAATGAAGCCAAAGATGACACACCGCAAGCACTCGATGCGGTGTGGGAAGAAGAGCAAATAAAGTTCTTGGGCGATGAGGGATGCGCCTCAGTCCAACAAACTCTCCATCAAAAACGATTTGCTCACGCCGTTGTTCCGCAATACCTCGACACTAAAGCATTAAACGGAGCGTAACCATGAATTTTCTTAATGGTTTTTTCTTTGAT
Source organism: Shewanella sp. MR-4 (assembly GCF_000014685.1). Classification (NCBI taxonomy): domain Bacteria; kingdom Pseudomonadati; phylum Pseudomonadota; class Gammaproteobacteria; order Alteromonadales; family Shewanellaceae; genus Shewanella; species Shewanella sp. MR-4. Next base: position 2,666,136 of record NC_008321.1, read on the forward strand.
ATTTATCCTTATATTGCCGCAGCTGTGTTCTTTATCGGTAGTTGGCTCAGATATGACTACGGCCAATATACTTGGCGGGCAGGCTCGAGCCAGCTATTGGATAATACGAATATGCAACTTGCTTCTGGCCTATTTCATATAGGTATTATTGGGATCCTACTGGGGCATTTTTTTGGAATGCTAACCCCACATTGGATGTATGAATCCTTCTTGTCGATTCAGACTAAACAACTTATTGCCATGATCGCTGGGGGAATTTTTGGTCTGATGACAATTGCCGGTGGAGCAATGCTACTCAAGCGAAGATTGACTAATGTTCGTGTCCGCGCAACATCGTCATTTGCCGATATCATGATCCTCACGTTACTTGTCATCCAAGCTTGTCTAGGGGTGCTAACGATTCCTTTCTCTGCCCAACATTTAGATGGTAGTGAAATGATGAAATTAGTCAGTTGGGTGCAAGGCATTGTCACATTCCAAGCTGGAGCATCCGCTCACTTAGAGGGCGTTGGTTTTATATTTAGATTGCATATGGTCTTAGGCATGACACTGTTCTTACTATTTCCATTCTGCCGATTAGTACATATTTGGAGTGTACCTGTCGAATATCTCACCCGCCGCTATCAAATTGTCCGTAGCCGGAACAATATCTAAGTTCTAAATAATAAAGCCACCTGTTTTGCAGGTGGCTTTGATACGACATTCCTCTAGAAAACTAAGCATTGATTGACTCGCTGGAGAATGAGTCTTAATTGAAAATTATCACAGATACAAAAAATTATTCAGCCGCGAAGAGGCAAAACCGAGGGCCTAGCCCTTGTCATACAGACCAACTGACCTAGCTCTATCATCGCCGTACTTTATTTCTATAAAGCCCACAAATAACACTGCAAGCCTAACAACAGCTGTATATATTGACCGTTTCGAGCGGATAAACGTTCATTGGGGCCACGCAATCGGAGATGCGGCGCTTATTTATATCGCAAGGTTGACGCAAACTAAACTGAGTTCGAGTGATATTCACACCCGTCTAGGGGCTTACCTGATGTTATCCAATACTGACCATGAAGACATCGGCAAGTTGCGGAATCGATTCGACATGGGCTTGGTATGCAGCCATAGCACCATGATGGACATAGCATCCGCTGCATCGCAAGCTTTGGTTTATCATCCATAATCTTACCGAAAATCAATCACCTCGAGAGGTGCAAACTTCCTTGGAGAGCTTATTCAATCATGCCATTCAGGCCATGACGCGAGCCAAACACGCAGAGAAGAATAGAGTAAATACAGCAAAAAACAGTCATCTTGTAGTTTAGATAATTCTCACATACCATAAGATACTTTGTTATATCAGGCAGACCACACAAAAACCTTAACAAATAAGTTATCTTTGGACAAAGTTATTCCTAAAATTTTGCTCATTCAAATATACGAAATTCTCATCAAAAGAATAATATAGCTTTAATTTAAAAATTTATTCAAATTACATTGTCTACATTTATCATCACAATTAAAAAGGCATTGTAGTTTTTTTTGCACATCTTTGAGAACAGCAGGATTGCTAATAGCTTTAATTATATTAAATTTCATTAGATACATACCCATTTTATTATCACTACTTCGATAGTACTTCACTTCCTTTGCTTCGAACACAACTTTACAAAAGCTAAGCATAGGCGGAAAGTCTGCTATAAAAAAATAAACATAATCCTTTTCGCTTGAAAATTTTAACAAATAATAACAAATTGCAAGATTGATAAGTTCAAAATAATGTTTGGAACTAGTATAGTAACCAGGCATTACTAAGGCGCTTTTTTTTACTTCATCCTTATCAAGCTTGATAAAATGAGGACTATCATTTAGAGGCAAAAGATTCGCAATCCCTGACCAATGCCCCACTATCAGACCATCATCATTCTTCAACAAAAGAGCTGTATACAATAAATCTTTAGTAGACAAAAATTTATTAAACTCCTTTAAAGATAAAATATTACTATTAAACTTACCAAAAATATTTTGATACTCATCACTTCTAATCTCTGAAACCTCCGAAATGACATGTTCAGGCAACTTAAAGTAAGAGAATGATGATATTGAAAAATCTAGCGCCTTCGAGAGTAGATTAACGGCAGTCATAGCCTTATTAGAGGACTTTTGTTCCAATACATCGACCTCTTTGAGTATATCGACAAAGTTAACCCCCAAAATCTTTGCAATATACAATTGTTTATATAACGGAGGAGTACTCTTGCCATTAATCCAGCGACTTAAGGTAATTAAATCCAATCCATCGAATATATCGTAATACTCACACTGCAACAGCGCGATCAAATCTTTCCTAGATATTTCTTTTTGCTCAATCCATGACTCCAATTTAGTTGAAAACTTGTATGTCACAATAGCCCCTATACATTGCAAACCACATCAAAGTAAATCTATTTCTAGCAGAAATAAATTTAGATATTAAATTATCATCTCAAAAACAGTAAAACTAGAAAGACAATCCAAAAACCACTACCAAATAGGCATGTACAAATAATGTCCATGGACCTAAAAAGGTGATTAACGAAATAAGAAGTCAATAATTGACAAATGATATAAATGGTACAGTTATTATATGATAAGATGTTTACTACTAAACATATGATACATTAAAATTACTTTAGATTCGAAAAATAAGAATAAAAATGTGACGCGACCCACATTTAAAACACATAAAAAAATAAAAAAATAAACATAGATACAACTTTAACTTGCTTAAAACGCCAGCAACAACGTTTAAAAAATGTATCGCATTGAATTCCCGTATAGATTTCATTACTATAACGAAAGATGCATAACTATCTAGCATTTTGTTTTTTGATAAACAGTTATCCTCATCTAACATTACTCTTGATGAACAATAATCATAGTCTTGAATCAACACCGATTTCCTAGAAATCTTTTAGTTAGATAAACTAACCTAAAGAGGTATCTATGAACCATAAACGTTATCCCGAAGAATTTAAAATCGAAGCTGTTAAGCAAGTTACCATTGCTGGCTATTCTGTTGCTGATGTTACTCAGCGTTTAGGAACAACCACCCACAGTCTTTATGCCTGGATTAAGCGCTATGACCCCGATTCAGAAGAACATTTGCAAAAGTCTAAGAGTCCGTCGAGAACGGCTACAGAAAGAGCTCAAGCGTGGCACTGAAGAACATGACTTGTTAAAAATGCAGCAGAATACTTCGCTAGCCACCCCGAGTAAGATACGCCTTTATTCAACAGCATCATCACAGCTATTTAGTGCGACAACTTTGTCAGCTGTTTGATGTTCATCCGAGCGGGTATTACTCATGGAGAATCAGCCATATGGAGAATCAGCCACAAATCAAAGTAACAGAAGGAAAATGAACGACTTGCTGGACAGCTTAAGTTGAGTTAGCTTGAATCTGGTGGAGATTATGGATATCGGAAACCTTGTGCTCGCGGCGGTGAACGCCATATAGTGACGCTAAATCGTTTAGAGCGACAATTTAATCCATCGGCCCCCAATATGGCTTGGATAGCCGATATTACCTGCATCAAAAAAATGAAGATTGGTTATATGTTGGTGCAGTTATGGACTTATTTTCTCGTCGTATTACTGGTTGGTTGATGGGCAGCAGAATAACCAAAGAGCTAGCCTTAGAAGTGCTTTTAATGGCTATATGGAGCCGTAAACCTACAGGTAAGGTGTTAGTCCACTCAGATCCGGAAAGCCAATAGTTTCTTTCAGTTGCTAAAGCGTGAGCAGATCAAACCGAAGATCTATTCGACAAGAGAAGTGGCTAAAGTGATATTTTTAAGTTTTACAACCCAAAACTGCAGCATAGTCCCTATCATGGCTTATCACCGTTAGAGCATGAACGCCAGTATTTTACTGAGGGTCAAAATTGTATAATGAAATAGTGGCGATTCAAACAAAGCCCCATAATAAGTGTTTAATATTTGATTTTTGGCTATTCATAAGTCATAACAACTATTGTTTTTGCCTCAACTGTTCCTGCAGTCAAAACTGGGTCCACTTGTATATATCTAGCTGAAAATGGAATGGTGTAACTCGCAGCGGCCGAGTCATCAGCACCAACAACATAAAATGGTGTATTTAGTACAATTGCCCCCCCCCAGTTGTTCGATAGAATCTGTATATTAACCCCATCGGCAGATGTCGTTGAGGTCAATGTAGATAGAGAATCGCTAGAGTTACTCGAGTTATAAGCATCTGAAAAACTGATATAAGCTTTTGTTCCACTTTGACAAGTCACATTCAGGTTAAAGTTTTTTTCCCCAGCGCCAGTTCCAACACCATTAAAATCACCAACATTCACAGTTGGCAAATTAACAACCTTATTATCATCTTCCGTTGAAAAAGAACATGTACCTGGGTTGACATTCACTGTAAATAAATATGAAACGTCCCGACTTACATAGCCATTATTTGAGTATTGATTCTCAGATAAATATGCATACCCTAATCCTCCATAAACTTGATGAATTCCTTTATCGATAACTCCCCTTACATGAAATCGAGTTTTGTAGTGTGCCGAGTACCAGCCGTTACCATCCGGATGATTACGTAAATTAACATGTCTACTTGATATAGTAGCCAAATTAATCCAAGGACCACCACTATCTTTTACCCATAGTTCATAAAAAACATTCGGATTATTAGTAGCAAACATCGCGGTAGAATCAATAGTTTCTATTTGCGAATTAGGGGAGTAAAACCAATGTGAACTTCCTGCTGAAGAGCAACCATAAAAGGTCCAGTACAACCCATTTCCTCCAGTTGTATACCAATCAGAAGTAAATACACTAGAGTCACTCATATCCCCTTGAGATACATCACCCATATTAATACTTGCATTTAGATATACATTAGGAGCCCCAACACTTGTACAATATGCCAATATTTTTTCGCTGAAAAATAAAAGTAAACAAAAAACACAAAAACGAAACTTTATTGCAAAAAACATATTGAAGACCCGTTACATTAACATTTCACACCATTTACTTCTGCTTATAAAATTGCAAAAAACAAAGCATATATACAGAAACGACTTCACAATAAACTAAATACAATCAACATTTAAAATATTCAACGTGCCTTTAGATTTATTTTTATTGACATCATACTTAATAGAACAATACTCCCCATTTTTTATATTAACTTTTAATATTCCATTACTACTTTTTGTTCTTGCAAAAACGATACTTCCTTGCGCTACATTGCCAATATTTAAACCATTCTCATCAATCACATCAGCACCAAATGGCAATGCATCACCTTTAAAACTACTATTAATTAAAATTGAAAACCCAATCTCCGTTCCATATTGTAATTTAACAATTGCACTATCGTAAGGAACTGTTTTATTCACAGTATTGCTCAAGGAAGCATTCTTTGAAGTGCCATTTGGGTCAACATGAATATGGTTAACTTGATAAGGTCTCAAATTTGGTACAACAGCATGTCCTAGGTTGTTTATTTTAATTCCCTTGTAACCAGAAACAGTTGCTCCCTCCATACCTTTGGCTTCAACTAAAGCAAAAGTATTTCCTGAGTATGGTGAAAGTGTAACGCCACCAGAATGGCCAACTAATGTCCCAGACAAACCAAATCCATAACTCTTGTAATTATTTCCTTTGCTTGCATTCGCAGACAACTTAGCAATTGGACTAACATACGAAGCATTACCATTAAAGGAGTTCGAACTTTCATCGTTTGATACTGACACATCATAACTTAGTAATTTTTCTTCCCCGACCACATCAGACAAACCAACTTGCGCTTGTTGATATCCATCACTATCTCTATTTAAATTAAGCCTAACTCGTGAATCCCTTAATTCTCCTTCAAAACCAAGAGGAATTGAAAGTGAAAGAGCATAATTTGTTTGATATTGTCCATATTGATCTTCATTTCTACTCACCGATACCCCCCAGCTAAGCCTTTTATATTGATTATTATAACTGACTTGATATTGTCTAGAATAGTTAGTTTCATTCCAGAAGTTTTCGAAAACTCCAGAAAGATAAAGATTACCATAACCTTCAGGAAAACTTTGGCCGACAGTAACTAAGTACCTGTTTTTTGAATTATATAAATCGTTATATAAGTATCCTCTCCTTATATTGTCCAAATACAGCATAGCTGTCTGATAATCCATATACTCTTTGGTACTATATTTATATGCTCCTAAAGACAGATTAGTGCCACTCGAAAAAATGTTTTTACTATACTTCAATTCATAACTCTGCCCTGAATAATTTTCGTCTAGAAAAGCATAAGATTGCGTCCCTCCAAATGAAAAAGTACCTAAACTTGTGCCCAAAGCGAGACCACCTTGCAATGATAAAAAGTCTTCATTTGCTTGCCCCCCCCAATATCCCGTAACAAAGTTATTAATACCGAGCTCATAAGTTCCCTCTATAAGCATGGGAGTAAATGAAAGTCTGTCATTCTTATACTGCCCTATAGAAAATGAATATCTTGAGGTATTAGGCCTTAACAATTGTGCCATTGACTCATATGGAACAGAAAATCTTTGCTCAGTGCCATCAGCTTCTAAAATAATGACATTTAGATTACCACCATATCCTGTTGGATAGAGATCATTTATTAAAAACTCGCCAGGACTCACTAATGTCTCATATATAATACGTCCATTTTGCTCCACCTTAACGATTGCATTAGTTTTAGCCACACCAAAAATTTCTGGCGCATAACCTTTTTGCGAGTCTGCTAACATATTTTGGTCATCATAAATCTGCATACCTAGCAATGGTACTGTGTCAAATAATCTACCATTCGTATTTTTCTTCCCAAGAACAACATTACCTTTAATGCTGGCAACTGGCCTATAAAGATACGAGTCTAGTGCGTTGTATTGCTCACCTGTATACTCATTCCAGCTATACATACCTTTATGCTTAAAATACCAACCATTAATATTTATACCAGAATCAAAATATGCATTAAAATTTTTGACATCATTTGGACTGACACCGAATAAATCATAGGATATATAGGCCGCAGAGATCCCTCTTTCCCACTCGGCAGGATCAACATATCCTCTAACGACCTTATCAAGATATATCTGAGGCACCTGTATATCTAACTTTGACATTCCCATTGTAAAGTTCACTGCTGAGCCAACAATCACCTCCTCCAATACTATACAGTCTTTAATAAGATTGTCACTTTCAATTAAAATAGACTCTTTTATTCCTAATGAGTTTAAGATATTCATATCTATACATGGACGTGACTTACCACCATCCTCTTTAACCTCAAGAGAAACCTTTTTTAAAAAGGAACCATTAACGAATAAATCGGCAGGATAGACACCACTAGGAACATAATTACTATATGCAAATTTTTGAATCAAAGAGGCATCATTTACATTGAAAAATGCGCTATCAAATTCAATCATTTCATTTTCTTTTGCGAATGTAAAACTACCAAACAGAATAAAAAAAATAGGAAAAACACTGCTTAAAACATTCAATTTATGATATATGAAGTTCATATTTATAAACCTACAATTTTTTGTTTTTCTGTCGCGCCATAGTCATTTATGAATGATATATTATGAACCAAAGAACTATTATATTCACTTGAAACAGTCAACACTTCAAATGGTGAAATCATTATGTTTTCTATTAATTTTTTTTCAATATCACCACTTTCAACTGCAGATATACTCAAAATAGTAATAAAAAAAGGTGTAGGATTATTAATTTCCATTCCATTTTCTAACTTGCTCAACTTTATTTTTTCCACAGCGCTACTTGTTGACCCATCTAATGAGGTAGGTCTGAAAAATAGTTTTATCTTGGTTTTAAATGCAAGTTGGAGCTTATTAGCATTAGAATTATTCTTCGGGGGGACCGAAAGTACGTTTAACCAAAATATAGACTCTTTATTATCTGGAAGAGTTTCCCCTGTGTAAAAAATTCGCAAATGCTGTCCCTCGCCAGCATTAATCTTGTTTATAGGAGGTGATATGACAAATGGAACTTTAATATTGGAAGGATCTAAATTAAGCTCGCCATTATCAATCCAACTCTGAACTAGAAATGGTTCACTTCCTTTATTTGTCAACTTCAAACTAACTTCTTCTTTATCTGATCTATATATTATCCTTGTATTATCCAGTACAACACTAGCTTCCACTGATGAAAAAATAAAAATTGATATAAATATTGCAAATTTATATTTCAAACCATTCATTTATATCAGCCCTCCATATAAAGAGGCACGTGTATAAATACTCTCATACACGTGCACCATTTCATTGTTACATATAATGAATAGAATAAGTGACACTAGAAGTAACTGTGCCAGCAGTTGCCGCTGCACCTTCAGCATAATATTCAACAGCATATGGTAGAATCGCTGTACCATCCCCGGCTACAGTTGTTGCTGTATTACTTGTTTTCTGACCTTCATCGCCAGCCTTAATAACACTTGAATTCACCGCATCAAGCAATTGCAAAGAGACATTTCCTGCCGTACCATTATTTTTCAAACGGCCAGTAGTAGCCACAACATTTGTGCCGCTCTCAAAGAAAGCAACAACCTGTGACTGATTTGCATCCAGAGTACATTCTGACAAATTAATTGTGAATGTTGTTCTACCTGCTACCACAGTGTCTGCGGCTAAATCCGAAGTAGAAACAGTTGGAAGTGTAACAACTGCATCTGCACTGGTGCCATTAACTTTAACAGTACAAGTCGACGATGTAACTTCACCGTTAAATGTAATGGTTCCTGTCGATGCTTTAGCTGTTGGCACCACGATTACGGGTAAACATGCAATTGCTAAAGAAATAATTTTTTTATTCATTTTCTCACCTTTTTATAAATAAATAATTAATTAGCCACACCAATTAATTACGTTGATATAAACGCAATTTTATTAGACAACAATTCAACCTTTTATAATTAGCATCAAAAAATAAAAATCACCATAGACGCTCTTGACATTGAAGATATATGCATGCTAACAAAACTAACTTTAATGTATAAAAAAGGCCGCCTAACTTTATATAGGCGGCCTTTAGCTAGTAACACTTTAACTTCCTTGATAAATCCCTTTCTCACCGAATCCCTTCTCACAGAATCCCTTCTCACAGAATCTCCCTTCTCACAGAATCCCTTCTCACAGAATCCCTTCTCACAGAATCCCTTCTCACAGAATCCCTTCCTCTCTCTACAGACTACAAAACCTCTAATAATCCGTTTAATTTCGCATTGTTTAGAACGTTACAAAACAAAATGGCACAAAAAGACATCCTGTACACCCTGTACCTGCAAAGACATATTTTGCCATCTGCAAAAAGGCCAGACTTAGCACTCACAAAAAAAGCGCGCGTCAGATGCTAACTCTCGAACATCGAGTGCCGCTAGAATGAATTCGTCTAGGGACTATAAAATAAAGGAAAAGCATTATGATTAATTGTACTTGTGATCTTTTAAACATACTAATGCAAAGTTACAATATCAACTTTACTAATAAAATTAGTTATAGATTATGTTTGGTTAACAAAAAACATAGTGAATCACCTATAAAAGGAAATATTTATACTATTTTGATCAATGATTCAAATTTTGACTCATCGGCAAAGAACCATATTGTCAATCAAAGATTATTATTAACAAACACTCCTAGAGAAATTTTTAATATAATCCGAAAAAACAAAATAAAACTTGAGAAGTTAGAATGCAGATTTCTATTCCTACCATTTGAGCGTAGTTATTTGTGCGATATGCATCTGCTAATAGAACTACTTGACTTACAGGTCTGTCTTTCGAAGTCAAACATAGGGCTAGTAATTGAAATAAATCACCGTTCCCATTATGGCTGTACAGATTGCCCAAATGCCAATTTAGGATTGAAATATATTGATAAAAAAATAGACATTATATACACAAAAAAATCAAATGAAGATTTTTTCACTAAATCACCTTGAATATGACTAATCAGCCAATGATCAAGACTTATATTTTTATGATTGTATATAGGTAAATGTATAAATCATATAGTTCACTAATTAAAACCCATAGAGACTTAGAGGATGTTCATGAGAAAAACTGTAAATTTTAAATGGATTATTCCTATAATTTTGTGGGGTGCACAAAATCAATCTGTTTATGCATTTTATTGCTCTTTCAGTTCGACCACAACAACAATTAAATTGAGTGATGTAGCAAACATCGGTGATGAAATCGTTCTTTATAACTTAGCAGGGCAAACTTGCAGTGGTTGGGGAAGCCCTAACTATCTAGATGCACTTAGAGTTTATAGTTTCACTGAATACAATATTTTGCAAGGTTCTGGACTTTCAGTGTTCTATGTCGATAATGGCTATTACTACAAATACCCAGAAGTTATTAATCGCTGTGTTTGGCCTTGGAGTGGAAGTACATGTCCTTACTCTACCTTTACGGATGGTACCTACCCTGTCAGAGGACGGCTAGTGCTCAGACGGACGGGCACCACCGCATCCAACGTAACTATTCCTGCAAACTCAAAATTAGCCGAAATTGGGTTTCAGCAAAGAGGATATTCCAGCTCAGGACCAGCATGGAGTAGTAACGTTTATAAAATATCCGTCTCAAATAGTGACGCATTATCTTTTCCAACGTGTGATGTAGATATTGGCAGTCAAAATCAAACTATAGCTTTTTCTCCAGTATCTTCAAATCAATTCTCGGGGATTGGGACGACCGCTGAAAGTGAATTGTTTTCAATAAAATTAAATTGCAAAGCGGGTGTTTCTGTATATGCAACCGTTACCGATTCGAATCAACTAGGTAGCGCAGGCCCTAACTTATCACTTGATCCAAGCTCAAGTGCCGCAGGGGTTGGCATTCAAGTTTTGTATAATGGCGCACCATTGGGATTCGGAGTTGCAAACCAATTTTATGTAGCAGGAAACGCCTCCACTCCGGAAGTATCACACATAGTTCCCTTTGAAGCACGTTATGTTCAAACTCAATTGAAAATTATTCCTGGCTCGGTGTCTGCAAAAGCGATCATATCTTTTGAATATTTGTAGTAAGACAATTTAAAGCTGTATAGATCGCTAATGATTCCCCTAGGCACCTTTTAGTTAGATGAACTAACACAAGAGATGCCTAGAGACCACAACCTTATCCCAGAGAATTTATAATCGAAGCTGTTAATAAATTACCTTTGCAGTTCATTCTGTTGTTGCTCAACGCTTAGGTCCATTCAGAGATTAAACGCTATGGCTCAGATTCAGATCAACACTTGCGCAATGTTTGATTAATCTGCCGAAATTAATCAACTTCAGAAAAAATAAAGCGTGTAACTGAAAAATGTGACTAGTTAAAAAGCTGCCGCGTACTTTGGAGCCTGTCCTCGTAAGATACGCCTTTTTTCAAGAACATCACTACTTGCCAGTACAACAACTTTATGAACGAGTTTAATGTTAATCTGAGCAGGTTTTACGCACCGAGAAACCGCTCTAAATCAAAGTAGCAGAAGGATAATAAAAGAAGACTTACAGGGCAACTCCAAAGGAGGTATCTCGGAGTTTGTGGTGTTATAGATATCCTAAAATCTGCCGAGATATGAGGACATTGGCTGGTAATGTGAGATTAATCGTGTACACCGACTCATGCGACTAGTAGGACTGAAAGTATAAGTTGAAATCGGAAACCACGTGCTCATGCAGGTGAACGGCATGTAATCGCCAAATCGTTTAGCGGCAATGTATCCCAGAGGCTCCCGATATGGTTAGAGGTAATCGATATTTATAACATCAAAATACATGAAGGTTGGTTTTATCTTGGAAGATTGATGGGTAAAAGAATAGCTAAATCCCTGGTATTACAGCGTTTTTAATGGCTATATGGTGCGTTAAATCTACAGGTAAGATTACTTAATTGTAAACAATGAAACCAATATTCCCAGCCATGACTGGAGTGAACTTCTTACTGCACATGGATTGGAAGGCGCCATGAGACGACGTGGTAATTAGTATGATAATGCCGTAGTCTAGCAAATCCCCAGATAAATTCGATGGAATTCAAATAAGTAGACACGCATGATGCTGTTTGATCTAATTAATTTCGCCAAAAACCTACTAGATCCAACATCATGCGTGATATCGACATATTACACGATTTACTCAAAAAACAATGCCCTCAAATACATCAAAAACGCCTTAATTCTCTGATGGTTGCTACCGAGTCTTTACTCGATGGTAATCAACTCTCGTTAACCCAGTTAGGACGGAACATAACGGGGAATGTTGCACCAAAACACAATATCAAGCGCATTGACCGACTGCTCGGAAATTTACATGTTATCAAAGATAAGTTCGCTATTTATCAATGGCATGCACAATATCTCTGCGGCGCAAATCCGATGCCCATTATTCTTGTGGATTGGTCTGATGTACGCGAGCAACTGCGAATGATTACCTTACGCGCATCAATCAGTGTTAAAGGTCGCTCCATTACTTTGTACGAACGCACTTTTCTGTTTGAAGATTACAATGCTCCACGCAGTCATAACGCTTTCCTAGTTGAGCTTGCAAACGTATTGCCGCCAGGATGCTGCCCGCTCATCGTCACCGATGCAGGTTATCGCAATACTTGGTTTAGGGAAGTTGAGCGCCATGGCTGGTTTTGGCTAGGTAGAGTTCGCGGTGACGTCAGTTTTATGCTCAACGGCCAAACATCATGGCAGTCAAATAAATCCCTCTATCCTAAAGCGAATTCAACCGCGAAATACATAGGTAGTGTCAAGTTAGCACGCAAGTCTCCGCTACAATGTTACCTGCACTTGTTTAAAGCTAAACCTAAGCTGCGTAAGGATAAACGCTCTTCTAAGGCTGGACGAAATCACACCGCACAAAAGAGTTACAGCTTAGGAAGTAAAGAGCCTTGGCTACTCGCCACCAATCTACCTCCAGATTACTTTGGCCCTTCGAAGGTCGTCGATTTGTATGCTAAACGAATGCAAATTGAAGAAACCTTCCGCGATTTAAAAAGTCCGCAATATGGCATGGGCCTCAGACAAAGCCGCAGCCGTTGTCCAAAGCGATATGATGTATTGCTGCTCATCGCTATGCTCGCTGAAATCGTGTTGTGGTGTATTGGGTTAGCGGCACAACACCTTGGATGGCAAAGATATTTTCAAGCCAATACCGTGAGAAAGCGGGCAGTGCTATCAATTGTTAGACTTGGAAAGGAAGTACGTAAAAGAGACAAATATCCGGTAAAGGAGACAATTTTTCGCTGGGCATTAGTCGAATATATAAACTTAGTTCATGACGCTGGAAGACCTCAATTATGAGGGGATCCCCCAGTGCCGTAGTATAGAGCTTTTCCCTGTTATTAAAGCATGAAAAAATAATATAGAAGCTCTATTCTACAAGAGAAACGCCACAAAGAGTGATTTTTAAGTGCGTTGTTGCTAAACAAATTAGGCCACTAGTGAAATAATAGCTATTCAGGGCTGTTTTACATTCTCATTTAGGAAAACGATATTTTGTTTAAATTCTACAAAGGGAGTAAAAGTTATAGGTAACTGAATGAAATCACTGTTTTGGCTATGACTGTCCCAGGATTTATAATTGTTGAAGTTTGTACATAACGTGCTTCAAACGGCACAGAATAAGTACTCGCCGAAGGTATTCCTGTTCCAGAGATATAAACAGGATTGCCAAATGATAAAGGATTGCCACTCTGTAATAATTGAATACCAACCCCCGATGCAGTCGAGGAACCATCAAGAGATAAGTTAGGCCCAGTATTACTTAATTGGTTAGTATCACTAACAGTAGCATAGACAGAAACTCCTGCATCACAATCTAACACAATCCCAAATGGCACGCTTTCAGCTGTTGTTCCAACACCTAAGAAGTCACTTGTTGAAACCTCAGGGAGTAAAACAGTTTGCTCTGAATTATTTACAGTGCATGTTGGGGCTGTTACTATTGAAGATCCAAAACCCATTCTGTTATAAATAGCAGAATCTGATGATACAACCGAATAATATCTGCTTGTTAATGCTTTAATTGTTGGAATAGGTAACTGTATCACTCCTGACTTTAAAGGCCCGGTAACAATAAACCGCACATATATAGAGGCAAGATACGCAGCACCGCCAGATGTATTATGTTGATACCAGTACTTAGGTGTGTTACCAATCATGACTGTCTTACCGAAGGTAGTGTATACTTGAACTCCAACTCCATCAACGTTGGTATCGTACACTTCATATCCATTATATGTGACGCTCGACTTTACCATGGGCTGCTCAAAAGCTAACCACATATAAGGTATATAACCGCAGTTCAGAGCAGAAGCACTCCCACTAAAAGAGCCAAATAGTGCTAGCTGTTGGCCTATTGACACATTGGCTGGCACACTAACACTCCCTAGCGAGCGATTGCTGTAGATAGCGTTAGCGCTGCAAGCTTCAGCTTTAGCAATAAAGATAAAACAAAAAAAAACCAGACCAACTAGAGCAAAAATTAGCCACAGCATTTTCTTCTCAGATAGAAACATCATTACTCACCCATAAAATATTTCAACATAGCACAGCTCTTAAATAAGAATTTTGAAATTTACCACCATGCCAAAAAAAAGAGTTGGCACGCGCGCAATTATTTCTCAAGAGATGCTAACTACTCGCAACTAAAACTAGGTGATTATTTTTATTAAAATAATTAGAGGTTCTAATAATGATATACACCTCCACAGTAAGTCATTGCAAATATAAACAATGTATTTTCCATAGTGTAGAATGTGATAAGTCAAATTGTCGACATTATTATATCTACCAAAATATCATTGATAGAAATGGAGGCTTACACGCCATTGAAATCCTTTCAAGACCTATCTCAAACATTAAAATCTCAATAGAAAAATACTTTGACATATTAAGTCAAGATGAAGGAACGAAGATATTAAAACATCAATTACTAAACTTTTCTAAAAACTTCAAAAAACTGGATATTGGAACAAAAAAAATTTTTTTGAATGTTGATAAACACCTACTTAATAACCAAAAAAATGTCGACTTGCTTATTAACAGCAGCACTGACTTTAACCAAAATTTCTGGGAGATTGTTTTTGAAATCACAGAAAGACAATATGGAAAAATCCCTGGGATAAGAAATGCTTTTTGCCAAATGATATTAAATGATGTGTTATTTGCCGCAGATGATTACTCATCAATTACAAACACGCATAATTTTTTAATTGACTACACCTATATAAAAATAGATATGCATGAAATAATTGAGCGTACGAATCGAGACTTTAATGATTTTATTGATGAGCTTTATTTAATGAAAGAATGCGGCAAAAAACTTATAGTAGAAAAAATACAGACACAAAATGATTACCTTTTAACAATCGCAATGCCATTTGACTATTTTCAAGGTTTTTATTTTGATGATTAAATAGAAGATTGAATCATGAGGTGCTCAGGATTCATCTGCATTTTATTTTCGCTATGCCTGATGGTACATTTTTTGTATACAAGTATAAGCTGAATTAACCAGGTCACCAACAAAGAGTCAAGGCAACATAATAACTATGCACTATTGTTTATGCGAAGCTTTAATAGACCACCCTACTAAAAACTAAAAATCATCGTATAAAAACATTAAAGCCTCACAGTAAAAGTTACTATGAGGCCTTTATATTGATTGACTTCGGGTGAAACCAATCTCCGAATTTGGTCGGTATGAGAGGATTCGAACCTCCGACCCCTGACACCCCATGACAGTGCGCTACCGGGCTGCGCTACATACCGAGAATTTTCGTGCTTAACTAAACTGACTTCTGTAAGCTTAAGCACTTGTTACTTAAGATGCTATCGACTGGGGTTCACCTTAAGTGACGCTGACTTTACCAAGTGGATCGGCTCAACGCAAGTGCTTAGTGATATGAGTTTGGTCAACTGCTTAGTTTCTGGTCTGAATGGCGAGTTTTGCAAAAAAATTCCCTCCCATCTTGGCTGTAACAGCCACTGACTGTGAACTAGAGCGAAACTTAACTGAACCAGTCAATATCAAATTAAGAAACATCTGCTAAGCTAGATGTAATTCATCGTTTCAATGCAATAGATTGCTTTTTAAACATAAATTTTGTGGAAGGGAATTATCATTGCGTGTACCTGCTGTTAATGCCGCCCATCTAAAGTTAGCCACCTTTCTTGGTCTACTGGGTCTAATACTCAACATTTACCCTATTCCGCTCTTTGCTAACGTGCAGCTTATTTTAGGTAATGCGGCGGTAGTAATAGTGGCCATTCTGCTTGGGCCTTGGTATGCCCTATTGACAGCCTTATTTACGGCAACAGGCTTGATGTTGGCCTGGTCCAGTGCCCATGTGTATCTGGTGTTTTTACTCGAAGCCCTTTGGTTGGGGTTTGCGCGGCGCAGAGACGTACCTATCCTGTACGCCAGTATAAGTTACTGGCTGTTAATAGGTTTGCCATTAATGAGTTTGTACCTGTGGCTTATCACGGGAATGCCAGCTTACCACATCCCTTTTACCACAATAAAACAAGCATTTAACGGGATTTTCTACACCACGTTAGGGGAGCTTTGCGTGGTCGCCCTCCCCAGTTTATGGCATTTAAAAGATAGGTTGGTGAATCACACTCGCCGAACCATGAGTTCACAGATCAGCTATCTGTTTATTTTAATTACCACCATCAGCTTATTAACCTCATCCTTAGTGTTTAACCATTATTTCATGGATAAACAACAAATATTGATTAATCAGAATCTTAACGACACAGGCATCTCCCTTGGACACGCCACCGAAACCTACATTAGTACTAACACCCGTACCATTGCCAGTGTCGGGAAATTTATCAGTGTATCGGGTCTACCTTTTGAACAATGGCAGCGCATACTCGATAGCGTCCAGAGTCTGACCCCCAGTTTTACCACTATGTTTATTGCCAATGAACATGGGGAGATTGTCGCAGGAAGCCCTATTGAAAAGCTTAATAATTTCAAAAAGCTGGAACAAAGGTTCAATGTGCAAGATAGGGATTACTTTATCCAAGCCCTCATTAACCACAACACCTTTGTGTCCCCCGTCTTTATCGGAAGGGGTTTAGATAAAGAAATCATCATTGCTATCAGTACCCCCATTTTTAAAGAAGGCTCTAACACCGCCATAGGTATTGTGCAAGGAAGCCTAGACTTGGGGTATTTCTCCAATATTGATAAACAAAATCAACACCATGAAACACAGTCTATTATTTTATTGGATGAGAAAAAGAACATCGTTTATGCATCCGAAAGACTCGGACTCACCCCGTTAACGCCCTTCAACTTCATCACCGGCAGTACTGAATACCGTACCCGATTAAAATTGATGGACATTAATCAATCAGAAGCTGATACCCCTGAATATATTTATGCTCACCATCAACTGAATAATGGCTGGCATTTGTATGTGGTGGAACCTTTCGTTCCCTTATTGAAATTAGCGCAAGAGCAATATACTAAGACGATAGCGCTGTTATTACTGAGTATGATAGGTGCCGTGATTATCGCTAAGGCGATCAGTCGCTTAACGACCACTCCCCTCGCCTTACTGGCTCAACACTTTAGTCAAACAAAAGATGGCAGTTTTAATGAGGAAAAGTTTGAGCATGAACTCCTCAACAACAGCACACCTAAAGAAATCTATAGTCTGTATGAGAGCTTAGAAGCGAATCAACAAGCATTGCTCACTCATCAATTCGAGTTAGAAGATAAAGTGAAACAGCGCACTATGGATTTAGAGGCCGCTAACCGCAAACTCAAGGACATGGCGGAGCGGGATTCATTAACCAATCTCTATAACCGCCGTTATACCGAAAACCAATTCCTCAAAATCCAAGATCTGTGTGAGCGTGGTCAAGATGCGATTGCCGTAGTATTACTCGATCTCGATTACTTCAAAAAAGTGAACGATACCTACGGCCATCTCGCGGGCGATGAATGTCTGCGAGTGATGGCAGAGGTCTTATCGCGCCACTTTAAGCGCGACGTCGATCTGCTATGCCGTTACGGCGGTGAAGAGTTTATCTTGATATTACCTATGTGTAATAGCCTGAAAGTCGAGCAGCATCTTAATGACTTCCGCGAAAAACTCGCCAGCGTCATCATTACCAATCCGGCCGATCAAGTCACCTTTAGCGTAACCGTAAGCATAGGCGCCATCATTGCGGATGCAACTTACAGTACAACACTTGACGTCTGGTTAAAGCAGGCTGACGAAAATCTGTATAAGGCAAAAGAGCAAGGGCGCAACCGTGTTGTTTGCACCCTAATCTCCTCTTAATGGGGCATGTGTGCGGTGCGATATTGGTCAATCCGCGTCAACATGTAAGGGAAAAATGGATTCCACTTTTGGCGTAACATTTCCGAAGCGGGCACGCTATAAACGCCGCGCTCGCCTCGGGATGCGGCAGCGCCAATCTGGATCCTGAGTAATTTTCCATTGTTTTTAATGCCATATAGTCCATCATCTTCATTAAATGGCAAGGCAACATGGGACAAGGAATACACGCCTAAAGGCCAATGTAAGGATAAAGCTTCCACCTCCGGCATACTGTTATCTTGCAACATAAGCCCAAACTCCCGAGCTTGGACTTGAGTGGTTTCACTATCGATATTTTCAATCAGCGTTCCACGGTAATGGATATTGTCACGGGATGTCGCTAACAAAGATGGCAGCGGATCATTTGTCATCAACTTGCTGTTAATCACGGTACGATTCATATCAAACAACACTAGCTCATGGCCTTTTTCAGGCAGCACTTGATAAAGCAGATCGACCACGGCGGCGCTCGAAACCGTCGCATCAGCGACGGATTGAAAAGTGAGTATGGATGGGATCTGTTCGCGCTGCGAAGGCCTTAGTCCACTCAATAGACTTTGATTACGCAGCGCCAATTGGTAAACCACATCACCCGCATTCACTGCAAATGAAGTGTATTTAAAGGGATCGTATTCCATCTGAATACTGTTCCACTGCAACTTATCTAAATCGAGCAAACGGCCAATCCAGCTCTGCCAACGAGCCGCCGCCGCAATAGGGGCAAGCCCTATTGCAGGGGACATAAAAATCATCCCTGCATAATCGGGCGTTTTATCCTGATTAATTAACTCAAGCTCATGATTAAGGGCAACCGCGGCGCCTGTTGAAAAGCCAATCACAAACAGCGGCTTACCTTTAAGCTCTTGTTTCATATGGGCTGTTGCCAGATTCACCGCAGCGGCTAAGTCTTGCCAATAGAGACTAGTTAGGCCACTTGGGATGGTGCCGTGTCCTGGGAGTCTTAATCCAAGCACATGGGCTTTGTCTTTAAAATGAGCCGCCACATTTGACATGGCATAGGGTGAATCAGACATACCATGGAGAAGGAGTACACCAAAGGGCGCATTGGCTTTAGGCCACTCGAAGGTGCGATTCCAGTTATGGGGCCAACGGGCGGGATCCGACAGGCTATTTTTAACATAACGATTCACGGGTGAAGCATCCGTCGCCGAGACTTTTTTGAGGACTTTATTCTCCACTTCGGCAAATAACTTATCTTCTAAGGCGATGTAATCACTGAATTTGTCTAATTTGGTGTTGTAGCGAAATTCGTTTTTAAGTTCTGTGGTGTGCCAGAGGGAGAGATCGGGTCTGGCATTGAGAAAGTGTATCCCTGTCACCAACAGGGCGACGGCAATCCCCAAACAGGCATAAAATGCCGCGAAAAATAGATGCTTGGTTGAGCCTATGATGATGGCTTTCATTCTCGTCCCTTGGATCCCATAAAATGCGCAATTAGATTATAAGGTTAGATAAAAAAAAACCTCAACTTTCATGTTTAAGATTTGATCTCGCAGCAATTTAGTTTCGGCAGCGCGCCTAAGTTAGGGTAAGATCCACCCAACTTTGACTCCCATATTCGACTGTTATGCACATTGGCCCAGCCATAGCGACCTATGCGTTTTATCTCCCTAATCCCCCACTCATGCCTGAAGATTGGCATTGGTCGCAGGATAATGCGATATCAGAGCTTATCGCCTTAAATGGCAATCACTGGCGTAAGATCTTCACAATTATGGCAAAAATTTGCGCCCCCAGTGAGGATTGGCGCAATTATCGCGACAATCAGTTACTCAAACAGCAGCAAATGTTATTGATAGGTGCCAATGCTCTCTCGCCACATGCCAATATTCATATTGTCTGTGGGCAAGCTGCCGCCACGGCATTAGGGATTGCTGCCGATAGCAACATCACCACTAACACACTGCAAACAAACGCGCAGCGAACACCCGAGCTGCAATTAATGCAAGACTCAGAGGCTAAACTGCAAGACGTCACAGCGATGCTGCAAGCACAATCCCCGCACTCAAGTTGTGTACTGCTCACGCCCTATTTAGACTATCGCCAATACTCAAACGCTTTGATTGCCCTGACGCGTCACCACCTTCAAGCGAAGCAAAGCTAAATGAATGCGGCTGAACTCAATGCAACTCTGCTCAATGAAACTCAGCTCAATACGGCTAAGCACAATGTGATTAAGTTCGAATCGAGACACTTGGCGAGATAGCACTAAGCATTCGCACATAAAAAAGCACCCAACCAGGGTGCTTTTTCGTTAATTTTCAGACGGTAAGCATCTTAAATTAATCGTAAATAGTGGGGATAGGTTGACGCTTATGCTGCGTGGCCTGGTAGATATTGATAAGTTTCTCTTCCACGGCCTTATCGACGGCTTTCCCTTCGAGGAAATCATCGATTTGCTCGTAGGTCAGCCCGAGCGCCACTTCATCTTCGAGTAGCGGTTGATTATCTTCCAAATCCGCGGTTGGTGCTTTATAGACTAAGGTCTCTGGTGCGCCTAAATACGCCGCTACCTGACGCACTTGGCGTTTGTTGAGGCCAAATAAAGGCGCCAGATCGCAGGCACCATCGCCCCATTTAGTATAAAAACCAGTGATATTCTCGGCGCTATGATCTGTCCCCACCACTAAGCCACCCACTAAACCGGCTAACTCATACTGGGCAATCATGCGCATCCGCGCTTTCACGTTACCTTTAATAAAATCGACTTTAGCCGCATCCGGTGAATGCAATCCCGCTTCGACAAAGGCCGTTAAGGTGGCTTGATGCACACCATCGACCCCTTGATGCACATTGATGGTGACTAATTTGGTCGGCTGAATAAATTGGCAAGCTTGCTGAGCTTCGTGCTCATCTTTTTGAATTTGATAGGGTAAGCGCACCGCAATAAACTGATAGCCGCCGTCTGGATGCTCGCTATTGAGGCTATCAACGGCCAACTGGCATAAACGCCCTGCGGTGGACGAATCCACACCACCGCTGATCCCAAGGACCAAGGCTTTGCTGCGGGCTGCTTGCAGTTTAGATTTAATAAACGCCACACGGCGCTGCACTTCGAACTCAGGATCGATTGTCTTGAGTACCTTCATTTCTGTTAAGATCTGCGCTTTCACCGAAAATTCCACCTTAATATTCGCTGTTATTGGGAGCAGTGATTCGGCTAACGTTATCATTTATTCGGGTCTGCCTGTAGCAAAAATTAACATCCACAGGGTTAATTGTTGAGAAAACGTCATTGGCTCAAGTTTTCATCTCTCTCAAAAACAATAAGGGCAATAACGGTTTGCCGCTATTGCCCTTATTTACTTAAACCTATTCAGGCTTATCTTTCCCAGTAGGATTCTTCTAAGCTGTCTTCACGCTCAGGTAAACCGCGGGAGAGACGCGGACTGTGCTGCGCCAACACCTCGTAAGCCACGCGGTTGGCGTACTTACAAATTTGGGAGAATGACGAATAGCACAGACCATCACGCTTGTGCTTGCTTGAGCCTGGCACATTGGTCTTGTGGAAGGTATTAGCCGCCAAGTCGTGTAACAATGCCGACAACGCGCCATCACCAGCACCATTAGTGTTACCGATTTTCTCTGGGCCGCCCATGTAAGGCGAAATATGCGCAAACACTTTAATCGGGTTTTCGCAGTCACGCTTCAGCTTAGGACGCGAGAACTCATAACGGTTAAATTCGGGGATAGCACCGGGCAACAGTGTATGGGTGGTTTCACGCTTTTCGGCATCATCGGTATAACCCGCGGTGTAAAGCCCGATTGGGCCAGCGGTGGTTAACACCATATCACACCACTCGAGGGCTTTTTCGCTGGCAAGCAGCGGATCGCGAAATCCGGTTAAGGCCTCACCTTCATCTTCGTTCATCGCCAAAATGGTCACATGCTCTTGGATAAAATTTTGCCACCAGACCGGATCTTCTTCGATTAAGAAGCGAGTGCCTAAGGTCAATACCACCGGGACTTCGGCCGCTTTGGCATATTCAATCGCGCACATGGCCGCATCGGTGATCCTGTCGCCGCCGCTGGCACGCATTAAATAGGCGGTTAATACCAAGGCAGAACTGCCCTGCACTACGTCTTTATCAATGTATTCAGGGGTTAACTTGTCCATCGCCCCTTTACTGATCGCAAAAGTACGCTCACCGCAATCCGAAATCAGGGTGAAACAACGGCCGATAGGACCATCGACGGGTTGCAGGAAGTTAAGGTCAACCTTAGAGGAGGTGTTGCAAAGATAACGGTAGGCGTAACTGCCGACTTCGATATTTTGGCTCATCACCCCAAACAACACTGAGCGGTCATCGGCCAAAATAGAATAATTGTGCACTGTGTTACCAATAGTGCCGCCCGCAAACTCATCGCTGATCAAACCGTTTTGTTTCAGCTCGGTATACAGGGCATGCGCTTGCTCGTCATTGATAAGCGTAGAATTGCCCTTCGGTAAACCATAACGGCCGAGCAACTCATCCTCTACCTTGGCTTCGATATCCACTAGGGTTTGATCGATACCGCTGACATAAGTCGAAAAGGGTTGAGGTTGCTGCGTTAATTGCTCAAGCAATGGGTCACGGGTTTTGACCGGAAAATAATGTTTCGATTTGCGCTGACCGGGAAACTTCATAGTGGCTCTCTTTTCCTGGCATCCATGCTAATGGGCATTACAATGAGCCTGCGCTCATCGTGTCCTAAAAATAATGAGTCTAGGCTAGAGAGATAAAAAATCCACTCCCGAGCCACAAAGGGCGCAGATTCTACCATAAAATCAGCATGAAACTAGGCCGTGTTTCGGTTTCAACGGGAGAAATTTACCGTCACTCTGCGCATATCCAAGGTTGAGCTTGTTCTTGCACCAGTTGCCTGAGCAGCTCGATATGGAGCTCATCATCATTTAAACAGGGAATAAAGTGATAGGCCTCGCCGCCCGCATGCAGGAAAGTCTCTTTACCGCCAATGGAAATTTCTTCTAAAGTTTCAAGGCAATCGGTGGCAAAGGCTGGGCAAATGACATCGACACTTTTTACGCCTTGGCGGGGTAAATCGGCCAGCAGCTCATCGGCATAGGGGGTTAACCACTCTTCTTTACCGAAGCGGGATTGGAAACACACCTGCCATTGTCCGTCGGTTAACTCCAGCGCCTGCGCCAATAACTTAGCCGTCGAGCGGCACTGCTCAGGATAGGGATCGCCTTCGGTGGCATAACGCAGCGGAATACCGTGGAAGGATAAAATCAACTTATCGGCCTGCCCATGGGTTTTCCAATGGCGCTTAACCGAATGCGCTAAGGCCGCGATATAGGCGTCATGGTCAAAATACTGTTTGCTGAAACGCAGCTCAGGAATGTCACGCACTTGGGTAAAATACTGCGCCACCGCATCGAACACACTGGCGACGGTCGAGCAGGAATATTGCGGATACAGCGGCAGTACCACGATACGTTCGGCGCCTTGGGCCTTAAGTTTGGCAAAGCCGCTATCAATCGAAGGATTGCCATAGCTCATGCCCAGTTCCACCGGAATGGTTTGATTAAAGGTCGCGCTCAGATCCGTGGCTAACTTCTGCGCCTGCTGCTCGCTTATCACCATCAGCGGCGAGCCCTGCTCCGTCCACACGCTCTGATAAAGTTTGGCCACCTTGGCGGGTCGGGTGTTAAGGATTATCCCCTGCAAAATCGGCTGCCACAGCCAAGGGGACAAATCGACGACCCGAGGATCACTTAAAAACTGTTTGAGGAATCGCTTAACCGCTTTGGGAGTGGGTTCATCGGGCGTGCCGAGATTGACCAATAACACGCCAAACGCAGGAGAGGGAGAAGTCAATGTGGTACCTTTTATCAGCCAAATACCTCGGCAGGCTAACATTCGATCGCCAATAAAAAAAGCCTGCAATAGCAGGCTTTTTCCTAATATGAGAACTTGTTCTCGAATTTAGCAATGATGCTTATTTCAGCACGCTGGCTAATTGTGCACTCACAGCCGCTACCGACTGAGTACCATCAAATTTGTGGTATTGAGTGTTACCCGCCGCAGCTACTTTGCCATAGTATTCAACCAATGGCTTAGTTTGCTCGTGGTAAATGCCTAAACGCTTACGTACTGTGGCTTCTTCGTCATCTGGACGAATCGCTAAGTCTTCGCCTGTTACATCGTCCTTGCCTTCCACTTTAGGTGGATTGAATACCACGTGGTAAACACGGCCAGAACCTGGGTGAACGCGACGACCGCTCATGCGCTTAACGATTTCTTCGTCTGGCACATCGATTTCGATCACGTGATCAATGCTGATACCGTTTGCCGCCATCGCATCCGCTTGTGGGATAGTGCGTGGGAAACCGTCTAACAGGAAACCTTTAACACAGTCGTCCTGTGCGATACGCTCTTTAACCAGTCCAATGATCAGATCATCAGAAACCAGTTGGCCTGCATCCATCACTTTCTTCGCTTCTAAACCCAGCGGAGTACCGGCTTTAACGGCAGCACGTAACATGTCGCCAGTAGAAATTTGTGGGATACCATACTGTTCCATAATGAACTGGGCCTGGGTACCTTTACCGGCACCTGGGGCGCCCAATAGGATAATGCGCATCTCAAGAGTCCTCTTTTTCGCATTGATATTCTTCTTAGGGCGGCGATCTTCGCACATCTGGCCGCCATTGAGAAGGCTTTTAGCTTCGACTTTAGCCTCAGAAACCGTAAATAAATCGCAGTTTTGCGGCCAATTTAATCCTTAATAGAGCAAGGTATAGAGCTTACGGCGGTACTGATTCGCCAGACTATTACCTTGCCCAAGCGCCGTTAAAATCTCCATAAAGACTTGTTTTACTTTGCCATTTTCAGCGGTTAAATTCTTAGATAACACACTGTATAAATGTGCGAGCGCTTCTTCGTCTCGATGGGCCGAATGCAAGGCCTTACAAAGTTCGAGTAATAACACTAAATCCTGCGGATTATGCTCGAACTTCTGCTGCAAATCACGAATTTCTGGCGTGTCCGCCGCATCCAAAGCAAGGGTTAATTTCGCCTTTAAGCTTTGGTAATAACCGTCTTGGTCGGCAAGACCAATCTGCTCGAGTAGCAGCTGCGCTTGGGCGAGTTCACCCTGCATCAAATACACATCGGCAAGTACTAAACTCACCTCGGCAGCCTGATTTGAGGCGCTGTAGGCGTCTTTCAGTAACACAGCCGCCGTGGATAAATCCTCCGCCGACACTTGGCTTAAGGCTAACAGGGCTTTGGCTTGCTCAAGCTGTAATTGCCATAAGGGTGGCAAGTGTTTCTCCAGCATAGCGTTAACCTGCGCCGCCTCTTGTATGCCCGCAAAGCCATCTATTGGCTGGCCCTTATCGAGCACTAAGGTGGTCGGCAGTGCTTGAATGCGGAAATAGTTAGCAATTTCCAGCTCGGTTTCGCAGTTCACTTTCGCCAGCACAAAACGGCCAGCATGCTGCGCGGCAAGTTGCTCGAGTGTTTGCACCATGGCAACACTCTGCGGCTGTGGCTGGGCCCAAAACACCATCACCACCAGTTGCTGCATCGAAGCATCAACAACTTGCTGAATATTGTCTTTCGTTAGATCGAGGATATTGTCCATGGTTTTCCTTACTCCCAAACTGGCACCTCTCCAGAGAAATGCCCTAGGATAATGCGACTCGCGCTGCCTAAAACGGAATCGGGGCACTTGTGTCTCGACTCAAGTGCCCCGAATGTCTTACTTCAGGTTCGCCAATAGCATTTGGTTCATCAGCTTAATAAAGGCCGATGGATCCGCTAGGCTGCCCTTCTCCGACAATTGCGCCTGCTGCAATAACAGATTCGACCAATCGGCGAAGGCGGCTTCATCTTGTAGATCGTTTAAGCGCGACACTAATGGGTGCGCTGGGTTGATCTCAAACGTCGGCTTAACCTCTGGCACTGGCTGACCCGCAGCTTGCATCAGTTTGATCATCTGGCTCGACATCTCACCTTCACCCGTCACCACACAGGCTGGGGTATCGGTTAAGCGTGAAGTGACTTTCACATCGGCCACGCTAGCGCCTAATGCCGCTTTAATGCGTTCAACTAATGGCGCAGACTCTTCGGCGAGTTTCTCCTGCGCTTCCTTCTCGGCCGCATCTTCCAGCTCACCTAATTCCAGCTCGCCACGGGTCACTGAGTGCAGTTGTTTCTCTTTGTATTCGGTTAAGTGATTGATTAACCACTCGTCGATACGTTCTGACATCAGCAACACTTCGATGCCTTTCTTACGCAGCAGTTCTAAGTGTGGGCTGTTGGCCGCGGCTTCATGGCTGTCGGCAACGATATAGTAAATCTTGGTTTGGCCTTCCTTCATGCGGCTTAAGTAGTCATCGAGTGACACTGTTGGGGCCGCGCTGCCAGTATGGGTAGACGCAAAACGCAGTAAGCCTGCAATACGCTCACGGTTTGCAAAGTCTTCCGCTGGGCCTTCCTTCAACACTTGACCAAATTCGGCCCAGAATTGTTGGTATTTTTCCGCATCGTCTTTTGCCAGTTTTTCCAACATACCCAGCACGCGCTTAGTGATACCGGTGCGCATCGCCTTGGTGATGTGGTTGTCCTGCAAAATCTCGCGAGACACGTTCAGCGGCAGATCGTTTGAGTCAATCAAACCCTGCACAAAGCGCAGGTAAGATGGCATAAACTGCTCGGCGTCATCCATGATAAACACGCGCTGAACAAAGAGTTTCAAGCCATGCTTACGGTCGCGGTTCCACAGATCCCATGGCGCTTTTGAAGGGATATACAACAGGTTAGTGTATTCCTGTTTACCTTCAACGCGGTTATGGCTCCACAGCAGTGCGTCTGTGTAGTCGTGGGAAATGTGCTTATAAAATTCTTGGTACTCTTCGTCACTGATCTCAGACTTATTGCGCATCCACAGCGCAGTCGCCTTGTTCATGACCTTCCAGTAACCTTCGGTAGCGGGGATTTTTTCACCGTCTGGGCCATCGCGCTCAGGGGTGCCTTCCTGCCACATTTCAACGGGTACGGAGATATGATCTGAGTATTTTGTGATGATGGAACGTAGGCGCCACTCATCGGCAAACTCTTTCTCTTCATCACGCAGGTGCAGGGTGATCTCAGTACCACGGCTCGCCTTAGTGATGGTATCGACGGTGAAACTGCCCTCACCTTCCGATTCCCACAATACGGCTTCATTGGCCTTATGGCCCGCCGCACGGGTGCGTACTGTAACTTTTTTCGCCACGATAAAGGCGGAATAGAAGCCCACACCGAATTGACCGATCAACTGCGAATCCTTTGAGGCCTCGCCTGAGAGGTTTTTGAAGAATTCAGCAGTGCCCGACTTGGCGATCGTGCCTAAATGCTCAATCACACCATCGCGGGTCATACCTACGCCGTTGTCTTCGATGGTCACAGTGCCTTTTTCTTTGTCTGCGCTGATGCGCACACGTAGCTCACCGTCACCTTCGTATAGTGCGTCGTTGGTCAACGCAAGGTAACGCAGCTTATCGGCCGCATCCGCAGCGTTGGAGACCAGTTCACGCAAGAAAATTTCTTTGTTGGAATACAAAGAATGGATCATCAAATGCAACAGCTGTTTGACTTCAGTTTGAAAACCATGAGTTTCTTGTTGTGACATGAAATTTTCCTTATTTGTTACGCAATTTGGTTAAAGCAAACGCTTAGTGCTTTATAAAATGGGGCTGCAAATCCACTTTTCAAGGGGCGAGATAAAATCGCAGAGCAAATGGCGAAAAATAAGGCAGTATCAGGCCGAAATAACAGCTATTACAATGATGATCCCGAGCAAGCAATGATAAACGCGAAAACTAGATGGCGGCAAACAAGCCGCCTGTCGCAAAAAACACGCCATAAAATAAAAACCCGCGAGCACAGGGCTGGCGGGTTTACTCTTTAGGCCATCGCTCGCTACAGCGGGATACGCCCATTGAAGGACAGTGCTAAGGTGGTGCTGTCGACATATTCCAGCTCGCCACCCACGGGAACACCGTGGGCGATGCGGCTGATCACCACCTTATGGCGCCGTGCCATATCGGCAATAAAGTGGGCGGTGGCCTCACCTTCTACCGTTGGATTGGTCGCGAGGATAAGCTCGGCAACATCGCCCGAGGCTAAGTGACGCTCTAATAGCGCCAAGCCTAACTCTTCAGGCCCCACCCCATCGAGGGGGGATAAATGACCGAGCAATACAAAGTAGCGACCAGAAAAATGTCCACCCGCTTCAATGGCTAATACATCGGCCGGTGTTTCGACCACACAAATCGTCGACGAGGAGCCGCGTTTATGGCTAGCACAAATCGGACAGAGGCTTTCTTCAGTGTAGGTTCGACAAGACTGACAATGACCGATATCGCTCATGGCACTCGACAGCGCCGAGGCTAATTTAAGCCCGGCCTTTCTATCGCGCTCAAGCAATTGAAACGCCATACGTTGAGCCGATTTCGGCCCAACCCCAGGCAAACAGCGCAGGGACTGAATTAACTCGTCAAGCAGTGGACTAAATTTCATTGTCTATCTCAATTAAAATGGCATTTTCATGCCTGGTGGTAATTGCATACCGCCAGTCACTTCGGCCATTTTAGCTTTTTGATTCTCTTCGATACGACGTGCAGCATCGTTACAGGCTGCCGCGATCAAATCTTCCAGCATTTCTTTATCGTCTTCCATTAAGCTTGGATCGATTTCGACTTTACGTACTGTGTGTGCGCCAGTCATGGTCACTTTAACCAGACCCGCACCTGACTCACCGACCATTTCCATGCGGGCAATTTCTTCCTGCATTTTTGCCATTCTTTCTTGCATCATCTGGGCTTGTTTCATCAGATTGCCCATACCGCCTTTTCCAAACATAGTCATTTCTCTTCTATTAGGGTTAGTCGCAAGCTTTTAAGCTGGCTAATCTTACTGAAATAAATGGGATTGGCAATCAATGCCGTTATCCCATCGCTAAACTTATGATCTTGATAGCGAGTTTTTAAGCAAACTCAGCCACTCTCTGCTCGATATGCAGGAATTATGTGTCACTCTGGCTCAGGCAGTGCGGGAATGAGCCCACTACGCTGAGCTAACAATTCTGGCGGATAAACCAAAGTGTCCTGATCAAGCTCGGCCCCAAATCGGTTAATCAGCCACTGTACATTATCGTCCATCATCAGGGATTGACGCGCCTGTTGCAGCAACTCTTGATGGAACCGCTTACGTAGCTCTAAGGGCGTTTCCCGTGTGGGATCGATTCCTATGACCACCTCGACTTGCCTTGGGTTCCCCAATGCGGCCGTCAATGCTTGCTCCAGCTGCTCAATTGCTACTGGCGCCGACAAGTGTTTTTGATCAGGTTTTAGCAACAAAGGCAAAGGGTTAGCCTGCAGCTGACAAATCGAGTTTACCGCCAACTGTCGCACACGGCCGCCAATCTCTAGGCTCGCCATGAGCTTATACCAGTGCAAGTCTAAAGGATGACCGGTAATCGATTGCGCCAAGGTTAATGCTGTGGATGGTGCAGATTGTTGCGTCTCCTCGCTTGACTGTGGCGGGGTCTGGGTTTGAGTCACGGGCTGCGCCGCCGTATCTCTTTGTGGATGAGGCGCTATCGCTTGCTCAACCCGAGTCTCTTCACTATTAGCCGTCTTGGTATTAGCCGCCCCGGTATCAGTAGGCAGAGTAGGAATTGAGGCAGAATGCGCAATTCCAGTCGCCAATTCAGGCTCTTGAGGCGCGATAATTGGCTGTGGTGTCTGGCTGACTTGCGGCGCGCGCGCGGTTTCACTCCCTTGATAAGAAGTTGCTACGGGTTCGACATCGGCTAGAGTATCCACTGGCGCCTCCTCCCATGGCGGACGATCATTGGGATCGAACTGCGGATGTGGCGCAGGCGCAACATGAGCGGGTAGTGAAGCGTTTATTACTCCTGCCTGAGCTTCAAAAAGGCTCTCGATCTCAAAATCATCGTCAAAGGGCAGCTCAAAATCATTCTCGGCCTCACCACTGGCGGTTTTCGTCTCTGAAGGTGTACTGGCAGACGCTTTAGTTGCTGGCGCAGTATGCACGTTCTGGCTCGGGGTTTTAACCTTAACTTCCGTTGCCAGCTTTTTTCCATCACCTTCCTTGGTGCTAAGCGCATCAAGATCGGATAACAAGGAGTCTCGCGCCGCTAATACCGCCGATAAAATATCGTCATCCTCGAGGGACACAGTAGCTGTTGAAACCGGAGGAGTTGTTGAAACTGAATTGTCGGCAAAAGACTGCGATTTGGGGGCCGCAGCAGCGGGCTCATGCACAACATCACTATGGTCGATAGACTGAATACTGTCGCTCATCAACGAGCTATCTTCCATGCCAGAGAATCTGCCCTGCTCCTCAACCATAAATTGCGAATAATCATCCTGATAGGCATCGAGCGGCGCGGCGGCATAATCGTATTGTCCGTAATCCTCTGCAGAATATTCATCTGACGCTAGCGCATCTGTACTCTGATTAGCACCCGCTTGAATATTTTCCTCGGCATCATCATAAGATAAGGCAACAGTTGCTGTTAATGCCGCAGCAGAAGGCTTCTGAGCAATACTAGCGGAATCCATCATTGCAGCTTGATTATGCTCAGCATCAAGATTCGATACAGGCGTAGAAACAGAGCTCGGTTCAGGGCTTGATTCAGAGCTTGCGTCAGTTTTTGAATTAGGGCTTGATTCTGAAATTAAGACGGCTTCAGTACTCGATACCACCTCGGTACTTGCGCCAAAACCTTGGCTTTGGGCTTGGCTTAAGATCACTTGCTGCTCGGCAATCAATGCCGCGTTGAGTGCTGACTCTTCACCAGCTGTATCATCTCCATCGACTGCTGATACATCTTCATCGGATAAAAGCTGCTGCGCGGCTTCGGCTACTAACGCTTGTGAAGCTTGAGAAGCCTTAGAGATCTCGGGCTGAGGAAGCGTGGGGTCTGCAACACTTGGTTCTGACATAAACCCAGACTGAACCGCTTCCGTTGCCGCGGGTTGTGAGTCAACGGTGGAAGTTAACGGAGTTTTTTTTTCAGCCTCTGCCTGATTTTCCACCCTATTCACTGCCTGCTCTGTCGCAGCAGGTATGGTCGAAGGCTGCTGAGCTGGCAAGCTCACCTTAGCAGCATCTTCAACCTGCCAACGTTTTACTGGCTTTTCGGGAACAAATGCCACCGCACGCAGTAACGCCATTTCGAGGCCCGATTTAGGATCCGGCGCATGGGGTAAGTCTTTACGGCCAGTCAGTAAAATCTGGTAATACAACTGCACTTGTTCAGGCGCTAACTGCTCGGCAAAGGCTTGAATTTGTGCGCTATAAAGGGATTGCTGCGCCGCAGCAGGTGCAAATTGAGTCAGGGTAATTTGATGCAATAATTCCAGTAAACTGCGCAGCACTTCTTGGGCGTCCGCGCCATAGGCGAGCACCTGTGCGCAGCTTTGCATCAAGACGCCAATATCGGCATCGGTTAAGGCTTTGAGTAAGCGCAGCACATGCTGCTCATCGATGCTGCCCAGCATAGATTGCACTTGATTGAGCATTACCGTGCCACCACCAAAGGCAATGGCCTGATCGGTCAAACTTAAGGCATCACGCATACTGCCATTGGCCGCTTTGGCGAGCAGAGTTAAGGCTTCGTGCTCAAAGGGCAATTGCTCTTGGGTTAAAATATGCTGTAGCTGAGTGCCAATTTCCTGCTGGGTTAAGCTCTTTAAATTAAATTGCAGACAGCGGGATAACACAGTCACCGGCAGCTTTTGCGGATCGGTCGTCGCCAGTAAAAATTTCACATGCTCTGGCGGTTCTTCGAGGGTTTTTAGCAGCGCATTAAAACTGCTGCGGGAGAGCATGTGCACTTCGTCAATCAGGTAGACCTTAAAACGGCCACGGGTCGGACGATATTGCACATTATCTAAGAGTTCACGGGTGTCATCGACTTTAGTACGCGAGGCGGCATCGACTTCGATCAAGTCAACAAAGCGGCCTTGGGCAATTTCGACACAGCTGCCACACACACCACAGGGGGATGCCGTTACGCCCTTTTCACAGTTGAGGCCTTTGGCGAAGAGGCGCGCCAAACTGGTCTTGCCCACACCGCGTGTACCCGTAAAAAGATAAGCATGGTGTAAACGTTGTTGCGTTAACGCATTCGTGAGCGCGTGCAACACGTGGCTTTGGCCGACCATCTGTTCGAATGTGGCAGGGCGCCATTTTCTGGCTAACACCTGATATGACATGGAACTCCCCAATGTGCATGACAAGAATGTTGGTACAAAAAAGGGGATCGCGCCCCGAGATAGTTGCAAGATAACATGTCAATTAACGACATGCCATTAAACTATCCCTAGGCGCCTTTGGCTGAAGAATTATTCGCCTTCAAACTCACAAAGTTTAACCAACTCAAGACCTAAGGCAGTTAAACGGGCTTCGCCACCGAGATCGGGTAATGAAATCACAAAGGCCGCATCTTGTACTTCACCACCCAGTTGGCGGATAAGTTTGACTGTGGCTTCGATAGTACCGCCAGTGGCCAGCAAATCGTCAACCACCAACACTTTGTCATTCGCGGTAATCGCATCGGTATGGATTTCAAGACTATCGTGGCCATATTCCAGCTCATAGCTTTGGCTAATGGTCGCACGTGGTAACTTACCTGGCTTACGTACAGGCACAAAACCAATGCCTAATTCCAGAGCTAAAGGCGCACCAAACAAGAAACCACGGGCTTCGGTGCCCACAATCTTGGTAAAGCCTTTATTGCGATATTGCTCAACTAATAAATCGATAGTCGCTTTATAGGCCGCGGCATTTTCCAGCAGACTGGTCACATCGCGAAATAGAATCCCTTCCTTAGGATAATTAGGAATCGTTTTAATGCTTTGCTTTATCAAGGATAAGGTTTCTGTATTCATAGCCATTTAATTAACTTAATCATTTCGCCACGCGTAACTGCTGGCGGTAAAAACAAAACGTCCACAGCGAGTGTGGACGAGCTTTAATAATTCGCACAAAGCTTATGCCGCTTTGGTTTGAGTTGCAATAAGCAGCGTATTCAAGTGACGAATTGGTTACCAATTTGTGCCTTAGATCAAATGTGCTTAGGATTCGATTTCAGGAATGGTTTTAAGATACCAAAGTAATCCGCAAGCCATGGTGAGCAGCAGCAACTTCACCCATACAATCGGGACCACCAAAATGCTAATGCTAAAACTGAGTCCCGTGAGCAACATCGCTCGGCGTTTAAGGCCGGGGCGCATCGCCCTGTGTTGTTGCCATTGGGTCAGCGCATCGGCAAACCAAGGGTGTGTCATCAACCACTGGTGTAAGCGCTCGCTTGAGCGGGCAAAACAAAAAGCCGCCAATAGAATAAACGGCACAGTCGGTAGTAGAGGCAATACAATACCCAGCAGTCCAAGGCCTAACGCCAAGCAACCTATCAATAAAAACAAACCGCGTTTCAATATCATAGTTTGTAAATGATCATAGTATGTAGATGCCTCAAACCTGAAAAACAAAAGCCACTCTAAGAGTGGCCAGTAGTATACTCAATTTGAGATTAAAACCTGCTTAAATTAAGCCTAATTGCTTTAACCAAGTCAGGCTTGCTGGTAGCGTCGGCAACAGTAAGACTAAAATAAAACCAATAAAATACATAAAGTTAAATGGGTCTTTAAATGGCTGACTGCTCATTACAGCTCCTCAAATGTGTGCAAAGATAAGTGCGCAGGAATCGTACAGTGATTAAGATCACAAAACGGGCGCCATTGTAGCGGTTTGTCAAATCAACAAAAACCCTTTTTATGTAAGGTTATTGCATTTATTTTGCTGATTTTGGCAGCATGCAGCTTAAATCCCGCGCACTATCCCTTTAACGGCCAGTTGTTCGAGTAACTGAATACAGCCTTGGGTTAACATCTCTGGTTGCATTTGCGGATAAATCCCTTGCAACCAGTTCAGTATGTCATCGAGGCAACTCTGTCCTTGTTCTACCAAATATCCCAGCACTTGCGCACTTAACGGCGTTAATTGTAAGAAGCCCACCTCGCCCGCCTCATCCTGATAGAGGCAAAAAAACACTGGCTGCGGCAGCGGCGCTGTCGGGCGATAATCTTGGCGGATCTGCTGCACCGGATATTGGTACTGGGCCACACTCGCCGTTGCCGCTAAACACAAATAACGCTGCAAAATATCTGCGCTGGACAGTCTCTCTTGCTGGTCAACTTGTTGCGCCGTCGCCACTCGCAGCTCGAGCCATTCATAGTGCGCCAGCTCCAACATAAAAGACGGATCACTTTCTGCTGGTGAATATTCAAATTGCAGGAATTGCAAAAATTCTCCGGCAATATCAATAAAAATTGGGGACTTACAATCGTGTTGACTGAAAAAAGCCTGCACTAAGGCTTGCCACTGTGCATCGCTATAAAGACTTTTAAGAACGGGAAAAGCATTAGAGACAAAACCCATCACATTATTAAAAAACAGCTCTCGATAAACCTGCATCCGCTCTAAGGGCACACCGCTCGGCACTGGGTTTTGTGGATCGCGAATATAATCGATAAAAGACTGCTGTACTTGCGTAAAATCCATCAGGCAATCCTCTTGTCTAAACGATTTTTCGCCCGCGCTTGATAGGCATGGATTTGATTAATCTCATCCAATAACTGCACCGTTTCAGGCAGATTAAAGTCACGTTCCAGCAGTGTCGGCAAGACACCATGCTGGGCATAGCACTTATCCAACAATGCCCAAACCGGATCGTTGATGTCGCTGCCATGGGTGTCGATCAGCAAGGTTTCAGACTGTTGGTAATGCCCTGCGATATGCAAATAGGCGATGCGCTCCGTTGGCATGGCCTTTAAATAAGCCTCGGCATCGTATTGATGATTTATCGAATTCACATAGATATTATTAACATCTAACAGCAGCTTACAGTCGGCCTCTTCTAACACTGCGGTCAAAAATGCCTGCTCACTCATCTGTGCGCTCGGCGCGGCATAAAAGGAAATATTCTCGAGGATCAAAGGCCGCTCTAAAATATCCTCCACCTGTTTTACCCGCGTTGCCACATGCTTAACGGCGTCATAGGTAAAGGGAATGGGCATGAGATCGTATAAATGACCGCCACCCGAGCAATAACTTAAATGCTCCGAATAGACTTCAATTTGGTGCAGATCCATAAACGCCTTCACTTGGCGGACAAATTCCAAATCTAAGGGGGCAGGACTGCCGATAGAGAGTGATAGACCATGGCAGAAAAAAGTATGTTGCTCAGTAAGCTGCCTAAATTGCTTGCCGTATTTTCCACCGAGCGTCATCCAGTTTTCAGGGGCGACCTCTAAAAAATCGATAGCCGTTGGCAGCGCTTGGCAAAACTCACTGAGCATTTCACGCCTTAAGCCTAATCCAACCAGTCCACTCTCTTGCATTGCTTTCACCTCTCACCTAGGGCTTGTCGAGATTACCTTTTCGTTCTGGCAAGCCCACACTCGAATGCTGCTAAACAAAGGCCAGCTGAGGCTGGCCAAGTGTAGAGCTGAAGCTCGATAGTATCGACTCGTGCTTATTTCATCTCTTTTTTGACTGCGTCGGCCTTAGCTTCGACTTTTTCAGCGGTTTTCTTCATATCGCCACCGCATTTAGCTTCACCACATTTACCTTCGTGGGCTTTATCGGCTGCGGCTTTTTTCATATCGGCGCCACATTTAGCTTCACCGCATTTGCCTTCGTGGGCTTTATCAGCAGCGGCTTTCTTCATGTCGGCACCACATTTGGCTTCGCCACATTTACCTTCTTTGGCTTTTTCGGCTGCGGCTTTTTTCATATCGCCACCACATTTAGCTTCGCCGCATTTACCTTCTGAACCGACGATTTGATAACCCGCTTCCATGGTTTCAAATCCGAATGGGTTGGTTTGCGCATTCACGGCAAACGCAGAACCGACCACCACTGTACCTAACGCAACTGCAACGGCTGTTTGCTTAACTGACTTCATATATTTCTTCCTTTTATTTGATGAATGGTGGCCAACAACAGTGTTGTAGCTGGCTTACTGCAAAAGACCCGCCCCATCTCGGTTTCATTTCAAAAAATATCACTAAATCACAGAAATAATCAAAATATGCTGATAGGAAACAGAATTTAGTCGCATAAATCCCCAAAAACAGCTCTTACCCTTCCCTCGCAATGCTTTGTAACCACAGTCCAATAGGATAGAATGCACGCCCTTTGAAACTGGATATGGGTTTGTTGCAGTGCGCGTAATTTTGGCTCCGATGGAAGGCGTGGTTGACGACTTAATGCGAGATATTTTGTCTTCAATTAACCCCTACGATTTGCTCGTCACCGAATTTGTGCGCGTGGTTGACCAACTCTTACCCGAAAAAGTGTTTCTCAAACTCTGCCCCGAACTGCTCAATGGCGGCTTTACCCCCTCGGGCACGCCGGTTCGTGTACAGCTTTTAGGGCAAGAGCCCAACTGCATGGCCGAAAACGCGATGCGCGCGATTGAGCTTGGCTCCCACGGCGTCGATGCAAACTTTGGTTGCCCCGCTAAGATGGTGAACCGCAGTAATGGCGGCGCGGTGTTGCTGCAATACCCTAATACGATTCACGATATTGTGCGTGCCATGCGCCAAGCCGTGCCCGCCGAGCATCCGGTGACGGCGAAAATTCGTTTAGGCTACGAAGACAAATCCCTGTTTATGGAAAATGCGCTGGCCGTTTATGAAGCGGGCGCGACAGAACTGGCTATCCATGCCCGCAGTAAGGTCGATGGTTACAAACCGCCCGCCTACTGGGAATACATTACCGAAGTGCGCGAGCGTTTGCCCATTCCAGTGATTGCTAATGGTGAGATTTGGAACCGCGAAGATGCCGAGCGTTGTATGGCGGTGACGGGCTGCGACAGCATTATGATAGGCCGCGGCGCGATTTCGCTGCCTAATCTTGCCGACACGATTAAGACTGGCGCGGCGCCTTATCGCTGGGCCGACACCTTAGGTTTGATGCTCAGCTACACCCAACGCGAGCTGAGCGGCCGTAAGAGTGATTATTATCCGGCGCGAATTAAGCAGTGGTTTAGTTATCTCAATCGCCAATACCCCGAGGCGGACACCCTGTTTAGGGAGCTACGCATCTATAAAACCACAGAGGAAATTGTGCGAGTGCTAGAAGAGGCGCAGCTACGCCTTAATCAATAAGGGCTCAACGCTCACAGGATAATCCCATAAAAAAGTGGTGAATTTTTAGGTAAACCACCACTTAATCCCTATAAATCGTACAGATACTTGATCTTT
This sequence comes from Shewanella sp. MR-4, assembly GCF_000014685.1. Taxonomy (NCBI): domain Bacteria; kingdom Pseudomonadati; phylum Pseudomonadota; class Gammaproteobacteria; order Alteromonadales; family Shewanellaceae; genus Shewanella; species Shewanella sp. MR-4. The sequence goes on from NC_008321.1 coordinate 2,703,865, forward strand.
ATCATAGTCGCTGATAGTGGAACTATTAGACTGAATGTCCAGAGTCAGATAAAACAGGCGATTTTACGTGAGCACCACCCATATCAGACAAGAATTGTCAGAGCTTGAAGCTAATCTAAGGAAGGAAATCGGCGCGCTCCCTCAGTTTATAGAAATACTTGGGGCGGATTATGCCAACCTCACCCTAGGCGAACTTATCGACCGCTTGGCACAGAGCCACCTCGCAGAGCATCCACTATTTTGCCGTTTAAACCGCCTCGATGCTGCCTCCTGTCAACTCGACTTAGGTCTGTACGGCCTCTGCTCCGATTGTGAAACTGAAATCGAAGCCGAGCGCTTAAACCAAGATCCCACAGAACAACGCTGCAGCAGCTGTGCTGAACATTATCAGCATGAACATAGGCATGAACTGCGCCTGAGTCACTAGGGCATGTTGACGTTTAATGGTTACTTTTACAGCAACTTGGCTGGCGTTTATGCAAGGCAAAGTCCGCGCGGTGTAGTTATTCTACATAAACGGACGATAACGTAGCAGAAACGCCAGCCAAACACTGCCCGAAGGGTTCTTCTGGCAAGGTTGCTCTCTTTGTCACACGTCATTCCTCGTTTCGCGAGCGCGAGCTTGCCAGAATGAACAAAATTTAATCTCGAAACGTCAACACGCCCTAGCTAATAACTCAATAATCTATAAGCAAAAAAACCTCCGCAAGCGGAGGTTTGGGTTATCCAGGGAGAGGGATAACTTAAAACTTCTGATTAATTCTCAGATAATAAGTACGACCTAATACATCATAGAGGCCGACGTTTACATCGCGATAATCGGCATAGGTGTAGTAGTTAGGTGCATCGGCATCGAACAGATTATTGACCCCAACCGTGATTGTGCCGTTGTAAGCATGGCTATAAGCAAACTGGATATTGTGTTTGAAGTAGCTAGAATAATCGACGTAACGATCGGTCTCTTCCAAGGTATTGTAGTAATCGGCCGATTGACTACCTATATACACAACAGTCCACGCTGCTGAAAAATCTTCATATTTCCAGCTCGTCGCAAAGTTACCACGCCAATCGGGTGTATCTGTCACGCCCGCGTAATCAATCATCTCGGCTTCGGCATTATCTTGCTTTTTAAAGTCAAGAACATGGGTCAGATCGACTTTGAAGTTAAAGTCACCTATTGCCGTTTCAAGGTTATAGGCGGTTACAAAATCGATACCCGAGGTTTCAACCGAGGCTAAGTTACGAACGCCCGCTTCGATATATTCAATCTTGCCATCGGCACCACGGTGAATATAAGGTGACGAGCCATTCTTGATTTCATCACGCAGGATGTCATCTACATCGACAGATTCAATCTTATTGTCATAGGTAATTGAAAAATAAGATAACTCAACGTTCCAATCATCGGTGACATTCCAGACTCCACCTAAAGTCAGCGAATTGCCCTCCTCTGCCTCAAGGTCAGGATTACCGCCGTACCAGGTTTTGTGCTGGTTATTGGTCGCACAGTAAACGGCATCAACGTTACCTGGCTCATTACACCACAGGGAATCGACAGCCTTTTCAAAACTTAACGATTGAGATGAGAACATTTCACTCATATTTGGTGCGCGGAAAGAATCCCCATAACTTGCCCGCAATAATAGGCTATCAACAGGACGCCAACTTAACCCAAACTTAGGTACCACAGCATCGAAGGTCGATGAATTAACCACTTGACCCTGAGCCCCCGTGAGCGAACCTTCCTGTTCATAGCGTTCATAGCGAACCGCAGCCGACAACTCAACATTAGCTGGTAATCCGACTTGGAATTCTAAATAAGCCGCCGAGCGATCACGTTCAGCATCTACGTCATCACCACCAGAGCCACCCGAAATAATGCCCGATGCGGATTCAGGATCACTGGTCTGCTTGAATTTGATCATTTCATACTCAAGCCCACCGACCATAGCAACAGAGACATCGCCGTTATCGACTAGCAGTGTTGAGGCTAAACCATCGAGTTGCGTACTCTCAAACTTACCTTGATACACACCTGTATGAGCCGCTTTGCGATACAGCTCGGTCATTTGCTGGTTCCATTGTTGGTAACTCATACCCGAGGTATTAAAAATATCGTATTGTTCAGAATCTATCCCTTGTTGAACAATTTCATCGTTAATCAAATTATAATTAAATGAATTCGTGGTCGAGCGGGAATGCTGTGCATTTAGTTCCCAATCAATACCATTACCGAAATCAAGGGTACCGACAAAGCCACCTAAAATATCGACATTATTTGTTTCAGTTAAGGTATCGCGCTCACCAATTTGAGCGGAGCGCATATAAAGCGTCATATCCTCCCCTAGTGGATTAAATTTATTATCAGCGCTCATAACCGGATAATTAGTCGATACTGGCGTTCCGGCGTAACGGGTTTCAGTTTCTGCTAACGAGGCTGATGCGCGGCCGCGGAATTGAATCGTGTCAGTAATTTCATAGGAAAAGTTCGATAAAATAGAGTTACGAGTTTGGTCACCAAATAATTTAGTCACGTTGCCATGGTTATATAAACAACGACCAACATTATTGCCATCGGTTGTATCTACGGTATTTTCAGTTTGCTCACAAATTTCTGAATTGCTATACCAACCCGATGCCGAACTGCCATTAGGCACAGAACTAAAACCACTGTAAGCCGAATAACTCGGATCATCCATATTCCAAATATCACGATCCATTACCGCTTTGGTATCATAATATTCATAGGTCAAGGTAATATTACCTTTATCGGTGTTATAGCCCGTTGCAATCGACAAGCGATTAGCATCACCACCTTCAACTCTCGGTTGCTCAGTGCTGTAATCTAATTGCAGGCCATCAAATTCTTTCTTCGTAATAATATTGATTACACCAGCCACTGCATCAGAACCATAAACCGCAGAAGCACCATCACGCAGAATTTCGATGCGTTCAACAATCGCCATTGGGATAGAAGAGGTATCGGCAACCGAGCCTGAGCTTGAGCTAGTGCCTGGCATGCGCCGACCATCAAGCAACACAAGTGTTGCCGATGAGCCTAAGCCACGAAGGTTAACATTGCTCGTTGAACTCGCCCCCGAACCATATCCTGAAATGCCACGCCATGAACCAAAACTATTTATCGCCGAGTTATTTAAAACATCCGCTACGGTTTTCTCACCCGTCATGGCAATATCTGCCGCATTAATCACAGTAACAGGCGAAACAGTTTCCATATCCACCTGTTTAATACGTGAACCAGTCACTTCTATACGTTCAACTTTAGCATTTTCCTCTGCCGCAATTGTCATGCCTGAAAATAAAACACTGGCAGAACCCATAGTGATAATACTAGCGCGTACAGCTTTAGCTGCTAACGTTAAATGGTGCATATATCTCTCCTAGAGGTTTAATAAATTAAACCTGACTTGTTGTTATTTTTGTTAATTTGCAAGTTTCCTTGGCGTATCAATATTGTTAACAATTAATAAATTGCGCAATGAAAAATAACAACAAAGAACAAATTGATACATGTAGAATATATACTGGAGAGAAAAGACCACACTAAAACGATAATAAACAATAAGTTATGTATGCTAATAAAAACATCATCATTATTATCAATGCGATACAGGCAGCCGCTTATTGATAATAAAATGTTTTAAATAACTTATTTTTGAAAATTTATCAACAATTGATACAAGGTGTATCTATTTAATAATTGAGTTTCAATATTAATGAGTGCTTAACACTGAAAGAGACGAGATATAAATAATAATGCCACTCAAAAGAGTGGCATTATTGGATCAAAAATTAGCTATAAACATATATCTTAAAGATTACAGCTTACAGCCTTCAACACTGTTTGAGTTTTCGTAAACAATGTCGCCCACTGGGTTGTAGTCTGCAGCAACGATAGCTTGTTTCTCTTTCAGGAATGAATAGAGTAAGTCCGCATCCACATAACCCGTTTGGATTGGGCTAGCCAGTTTTGGATAACCGTCACCACCTGCAGCGTTAAAGCTAGGAACGGTGAACTTATAGTTTGCGGTTGCGCTGAACTCTTTGCCGTTGATTTCGCTGATATTAGCCGTCTTGGCCACACAGTCGATGGTCATTTTCACGCCAGTGATCTGCGCATAACCACCCGAACCGATTTGGATACTGCCCACAGCGCCTAAGTAAGCCGCGACTTCAGTACCTGTCATTTCGTTCAGGGTCACCATGTTGCCGAAAGGTTGAACCGTCAGCACGTCACGGTAAGTAATGTCGCCAGCTTGAATAGAAGCGCGCACACCACCTGAGTTCATTACACCAAAGTCAGCAGACACTTTACCGCTTTGCGCCATGGCTAACATGCGGCCTAAGTTGGTTTGCTTGTTACGTACGTTTGCACGTTCACCGTCGAGCAACGCATCGGTAGTCGCAATCACTTCGTCTAACTTAGCTTGGCCTTTCTCTTGGTAGTAAGACAGCAGCTCTTTTAACTCAGCATCTGGCTCAATCTTAGTGCCAGCCAGCTCAGTGGTTTTCTTGCCTGCTTCGTCCAGCTTACGCATGTTCACAGGGATCAGCTTGTAGCTAGCTAAGTGCAGTTCGCCATTGAAGTATTCGAAATCCGCACGGCCAACATACTTACCCCATTCGTGGGCTTGCATGATCCAAGTGCCGTTTTGTTGGTCTGGCGCGCAATCATCACCAGGTTTGAAGTCGGCGTAAGACTTGTTGTCAGTACCCGGTTCCATACACACTGGGTTTTGTGAGTGACCACCGATAACAACTTGTAAGTCGCCTTTATTTAACGCACGCGCCATTGCCACATCGCCTGGGGCGTTGCTACCGTTTTGACCGTCGGCATAGTGACCCATATGAGTCGTTGCGAAGATCACATCAGCCGCTTTGGCGTCTTTAATTTCTTTGATAACTTTCGCCACTTCCACTTTAGGATCGGTGAAAATCAAATCGCTGATAAATTCTGGGTTACCGATTTTTGCAGTGTCTTCGGTGGTTAAACCAATCACAGCCACTTTAAGACCGTTAATATCGAACACTTTGTAAGGCTCGAAATAACGTTCACCTTGACCACCCTCAGCGTTTTTACGGTAAATGTTTGCCGCCAGCATTGGGAATTCGGCTAAACGACGCTGCATATCTAAAACAGATAATGGGTTATCGAATTCATGGTTACCGACTGCCATTGCGTCGTAACCAATTTTGTTCATACCAGTAAAGTCAGGAATCGCATCTTGTAAATCAGATTCTGGTACGCCAGTGTTAATATCACCGCCAGATAATAATAATGTTTGGCCGCCATTCTTGCTGACTTCAGCGCGAATTTGATCGACTAGGGCTTTACGAGCCGCCATACCATATTCGCCATCACTGTTTTCCCAGAAACGGCCATGGTTATCGTTGGTGTGTAATACGGTAAATGTTTTACAAGCGCTGCCCGCTTCGGCACAGGTTGTTGGTACTTTAGTATTATCATCATCACTATTACAACCTGCTAGCGCAGCAAGCACTGCAGTCGCAATTAATCCTTTAATAAGCTTATTTGTCATTACATCAACCCCTTGATTTTAATTATTTTATCATAGATAGATTGTGCGAGTACCATCGACTCTCGCGCCACGCATAATAACAAAGAATAAAGACGAATTGTGTCATTTTTATTAATAAACGTGACTTTAATGTGGGATCTTTAATGAGTTTTAAGACAGATTTGTTTCAAATAAAAAATAAGCTAAACGACTTATTTTTTATTTAACAATTTAATGGGGAAGGTATTTAAAAAGAAAAGATTTAACGCTTTAATTTAAGCAACTTAGATAGCACTGGCAATATAATGGATTGTTCTCTATATAAAACACCATGCAACCAAAATTTAATTTACCGCATGGTGTTTTTATCGGCATTTAGATTTTTCTACATTTCAAAACACTGTTGTAACCAAGTGCTTATTGCTTTCAATTGTACCGGGATAACCGAATGCAGCATCGGGTAGGTTTGCCATTGCACCGAATATCCTCCGGCCATTAACGCATCTTTCGCTAATAAACCTGCGGATAGTGGCACTACATCATCCTGTTCACCGTGCTGATGTAAAATAGGCGTTTTCGCATTGGCTGCACTTAATTGGCTGGGTAATACATCACCCGTCGGTAAATAACAGGAGAGTGCCATAATGCCAGCGAGTTTTTGAGGATAACGTAATCCTGTAAATAAGCTCATCACCCCGCCTTGGCTAAATCCGGCTAAGACGATGCGCTCACTGGGGATCCCCGCGGCGATTTGTTCGTCAATCAAGGCCTGTACACTCAGCTCCGAGGCCATCACGCCCTGCATATCGGCTCTATCGTGCAAATCCATGCTTTTAATGTCATACCAAGCGCGCATAATGTAACCGCCGTTGATGGTCACCGCTTGCTCTGGCGCATGGGGGAAGATAAAGCGAATGCTGTGTCCCGCTGGCAAGCCTAATGCTGGAACCACAGGTGCAAACCCTGCGCCCGAGTCCCCTAAACCGTGTAACCAAATCACCGCAGCCGTCGCCTCAACTTGAGGCTCAATCACAATACGTTCAAGTGTCATACTGACAAATCCTTTATAAATCAAAAGTTATTATGCTCGCCCTGCGAGCGCTTTACAGATAATCAATACCAAGGAGAGCTTGCAATGCATCGAGCTGGTTGGTGTTATCTAATTTAATGCTCCAACGCACGCCGCCGCCATTGGCGATGATCATCGGCGGCTCCTGCCTAAGGCTGATGTCTTCGGCCGCGGCTTGAAGCACCACATTGGCCATGTTCAGCCGGATCTGCACTTCAAATTCAGTGGCAATCAACTTACCCTGAGAAAATTCCACTAGCATAGCAATTCCGCTCTCGTGATGAACCACTCTTAAAACGCGCCATAATAGCAAAGTTATATCGCTAAGGATGAACTTTTAAACTCGCATTACCGCTGATGACAGACACACCATAGGTTGAAAAAGCTTAGATTTACACATCGACAGCAAATCTACATCGCTCGGTATTGAATTCGCTTACCTCAAGTCCTGCGCACTCGGCATAGGCTGTTAACCCTGCGTTTTAGCAAGGCAATTCGAGAGTCTAGATAAAGTTTAATTACATTTTAGTGTCAGCTAAATTGCCCCAAACCAAAGCAGTTCGAGTAAAATCCCGCATCAGCGATGATAAGCCGCTCGAGGCTAGCGCGTTTTACACCATAACAAGAATCACAACACTGGGTGGTTATATGTTTTTATCCCGTCGTACCCTCATTAGCAGCGCACTCGTGATGCTGCTGCCATTAGTACAGTATGCCAATGCGGCCAATACCTTACCGAATACCAGCCTGGCAAGTGTCGCCGCCAGCCAAATGCACTCTGTCACCGATGAGCTGACCTTTGCCAATTACCAGCAAGTGAGCATTCATCACATCGCATTGGCATTAAAGGTAGATTTTGCGCAGCAGCAACTCGCGGGGGATGCGATTCTCGAGCTGGATTGGCATCAGGCCGGAAAAGTACTAGTGCTCGATACCCGTGACCTTACGATTAACAGTGTCAGCATGTTAGATGCAAACGGCCAATGGCAATCCGTGCCTTTTAGTTTAGGTGCGGCCGATAAGGTCAAAGGTGCAGCGCTCACCATCAATCTGCCTCACGAGCGAGTCGCCAAAGTCAAAGTTAATTATCATACATCCAAGAATCCATCAGGCATTCAATGGCTTACCCCAGAGCAAACCCAAGGTAAGCAATGGCCATTTATGTTTAGTCAAAGCCAAGCCATCCATGCCAGAAGCTGGATCCCACTGCAAGATACGCCCGCTGTGCGCCAAACCTACAGCGCCACCGTTACAGCCAAGCAAGGCATTAGCGTCGTCATGAGTGCCGACCGAGAGAGCGTGTCTGCGACGCAAACCCAATTCACTATGCCGCAGGCGATTCCTGCTTACTTGATTGCCATTGCCGCGGGACACCTGCAATTTGCCGCCTTAGACGACACCTCAGGCATTTGGGCCGAGCCCGAAATGCTTGCCAAGGCCAGCAAAGAATTTGCCGATACGCCGGAGATGATTGCCATCGCCGCCAAACGCTACGGCGATTACCGTTGGGGTCGATACGATTTACTGATCCTTCCGCCGAGTTTTCCCTTCGGCGGGATGGAAAATCCGCGATTATCCTTTATTACCCCCACAGTCATCGCGGGAGATAAAAGCTTAGTGAGTTTAATCGCCCACGAGCTGGCCCATTCTTGGTCGGGCAATTTAGTCACTAACGCCACCTGGCGCGATCTCTGGCTTAACGAAGGTTTTACCACTTATGTGGAAAACCGCATTATGGAAGATCTCTATGGCCGCGACCGCGCCCTGATGGAGCAAACCATTGGTTACTCTGAGCTATTGGTCGAATTAGCCGAGTTGCCCGCCGGCGATTCTGTACTGCATATTGACTTAGGCGAGCGCGATCCCGACGATGCCTTTAGCGGCGTCCCCTATGTGAAAGGACAATTATTTTTGCGCTTCCTCGAGCAAAAATTTGGCCGTGAGCGGTTCGACACCTTCGTGAAATGCTACTTCGATCACTTTGCGTTTCAAAGCATTACCACGGAGCAGTTCCGCAATTACCTCACGCAGCAGTTATTACAGAAATATCCCAATATCGTCAGCGAGTCCGAAGTGGATACTTGGGTGGAGGGACAAGGTTTACCCAGCTTTTTAGTGCCACCCAACTCACACGCCTTCGATGATATCGATGCCCAGCGCCAAGCGTGGTTAGAAGGCAAACGTGCCGCCAGCGCTCTGAACACTCAGGGCTGGACAGTGCATCAATGGCTACGCTTTATTAATGAAATGCCGAGGCTAAATCTCACTGAGCAGCAATTAGCCGAGTTAGATAAGGCCTTTCATTTTACTGGCACGCACAATAATGAAATCGCCTTTGCTTGGTATGCCCTCGCCCTCGATAACGGTTACTACAGTGTCTTACCGGCACTGAAACAACATTTAACCGATATTGGCCGCCGCAGGCTGATTGTGCCTTTGTATCAAAAACTGGCGAGCAGCGAGCACTATGACTGGGCAAAAACCGTTTACCTGGCGGCCCGCAGTGGTTACCACCCACAGACCCAAGCGAGTCTCGATATGATGTTTAGTGATAAACCGATGGAGCATGTTCATTAAGCGGTGTGCATGTTTGGGATTGGGCGCAGAAAGCCTGTGCTCAAGCCTCGCCATGAAAAGTGGGCATAAGTTTAGCGGTGAATCCTATACACAAAAGCCACGACCTTGATTGAGAGATTTTGATTACGAAACTGTGGTTGCGAGACTTTGATTACAAACATGGATTGCAAACCAAAGTATTAGCGCACAAAAAAGCCCAAACCTAGGTTTGGGCTTTTGTTTACTTATCTGGTCATTACTCCCGAGCACCCCTGCTGTAGCAGAATATTGATGGGAGAACCACACAGATTAGTGGTGGTGACCGCCTACACCGTGGGCATGACCGTGGGCGATTTCTTCATCGGTCGCATCACGGGCGCCAACCACTTCGATATCGAAGGTTAAGTCACGGCCCGCTAATGGATGGTTAACATCCACAGTTGCCATAAACTTACCCACTTTGACGATAGTCACTTGACGTTGACCCTGATCAGTGTGAACCACAGCCGTCATGCCTGGTTTCCACACGCTAGCGCCTAACAGGTGCTTCACAGACACACGTTGCTGCGCCGCTTCACCTTCGATACGTTGACCATAGGTTTCAGTGCATGGCAGAGTAACAGTGAACTTTTCACCAATCGCTTTACCATTAATTGCATTCTCAACACCTGGCATCATGTTGTCATGGCCGTGTAAGTAAGCAATCGGCTCGCGACCTTCGTTCGTCTCGATCACTTCGCCTTTTTCGTCGCGCAGAGTGTAGTTAAACTGCACAACCATATCGTCTTTAATGCTCATCGAATATCCTTTGATTTGCTTCGATTTCAAATGTCGGCCGAGCTTAACAAAACTGGCCTTTGCACTCCACTGTTTTATCCCTGCGATACACCACCAAAGCTTAAGCGGCTGCGGATCAGCAAGCACAGCGTCTAAAGTGGCATGAGTTGAGTAAACCACAGGCCACTTGCGGCAACATTCGCAGGCAGTACGACACTACGTAAAGACTTTAGAGTGAAATCCCCAATGCGCTAAAGACTTCAGGGCTTGGGAAACCGTCGGCAATCATATTCTTACTGCGCTGGAATGCTTGGATCCCCGCCGAAGAGTTACGCCCAAGTACGCCATCGGGTTTACCGACATCGAAGCCTGATTCATTCAGCTTGGTTTGTAACTGTTTGATTTGCTCACGACTCAAACGTGGCTGCTCGGGCGGTGCCACTTTTAATGGTTCGCCACCATTAATTCTATCGGCCAAATGACCAACGGTAATGGCGTAAAACTCAGAGCGGTTCCAACGCATGATCACATTGAAATTTTCATAGCCTAAAAACGCGGGACCAGTATGACCCGAGGGCAAATACAGCGCCGCCTTCATATCGATAGCGGGTAAAGGCTGACCATTACTTTGCACTAAGGATTGCGCCGCCCATTGGGATAGCGGCTGCGCCTGTTTAGCGCCAAGGTTTTCATAGCTGAAATTGCGCGGCAATATCACTTCACGCCCCCAACGCTCATTGCGTTGCCAGCCTAAGTGCTGCAAAAAGTTCGCCGCCGAGGTGAGTGCATCTTCGGTGCTATTCCACAAATCGGCCTTACCGTCGCCATCCCCATCGATGGCATATTTTGCATAGGCCGAGGGCATAAACTGGGTGTGCCCCATGGCGCCGGCCCAAGAGCCCACCATAGTGCTCTTATCAAAGCCGTATTTTTCTTTTAACTTAAGCGCTTGCATTAGCTCAGTCGTAAAATAGCCACTGCGACGCGGCTCACAGGCCAAGGTAGCAAGAGAATCTAACACGGACATTTTGCCTTTGTAGGAACCGTAGTTAGTCTCAAGTCCCCAGAAAGACAGAATATATTGTGGTGGCACACCGTATTCCTGCGCCAATTTATCGAGCAGCGCGCGGTGTTTTTTCAGTAAACGGCGGCCTTCATTCACCCGCCAATCGGTCGCCCGCTTGGTAAAATAATTATTGAAGGTTTGGCTAAACTCGGGCTGAGCTTGGTCAAGCTCAATCACTTTAGGCACAAACTGCAAACTAGCGACTGTGTCCTTGATGGTGGCTTCAGATAAGCCTTCACTACGTGCGCGCTCCTGTAGGTTAGCCACACAGGTAGGAAATGCCTCAGCATGGGCGGCAATGGTGTCACTAAGCTGCATTTCTTGCACGGCGGCTTGCGTCTCGGCGATCGCGGTTTGACTATTACCGCTCGAGGTTGGCGCGCTCGAACACGCACTTAAGCTCACACACGCGGCGATACTGGCGGCAAGATAGGACATTCCTTTCAGTTTGATCAAATCAATTACTCCTACAGTCAGCGCTAAGAGTTTATCTTAGCTGAGCGAGGCAAGAGGTGGATAACCCCGAGCCAAGAGAGATACGATATTTAGCCATAAACAGGTTGCCGCTATGTTGATGGGACAACAAACAGGGCAACGGCCAAACACCCACGAAACTATTTTCTCCCCCAGAAAATCGAGCCAGATACTCACCAATAATCAGTAAACATTATCGGTGCCTCTGCTCGGCACATCCTGACCCATAGCGCCCGCTAACACAATGCTTATCACCACAAATCGCCAGATAAATTCACTTATTGCTCAGTTAACCAACAGCGAAAAAATCTTAGCAAAGAATCCCTTGGACTATCTATCCGTTGCCGTATAATGGACAAGTTAACAGCATACTTCAAAGAGACCTATCATGACTGAAATCAACGCGGCGTTGGCTGGCTTTATCGAAAACGTAAAAGAACATCAAACACTCTGGGGTTTGATGGATGAAACTGGCGAAGGCTGGGTCGTTTGTGACTCGGGCGAGTTCGAAGACACTGATGTCATGCCTTTATGGTCGAGTGAAGCACAGGCGAAATCTCACTGCACCGAAGAATGGAAAGATTACCAAGCGGTGGCCATTAGCCTCGAAGAATTCCTTGAGTACTGGGTATCGGATCTCAACGATGATGGTGTGTTGATTGGTGTCGATTGGCAAACCGATGAAGACTGCTTAGAGTTAGATCCTATCGTTCTGGCGAAAGATCTCGTTGATGTTGAAGAAGTTTAATTCCATCAACCAAAACAGCATGTTTAAGGCATCAAGGGCTGAGGTATTTAGCTCTTGATGTCTGCTTTCCCTTGTATCGACATTCCCTTCGATAAACGTCACCTCTGTTGGTTTTGCGGCGAGCCCTGCAAAGACCGATTGGATTATCAAGCCGAGTCACACGCGCCCCACCCAGCATTGGCCGTCCCTTGCTGCGCCGAATGCTTAAAACTGGCCCAAAAACACACCTTAACTTCGATTTGGGACTGCCGTGTGGCGGTTAAAGATGCCCTAATGAGCATTTATGCCAAGCACTTAGCCATTGGGATTAATTGGACGGAGGAAGAACTAGCCGAGTCTGAGTTCTCCTGCAAAGTGTTTGAAGGTTTTAAAAAAAGCGCTTGGATGATGTATCAAATTGCCCGCGACAGGATTAACTTTCCGGGCTGGCCGATACAACTTGAAGGGGTCGAACTCGAATGCCAGTTAGACAGTACCCGCTTTGAGTTTGATGGGGTAACTTACACTTCGTTGCCCGCGGCAATTCACTATTACAGTCAACAATTTTGCTTAGATCCGCTGTTTTTTGCCGAGCTGATAAGGTTAGTCGGTCGGCAGAGATTTAACTATGCCCTTAGGCTTGCCCGGATCCATATCGCGGCCACCAAAGAAATGAAGCGGCAGGTCCTAGCCGATGTCAAAGCTGAAGTGACTGAATAGCGTAAATCGCAGGTGCAAAGCTTAAAAAAAACCAAGCCGCCAATAGCGTTATGTTGCTAAGGCAGCCAATCTGCTTCGATGGTGTTATTTAGCTAAGTAGCATTATTGATTGAGGACTTGCTTCAATCTGTCCTGTACCACTTCCACCAGCAAATCCGGCTGGAACTTCGAAATAAACCGGTCGCAACCGACCTTCTCCACCATGGCATGGTTAAAACTACCACTGAGTGAAGTATTTAAGGTGATAAATAAGTCTGCCATGGCCTTATCGTTACGCACTTCGTAGGTCAGCTTGTAGCCGTCCATCTCAGGCATTTCGGCATCGGTTATCATCATCAAAAGCTCCTTGGCGACATTCTTGCCTTCATCGCGCCATTTTTGCAGTAAATGCAATGCCTGCAAGCCATCGGAGGCTTCGATAATTTCAATCCCGAGTTGGCCTAAGGTCTCACGCACTTGACGCCTTGCTGTTGAAGAGTCATCGACAATCAAGACCTTCTTACCGGGCATCTTGTCTAACAGGCTCTCATCCAATACCCCTTCGGAGAGACGAATATCATAATGGACGATTTCTGCTAATACTTTCTCGACATCGATGATAGACACCAGTTGCGACTGACCTTGGTATTCGATTCGGGTGATGGCCGTGAGGTAATTATTTCGCCCAGCCGTTTTAGGCGGCGGCATAATATCGCTCCAGGTCATATTGATAATGTGCTCGACCTTACCGACTAAGAAACCCTGCACACTGCGGTTATATTCGGTGATGATCATATTGGCATCATCTCCCGGAGGCACAGGCTTAAAACCGATAGCCGAACGCAAATCAATCACGGGAATCGACATGCCGCGAATATTCGCCACTCCAAAAATATGGGGATGACTGCCAGGCATGGAATTTAATGGCGGTAACTTGACGACTTCTTTGACTTTAAAGACGTTAATCGCAAATAACTGGGTAGAGTTAATTCGAAACAGCAGTAGTTCGAGCCGATTTTCACCGACGAGTTTGGTTCGTTGATCTACGGTTGCAAGCACGTTTGCCATAATGCGACTTCTCTACTTTGGAGGAACAGCTTTCCTCACCAGTGACGGATTAAGCTAAATTATAGCGGTAAACTCACCATGAGAACCATGCGATAAGTCGATTTTATCTAAAAATTACAATCACTCGGCAATCCTTTATCCTTCGCAATCACCCCAATAAATAAATGATTCGCTTACGGCTATCGCCGCAATTTATCCCCTTTATGCCATGCGTTTTTGGGCCAGCACCATGCCCGAAAGGTTGAGAAGATTTCTCTCGCAGCGGATCTCAAATCCCCCTTGGCGCAGTCCAGTTAACCATTCTTGATGGTTAAATCGATTCTGTTGTGGATGCTCAAACAACCGTCGACTCAAGGGATTGCAAATGGCGGCGTGGTATAAATCCTCTATAACAAAGTAGCCGTTGGGTTTTAGCACCCTTGCCACCTCGGCAACCGCCGCTTGCCAATCGGGAATATGGTGAAACACGGCGAAATTGAACACCACATCAAACTGGGCATTTGCAAAAGGCAATGCAGTAGCATCGGCAACACTGAATGCCAATTGGCTTAACCCATGGGGTGAATCATCCCAGCGCGCTTTAGCGGCGGCGACCATCTCAGGATCAAGATCAACGGCCGTCACTTGCTCGGCCCCAAAATGATCGCGGATCAGCTGAACTCCGTTACCAAAACCACAACCAATTTCGAGAGCGTGACGTAGATAAGGAAGGGGGTTGGGCATCATAGAAGTCAGTAATGGCGCTTCAACATGGTTTTGCAACCAAAAACGCAGCGGATGCTGGACTAACTTTTTCTCGAATGGATTTAACTTCATCTCATCCCCTTAAATGAATCGGTTATTGCTTGGTACACTGATCAAATTCTGTATATGGTACGTAATGATATAGACATAAGTTCACTTGAGGCCACTATGAAATTACCTCTTTTTCCTTTGCCAATCTGTTTATTACCAGAGGGATATACTCAGTTGCGCATTTTTGAACCTAGGTATAAACGCTTAGTCGCTGAATCCCTAAAATCAGGCGACGGCTTTGGGTTGTGCATGACATCGGAAGATGGCAAAACCATTTATCCCATCGGCACACTCGTGCATATCATCGATTTTGAAACCTTACCCGATGGTATGCTCGGAATTAGCATTCAAGGAAACCAACGCTTCACCCTCGGCGATATTGCAGTCGAGCCAGATGGTTTAAAGCGCGCCGAAGTTAACTTTATCGATAATTGGCCGCCATCGCCTATCCAAGAAAATGAACGTTACTTGAGCAAAATGCTACAAAACATTCTCAAGGAGTACCCGCAGCACCTTCAACATTATCAAGTAGAACAATTTGAGGATATCGCCTGGGTTTGCCAACGCTGGTTAGAAATTCTGCCCGTGCAAGCATCAGAGAAATACACTTGTATCAATGCCTTAGATCATCAACTGACACTGGACTTATTACGCACTGTGATTAAGTAAACCTAAGTGATCCATTATTCAGCACTCTACGTATTACTCCGCATGCTTATCGAACGTCGGCCGTGAGGAAACATCCTTTGCGATGTTCTGACTGGATTGAACCTTAAGAAAGAGCTCAATAATGGAAAATTTTCAATCACATTTAGCGCAAAATCGCTATGATAGGCAGTTATCACCTCCTATCGACATGGCTATGGAAAACGATAGCACTATTTCAACCGCCAATGAGCTAATCACAGATCCCGATCCTTTGGCTCGTGCCATTGCTAAGGTTGCAAATCAAAGGGATAAAGCAGCCTTTGCTGAGCTGTTTAACCACTTTATGCCCAAAATTCGCGCATTCGGTCTGCAAAGATTAAATCAACAGGGTCTTGCTATGGATCTGGTACAAGAAACCATGACCCTAGTTTGGACCAAGGCCCATTTATACAATGCGGACAAAGGGTCGGTGGCGACCTGGGTATTTACCATTATGCGTAATCAGTGTTTCGATATGCTAAGACGGGTACAGCATAATCGAGAGGATGCTTTCGGTGACGATATCTGGCCACTTTGCGATGTTGCCGTTAGCCAAGAGAACAACACCGACCATAAATTGACTGCCAAACTACTCGCACATTTAGATGCCCTGCCCCTACCTCAACGCCAAGTGGTGCAAGGGATCTATATGCAAGAACTCACGCAACAAGAATTAGCCGATGCCTTAAAAGTCCCGATTGGCACGATAAAATCGCGACTCAGATTGGGGTTAGAAAAGCTGAAAAGCTTTTTGGAGACACAACATGATTAAACATCATCCCCATACCGATTTACTGTTAGCCCATGCACAAGGCGAGCTGCCTTTATCCATGTCTATCGCAATCTCGGCCCATTGTGCCCTATGTCATGAGTGCCAATCCCAAGTCAGCCGCTTTACAGAGCAGGCGGCTGAACTCGCCTTTTTAGCGCCGAGCAAAATCACTGAACAAGCTTTAATCAGCGAAACCGATTCAGCACAAGATGACGCTTGGCAGCAAATGATGTCACAGATTATGGCCTTACCCGAATCAACGCCAACTGAAAGCGACTATCCTGCTAAAACTACGGTTTCCCTTAATCATAAACATGTGCGTTATGAGATCCCGAGAGTGTTTCGTCAGCATATCGCCCATCCATGGCAACAAATTGGCAAGGTCAGCCGCATGCGTTTCGATGTGGATGAAAATAATACCCGCGCGAGCCTTTTACATATCGATGCTTTAGGTGAGATCCCGCAGCACACCCATAAAGGATACGAACTGACCTTGTTATTAGCGGGCGAATTTTCGGATCTTCACGGCCAATATGTTCCTGGTGATTTTATTATCTTAGACGGGAAAACCCATCATTCTCCCAAGACCCAAACAGGATGCCTCTGTTACACAGTGTTAGACGCACCGCTGTATTTTACAAAAGGGCTCAGTAAATTATTGAACCCGATTGGAGAACTGATTTATTAAATTGATCATTGCCAAATAAACAAATCGAGCATTTAAGCAACAATTAATACAAAATTTAAACACCGATATTTCCCGCTGAGTAAAAAATAAACTTGCCAGCGGGGGTTTTACTGCTATACTGCGCTGCGTTTTGAGAAGTTTCTTGTCGTTATCCTTTTTACATCGATTTGTACATCCGCCTAAGCAATGGCAAAATCGATCCTCACGAAGAAAGCCTACAACAAGTAAGTCCCACAAAAATAATGAGTTAGTGATTTTCTACATCGACTCAAAAACAGTGAACTAATTAATTCAGCCAATGTCATAGTATTGTCACTTTTCTATGGTCAACTTGGCTAATTGAGATGTTCCATTGACATAATCGCTGATATGCATTAGTTATCAATAAAGCATCTCTTGATTAATCATGGTGGAATGGGTAACCTCAAGACTCATTAGTATCATCTTTCGCAGCTATGCTAAGGATATTTTATCGTTATTACTTGCTCACCTAAGGGTGAATAAAATTAAAAGGAGTGTGGCCTATGTCATACAAAATTAACGGACATGAAATCACAGTGAACTTCCCTGTAGATTCAATTTCAGTCAACAAAACATCAATTGCTTTTACCGATAGACAAGGTAAAAACAGACAAACTTTTTCAAAACGTACCGAAGCCTTAAACTTTATGAAATGGCTTTTGTCGTCAAATAAATAAGTTTGATTTAGTATTCATTGAATACAAATAACGGCATGTTGGTTTATTCGGTTCTCATTTTCCTCGCCATACCGAAATCGACTCGCCTTTATTGATAGCCTAATATCACGATCCGCTATCCCTTCACGTCGATATGACGAACTCGTTTGGTTCAGCCAGTATCTAACTCACACAGATACATGCTGAGCCAAATGTGTATTCCTAATCTAGATCAAATTAATCTGTATATGCCTCTGCTAATATAGTCACTCACTTCGTTTGTGAATATATTTTCTATGTCAAAACCCGATACCAAAACGGCGATGCAAGCCTTGATAACCCATATCCAACAGCTGATCCCACTCAATTTAGATGAAGCACAAATGTGCCAAGGTGAGTGTTTAGGCTGCTCTAAAAAAATGCTCGAAATGCTCGATACCGAAATAAGTTACTGGCAATATTCAGCCGATACTCCGGGATTAAAAGATCTCAAACATCTTGAAAAGATAGCCACTCGCACCCACAAAATTTTAAAACGCAATCACCTGATTGAGTAATCGTTATCGTTCAGCAGCCTCTCCAAATTTTCGCCGATATCTCGGTAACATAGTTTCATTACCTAATAATCCGCCCTGATGAATGTAAAGAATGGGAGAAATTTTATCACGCCGTAAATAATCCTCTAACACAATAAAACCTAAGGGGTCGTAGAGTAGTTCAAATTGCACGCCGCTGGCACTGAGCCGCTGCCACATGGCATAAAACTCAGGATAGAGTTTCCCGAAATGGTATTTCTTCCCCACATTCAAAATCTGTGGATGTTCAGCAGAGTTGGGATTTAACTCATAAAACTGCTGCGTTAAATACTCATCGCCGCCGACAACGGCGCAGGTAAGCACTCGAATATTCAATTGCTGACGCACAAAATACTGATTTAAAAATAATGCAGTGGTGCCTGTACCTGCCGGTAAAAACACTTTTAGATCTATCATCCCCCGTTGCATTGCCCAAGTTTCAATATCAGCCGCTAATTGACTAACACCATATTCTGCATACAGGCAGCGTCCGCCTTCAGGAATAAACAAAGCGTTAGGCTCAGCCGGCAAGACATGCTGCTCAATATAGTCATGGCAAGTCCAGTTAAACTCTTGCTGCAGTGAGGGGGTTGCTGTAATAAGACTTGATAAATCAATGATGCGCGTACCGTTAGCTATGGCCGCAGCATAGTTTCCCGTAGGCAACGTGAGCACATGGCTGGCAATATGATCCACATAAAAATCGCACTGCCAGCCTTTCAGTTTTGCGAGTGCCGAAAGGGAATAAAGCGAGTTGGCCTGCGCAGAGCCATGGCCAATCACCTTAGTGACACTGGCAAACTCATGATCTAGAAAATAGGCAAACTTGCGCGCCTTATTACCACTAAAAGCGGGATGCAATAAATCATCTCTCTTGAGAAAGATCTCGCGTCCAGCGAAGGAAAAAGACTCTATAGGACTTTGAGCGAGCAGACTGTTTGCAAACTGGCTATTGGTTAGCATGGATACTCTCTAATGAAAACAAGCTGTTTAGTGTAACGCGAGCTTGCCTAAATCGTCCGTAATTATTAAGCGTTTTCGCGAAAATCTAGCATTTTTTACCACGTCATACAGTCGCCAAGATAAATATTACACTGATAAATAAGGAAAAATATTTTGGCACAATTCTCGCTTACTCCATTTAAGTATCAATTAATGATCCTGTGTGTTGGCTCAGAGATTCCCAACACAATTTTGAGAAACGTTAAGGAGTGTTCAATGTCGTTATTACGGTTAATTTTCAATATTGCTTGGTTTGTCCTTGGCGGATTTGTGATGGGTCTTGCCTGGTGGCTTGCGGGAATTTTGTGTTTTATCAGTATTATCGGTATTCCCTTCGGCAGAGCTTGTTTTGTTATTGGTGAATTAACCTTTTGGCCCTTTGGGCAGGAGCAAATGAATCGCCGCCATTTAACCGGACGTGAGGATTTAGGCACTGGCGCCTTCGGTATGGTCGGCAATATTATTTGGTTCTTGCTGTTTGGGATTTGGTTGACCATAGGTCATTTGGCCCATGCCCTCGCCTGCTTTGTGACGATTATTGGTATCCCCTTCGGGATCCAACATATCAAGCTGGCGCTATTAAGCCTGACACCGATTGGGCAAACCATTGTAGCGAAAGCGTAATAACCATAGTCGCGAAAGCGTAACTGGTGTCACTCAGCACGACTCAGCGTCTTTGGGTAGTGCTAATGAATCGTTTGGAAGTACAGCACTAACCTTGCCTCATGACTAATCTTGTCTCATGAAAGTCCGTTTCCTCATCGAGCAAGTCACCACAATCAGCGAAAGGCTCACTGGCTTCCCCTAGGGGTGGACTGATGATTTCAAAGAGATAATGCGCCAGTTTAGCAGGAGCATCTATAGTGATGTCGTGGCCACAATAGGCTAAGACAACTAAATCAACCTTAAAATGCTGTGCCAGCGCCCTGCTGGTTTGAATATTCACTAACGCATCCCGATCACCCGCTAAAATACTCACGGGCACAGGCAAAAACATAGAACATTCATAGCGAAATGCTGCCCACAATTGCCTGCAACCGTTGATAAACGTCGGGCTCGCCTCTTGCCGATATTGGCTCCAGCGTGCAATCAAGACCCTATCACGTCGATGTCGAAAACTGGTTAAGCGGACAATAGTGGATTCGATAGGATGAAGCTGTCGTCCTCGGCAACGTTTAACCAAGGCACTCAGCGCATTCAATAAGTTAAATCTATGATACCAAGGCGATAAATTAGCGGCGCTGCTATTAAGCACAAACACATGCTTTACCTGCCAAGGGCGTTGCTTGGCCATTTCTATCGCTAACATGCCGCCCATCGATAAACCGAGCAGATAAAAAGCTTGTCCCGCTAGGCTTGCATCCAGTTGCAGCCACACAGAGCTGGCATATTCGGCGATGGTCAAAGGACTGGTTTGACGATTAAGGATCCCATTGCCGGGTAAATCGGGCGTCACGACAGTGCAGCCCCGTTGCCTTAACCTCTGATCAAAGCCATTCCAATGGCGTTGATCCCGCATTAAGCCCCTGAGTAATACCCAAGTCGTCATCACAAGTTCTCCCGATACCAAAATTGCTGTGCACTCAGTGCCAATTGTGTGAGATGTTCAGGCGTCAGTCCTTCTAGTTCTCGTGCGTACGCCGCCTCCATCAAGAACTGCATCAGTACTGTGTGCCGACGTAAAATTCTGTGGTGCCTGTGTGTTTTTTGCGGATTAAAAAAGCCCGCAAAATTGAAGATTTGCCTTGGATTTTTCTTAATCCATGCCCATGACCCCATCTCTAAGGTCAAAGGTAAAAAGGGAATGTTCGCTTGAGGATCCTGGGTATGATGCTGGCGGTACAAGTAATCCCAAATATCGCCGTGGGTGCGATAAAACTGGCTCTGGGGGGCAAGTCGATAATGACCATGGTGGGGATAACTGGCTTCAAACAATTGTTTTAAGTGGAAAATAAAATGAGCGTTTTCAAAGGATGCGCGTGTATGGGCATAGGGAAACCAAATATGATCCGTCAAACCAAAGCCGGAATGCGCATCGAGGGAAATCAGACTAGTGCTTTGTTTGAGCAGTTGTTGCACATAGGCCACCAGCCCCGCAGTTTCAAGCTCCATGCCGCCAAGGCCACGAAACCAAGGCAGCTTAGAGGATAACCGCTGCCCGCCCACCATAAAAGAGACTTTTTCCCGGGACTCTATCGGCGCGTTACGCATCAAGTCGACCTGATTTCCATTACCACGGCTCCCCAGCAACAAACCGACAGGATTCACCACAGGTACAAAGGCTAAGCGAATGTCCGTTAATAACTGTTGTAGGTGTTTGTCCCACGCAAGGCGCTGCAACAGACTGTTAAGTAAGGCCAAAACCACCTGAGAACCAATCCGCTCCACCCCATGCACACCACCAACAAATAACACAGTTGGACAAGGTCTATCGGTCACCCCTAACTCAATGCTGTAGAGTGGGAAATGTTGGTGCCGAAATGGTATATCAGCGAGTACCTGATATTTCAGCTTAAGATAATGAGTATCAATGAGTTGCGATAAGGTATCTAACTCAAAAGGAATGTTTTCGAAGGGAGTGTTCTTCATACCATCCTAGAAAATGAAATGAGCACCGACTCATAGCCTTAGGACAATATTAATAACGAACCACGACAAATTTATGACAACAGATTAAGCGAAAACCGGCGTGATTTAGCGGAGGGAAGCTTCTTCATGAAACAATAATTCCCCCATAATGCTTTCAATATCTAATTGAGCTAAGCCTTGGTCGAAAACATCCCGCCAATGCCGCCCCTCCTCCGTATTGCGAAACGCAACATACAACTGTTTGTTAGCAAGCAGTTGTTTATTCACCTGTAATTTATCCGCCAATGGCTGCAAATGAGGTTGCTTTAACAGGAAATAGAGTACGTTGACATCAATCACTGCGCCATCGATGCGACCAGCTGCCACCTTCTTGATGTTTTGTTCATCGGAGGTCACGGCTTCGACTGGTTGACTCCCTGAAGCAATCATCAGATCCAGCGAATCTGTGTTCACATAGTCTTTTACGACGCCTAAGGTATAGCGATTTAAATCGGTTAAATAGTGCCAACTTATGGGGTGAGATTTTTGCTCAACAAGACCTAATGGACTGATCCCTATTGGTTTTGAAAAAACAAACTTATCTGTTTCAAAATAATATTCAGGAAAATAGCCAATGTAATCAGAACTTGGCATGGCCGCTAACTTAATCGCCCTGCTCCAAGGATAAAAATCTACTAGAAGTTGTTGCTCCATGCGCGCAAAGGCGGCTTGGGCAACAGCAACACTGGCACCTTGTTGTGCCAGTTGCTGACCAGAATAAGGGGGCCACAGTAAAGACGTGAGCTTTAGCGTGTCTGCAAAGACTGTATTAGCCATGCTTAACAGGCAACAGAGCATCAGTGGGTACCAACGATTCATAACACCTCCCTCAAAAACTCATCTGTTTAATGGCTTGAAAAACAAACAATTCATCACTTGATCATCGGTTGAACTCTTTTCAGTATAATCAGCCATGCCTCAAGGTACAGTGAATATTTGTTACATACTTTAGCCGATAGAAATCTAGCTAAGGGAGAAATGATAGGAGTACACTGAGTTAATATTGCCACTGGTTGTACACCATTTGCGGCAGTACTGGTTCATTAGATAAAACCTTTGGGAGCGTCCTATGCCGATTTCCTTCAAAGACAATAAGTTAATATTTGCTCATCCCGCGATAAACCGAACAGTCATCACAGTGTTAGGTGCATGTTTTACCTTAGTCGGCGGGATTTTCTTACTCTTACCTGGGCCAGGATTGCTCTTTATCCTTATCGGATTAACCCTCTTGAGCACCCAATATCCTTGGGCGAAACGTTGGTTGCGCTTAAGCCAGCGTCAATTAAGCAAGAGTGCGGCTTGGCTCGACAATCAAATTCGGCATTACCGACGTTAATCTAGGGCGCACAGCTAAAAAGAAACCCAAGCCATCGGACTTGGGTTTCTTCTTAATGCACCCTAGGCATTAATATCCTCATATAGCTCTTGATACATCAGCTCACGCATTTTAAATTTCTGGATTTTGCCCGTGACAGTCATGGGGTATTGCTCCACAAACTTGATGTAGCGAGGTACTTTAAAATAGGCGAACTTTTCGGTGAGGAAATGACGAATATCCTCCTCTGAAATCGTGGCGCCACTGCGAATCTTGATCCACGCGCACACTTCTTCGCCGTATTTATCACTATGAACCCCAAACACTGCTGCATCTTGCACATCTTTATGAGTATAGAGTTTCTCTTCAATTTCACGGGGATAGATATTCTCGCCACCGCGAATAATCATATCTTTAATACGGCCAACGATTTGCACATAACCTTGCTCATCCATTTGCCCAATATCGCCAGAATGTAGCCAGCCTTCACTGTCGATAGTTGCCGCCGTTTTTTCGGGATCATTCCAGTAACACTGCATGATGCAATAGCCACGGCTACAGACTTCACCGGGCGTATTGATTGGCAGCACTTCACCAAATTCATCGACGATTTTCACTTCGGTATGGGGTAAAGCACGGCCAACGGTAAGCACACGTTTCTCAACTGGTGAGTCGATTTCAGTAATGTGGTTCAGCGGGCTGCACTCGGTTTGCCCATACCCAATTAACACTTCCTGCATATACATCAGGTTTTGTACCCGGCGCATCACTTCTTCTGGGCAAGTCGCTCCCGCCATAACACCGGTACGCAGCGAGCTTAAGTCAAAGCGTTTAAATTCGGGGTGCTCTAACTCGGCAATAAACATAGTGGGAACACCGTGTAGTGCGGTGCAGCGTTCACGCTCAACCACCTCTAGGGTGGTCAGCGGATCGAAGGAATCCCCAGGAAAGACCGCCGCCGCGCCCTTAGCGAGGCACACAAGGTTACCCAACACCATGCCAAAACAATGGTATAAAGGCACAGGAATGCAGAGCTTATCTTCACAGGTAAACTTCATTGCCTCGGCCACTAAGTAGCCATTATTCAGGATGTTGTGGTGCGATAAGGTCGCCCCCTTTGGGCTGCCCGTGGTGCCAGAGGTAAATTGAATATTAATGGCGTCATAAGGGCTAAGTGACTCGGCGATTTGCTCGAGCGCCGCCTTGTCATCTGGCGTCACTTCAAGCAATAAATCATCAAAGTTCAACATACCGGGAGACTGCTCCGCCCCCATGCGGATCACAAATTGTAACTCGGGCAACGCTTTGGCCTGTAATTGCCCTGCGGCGCACACCTTAAGCTCTGGCGCTAACTCGTAGAGCATCTGTAAATAGTTACTGGACTTGAATTTATCGGCGCAAATCACCGCCCTACAGCCCACGTTAGTCAGGGCATATTGTAATTCTTCAGGGCGATAAGCGGGGTTGATGCACACCATGATGGCGCCAATTTTGGCGGTGGCGAATTGGGTTAAGCACCACTCAATATTATTGGGCGACCAAATGCCCACGCGATCCCCTGGACCTATGCCCAGTTTGAGTAAGCCTGTGGCCAAGGCATCGATTTGTGCAAGGTATTGGCGGTAATTCCAACGGATATCTTGATGATTCACGACAACGGCTAACTGTTCGGGATAAGTGTTAGCGATATCGTTAAGGTACTGTCCTATGGTTTTTTCAACAAGCTCCGGGGAATTAGGTCCCCGGAACTCACTGTATTTAAGTGGGTTTGTTGCTTGAGTCGTTGAAACAGACATTAAGGCCTCCGTGCTTTTTTATTATGTTTAGCATGGTCCAAACTAACCAATCCTCGGAACATCTCACAAGTAAAAAAGCATGGTATTAGACTAAAGAGTAAGGATATTCTGTTACTCGAAAACCGGAATTAACGGGTAATAAACGCCACCTGTTTATCAGTGGTTAAAACCTCTAAACGCTGTAAACGTTCCATAATCGCCAGCAATACCCCTTGGCGACGCATATTCTCTAACACCCCAGGGCTAAACACTTCGAGACGAGTCATCGCGGTTAATAGCAGACGGCATTGAGCGACACTGGCATCACGGATATAAGCGGGTTTATCGACTAAGTAACTGTTGTTATACCAGTAATCCCAGGTAAAATTCGCCAGTAACCAGCCCTGAGTGGTTAAATCGCTGATGAATTCCAACATGCGTTCGCGGTGCAGGCTCACATCCCCTGCGGTAAAATCTTTAAGGTATTTAGTGTATAGGCCACTGTCTGTGGTCATTGCTGAAGTTTCCATAACACACCTCACTGTTTCAACATCACTCATATAAGAAGTCGGGTATTGAAATAAAGCTTGGATTGGGACCTAAAGCTGCCAACTTTGCATCGATTTGCGGCGTCATAGCACCAACTGCATAAGGCATACCAGACTCGATAGTGACGACAGAGTAAGCTGGGTTAACTGAACACTGACTTAACGCGCCGGATAATGCTTAACGTCAGGAGATCAGAGAACGGTTAACTGTGAGGCAAACAAAAACTAGGATAAACTCAACGCATTAACGCGATGAGACGGCTATTTCAGTAAAGGATAAAAGATGAACTACTGGCTTATGAAATCGGAACCCGACGAATTTAGTATCGACGATCTTAAGGCTTGCCCTAATCAAACCGAAGCCTGGTTTGGGATCCGTAACTACCAAGCACGTAACTTTATGCGAGATGCGATGCAAATTGGCGATCAAGTCTTCTTTTACCACTCAAGTTGCAAAGTCCCCGGCATCGTCGGCATTGCCGAAGTCGTGACCAATGCCTATCCTGACAGCTCGGCCTTTGACCCCGAATCAAAGTATTTTGATCCTAAGTCCGATCCACAGCAGCCACGATGGTTAAGGGTAGATATTCGTTTCGTCAAACAATTTAAGGAAATCATCCCCTTAAGTTTGATCAAAAGTTTGCCGCAACTGGCCGATATGTACTTAGTCTCTAAAGGTTCTAGGCTGAGCATTCAACCTGTTACCGAAGAACAATGGCAAGCCGTGCTTATGCTCGCCCGCTAAGGGCAGATATTCAGCTAAAGTTCATTTAAGCTAAACTAGAGTGACACACAACAACCTCATTATTCCCTAAGGGAGCTAGTATGAATAAATTAACAGCAACACTGATAGGTGGAGTCGTACTCAGTCTGGTCGCCCCGATAGCGGCTTTTGCAAAGCACGATAATGATAAGAAGGACAAAGATCTGCCCCCTGGTCTACAAAAGAAAGTCGACAAGGGGCAGCCTCTTCCCCCTGGATGGCAGAAAAAACTGCGTCGTGGCGATATCCTAGATTACGATATTTATGACCGCGGCCGCGTTGTCGTCCCCATCGACAGAGACGGCAGAATCAGCATTGAAGTCGAAGGCTCCATCATCAAGCTCGATGAAAAGAGCCGTAAGATCCTCGATATCATCAATGTGGTCACCTATTGATCTGAATTTACAAACAGCTTCCTGCGCACACTTAACCCGTTAAGTGTGCGCATTTTGCTTTTAGGGTTAACGCCCGTCGAGCATGCGGCCAAGCCCGCCGAGGACTGAACCTTCACCGCGGTCACTTCCACCAGCAGAGGGAGCGTGAGCGATAATGCGATCCGCCATCCGCGAGAATGGTAGACTCTGCAACCACACAGTGCCATGGCCTTTTAAGGTCGCTAAAAACAGCCCTTCTCCACCAAATACCATCGATTTTAACGAGCCAGCCCGCTCGATATCGTAATCAATCCCAGGGGTAAAACCGACCAAACAACCTGTATCGACACGTAAGGTTTCGCCTTTGAGTTCTTTCTTTATTAAGGTGCCGCCCGCATGAATAAACGCCATGCCATCACCCTGTAAGCTTTGAAGAATAAAACCTTCACCGCCAAAAAAGCCCGTACCTAGGCGGCGATTAAACTTCATGCTCACTCGCGTCCCAAGGGCCGCTGCGAGGAAGCTGTCTTTCTGGCAGATCAGTTCTCCGCCATATTGGGCAAGATCGAGAGCCAAAATCGTCCCAGGATAGGGCGCGGCAAACGCCACTTTACGTTTCTGATGTCCAAGGTTTGTAAAGTGCGTCATAAAGATGCTTTCACCCGTCAGCACACGTTTACCCGCCCCCATCAACTTGCCAAAAAAGCCAGATTCAGGCTCGGAGCCATCACCCATTTTGGCCTCGAAGCTAATGTCTTGCTCTAGATAATTCATCGCGCCGGCTTCGGCGATCACCGTCTCATGCGGGTCGAGTTCGACCTCAACCAACTGCATGCTGTGACCGATAATCTCATAGTCCACTTCATGGCAACGTCTAGACATACAATTCCCCTTACTCTGTCAGTCCAATTAATGTGGCGAACCAAATTCATCAGTGCCACGATATTGGACTCACTTTATGACATAAAATGTCAAAAGGCGATCGTTTTTATCCCAAGGTTGCGTCAGTAAGTTGTTTCAAAAGATGACAAGTAGTAGAGGATTAACCTAATCCCACCCCATTAAACTGCCCTGCTTTAGCAAATTCCTCTAGGATTAATTCGGTAAAGAGTTTGCCAGCGCGGCCCAAGGGGCGCTCAAGGGTCGACACTAATTGGGGAGTAAAGGTATAGCGACTGCCACCGACAAAGTCGACCTCCACAAGCTCACCGCTCAACAACTCCTCCTGCACCAGAAAATCAGGCAACCAACCAAAACCGAGCCCTTTTAACAAGGCGTTCTTTTTCATAATAAAACCAGAAAGATAGAACACTTTATCGCCACCGAATTGCAGCTCATCTCGATAAGTCTTATTGGGGGAGGAATCTTCGATGGTCAGCTCAACATGTTGCTGTAACTCGGGCAAACTGATGTGTTTTTGTTGAGCCAAGGGATGTAAAGCACTCGTCACCAGTACACTGGTTATCGCAGGGAGGGGCTGTGGGTGATAATAGGGGCCTGTGCGGTAGTCTTTAACCAACATCAGATCTGCATTGTCACGCTCGAATCTGTGCTGCACACCACCCAAAAACTCCATATTGAGCTGAATTTTTGTCGGAATTTGATGCTCTGCCATCCGTTTAAGTGCCGTCATAATCGGCTCCATCGGCAAGGCGCCATCGATCACTAACTCAAGCTTAGGCTCCCAACCTTCACTGAAACGACTGGCAAGATGTTCAATATTGGCAAGGTGTTGCAACAGTCTTTGCCCCTCGGCCAAGATCACCCGCCCTTCACTCGTCAACTCGGCGCGGTATTGATCCCGACTAAAAAGTTGCACACCTAAATGTTCTTCCAGCTTTTTGACCTGATAGCTGACCGCCGATTGCGCCTTGTGTAAACGCTCGGCGGCTTTGGCAAAACTGCCCTCTTCCACCAGCACTTGCAGCACATTAAAAGCATCAATATCGATGCGCATGGGGACTCCTAAGCTTTCATTAACATGTCACGGAAACGCTACGAAGCGTAAAGCAGTTAATACCATCTAATTTTTAGATTGAGATAACAGATTTATTATTCTTTTTTTTGTTCATTCAAGCAACTAAATTGATAAGAAGATCACACTAATGCAACTTGCAGCATAACGACTCGCGGTGTAGGCAAGCCTGCAGCGTAACTTTGAAGGAATCACCATGCCATTTTATGTGAAACAAGGCCAAGTCCCCCATAAGCGCCATATCGCATTTGAGAAAGAAAACGGCGAGCTATACCGTGAGGAGCTGTTTTCAACCCATGGTTTTTCCAATATTTACTCGAATAAATATCACCACAATATGCCGACTAAGGCCTTGGAAGTGGCACCCTACCGCCTCGGTCACGGTGCCCAATGGGAAGATTCATTAGTTCAAAATTATAAATTGGACTCTCGTACGGCCGATCGCGAAGGCAACTTCTTTAGCGCCCGCAATAAAATCTTTTATAACAATGATGTGGCCATTTATACCGCAAAAGTGACTCAAGACACGCCGGAGTTTTACCGCAATGCCTACGCCGATGAAGTGGTGTTTGTACATGAAGGTGAAGGTACGCTCTACAGTGAATATGGCACTCTAGAGATCAAGAAATGGGACTACTTAGTGATCCCACGCGGCACCACACATCAGCTCAAATTCAACGATTACAGTAATGTGCGCTTATTTGTGATTGAAGCCTTTTCAATGGTGGAAGTGCCAAAACATTTCCGTAATGAATACGGTCAGTTACTCGAGTCTGCACCCTATTGTGAACGCGATATACGCACGCCCGTATTGCAAGATGCCGTGGTTGAACGTGGCGCCTTCCCGCTGGTGTGTAAATTTGGTAATAAGTACCAACTGACTACCTTAGAGTGGCATCCCTTTGACCTTGTGGGTTGGGACGGCTGTGTTTACCCCTGGGCATTTAACATCACCGAATACGCACCTAAAGTCGGCAAAATTCACTTACCGCCTTCAGACCACTTAGTGTTTACCGCCCACAACTTTGTGGTGTGTAACTTTGTGCCGCGTCCTTATGACTTCCACGAGCGTGCCATTCCTGCGCCTTACTATCACAACAATATTGATAGTGATGAAGTGCTGTACTACGTCGACGGCGACTTTATGAGTCGCACAGGGATTGAAGCCGGTTACATCACCCTACATCAAAAAGGGGTAGCGCACGGTCCACAACCCGGCCGCACCGAAGCCTCGATAGGCAAAAAAGAAACCTATGAATATGCAGTGATGGTGGACACCTTCGCCCCACTGAAATTAACCGAACATGTGCAAAATTGCATGAGTAAAGACTACAACCGCTCTTGGCTAGAAAACTAACGCTGCACCGCAGCATGAGTGAATGGCTTAACTAAGCCTACTAGCCGTAAGTCACCACAGCGAACAAGGCAAAAAGAGTGACTGCGTGTTGAATTAATCAAGAGGAACAGATCATGGCAAGCGAACTCAATCCACTGGGCTTACTCGGTATCGAATTTACCGAATTTGCAAGCCCCGATAGCGATTTTATGCACAAAGTGTTTATCGACTTTGGTTTTTCACTGCTGAAAAAAGCCAAAAATAAAGACATTTTGTACTACAAACAAAATGACATTAACTTCCTGCTCAATAATGAGCGCGAAGGGTTTTCAGCAGAATTTGCCAAATCCCACGGCCCTGCTATTAGCTCTATGGGCTGGCGCGTAGAAGATGCCAGCTTTGCTCACCGTGTGGCGGTAGAGCGCGGCGCCAAAGCCGTGGCTGATTCGGCCAAGGATCTGCCTTATCCAGCCATTTATGGTATTGGTGACAGCTTAATTTATTTTATCGACACCTTCGGTGCCGACAACAATATCTATGCAACTGACTTTGAAGACTTAAGTGAGCCTGTGATCACTCAAGAGAAAGGCTTTGTCGAAGTAGACCACTTAACCAATAACGTCTACAAAGGCACCATGGAACATTGGGCGAACTTCTACAAAAACATCTTTGGTTTTACCGAAGTGCGCTATTTCGACATCAGCGGCGTACAAACCGCATTGGTGTCTTACGCCCTGCGCTCACCCGATGGCAGCTTCTGTATCCCGATTAACGAAGGTAAAGGCAACGATAAGAACCAAATCGATGAATACCTGAAGGAATACAATGGTCCAGGTGTACAACACTTAGCCTTTAGAAGCCGTGATATCGTTAAATCCTTGGATGCGATGGAAGGTAGCTCGATTCAATGCTTGGATATTATTCCCGAATATTACGACACCATTTTCGATAAAGTCCCACAAGTGACCGAAAACCGTGAGCGTATCAAGCATCACCAAATTTTGGTGGACGGCGACGAGTCAGGCTATTTATTACAGATCTTCACTAAAAACCTGTTTGGCCCGATCTTTATCGAAATCATTCAACGTAAGAACAACTTAGGTTTTGGCGAAGGTAACTTCACCGCCCTGTTCCAATCGATTGAACGTGACCAAATGCGCCGCGGCGTGCTGTAATCGCGACCATTAATGTTATAAGAAAAAACGGTACGCACTGCGTACCGTTTTTTTATGCCCTATAGTGACCCGTTGTTTGTCACGCTTCGCGTATGGCCTTTCGATTATTTTCTTTCGACATCACCTTTTGAGTATCGCCCCTTACGGTACGCTGGAGCATCGCACTTTCGAACAAAGCTTCTTGGCGTGGTCCTTAAGCTTGATACTTTACAATCGTGTTTTTGCCCTGTGCCTTAGCTTGATATAAAGCCTTGTCCGCCAAATGCAGCAACGACTCGCCAGCGATACCTTGCTGATACTCCACCCAACCAATGCTCACAGTGCAGTAAATCGTGTGCTCCTCGGCTGCTATCGACATCTCAGCAAAGGATTTTCGAATACGCTCAAGCACGGGATACACCTGCTCGGCATCAATATCCCTTAGCACAAGGGCGAACTCTTCACCGCCTAGGCGCGCGGCAATATCTTGGCTACGGCTATGATTGTGTATCAACTGCGCCAACAGCTGGATGACCCTATCGCCCACACTGTGACCATAGGTGTCGTTAATCATCTTAAAGTTATCGAGATCCAACATAGCGACCGAATAACGCGCTGTCGGGCCATTAAGATTTGTCAGCTGTGGCATAAAGCCGCGGCGATTCAGTAGCCCCGACAAGGGATCATAGAGCGCCTCTTGCACCGCGGTCTGCTTATCTCTCTCGGTTCGGCGCAGCTGTGCCCGTTGTAACGACACCCCAAAAATGGTTAATGCCGATGACAACACAAAAGCCATCATCTCCGCATTGGTTTGATACGGCGTGGCATTGATAAACGGACCATAGCCCTGAGCTGTCGCTAAAATCATAAACAGCATGGAGGCGCTGCTAAACAGTGCGAGGTAAAAGCGAGTGACCTCAAAGGAGAGCACAACCAACAGCGGCGGGATCACATAAAATAACCAGCCCAGATCGAACTTAACCCCAACCAAACAAAACAGTGGCAAGCCAATCAAGGGCAAAAGGATATGGCGGGTTTTGGCTATGCTTAGCGCATTGGGTTCCACCCATCCGGCATACAGCTGATACACCAACACTATGCCCAGAATATCGGCAAAGAAAAACATTTGCCCCATACTCCAAAACGCGCTGGGTAAAATATAACCGCCAAGCACTAAGTTAGCGGATAACAATGCGCTGGAGCCGAAAATGGGGATGATGCCTGCGACCACCACAAACTTCATCAAGTCATTCGCACTTCCCGTCCCCTGTGGCAAGAAGCGTCTGAGTAACAACATCGACATCGCAGGCGCGAGCATATCGCTTAACGCAGCAATCGAAGTATGCAGCAGCGAAAGACCAAGGGAGTCCTGTTGTAACATACCTTGAAAATTCAAGGTAAAACTGCCGAGGAATATCAGCACCAATGCCTTACGCCCCCACATGAGTAACATCACCAAGGCAATGCCGGAGGGCAGCCAAATCAAGGTGATATTCTCAGGTTGCAAGCTAAATAACGTTTGGCCTAAGGCGCCGGTTAGCCAGTAGATAATGCCTGCGCACAGCAGTGCGATATGGCTTTGTCTTGCTGGCAATAAAGGCGAAAAAAGTGTCTTCAATCGGTAATCAACCTCAAAGAGCGCTAACGCGATAAAATTAAACGGTTTATTGGGTCGCTATAAAGCTTATGCCATGTGCATTAAATGGCAGTATAACCAAGTTTACATATAAACTCGGCGAGGCTTTAACCTCAGCGACCAAAAGCCCTGCGACCTAAAACCAGTACGATTGAGCTTTAGTCCGCGTTAGGTGTAGTGATTTGCTTAATCACCCTACAAGGATTACCCACAGCCACACTATTGGCTGGAATATCTTTATTCACCACACTGCCCGCGCCAATCACGCAGTTATCGCCAATGGTGACACCGGGCAATACACTGACATTACCGCCGAGCCACACATGGTGACCAATATGAATAGGCTTACCAAATTCTGTTGTAAGACGAGCAATGGGGTCAATAGGATGGGTCGCAGTAGAAATCAGTACATTGGGCCCAAACATCACATGGTTGCCAATCGTGACCTGACAAACGTCGAGTATGGTTAAGTTGTGATTCGCATAAAATTGCTGGCCAATTTGGATGTTATAGCCGTAATCACAAAAGAAGTTAGGCTCGATATGGGCACAACTAGGCACATTGAGTAGCTCGCGCAAGTGGGCCATACACGCCTCAAGCTGGGTAGGGTCGGCATGATTAAATTGATGACACATTAATTTAGCCCGCATTCTTTCGGCTAATAAGGTTTCATCGCAGGCTTGATAGGGTTCACCCGCCAACATTTTTTGCTTTTCCGTCATCTGAGTTCAACAAAAATCCCTGTTGTAATGACGCAACCCTAACAATCGACTATCAATATTTCAAGAGCATCAATAAATTAGATGCCATTATTCCGTTTCTTTTAAACTCTCTTGTAGTGTTTAGCGACGATTACCCCGCCAAAGTTCAAGATGCCAAGATAAGCCATAAAAAGCCGCTCATTACAGGATGAATAGGTCGAAAAACATTGGACCAAAGCCGATAGAGTCAAACTTACGGCCATTCTTGCCTGAGTGCTATTTGACACATTGGCTAACTCAGCCATTTTCATTACACTAGCGTTCCTTCATTCTTCTAGTAGACCGTTTAGACCATGCCAGATTTTGCCTTACTCGCTGTGTTTATCCCGACCTTTTTCTTTGTTTCTATCACCCCGGGAATGTGTATGACGCTCGCCATGACGCTTGGGATGAGCATTGGTGTGCGCCGTACCCTGTGGATGATGCTCGGTGAGCTTGTTGGGGTTGCCTTGGTCGCTACCGCAGCGGTCATGGGGGTGGCGAGTATTATGCTTAACTACCCTGAGGTTTTTCAGGTATTTAAATGGGTTGGCGGCATTTACTTAGGCTATATCGGCGTGCAGATGTGGCGCGCCCGAGGCAAGATGGCCATACTTAGCGATGATGACACTAACCCAAGAGCCAGTAACTTTACGCTGATTTCACAGGGTTTTATTACCGCCATCGCTAACCCTAAGGGTTGGGCGTTTATGGTGTCGCTATTACCGCCATTTATTAATGCCGAGCGCGAGGTCGCGCCGCAGCTCCTAGCCCTCCTTAGTATTATCATGGTGACAGAGTTTACTTCTATGTTGGCCTACGCCAGTGGCGGTAAGAGTCTGAGAATATTTTTAAGTCGCGGCGATAATATTCGTTGGCTAAATCGTATCGCCGGAAGCCTTATGATTGGCGTTGGCATCTGGTTAGCAGTGAGCTAGTTAAACATGCTGTCTTGAGTGATATGTGCTTAGTACATCACTCTTTTGTGTAGACCCATTCGCGTCGCGCCAACGTATTTGTTGACGTGACGCTCTACGTTTATGGTGGTTATTAGCCCTTTTTATAGGGCAACACCTCGCGCATCTGCTGCATATACGCTTCCATTTGTGCAGCTTCCTCCTCGGTAAAATGCGCTATGGCTCGCTTAAAGTCGGGATGAGCAATATTGTGGTAGGAATAAAGCGCCACAGGCTCGAAGCCGCGCAGCACTTTATGTTCGCCCTGAGCGCCTGCATCAAAGATATCAATCCCATGGGCGATACAGTATTCAATACCCTGATAATAACAGGCCTCAAAGTGCAATCCCTCAAGCTCGACAATACTGCCCCAGTAACGACCAAATAAGCATGTCTGCCCTTGCTCGTTGCGGCCCGTAAAATACAGCGCGCCCGCTAACATCTGCCCTTTCGCATCACTTATTACGAGCAAAACAATTTGCTCACTCAACCGCTCGGCAATCAAGTTAAAAAATGTTGGGGTTAAATAGCCACGATGGCCGGAGCGCTTAAGGTAGGTTAATTGATAACATTCAATAAAATGCTGCCATTGCTGACGGCTAATATCCGCTCCCGCGACAAATTGATATTGCAAGCCATAGGGCTGTAGCTGGGCGCGCTCCTTAAGAATATTTTTACGCTTACGGGAGGTGAGCGCCGCTAAAAAGGCTTCAAAATCTTTATAGCCACGGTTATGCCAATGGAACTGGGTGCTTAAACGCTTAAGGGAAGTGGGATTGGATGCCTCAGTAAATAGCGTTTGCTGCGAAGGCGAGACAAATAAGCAATGCCACGAGGACATTGGCGCATCCACGTTCACTAATTGCTCATTTAAGCAGGTAAATACGGCGCAGCTTAGCTGCTGCGCTTCCTCTGCCAAAAGCGTAGACGATAGCCCCAACCGCCGCCCCTGCACCGGCGTAAATGGAATGGCATTTAACAATTTAGGATAATATTCAAAACCATGGCGCTCATAGGCCTGCGCCCATGCCCAATCAAACACGTATTCACCATAGGAGTGGGATTTTTGATAAAGCGGCATCAATGCCAGCAGGGGTAAATCCATAAAATCTGCGGCATCTTTTTGGCTAACAATAACGGCATCTGGCGCTAATTCTCGCGCAAATTCACTGCCAGTTGCGTCGAACACACATAAATGATGTGGGCGCCAGCCCGTCGCGGCACAGGCCGACAAGCTCTGCTCTAAGCTGAGGAAATAAGCATGCTGGCAGAAGGGATTATCCGTCCCCATCAATCGGTCCCAGCTGTTAGCGTCAATACTCTGCGCCGCGCTGGCAAAGGCCAATATCAGTTGTCTCATTCGTTGAATTCTTATCCGTTAAACACACTAAGCAAAGATCCAAGGTTGCAATTAAGCCTAATTCTCGGCACATTGCATAGCCAAAATGAAAATAAATTCAGGATTGAATATGCGCCGCGCAGGAACTTTTAGACCTCTTATTCTCGCCATTGCCATGGCACTGCCTTTGTTGTCTTCGCCCACTCTCCATGCCGAAGAACCTTCGATTTTCAGCCAAATGGCCACGGCACAACCCGTATGGGCAAAACATGGAATGGTCGCCAGCCAAGAAGCGCTGGCAAGCCGCACTGG
The DNA here is from genome assembly GCF_000014685.1 of Shewanella sp. MR-4. Taxonomy (NCBI): domain Bacteria; kingdom Pseudomonadati; phylum Pseudomonadota; class Gammaproteobacteria; order Alteromonadales; family Shewanellaceae; genus Shewanella; species Shewanella sp. MR-4. Next base: position 2,739,888 of record NC_008321.1, read on the forward strand.
CATCGAAATTTTGAAGCAAGGCGGTAATGCCGTCGATGCTGCGGTGGCGGTCGCATTCAGTTTAGCCGTCACGCTACCCCGCGCGGGCAATATTGGTGGTGGTGGCTTTATGCTTGTCCATCTGGCTAAAGAAAACAAAACCATCGCCATCGATTACCGTGAAATGGCGCCATCAAAGGCGAAAAAAGACATATTCCTCGATGAGAATGGCGATGCGGTAACTAAATTAAGCCGTGAACATGGCCTTGCAGTCGGCGTCCCCGGCACTGTGATGGGCATGAGTTTAGCCCTTGAAAAATATGGCACGATGACCATGGCGCAAGTCACGGCGCCCGCCATCAAAATGGCACAGGAAGGCATTAGCGTGACCCCAGATCTTGCGGTATCCCTTGCAGGCTTAAAGCGCCGCATGAGCCAATGGCCCAGCACGGCAACCATCTTCTATAAGGCCGACGGTAGTGACTACCAAGTGGATGATATTTTAAAACAGCCAGAACTCGCCCACTCCCTGCAACTTATCGCCGAGAAAGGCACTAAAGGGTTCTACGAAGGTGAAACTGCGGAGAAACTGGTTAAGGCCGTGCAAGATGCTGGCGGCATCATGACCTTAGCGGATTTAGAACACTATAAGGCCGTCGAGCGTGAACCGGTTCGCGGTCAGTACCGTGGGTATGACGTGGTTTCTATGCCACCACCATCCTCGGGCGGCGTGCACATTGTCGAGATGCTCAATGTGTTGCAGCAGTTCCCTATCGATAAGTTCGGTCACAACACGGCGCAAACCATTCATGTCATGGCCGAAACCATGAAACATGCCTACGCCGATCGCAGCGAATACTTAGGCGATCCCGATTTTTATAAGGTGCCCGTCAAGCAGTTAACCAATAAGGACTACGCCAAAAAAATCGCCAGCCAAATTGCGCTAAATAAAACTACGCCCAGCACCGAAATCAAACCCGGCAATCTAGCGCCCTATGAGAGTGACCAAACCACCCACTTCTCGGTGGTCGATAAATGGGGCAATGCAGTGTCTAACACTTACACCTTAAACTTTAGCTACGGCTCGGGTTTAGTCGCCAAAGGCACGGGCATTTTACTCAATAACGAAATGGATGATTTTTCCGCAAAACCCGGCACACCTAACGGTTATGGCCTAGTGGGTGGCGATGCCAACGCGGTGGAAGGTAATAAACGTCCGTTGAGCTCAATGAGCCCAACCATAGTGATGAAAGACGGCAAACCCTTCTTAGTTACGGGCAGCCCAGGCGGTTCACGCATCATTACCACCACGCTGCAAATCATTATGAATGTAATTGATCACGGCTTAAACATTGCCGAAGCCAGCAATGCCGCGCGGGTACACCACCAATGGCTACCCGATGAACTGCGAGTCGAAAGCAGCCTGAACCGCGATACCATTTCGTTACTCGAAGCTAAAGGCCATAAGGTGAAAGTGCAATCGGCCATGGGTAGCACTCAATCCATCATGGTGACAGACCAAGGGATTTTTGGCGCCTCTGACCCACGCCATTCGGGTAGCGAAGCCGTCGGTTACTAATCACTGATTGGCATACTAGCGATATGTATAAAGGCAAGGAAACCATGGATTGGAGTGATAAGGCTAAGCGCAAAGCTGCTCGATATTGAGCATTCAAGCTAAGCCGCGATATCGAATCGTTCAGGAAGAGTCAGCCGCATCAACAAGCCCTGCTATACACCACTGTATACGCAGGGCTTTTTACTCTTTGAGATAAAAGCCTAGCCCGGTCACATCATTCAGCCTTTACCATCTTCGACCGCGCTACGGTCGCGATACCAAGATGATAATACCGCTATCCCAACACAAAATTGCAAGCAGAACAGACGCTAAGCCATCACGCAGATAAAGCAAGTTTAACTTTAACGTGGTTTACTCAATGAAAAGATAAAATGTAACTGAATGTCTTTCTGGAGGGGAATGGATTGACCCAGCATTAACTCGCTCTATAGTATCCAGCTCTAACATATTAATTAAAAAGGAATTTATTGTGACAATAGTATCACTGATTTTGCTATTGCTCTTAGCTAGCATGATGTTTTTCGGTATGTTGAGTTATTCGCTCGGTCGCAAAAAGACCACGAACCCTAAGCTCACAGGGATGCTAGGCGCAGTATTGGGATTGTTTCCGTTATTAGGTGTTATTTTCTTGATTGTCTTAGTGCTAAAAGCCGACATCACAACCCCAAGCATGCCCCAAGGAAATAGCCTGCTCTAGCTAAAATGCGGTTAACCGACCTAGATTTATTTCAACAGTTAATTTAGAGCGAACATATCGCAATGAGTTTTAAGCCAGAAGAACGCTTCAAGAGACAGTTGGGTTTGTGTTGATTCCAACTGTCATTTTCGGATGCCGATTTTAAAGAAGTTACCTGACTCACTTTTTGATATAAGCAATTGATTTTTATATCTATTTGTTGGGTGTTGTCATTATTTCCCCAGTGACACGCCGCCTCTTTATTTAACATGAAGTATCCCTATAGGCTCGACGGCGACATCTGCAATACATGGAAGTGTAAATGCCGCGTTCACATGGATGTGAAAGAGCGGCCATGTCGCCAACGGTCAATGGTGCCCCAATGCCAATTTTAACTACCCATTTGCGATATATACGTAAAAAGAAAAGGGACAAAAACGTGTCAGGACATCGGCTGCATCAGGTGAATTTCGGATAAAAATTTATATGGAGATAACTTCTAATTAAACGGCGGCACGCAGTGCCGTCCAGTGAACGAAGTGAACGTGTTTGAATTATTTGTTATGCGCTTTTGTTGGCAAATGAAACCAGACACTAATGCTAATAAATCAGCAAGAAGGCTATGCGTTAATGCGAACATCAGAAAACCAAACCGCTTGCCAACGCGCAATTTTTTCAGCGGTGGAGAGTTTCTTGGGAGACGCAGAACAGGTATCACCAAAACCAGCCTCTTTGATGATATTCGCATTGATGGTGGCGTAAATATTTTGAGCTTGTTGAAAAGACACACCGACTAATACGCCGCATTGACGACAAAAGAGAAAATCAGCAGTACCACTGCCTTGATGATATCGGCCTAACAAAGAAGGTTCATTCACAGAGAGAGTGAGTTTGCCTTTAGGGTCGGAAATGTAAGCAGCACCATGTTCACGGCAGAAATCGCAATCACATGCGCGAGGATTTAATGCTGCGGGTGGTGAGGTGAGTTCAATATCAGCGGTGATATTGCCACAATGACAGCGACCTTTCAGTTTACAAACAGACATAAATCATCCTTGAAAAAGGTTGGAATTCAACACAGATAATTGAGCAGAAAGCATAACGCCCTAATCTAGCAAATCCCCAGATAAATTCTACAACTAAATTCGGCCAACTAAATTCGGCCACCCATTTTAGATCAACAACATAATGCACTTTCCGTTTACCTACAACTTGTAAAAGTTAATATTGTTTACACAAGAACCATCAAAGTCACAGGGACAGTATCTGAGGCAATAAATTACGCTACTCCCTTAAAAAAATGGAGCATTTCAGACGAGGTAAGTCATCCCTTAGTGCTTAGGATGTGTTCTGGATGGGGGCTTTTGAAGTGATATAAGCAGTTGTTAGTTACTGTTAAAGTGCTGGCAGCTTGCCGCAAAATGCCGTCGTCGCTTTTCGAGATGTTCGCAGTAATCGGTCAGCTCTTGCAATGTACCTACAGGGCCATGAAATAACTTGCCAAACTCGGTAGTCAGCTTGAGCCAATTGTCATGGGGGATATTTAATTTTGTCAGTATCTTGGCACTACTTTCACTGATGTATCCACGTTTATCATTACGAATAATTCGACCAGTATCATCCACCAACAGAAGGTAATCAGTTAATGAAAACGCAATGCCATTGGGTTGGTCGTTGCACTCGTTACCGATAAAAGGTAGGAGATTGCTTGGCTGCTCACCTTTTAATGCGGCCCGAATACGTAGTTGAATACTGGTATGGTCGGATTGTTCTGGTGTATCAGCGAGTTTCGCTCTTATGGGATTCAAATCCACATAAGCCATACAGGCTAATACCGCAGCTTCATCGAGTAGGGCTTGGGATTTAAACCGACCTTCCCAGAACCTGCCCGTACAGTTATCTTCTTGATTTGCTTGCCTTGCTATTGGTTCATTCAAACAGCGCATAAACCATGAAATATCACACAAACGACTGCGATAAATGGCAATTGAATGCTTTAATCTGTTCACCTCATGCGCTTCAACTAACTCACCTTTAGCGAATTTTTGCGTTAATTCATCGCCTTTAAACAACTTATGCCACTGCTCAAGAACTTCGCGGTCAGTCCAACGATTTGCCGTCTCGATATCCACCCGCAACACCACATGCAGATGATTCGACATCACAGCAAATGCCGCGATATCAATAGAAAAAACTGCTTCAAGTTCAAACAGTAGCGATTCTACCCAAGCGCGGCGATGGTCATAGTTTTTACCCGAATAGGCATCATCGCCACATAAAAATGCCCGCCGAACAACGCGGCTACAGCAATGGTAATAGGGCGTGTCTTCAAGACTTATTTGAGTTCTGCGAGGGCGCGGCATACAAACCTCCTTGTTCAATGCTTAACCAAAGCATAGTCGGAGGTTAACTAACGCGCTATTAAGGTTGGGTGTCCAAGTTTTGCTTTAATTAGCGGCCATGTCGCCAACGGTCACTGGTGTCCCAATGCCAATTTTAACTACCCATTTGCGATATGTACGTAAAAAGCTAAGGGACAAAAGCGTGCCAGGACATCGGTTGCATCTGGTGAATTTAGGATAAAAATTTATATGGCGATAACGCCCGCTTAAGGGGCAGACAACGCTACTACCAACTTTCCGCATAACATCGTAACCACAAAAACCAACGCATGGTAAAAATGCCGCGCGTTGGCTGTCCCTCTTGAAGCGTTTGTTAGGCTTTTTGATCAACGTTAAATATAGCTGTACAACCCAATCCAGTAGAATGAAGTATCATATTTACGCCCCCTTTATTCTGCATCCAGATGTAATCTCCAGTTTCAGCAACATAGTCAAAAGCAGACATTTCCTTAGCGTATGCCATACATGATTTTGAAGATTGAATTACTGTAGTAAGGTCATACTTGCATTGAGTTCCAACTTTAAACAACGTAACTTTGTCAAAAACAGAATCCCCTTTGCTACCCCAAGTACCAATCATTGTAAGTTGATTTGGGTTGTCATTATGTTTGGTAACATTAATGCGTATGTCAGAGCCTCCCGCATTTTCATATATCTTTTTTATAGCAGTATCACAACCTGTAAAGCCTTGGTTATGAGCTTGTTTTACTGCAAAAGCTATAAACTCAGGATCTCCAGAAAAGGATGGAGATGAGATAAAAAGTAATGATAGTAACGTAGTTCTAATTTTCACAAATATTCCTCAATAGTAATTTTTAAGCCTAACGCCTCAAACACCGGCTTGGTGAAGTTGGCGGCTTTTTTGGAACAAAAAAGGTGACAGCTTTACCAAGTCCGAGTGCTTTGACTTGTTAAGCATTGTTTAGCAGAGGGTTAACCAAGTCAAAAGATGACTCGGGTAAAACCTCACCAGTAATAACGCCTAATACTGCCATATCAAACCTTTCCTTGAACTCGTAAAGTTGCTCACCTTTTAGATTTGTGATTTTAAAAACATCATTCTCGGCAAAATGTGCTGCAACTAAATTAAGCACTCTTTGTTGTAAATATAGGAGCATATATGCAAGGTTACGATCTACCGGATTTTCATCAGCTAACTGGGCTAGCTCGACCAGTTCTCGATGCAGTAGCCAAAAGGCCTTGTGATCCCATTCTCCATACTCGGTGAGTCTTTCGAAGAAAGAGCCTTCCCAATTTGAATGGCCGGGTATATTTCTTTCTAGTTCTTGCACGAAATCTCCGAGATGCTTAACATTTTATTCATGCGCATGCGCGTTTACCTCGTTGGACCAGTGAAAACGCGCACGGTTAACTATCTGTATGCAAAGAACTTATCAGCTTTTTGTTTAATACACCATCTGGAAAAACGCGCATGCGCGTTTTCCAAACCTATTAACTAAAACTCAGCCTCTATAGTCAATTGATTTTATAGCGTTTTATTTATTGCGGATGGAATTAGTGCGCACTAATTTTGTCTAAAAATCATACCAAAACACCTAAACTTAAATATGACTGTATACCCATACATTGTTAGCCGATTTCTGGTAAGGCCAAATACTAGGTCAATGGATGAGATTTTGTATGGCAACAAGAGTGGGAATTTTCGACTGAACTAACGAGCCAAAACACGGAATGGGGCAAAAAGCTTTTAGCAAGATGAACGGTTCAATGGTCGTAAAGATTGCCATTGTTGCAACTGTTACCGTTGGCGGCATGGCCGCTCTTTCACATCTGACCCATAGGGATATAGGAAATGCCACTATGATGTCGGGAACATCATAGGCCATGTGAACGCGGTATTTACACTTCCATGTGTTGCAGATACCGCCGTCGAGCCCTCAGGGATGCTTCTTGTGAAATAAAAGGGTGGCGTGTCACAGTGGAAACAATGACAATTCATCCTGCACACCTGACGACAAACTTATCTAGATTTGAGGCAATAGTTTTAGCCAGATGAACTGTTGTTATCTCGTGTTAACAATTAAAAAAGCAATGGCGGTTATCTAAGATTAACCGCCATTTACTTATAAACGTGCGAAGCAAACTTCTTTCAGTCTTCGAAGTATTTCACCCATAACTTCAATTAATCACATTAAAAAACGCACTATTTTGCAGCAGTTAACTCAATAAAGGCGGCGGTGTACATTTTCAGATTCAGCATAAACTGTTTATGGGTAATAAATTCTTTCTCCGTGTGGCCAGTGTATTCCACGCCCGGCATGGCGGGGCCAAAACTTAAGGCGTTGGGGAATAATTTACTGTTGGTTGAGCCGCCAATGGCCACAGGTTTGGGAGATGCTATGCCGGTAAAGTGGGCAAATACATCGAGTAAGGTCTGTTGATGCGGTGCATCCTTCATCACCATAGGCTCGCCCCAATAACTTTCTACGTCGATGAGTGTCACTTGATGCTCAGCTTGCCATTTGTTCAGCGCGTCCTTGGCTTGGGCTGAGAGTAACTCAGGCGTTTTGCCCACAGGGCGACGTAAATTAATGGTGACTTCCGTCCCTTTGCTCGTTTGCGCAACGACAGTGGGGGCAAGCGTTAAAGCGCCCATAAAATCATCTTTATAGGCCAGCTCGCCAAACTGCTCGGCATAAATCCCCAACCCCACTAACTCATTCATGGCAGCCACAGTGAGTGCTGCCGTGGTTTTTGGCCAAGTGTATGGCTGCAGTAATGCGGCCAAATGCGTCACGGCATTCACCCCATCTTCTGGTGTGGAGGAATGGGCCGCCTTACCGTCGGCAAAAATATGCAAGTCGCACACGACCTGCTCGCAAGTTCGCTCGAATCGATACTTCATCCCCTGCTGGTTGGTGGCGCTAGTTTGTAATTTTTCAAACAAGCTTGGGGTGATGGCATGAACTTTAGCCTCGGCTTGCTGTGGTACTTGGCTTGCAAAATAGCCGCCGGAAAATGCCGTTAGGCTCGGAACATTCGCTGCCGCGCCCTGCTCCTGCGTTAACTCGAGATTCGGTACAGTAAAGCCAATCTTACTCCAACCCTTTTCGGCGGTAACCACAGGATACTCAGCATCTATGGTGATATTCATCTGCGCTGGGGTGTAATGGGCTAAAAAGGCCTTTAGCGGATCCCAATCGGACTCTTCGGCTAAATACACCAACAGTTCAATGCGTTTTTCCCGTTTGAGTTGTTTATCTTTGATGGCCTTCATCGCATACATGGCGGTGACAATCGCGCCTTTATCATCTTCAGTGCCGCGACCTATCAACTTGCCAGGTTCAGACTCGGTATCCAGCACATAGGGGCTCTTGGCCCATAGCGCGGGATTGGCGGGTTGCACATCGCCGTGGGTGACGATGCCCAATTTCTCAACCTGTGAGCGTTGGGCATCGACAACATTGGCATCGAGACCTATCAGCACCACATAACCGTGATCGGCATAATCGAGCCCGAGTTCTTGGCTCAAGCTTTTTAAACTCGACTTAAAACCAATAAAGGCAGGGTTGGTATCGGGCGTTTGCCCCTCCACCGCTTGGGTATTAAAACTGATTAAATGCGCCAGACTCTCGACCATCTGCGCGTCATAGGTGCTCACCGCATAATCGGCCACCTTAAGCGCATCTTGGCTAAGCGTGATTGGCGATGCTGCAGCTTGCGTCGATGTCCACAGCGCAGCGGCTAATAGGGAATAAGAAAAACGACGATAGAGGCTCGTACAGTTAAACTGAGGCAATTCCATAGAGGTCCTATTTATTATTTGTATGATTAGGGACTTACATTAAAACGCACCAAAGCAATAGCTTTATCCTTTGCCCAATATTGCTTTAGTGCGCGGCTCAGTTTGCCATAGTTCTTCCGTTAAAAACCGCAGACTAACCATTTGTTACAAACAAAACACAAAATCGATGGAACCCTTAGTCGGATACATGCTAAACAGTCACCTTAAAATAACATTAATGGTCTGCAGTACCATTAATCCAACAGAATAATAATCACCTAACGGGGAATTGACATGAAGGGACTAAGCCTAAAATCACAGGCCCTTAACGCGCGCACACTCAAACCACACGCTATTAAACTGACCTTTAGCGCCATCACGCTCGCCCTCGCCTTAAGTGGCTGCAGCGCACAGCACAGCGATACTGCGGCGCAGGCGACAGTCGCACCGAATGCGATGTCGGCGCAGATCATCAGCCAAAATGCCAGCAACCCATTCTTTAAACCCTATGATACGTTTATGGAAATTCCGGCCTTCGACAAGATTAAGCCTGAGCATTTCCTCCCTGCATTTAAGGCGGGTATCGCCCAGCAACACGAAGAAATTCAAGCGATTGTCGATAACAAAGACAAGCCTACCTTCGCCAATACCATCGAAGCAATGGAATTTTCGGGCGATCTCGTTACCCGCGTATCCAACGTCTTCTTTAACTTAACTGGCGCGGATACCACTCCTGAGCTGCAAGCTATTTCCAAGGAAGTCTCGCCGATGTTATCGTCTGCCGAAGACGATATCTTATTGAACGATAAACTATTTCAACGTGTTAAAGCCGTTTATGACAGCAAAGGCAGCCTAAAGCTCAACACGGCGCAGGCCAAATTACTCGAAGACACCTATAAGTCGTTCACCCGTGGCGGTGCTAACCTCAGCGAGCAGGATAAAACCAAGCTGCGCGCCCTGAATGAAGAAATCGGCAAGCTTAACTTAGCCTTTGGTGACAATCTGTTAGCCGAAACCAATGCCTTCGAGCTGGTGATTGATAAGCAAGCTGACCTGTCTGGTTTACCCGCCGATGTGATTGCCACTGCCGCCGAAACCGCGAAAAAGCGTGGCCATGAAGGCAAATGGGTATTTACTACATCACGCCCATCTATCACGCCGTTTTTAACCTATGCCGATAATCGCGAGTTACGCGAAAAGCTCTATAAGGGTTATATCGAGCGCGGTAACAACAATAATGCCAATGATAACAAAGTCATTCTGGCAAAAATTGCCGCACTGCGCGCCGAACGTGCACAGCTCATGGGCTATAAAACCCATGCAGATTTTGTGTTAGAAGAGCGCACCGCCAAGACACCAGAAAATGTCTATGGCTTACTCAATAAAGTCTGGCCAGCAGCCCTTGCCCAAGCCAAGGCCGAAGTTGCGGATATGCAGGCATTAATCGACAGCCAAGGCGGCAAGTTTAAGCTGCAAGCTTGGGATTGGGATTACTACGCCGACAAAATCCGTGTCGCGAAGTACAGCTTTAACGAGCAGCAAACTCGCCCTTACTTCTCCCTCGACAGCACTTTAAAAGGCGTGTTCTATACGGCCAATCGCCTCTATGGCTTAACCTTTAAAGAACGTACTGACTTACCTAAATACAACCCAGAAGTACGTACTTGGGAAGTGTACGATAAAGACGGCAAGCTTATGGCCATCTTTATGGGCGACTATTTTACCCGTGATAGCAAACGCGGCGGCGCCTGGATGAACTCGTTCCGCAAGCAATACCATATGAATGGTGTCGATTCGAAACCCATTATTGTCAACGTGTTGAACTACCCTCGCCCAGCGGGTAATGAGCCTGCGTTACTCACCTTCGATGAAGCCAGCACCCTGTTCCATGAGTTTGGCCATGCGCTCCACGGCATGTTATCCAATGTCGAATATCGCTCTCAAGGCGGAACGGCAGTACCTCGCGACTATGTAGAGTTCCCTTCACAGGTCAACGAAAACTGGATGACTCAGCCTGAAGTGCTCGCGCAATTTGCTAAGCACTACAAAACTGGTGAAGTAATCCCGCAGGAACTGGTGAAAAAAATCCAAGCCGCCAGCAAATTCAACCAAGGCTTTGCGACCGTTGAATATATGGCCGCCACTAAGCTCGATTTAGATTGGCACACCCTAACCGATACCACGCCTAAGGATGCCGCCAAGTTTGAGGCCGACTCCTTAGCCGCCATGGGATTGATTAATGAGATCAGCCCACGTTACCGCAGCACTTACTTCTCGCATATCTTCGCGGGCGGTTATTCTGCTGGGTACTACAGCTACCTCTGGTCTGATATTTTAGGTGCCGATGCCTTCGAAGCCTTTAAAGAAAATGGCATTTTCGATAAAGCGACAGCCGATGCCTTCCGTAACAACATCTTGTCTAAGGGTGGCAGTGATGACCCTATGCTGATGTATAAAAACTTCCGTGGTAAAGAAGCTGGCATTGAGCCACTGCTACGTAGTCGTGGTCTGTTAGCGGAGTAATCGCATTCCCTAAGGGGAAAGCAAAAGAGATAAAAATGGGGAGCTAAGCTCCCCATTTTATTGCGCGTAAACGCACTCACCGCACATAAAACCACTGCTTAGCTAAATAACTCCACCGGCGCATCGTTAGGAGTAAGCTGCAACAGGGTTTCAAACGACATGCCTAATTTATTCAGCAGCGACTTAGAGGCCTGATTATGCGGGCTGACGATCGCGACAATCCGTTCAATCCCTAAGGTTTTACCAAACTCCAGTGAGGCCTTAGCGGCTTCAAACGCATAACCTTTACCCCAATACTGCGGCAAAAAGGCATAGCCTAAGTCCACATCCGCCAGCGTTGGCCGTTTAATCAGGCCGCAAATGCCAATCGGAAAACCATTTTCGGCCAGCACCACGGCAAACAAGCCAAAACCATGCTCGCGATAGCTAATCGCGGGTCCATTGGCGATATAGTCCTTGGCATCCTGCAAACTACGCACGCCCTTATCGCCGATATTATCGATAAATCCTTGGGTATTGAGTAATACCAAAATAAATGACGCATCATCGGGCGTTAACTGCCGCAGCAGCAATCTTGGGGTTTGGGCAACTTGCATACTAAGGACTCCCATTCAGAGGGGATAAACTAGGTTATAGGTAGCGGGCGTACTGGCTGCCATCCTTTTGCGGTTTTTTCGGTGCGGCTACCGCTGGGGTGCCCACGTATAAAAAGCCGACGATTTGATCCTCTGGCGCTAAGCCTAATGCCGTATTCACGTTGGCGTCGAAGGCAAAATCCCCGGTGCGCCACACAGCGCCTAATCCTAGCGCGAATGCCGCTTGCTGCATCGCCATTGTGGCGCAGCCCGCAGCGATTTGCTGCTCAAGCACTGGCACTTTAGGGTGCTGTTGGGTTTTCGCCACAACTGTAATCACCATAGGAGCGCGCATCGGCATCCCTCTGGCTTTATTGATAAAATCTTCATCGGCGCCGCTGGCTTTGGCCGCGTTAACATAGATATCTGCTAAGGTGTCTAACCCTTGGCCTGTGGCAATAATAAATTCCCACGGTGCTAAGGCGCCATGATCTGGCACTCGAATCGCCGCATCTAAAATGATTTTAAGCTCATGCTCGTTGGGCGCAGGCGCGGTTAATCTTGGAGTGGATTGGCGGGTGAGTAAAAGTTCGATAGCGTCCAAGTGATTATCCCTGTTCTGAAAAATAGGTGCGTGTAAATTGGCTCAAGCATAGCAAATTGCGGCTAAAGAGGTACAAAAAATCCCACGTAAAGGTGGGATTGAAAGTGTTGCAAGCAAAGTCACTTGGCTTACTTTACGTTATAACACTTCGCGATAAAGTAATCGAGACTGGTATAACGCCCGCCTCCTAGGCTAAAGAGTGCCAGCAACATAATAAAATAGGTCGCTGCGAACTCAATGCCATTATTCAGCACCACCAAGTTACCCGAGCTGGTCAACCAATCGTAATTGCCGTATTCCTGCAACAGGGATTTGGCCTTATCCAGCTTATCACCCGCATCGAGCACCCGCTCATTGGCGAGCCATGAACTGCCATCGGCAATCGCCAACCAACCATTAGGCCAATGCACAGTAAACGCCGCCACCAGCATGGTTATCATCAAAGGGATAGAAATCAGCCGCGTCGCTAAGCCAACGAGTAATAAAAATGCGCCAAAAAACTCAGTGCCCGCCGCCAAGGCAGCCATTAACGTCGGCATAGGTAAACCCAATCCCCAATCGGGATTAGCAAACCAAGCCACAGTGTCTTCAAAGTGCGCGAGTTTGTTATAGCCAGCTTGCATTAGCACTGGCGCGAGATACAGCCTAAGGGCTAAGGGGGCAAGCCCCTCACCATAACGGCTCGCATTGAGGAATTTTTGATAAAGGTTAACAAGGGACATGGGCAATCTCAACATTAGATGGAGTTGCCCAATAGACCTTGGCTTAGGGATTAATCTTTCGTGGCTTTTGCCACTTTTTCGATCCCCTCTTGATTTAGTTCACGAAGATCCTGAATAAGCTTATTCAGCTTTTTATAAAAATGCTTGGACTGCTTCGCCGACAGACTGGCATTGATCGTGAGTAACAAGCCGCCGAAGGCTTCGGTGTTTTGCCTTAAAATGGCGCGGTGCTTTTCCGACTTAAGCTCGTCAGGGCGCGTCATCAACAGGGTCAATCGTTCGGTCAACAGCGGAATATCGCTGCGCTGCCCAAGGGCAACCTCAAATTGGCGCAGCCATTCGTGGCGGTAATCGAGCCACATATCTAAGGTCGACAGTCGCTGCTGATTATATTGATGAATAAGCGTTTTTTGCTCATCCGTTACACTACCCAGCCAGTCATCAAATTGCTCAATAAGATTCTCATCGGCCTCTTGTTGTAACTGCTCGGGGGTTTTACCAGCAAATTCCTTAATCAATTCCTGCTCGTCTTTTCGCGACTGGGCAAGAATTTGCTTCACCTGTTCATCGGTTAATGATGAGATGATCGGCAACATTTCCGGCAGTGCAAACTCAAATAGCCGAAACCAATGCCGTTTGGCGAGTGTGACATGCTCGGCCCACAATGCGGGAGTTAAGGTATTGGTTTGGATCTGCTGCTCAACTTCGGTTAGCTGCGCCACATAATGGCCGAGTTCTTCGGATTGGTGCCAAAGTACAAACTTGTCGATAAGCCCATCGACGACCTTTTGCTGGTTTTTATCAAGGCTGACATAGTCATCCAGCTCCCAACCTATGGCCCAGTCGAGAAAATGATAACTAAATTTGGTCGAGCAGGCCGTTAAGCCAAACAGCAACACCAGTAACAACACACCTTTTTTCATCAATTTGCATCCGTTCAGCCTTAGTCATCCTATGACACTGAGGTTAATAGAAAGTTTATTTTTTTAACACAACAACCTTAACCAAGCCGTGGCAATGAGAAACAAAATACTTAGGATGCATGGCTGATAAGTGGCCAGAATTGATCGAACCAGTCGAAGTATTCCTGCTGCCGCTCGCCATGGGTGTGCGCCGCCATCAATAATGCCCAATACACGGCAAACACCCAATACATCTCGATGGCAGCGGGTATCGCCTTGATGGCATCCGAGGTTAAGCCGGTGTGTCCAGTCAGATACTGTCGCACTAACAGATGCCGCTGCGCGGGCGTTAATAGGTGCGTGGCGAGCACAACGGCCAGTTCACACAGTGGATGGGAGGCGGTTGTATACTCAAAATCGATGCAATACAACTGATTATCTTTAAGCAGCAGATTATGGGGATTTAAGTCGCGATGGCAAAACTGCGGTTTCACTAAACAATCGGCTAAGGTTGCCGTCCAGCCATGGATCTGCCTTTGAATGCTGAGCAATTGCGCCAATCGGCTCTGCCACGCCTCGCCCTTATCCGCTGCGGCAAAGTCTAACAACTGCGTGTGATATTCCTGCCATTGCTCAGTGATACTGATGTGGTACGGCCCAGTCGCTTGCTCGCGAAGCTGTTGCAGCAATTGCAGTAACAGGCTGTGGGCGCGATTCGGCGTTAAGGCTTCCAATAAGGGGAACCGTTCGGACGGATACCAAGCCTGCTTGTATGCTGCACCCTTGATATCGGCATGAGATTGCAACCAAGCCTCAATATGCGCTTCACCTTGGCAAAAGGTCGCCGCACAGCATTGAGACTCTAATTCTTTCCAGCTTAAGTTTGGCAAGCTCAGTTCTTGATAACCTGATGCCATACTTGGCTCGCGTGGCAACTCGGGTTGCTCAAGTTTATAAGTCCCACTTGCCGCAATAGACTTTTCGGTAAGCAGATTTGCCCTGCCCTCAATATCCTCCATCAGCGGCGCAAACTGAGATGCTATAGGAAGGCTTGGGAGAGATTGCGCAAAGATAAACTCGCTTAGGTAATAACGCTGATCGCCACTCACCCACAGCAACTCGGGGGCAAGCTTTGCCTTGGCAAGATGGCGCCAATAGAACAACTCTTGCTCCCGCGAACAAAAGCTGTCGGCGGCATCGGCGTTTTCACGCAAGACATAATGCGCCGTCGGCGTCTCGATATGATAGTTGTGGTTACTTAATCCATGCGCTAACGGCTGGATTTGGCTGATATCAGTAAGGCCTGCCTGTGCTAATACCGCAAGCAGCGTATCCTTGTGCTGTCCAATAATCGGCGGCATTAGCGGCTTACCACAACAATCATGTTAAATAGCGTATTAGGCATTCGCAGCCCTTGTGTATTGGCCATCATCTATTCATATCTGCCACCGTTAGCCGAGTAGTTTTGCGGCGCTCGACTCCAGATGGGGATTGCGGCTATCGGCAAGGGCAGCGCGCCACAGGAAATAGCCGACAACCGCCAGGCCAACATAGAGCACAAATAATAAGGAGGTCAGCATCAGTCCCTTACTGAGATAAAGGTAAATCGATACCAAATCGATAACCACCCAATACAGCCAATTCTCCAATACTTTTTTGGCGACCAAATAGGTCGTCATCACCGCAAAACAAGTGGTCGCCGCATCGAGATAGGGAAAAGAAGCCTGGGTAAAGGTTGCCATTCCATGCCCAACGCCAAGGGAGACAATTCCGGTCGCGACAATTAGCTTTAAATGGGTTTTCAGCGGCCAAGTAGTCACTTTCACCCCTTGGTGTTTGTCGCCGCCTTGGGTCCAGAGCCAGTAACCATAGAGTGCCATGGCCATGTAATAGATATTCAGCACCGACTCCATCAGCAGTGCGACTTTCCAAAACAAGACAGTGTAAATGGCCGTGCTGGTAAATGCCGCCGCCCAGCACCAAACGCTTGCCTTCATAGCCAGTAGCAAATAGGCCATGGCCAATACCACGGCTAAGGCTTCCCATGCGGTCATCACATGGACTTCCCCTAGGGCCGCATAAACACTATTGACCAGCGTTAACCATAATTCTGTCATTGCCTTACTCTCACTCTATATCGCTTGCTTGAACCACTTCGCTTTAGCGTTCAAGTTAACTCAGGGCGTTACTCGCTGTGGGCTAAATTCAGCTCACCACCAATAAACTTACATACAAACACCGCTTTGCCCCATTTTTCATGGGCGGCTTGCATCTCGGTCGCCAGCATGGCCATCACGTCTTGATATTCGCCACAGACTTGCGTCGCCATGGCATTGGTAACACGTTGAATCGTGGGGTAACTGTCCAAGCGATGGATAAACCATTTGATCGGATCGAGATAATTTTCATTAAAGGGATACATGCTAATTTCGGCGGTGAGTTTCATCTTCACTCCTTAGGTCAAATGCTAATAATGCAATCGTCAGGCGGTGGCGCAATGAGCGAGCACAGCCTGACATCTGATGTATCATTCTCAAGGGATTACATAAACTTAACGTTTAGTGTGACCCCAATTTGGCGTGGGTCGCCGTAGCGGATATATTGCTTTTCCGCCCAGCCGTTATCCGGCTCATTGCCAAAATAGAAACCACGCACACCATATTCTTCATCGAACAGGTTGCGGCCCCATAAATACGCCGACCAAGCACTCGCCTCGTAACCTAAGCGCGCATTCACAATGGTGTATGGCTCAGAGCGCGAGTCGTTGCTGTCTGAGTAGTAAAACTCACTCTTACCACTCATGTTGACGTTGGCAAACCAACCCGAGTTCGCACGATAGGTGCCGCCTAAGCTGTAGGTCAAGTGTGGTGAATGGGCCAAATCGCGACCCGTTAAATCCACATCGCTACCGTATTTATCTTGGTACTGGTAATCGCCGTACGCCGTCTCTAACCAACCTAGGCTTGAGTAAAACTGGAGATTATCGGTGGCATACCAAGTGGCGTCCAACTCGGCACCGTAGTTGTGTGAGCTACCCGCATTTTCAGTGTAGAGGATAAAGCGTTGTGGCTTGTTAGGATCTTGCTGGGATGCGGCCACTTGCTGATCCTGTCTGTCCATATAGAACAGCGCCAGATTCGTATCGATAAGCCCTTCAAACCAATGGGATTTAAGACCGATTTCGTAGTTGTATAGGGTTTCGGTATCAAACTCTTTTTTATCATTGAGTTCGACTGGCAAGGTCATGTTAAAACCGCCCGCCTTGTAACCGCGCGCCACACGGGCGTACACATTATGGGATTCATTCAGCACTTTGCTCAGCGCAATATGGCCGCCCCACATGGTTTCACTCGGATCAAAATTATCATTGTTAGTGTCTGAGTAGTGGCTATTGCGACGCTCAACACGCAGCCCCACAGACAAGGCATAATCGGCGCCTAAATCCGTATCCAGCTGACCAAATACGGCGTAATTAGTTGCTTCATATTCGGAATCTAACACCTCATCGGGCCAAGTATTATATTCAGAATACAGTTGGTTATCTTCTTTAAGGTTCATCGCATAAACCCCAAGTAACCAGTCGGTTGAGCCGGCAAAAATACGACCTTGGTCGGTCGAGCTTAAGCGGAACTCTTGGGATAAGGTCTTACGCTGACCGGTTTTGTCCCAGAAGTAATCGTACTGACAAGGGGCGAGATTGCCCTCATCCTCACATTGCTTGGAGGCCCAATATTCAGGGTTCGCCCAATCGCCATCGTAACTATAATGGTGATCGGTATTGGCAAATGAAGTCAGCGAGGTTAACTCAAACGACTCAGCGCCCGAGTAAGTTGCTTTAAATCCTGCGCCCGTGGTGCGCTGGCTATCGACACCCGGCTGATCCGAAATAGTATGTTTAGGATCGTTGGTTAAGCTCCAGGCATCGTAGCCGTTATCAAAATCGGCATGCAGCAGAGTTAAATCGAGTTGCAGATTGTCGGTGGCATACCAGCGTAATTTAGCGCGACCAGTAAATTCATCACGACCATTGGTATCTTCTTTATTTAAATACAGATTATCGCGATAACCGTTTTGTTGATGTTGCTGCAGCGACACACGGTACAACAATTTACCCGAATCGGTTAACGGCCCTGAGCTAAAACCGCTAAAGGTTTGCAAATCGTCATTGCCTAAAGAGGCCTCGGCGCCATGTTCAAACACATCGGTCGGGTCATTACTCTTAAGGTAAATCAAGCCCGCTAACGCATTGGCGCCATAGCGGGTACCCTGCGGGCCGCGTAACACTTCGACCTGCTGCAGATCGTACATACTCGACACCATGCCAATACCAGATAAATCAATATCATCAATGATATAACCCACAGATGAGTTAGGTGCACCTTGATATTGCTCCTGCTCCCCTACGCCACGGATCTGGAAATACTTAGGACGTGAGCTGCCACCCGACCAGTTAAAGTTAGCGATGGAATTCATCACGTCTTCAAAGTGTTGGGCGCTTTCATCTTGGATTTGCTGGGCATCGATAACGGTAATGCTCGATGGCATTTTTTCTAAACTGGCACTGCGAAAATCCGCAGTCACCACCATGATTTCCATATCATTGCTAGGCTCAGGTTTATCGATAGCATCGGTTTGCGCCCATGCGGCCGTGCTTAACGCAGCCGAAATGGCCAGCGCTAATGGCGCACGCGTTAACGAAAAGGAGAAGTTGGAACTCTTGGTAGACTTTTTGTTATACATAGGACCTCAAATACATGTTTGAGATCCGGCAACGAATAAGCGATTCAGAAGTGTGCTGTTGATTGGCCCATTCCTACGCCGGTATTAGCCGGATCAGGTTCTAAGGGTTCGTCTGATGACATCTCAGTCTGCCACTTTGTTGGCAAACACCCCTTGGCGGCGCTAAGTATACATGACAAGCAGGAAAGAAAGACACTTTGAAATTAAAAATGCCAGCATTGCTGGCATTTTTTGGCTTAATGGCCGTTTAATCGATATCGACTGGGGGTTAGCGTAATGAAATGCCGCTGTATTCTTTAGCCCACACTCACATTCACACTAACACTCGCAAAACATTAGTTTGAATAGGTCTCGCGCACATAAACATCGAATTTCGCCACTTGCGCATTTGGGGCTACGGCCGACACTTGTAGCTGTTGTTTACCGTGTAATTTCACCGATTTCCAACTGGTGGCTTCATCTTCGATGGTAAAGCCGCTGGCATCATACCAAGTGAACTTATATTGCACTCGCATATCGCTTGAGGACTTGCTGACAATCAACGCCGAACCTTGGATAAGATCGCCAACACGGCGCGCCTCAACCCCTTCAACACTGATATCACGGGCAAAACTTTTGCTATCGACGCGGGTTTCTCCCAGTGAGTTCACCGAAATGCCCGCCGTATTAGTACAGGCACCGAGTGTCAGTGCTGCAGCCAAGATTAATCCACTGTAAATTGCTTTCATTTTGTTTTCCCTCACTCACAAAAACCTAGGTGCCGAACAACGGATGGGCAATGACACTACGCGACGCCAGCTGAACTTATGCTTAACATAGTCATCGGCAAAACGTGCTCATCCTGCCCCGCCCTCGCGATTAATCGATTAAAAAGTGCGCCCTTGCGGTTGCGATCAACTGCTTACGATTGGTTTGCCAACAATTGATATTCACGTTGGCGACCCGTCGCCCCTGACGGGTGATACGACATTCGGCAAAACTGTCCTTATGCAGGCCTGCTCGCAGGTAATCAATCGAGAAATCAACTACTTTTGGCACTTTTGCCGTTTGCATAAACACCATTAATTGCACTATGGCTGACATTTCCATAAAACCAGCAATTACCCCACCATGAATCGCGGGCAGGATGGGATTACCGATATTGTCGTCCTTAGCGGGGAGTTTGAAAATCAGCTCGTCGCCAAAGCGCTCGACCTTCATACCAATAAACTTAGCATAGGGCACATGTTCGAGTAGATGACCAAAGTCATTCAGCTCGGTGGCGCGTTTTACAATTCCCTGCACATCGAGGGTTTTCTGCTCGGTCGGCTTATTTGAGTTCATCTGTCTCTCCTAAGGGCGGCACGGCTTCTCCCATCAAGGCTTGTCTAAATGCATCGCCCACCATTTCGGGGCTGATCCGCATAAAAGAGCCCACCGCATGGGCGATAGGATCATCGATGCTGTCCTGATAGGCGATGGCGCGGGTAAAGGCGATATTAGA
This sequence comes from Shewanella sp. MR-4, assembly GCF_000014685.1. Lineage (NCBI taxonomy): Bacteria > Pseudomonadati > Pseudomonadota > Gammaproteobacteria > Alteromonadales > Shewanellaceae > Shewanella > Shewanella sp. MR-4. The sequence continues at coordinate 2,759,818 of NC_008321.1, forward strand.
TGACAACTTATAGCATTCCGCAAAGCCATAAACTGGCTTATGGGGCTGGGCGGGCTTCATATAATCGACCCGTAAGTCGAGGGTGGGCGAAATTTCTAAGGATTGATATTTTTGAAAAATCGCACTCACCACCGCGCTGCCACAGGCGGTGTCCATCAGGGTGGTTATCACCCCGCCGTGGATAACACCCGTATCGGGATAACCAATTAACTCAGTGCTATAGGGCAACTCAATCAGTACGTGGTGCTCACTGGCTTCGAGCACGGTTAACCCTAAGCGACGGCACTGGGCGAGCTGATCGACAAATCGCTGCGCCATTTGAGTCAGCGGAAAAAAATCAGGATTTACCTTCATTGACCTTGGCTCAACATGGGTCCCAGTGGCTCTCCGCCAACGAGATGAATATGGATATGGTACACTTCTTGTCCGCCATGTTTGTTGCAGTTCATGATCAAACGATAACCATCTTTGGCAATCCCCGCCTCTGCCGCCAGTTTAGCCGCCACTGTCATCATCCGGCCGAGTGCAGGTTCATCCGAGGCTTTCATATCATTTGCAGTTGGGATCAAATGATTCGGCACAATCAGAATATGGGTTGGCGCCTTTGGTGAGATGTCTCTAAATGCGGTCACCAGCTCGTCTTGATACAGGATGTCGGCGGGAATTTCGCGGCGGATAATTTTGCTGAAAATGGTTTCTTCGGCCATGGGGAGTCCTCCTTGGGTTAATTGGGATAGTATACTAGCAATTCAACGCTTTGTGTCTCCAGATATTTTGCGTTTCATTTGCCTGTTGTGCGCATTTTTGGCAGCATGACGCCCATTAAAACGCATCGGTTTTACAGGATAAATTATGATCCACTATCACATCATTCCCGTCGATCCCAAGGCGCACTTGTTCGCCGTCACCATGACGGTACAAAAGCCTCACCCTAAGCAAGTTTTTAGCCTGCCCGCGTGGCTTCCCGGCAGTTATATGGTGCGGGATTTTGCCAAGAATATTATCGACCTTAAAGCCACAGGCGATAACGGCGAGCCGCTTAAGCTCACTCAACTGGATAAACAAACCTGGTCGGTCGAACATCTCTGCACCCAACTTACCTTAACCTATCAAGTTTATGCTTGGGACTTGTCGGTACGCACCGCGCACCTCGATATGACCCACGGTTTCTTTAACGGCAGCAGTGTGTTTTTAGCCGCCCACGGCTTTGAGGCAGGTTTACACACAGTAACAATGGCGGCGCCGACCGAGCCAAGCCTAAACGAATGGCGACTCGCTACTAGCATGACACGCCAAAGTGGCGATGAATTTGCCTTTGGTGAGTTTTGCGCGCAAAGCTATGACGAACTTATCGATCATCCGGTTGAGATGGGCCTATTCACCCACGCTAGTTTTGAAGCCTGCGGCGTAAGACACGATATCGTACTAAACGGTCGCCACCGCGCCCATATGCCGAGACTCTGCCAAGATTTAAAGGCGATTTGCGAATATCAAATCAAGCTGTTTGGCACGCCAGCGCCCTTCGAACGTTATCTGTTTATGACAACAGTGCTCGACAATGGCTTTGGAGGTTTGGAACACAGGGCATCGACAGCACTCATGTGCTCGCGCAAGGATTTACCGCTGTCGATGGATGCGCCGATTAATAATGACTACCGCACCTATTTATCGCTCTGCAGCCATGAATATTTCCACAGCTGGAATGTCAAGCGCATCAAGCCAGAATGCTTCTTACCCTATCAACTCGAGGCGGAAACCTATACGCCGCAGCTGTGGGCCTATGAGGGCATCACCTCCTATTATGATGATTTCCTTACCTATCGCGCAGGCTTAGTCGATGAGCAAAGCTACTTAGATATGCTGAGCGAAACCTTTACCCGGGTATACCGCAGTCAAGGCCGCTTTAAACAAAGCATTAAGGACTCGAGTTTTAACGCTTGGACTAAGTTCTACAAACAGGATGAGAACGCCCAAAACGCAATTATCAGTTATTACACTAAGGGCGCCCTGTTTGCCCTGTATCTGGATTTAACCCTCAGAAGCGAGACTCAAGGAAAATACAACCTCGACGATCTAATGACCATTCTGTGGCAGGAATATGCCCTGCAAAATCGCGGCACCACGGATGAATGTCATCAAAGGATTGTTGAACGCTTATTGGGGCGCGATTGCCAAGATCTCTTCGCCTATTTAGACAATACCGACGATATCCCGCTGGCACCGCTACTGGCCGAGTTTGGGGTTGAATTGACACTGAGAGCGAGCCAAGGCGCACAGGATGTCGGCGGTGGCTCGGCCAAAGGGTATGAGATTGCCTTTGGTGCTAAGACTCAAGCCGCACCAATCGGCCTTAAAGTAACCACTGTCGCCCAAGGCAGCCCTGCGCACCTTGCGGGCTTAAGCGCCGGAGATATCTTAATTGCGGCGGATAATCTGCAGGTGACAGGTCAATTTGAAGCGCTGCTTCAGCAATACCCACTCGGACAACGCCTAAGCCTGCATTGGTTTAGACGCGATGAATTGATGACGGGAGAACTGATTATTGCCGAGGCGCCAAAGGATACGGTTGCCTTAAGCATCACAGATAAAGATAAGCTCCACGCTTGGCTAGGTCGTTGATCTTTAATGTATTAGTCTTTAACCCATAAAGCACAAAAGGGGCAATCGTATCGACGATTGCCCCTTTCTATTTGTTTCTTTGTTTGTGTAATTGAATATTGGCTTAGCGACCCATCAACAATGGGTTACACCACCACATCGTGTAAATAGGTTTGCGCCCAAGCGATGGCTTGACCACGGCTAGACACACCAATCTTACGGAAGACACGGTACAAGTGAGTCTTAATGGTGCTTTCACTCACAAACAATTGATTGGCGATATCGAGGTTAGTGCTGCCAGACAGCAGGGCTTGTAACACTTCGCGCTCACGGATAGTTAATGGCTCGGTATCTTCGAACAGTCCAAAGTCATCATTCACCCCGTTCACCAATTGGATAGGGATCACTCTGTGTCCACGTAGGATGTTGGAGAGGCCAAGGCTGATTTCAGTCAGTCCTGCATCCAGATAAAACACCCCAGCCGTAGTCGAGGCTTGCATTAAGAAACGGGCATCAACCTGCTTAGGAAATTGGATATAGACGACTCGCACACTCGGGTGTTCGCGGGCGAGCAAGCGTTGAAATTGATAGGCTTTCTGAAGGTCGACGGTGGAAAGATCAATCACCACCATGGAAGCTTGGTTATCTTTGATTTGATCACACATCTCGTCAGGGTTCACCTGCGATAGCTTCACCAGAAATTCCTGTGGCCAGCGTCCTGCCAGTAATTCCATCAGCACTTGTGATCTTGACACTACAATCCAATGTAATATTTTGAACATCCTGCTCACTCCCTGTCTGGTTAACGATTATTCATTTTGAAAGATGAAACATCTCTCAATACCACTTCAACATCCGTTCAATAGACTTCCAAGTCTACCGTGCACACGATATTAGCATTAGATAAAACAGATTCAAAAGACTTACGATAAAAATATTTACCGTACGCAAATCAAAAACTTCTGCAACTTTAGCGCCGAACATTGTCAATCAGAAGGCTGAATCTAAACTGAAAATAATGCGCTATTCATAATTGAAAGGCGTAAAATAAAACGACACAAACTATAAGGAAATATCATGCCCAATCAACAGCCAACATCAATCGAAATGCAATCATATCGGGTATGGGACAGACCTACCCGCCTCTTTCATTGGATCAATCTTATTCTTGTGCTCGCCATGCTCATCATTGGAGGCATGATGATGTTTCGCAGTGACTTAGGCATTACCGAACTCTCCGGTAAAATCGGGCTTAAAACCCTGCATGTCATCATTGGCTATGCCTTTGCGATTAATTTACTTATGCGTTTAGTGTGGGGGTTTATGGGCAATAAATACGCCCGCTTTAGCCATATGTTCCCCGATGCCAATAGCAAGGCCGAGTTACAAACCTATAAAGCAGAACTTGCCGCGGGTAAAAATCCCCAATACCTAGGCCACAATCCTAAGGGAAAATTTGCCGTACTCGCCATCATGCTCTTATTGATCACCATAATGGCGACAGGCCTAATTCGCGCTGGCACAGATATTTACTATCCACCGCTCGGCAGCACAGTACAACAGTATTTAGCGGCAGCGAATGTTGACCCGAGTAGTTTAAAACCCTACGATGCCACAGGCGTAGATACAGATAAAGCCAATGCCATCAAGCCCATGAAGGGACTGGCCGGTGAAGTCCACGTATACGCAGTGTACTTATTAATGCTCCTTATCGTGCTGCATGTGTTTGCGGTGATTTACACCGAAATCAAACGCCAACCAGGGATCATTTCGGCCATGTTTTCCGGTAATAAACTGATCCAAGGGCAGCCGAAGGACGAGTAAAAGAAATAATGAACATAAAAAACGCCAGCGATCGCTGGCGTTTTTTTATAAAGCTAATTCTGCAGAAAAACTTATTTCTTCAGGACAGAGTCAGAAGTACGACCATCGTCGTGGCAGCTTTCACAGGTAGGCTTTTGACCTACGTTCATATCGTGCGGTGCGTGACAGTCAGCACACACTAAGTTGCCATCGTGTGGCTTATGCACTGCGTCCATTTCAGCCAAAGAGCCGTGGCAGCTTTGACATTGTTCAAATTCGAAAGCACCATCAGCAGAAGGCGTACCATCCTTATGACAGCTTTCACAACCACCTGACTCAGCATGGAAGTCTGATAATTTTTGATCCGCGGCAAATGCGGTTGGTGACAGCGCCAGCGCTGCAAGACTTGCCCCGAAAAGCGCACTTAATAGTTTTTTGCTCACAATTGTATCCTCCAATGGCGATTGACAGTGGAAATTCTTGTCAGGGTGACTTCCATCTCGCAACCAATGTAAATAGCACGACTCGATTTAACTTAGCTAAGGATTGAGCAATAAGCAACCCAATCTTAATGCAAAGTAACTTTATCAATATACCAAGGGGTAAAATGTGCGCTGCATCATGTAACCACATGCTTATATAAGAGTTTTACATTGACTTAACCTATCGCTCACAACTAAAAACGGCCCTAGCCTAATCCGTAGAAAAAGAAAAGCCCCAATAAAAAAAGGAGACGCTAGGTCTCCTTTTTTGATCTGCGCTTACGACTACCTAGTCAGATTACCCCACGAGAGCATCGGCATAACCCATGCGGGTTAAGGTCGTGCGGACTAAATCGAGGGTCTGCGGATCTTCAATGGTCGCTGGCGCCGTATATTGCTGATTATCGGCAATTTTACGCATAGTGCCGCGCAGGATTTTACCCGAGCGGGTTTTTGGCAGCTTTTGAATCGCACTCACCAACCTAAAGGACGCGACGGGACCAATTTCTTGGCGAACGAGGGCAATTAACTGCTTATGCAGCTCCTCGTCCGTAATGGTCACGCCCTTTTTCAGCACCACTAAGCCCAAGGGCACTTGGCCTTTGAGTTTATCGTCGACACCAATCACGGCCGCTTCGGCCACATCGGGATGCTGACACAAAACCTCTTCAAACCGCCCGGTGGAGAGTCGATGGCCCGCTACGTTAATAATGTCATCGATACGGCTCATGATATACAGATAACCATCTTCATCCATATAACCCGCATCCCCAGTGAGGTAATAACCTGGGTACATAGATAAGTAACTATCTTGATAGCGTTTATTATTTTGCCAGAGTGTAGTGAGCGTGCCCGGTGGCAGCGGCAATTTGATGACCACATTACCAGAGACATTCGCCGCCACTTTGGCGCCCATCTCATCGACCACATCGACCTCATATCCTGGGACGGGTCGACCGGGCGATCCCGCTTTAACGGCAATCGGTGCCACACCCATCAGGTTTGCCGCCACTGGCCAGCCCGTTTCAGTTTGCCACCAATGGTCGATAACCGGTTTATTCAGTTTGGCTTCGGCCCAATGTAAGGTATCGGGATCACAGCGCTCCCCAGCCAAAAAGACATTCTTCAAGCAGCTTAAATCGACACCTTGGATAAATTCGCCGTCGGGATCTTCGCGCTTAATGGCGCGGATCGCCGTGGGCGCGGTGAAAAAGCTTTTGACTCGATACTTTGCAATTGTGCGCCAAAAGGCACCTGGGTCTGGCGTACCTACGGGTTTACCTTCATATAACAAGGTCGTCGCCCCGACAAGTAGCGGACCATAGACAATATAGGAGTGTCCCACCACCCAGCCCACATCCGATGCCGCCCAAAATACATCCCCTTGGGCAATATCGTAAATATTGGCCATGGACCAAGCCAATGCCACCGCATGGCCGCCATTATCCCGCACCACGCCTTTGGGTTGACCCGTGGTCCCCGAGGTATAAAGCACATACAGGGGATCGGTGGCTTTCACCGTCACACAATCGGCATTGTTGCTAGCGCTTAAGGCTGTTTGCCAGTCCTTATCGCGCCCCGCTTGCATCTGCGCCTCATATTGGGGGCGATTTAAAATCAAGCAATGCTCAACCTTGTGCGTTGCTTCATTTAATGCTTTATCTAGTAAGGGTTTATAGGGCACAACGCCTGAAGGCTCAATCCCGCAGGAGGCAGACATCACCAATTTTGGTTTGGCATCATTGATACGGGTCGCCAGCTCATTGGCCGCAAAGCCACCGAAGACCACCGAATGAATAGCGCCAATTCGCGCGCAGGCAAGCATCGCATAGGCGGTCTCGGGCACCATGGGCATGTAGATGACCACGCGGTCTCCCTTAGTCACGCCAACGCTTTGCAAATAGCCCGCAAGCCTTGCCACTTGGGCCAGTAACTCACGGTAAGTAATGCTGTATTCGGTTTCAGTCACAGGGCTAACATAATGAAGAGCAATCTGATCACCGCGCCCCGCCAAAACATGCCTATCCACCGCGTTGTAGCAAGTGTTTAACTCGCCATCGCTAAACCAGTGATAAAACGGTGCCTCGCTTTCATCTAATATTTGTTTGCTCGGCGTAACCCAGTCTAAGGCCTTGGCCGCTTGTTGCCAAAATGCCTGTTTATTCGCAATAGATGTCTGATGTAATTGTTGTCCAACATCTGTCATAAGGCCTCCCATCATGACACTCACCCATGTCACCACAGATGAAACTCTCCCCTTCCTTCCCTCAGGGATTATGACCTGCCCAGCGCTATTCCCCCATTAGACTAAGGGATATAACCGCTAAAATTGTTAAACATGTTGGATAATTGTACATCTCGCTTGCTGTGCGAAATGATTCAACATAGTCTTATGTCTTTAATGGTTTTTTTCATGGAAAGAAATACTCATTATGATGCGCTTCAAACAATTCAAACCTGCCTTACTCCTGATCCTCAGTCTCGTTAGCGCGAGCAGCTTTGCATCAACCCAACAGCTAGAGACTTTACTCGAACCCTTATCTATCGGTGAGCGAGCCAAAGTCGACAACACTCAGGTCATTAGTGCCAAGTTGCTGTCGAGGGTCTACCAAGTGCGTCAATACCAGCCGCTCTGGCAAGACAGAGACTACGCGGGCACAATGCTCGATGTGATAAAAAGTGCCGATGATGAAGGATTGTCGAAGGAAGATTATCACTACTCCAAGTTAGTCGAACTTTACCAACAGCTCAGTGCCTCGAGTTGGCAGGATGAATACCGCAGTAACATATTTGAAGTGCTGCTAAGCGATGGGATCATCACCTACGCCATTCATTTACTGAATGGCAAAGTGAACCCCAGTATGCTCGGCAAAACTTGGAACTATGATGAAACCCATCTGGATTTCGACACCACATTAAAGCAGCTCGAAGAACACATTAAAGCCCATACCGTGGCTGACGCTATTGCAGGCTTAGCGCCTAAGATTGCGCCCTATCAACAGCTTAAACAGTATCTAGCCCAGTACAAAGACTTGGTGACGCGTTATCCTTTTAGCCCCATTCCCTATACGGAAGTCATCAAACCGGGCAGTACTTCCCCCTCGGTACAAGGCATTGCCACACGGCTAACAGAGTTAGGTTACTTAGCTGCAAGTGCGCCAGCGGACAATAGCGCCGCCGTGAACCAGCCCTTAACGTACGACAGCACACTTGAAGCCGCGGTGCGTCAATTCCAAACCGACCATAGTCTTAAAGCCGATGGCGTGATTGGTGCGGGCACAATGGCGGCGCTCAATGTGCCCTACTCGCAACGGGTCGAACAGATCCGTATTAACCTCGAGCGTGCCCGTTGGTTATCGGCAAACTTGCCCGCCAATTACCTTATCGTCAATTTAGCAGGTTACGAGCTGTTACTCTTTAAAGACAACAGCTTAAGCTGGCGAACCGACATTATCATCGGCAAAATTAACGCTAAAACGCCGCTGTTTAAATCCAAGTTAAAATACGTGGTCGTTAATCCGACTTGGACTGTGCCCCGCAGCATTTCCACAGAGATCATCAATCACTTACGTAAAGATCCCGATTATTTACAGAAGAAACACTTTAAAGTGGTCGAAGGCTCAGGCACGCCCGTGGATGCAAGCGGCATCGATTGGCACAGCATGACGCGCAAGAACTTCCCCTACTGGTTTGTGCAAGAACCGGGTGAGGATAACTCCCTTGGGGTAGTCAAGTTTATCTTCCCTAACCAATACTCGATTTATCTGCATGATACGCCAGCTAAAAGTCTGTTTGAACAAACGGATAGGGCCTTCAGTCATGGCTGTATTCGAGTCAAAGATCCACTCGTGCTGGCGGATAAATTGCTGAGTGCCAATGCCAATTGGTCAAGTAACACGCTCAGTAGCAAACTGAGTGAGGGAAAAACGGAGAACCTGTTCTTAGATGAACCCTTAGATATTTTGATCATGTATTGGACCGTCACCTTAAAGGACGGGAAAATCAAGTTTTACAATGACGTATATAAACGCGATCCGGTACTTATTGAAGCATTAAACCGCCCTACCTATGAGGGTGTGTTAGCCGATGATGGTTTACTCAACACCATGGAGTAAGTCCGATAATCGCGGCATTTGATACAAGTTGTTTGCTCAATCCACAGCGCTGCGTTGCCCAATAGTAAGACGAGGGCAGCGCGGCACGTCACCGCTTCACCAGAGCCTTTATCTCTCACGCTTACATCATTAATATCAATAGTTTGAACTGAAGTCGCTAGAGCGAGTGGCAACAAGAATTGACAAAAGTATCAGACTAACCACGTCGCAATCTTTACCTTTACGTAAACTTCATATATCTTGCATAAAAATGATTAACTAAGGTGCCTGAATGAGCGCAACTAACACGCCACAAACGACTTATTCGATCAGTGATCTCTCCAAAGAGTTTGATATCACGACCCGAAGCATTCGTTTTTACGAAGACCAAGGCTTACTTAAGCCAAAACGTCGCGGTCAAACCCGCATTTACAGTCTCAAAGACAGGGTTCGACTCAAACTCATTCTGCGCGGCAAGCGCCTTGGGTTCTCCCTCGCAGAAACCCGTCGTCTGTTCGAACTCTACGATGCCGACAAGAGCAGCACCACCCAGCTCAATACCATGCTTGCCCTAGTGGAAGAGAAAAAATCCGCACTGCAGCAGCAAATGGACGACATTAAAGTGGTACTGATGGAGCTGAATTCGGCCGAGCAACAATGCCGCCTCGCTTTAGAAGAAAGCAAGGCCAAGGCCTAATTCCTTCGAGGCTTGCGAGCATAGCATTAATCAACACCTCAGTTGGTACGACCGCGTGACAGGGACATATCACGCACTGTAAGACGGTTTTAAAGACTCAAGCACCTAATAATCATAAAAATATAAATTAGAACCTAAGATAGGACACAAGCAATGAACTCACTCTACACCAGTCTCAATTTTGGCCTAGGCGAAGAAGTCGATATGCTGCGCGATGCGGTGCAAGATTTCGCTAAACACGAAATCGCCCCCATTGCCGCGAAAGTCGACCACGACAATGCCTTTCCTAACGAAATTTGGCCCGTGCTCGGTGGAATGGGGCTCTTAGGTGTCACTGTGCCTGAGGAATACGGCGGTGCAAACATGGGCTATCTTGCCCACGTGGTCGCCATGGAAGAGATTTCCCGCGCCTCGGCCTCTATCGGATTAAGTTACGGCGCCCACTCTAACCTGTGCGTAAACCAAATTAACCGCAACGGTAATGCAGAACAAAAAGCCAAGTATTTACCAAAGCTGGTCAGCGGTGAACATATTGGCGCTCTGGCAATGAGTGAGCCCAATGCAGGGTCAGATGTGGTTTCGATGAAGCTGCACGCCCGTAAAGAAGGCGACCACTATATCCTCAATGGCAACAAGATGTGGATCACCAACGGTCCCGATGCCAATACCTATGTAATTTATGCCAAAACCGACTTAACCAAAGGCGCACACGGCATCACGGCCTTTATCGTTGAGCGTGGTTTTAAAGGTTTCAGCCAAGCGCAAAAACTCGACAAGCTGGGGATGCGCGGTTCAAATACCTGTGAACTGGTGTTTGAAGATGTCGAAGTGCCAGAGGAAAACATTCTCGGCGGCCTCAACAATGGCGTCAAAGTGCTGATGAGCGGCTTAGATTACGAGCGCGTCGTGCTCTCAGGCGGCCCGCTGGGGATCATGAACGCCTGTATGGACATCGTCGTACCTTACATCCACGAGCGTGAGCAATTTGGTAAATCCATCGGTGAATTCCAATTAGTACAAGGCAAATTAGCCGATATGTACACCGGCATGAACGCCGCTAAAGCCTATGTGTATAGCGTGGCGAAATCCTGCGATCGCGGTGAAACCACTCGCAAAGACGCCGCGGGCGCCATTCTTTACAGCGCGGAGCTGGCGACCAAAATGGCACTGGATGCGATTCAATTACTCGGCGGTAACGGTTACGTCAACGAGTATGCCACTGGCCGCTTACTGCGCGATGCCAAACTCTATGAGATTGGCGCCGGCACCTCAGAAATTCGCCGTATGCTGATTGGCCGTGAGCTCTTTAACGAATCGAAATAAGCAGCCTAGGGCGAGCGGCGCATGACGAGCGTTAGCCTTTCATGCCCCTCGCCCACCGAGCCAACTGATACTGAGTTACCGCTTTATAAGGACAATCAAAGTGACGCAATTAAGCAGTCGTATCAACGCGCGTAGCGATGAATTTAAAGCCAAATCCGACGATATGGCCGCCCTCGTGGCCGATCTCAAAACCAAGCTCGCCAAAATTGAACTCGGCGGCGGCCCCGTTGCCCTAGAGCGCCATTTGGCCCGCGGTAAACTCCTTCCTCGTCAACGGGTTGAGAAACTCCTCGACGCAGGTTCGCCCTTTTTAGAATTGTCGCAATTTGCGGCATTTGAAGTCTATGACGAAGAAGTCCCCGCCGCAGGGATTATCGCCGGTATTGGCCGTGTGAGCGGCGTAGAGTGCATGATTATCGCCAACGATGCCACGGTCAAAGGCGGCACTTACTACCCTATCACGGTCAAAAAACACTTAAGGGCACAGGAGATTGCCAGCCGCTGTCATCTGCCCTGTATCTATTTAGTCGACTCGGGCGGCGCTAACTTGCCCCGTCAGGATGAAGTCTTTCCCGATCGCGACCATTTCGGCCGGATTTTTTACAACCAAGCGCAAATGTCCGCCAAGGGCATTCCACAAATTGCGGTGGTGATGGGTCTGTGTACCGCAGGCGGCGCCTATGTGCCTGCTATGGCCGATGAATCGATTATCGTTAAAGAACAAGGCACTATCTTCTTAGCTGGACCGCCTTTAGTTAAAGCCGCGACCGGTGAAGAAGTCAGCGCCGAAGAACTCGGCGGCGCCGACGTACACACTAAAATTTCAGGTGTCGCGGATCACTTAGCCCAAAATGATGAGCATGCCTTAGAGCTTGCCCGCCGCGCAGTGCTGCGTCTGAATCATCAAAAACAAATCAACAGTCTGCTAAGCCCAGTAAAGCCACCGAAGTTTGATATCAACGAACTCTACGGCATCGTCGGCACCGATCTGAAAAAGCCCTTCGATGTGAAAGAAGTGATCGCTCGCATTGTCGACGACTCGGATTTCGATGAGTTTAAAGCCAATTATGGCGCGACTTTGGTCTGTGGTTTTGCCCGTATTCACGGCTATCCCGTAGGGATTGTGGCTAACAACGGCATTTTATTCTCAGAATCGGCGCAAAAAGGCGCGCACTTTATCGAGCTGTGCTGCCAGCGCAAGATCCCGCTGCTGTTCCTGCAAAACATCACCGGCTTTATGGTGGGTAAAAAGTACGAACACGAAGGTATCGCTAAGCACGGCGCCAAGATGGTGACCGCAGTGTCCTGTGCCAATGTGCCTAAATTCACTGTGATTATCGGTGGCAGCTACGGCGCGGGTAACTACGGTATGTGTGGCCGCGCGTTCGAACCGACCATGATGTGGATGTGGCCCAATGCGCGCATCTCAGTGATGGGTGGCGAGCAAGCCGCCGGCGTATTAGCGACAGTGCGTCGCGACGGTTTAGCCCGTAAAGGTGAAGAATGGTCTGCTGAGGATGAAAAAGCCTTCAAAGCACCGATTATTGCCCAATACGATAAGGAGGGGCATCCCTACCATGCCAGTGCCCGCCTTTGGGATGACGGCATTATCGACCCGGCGCAAACCCGTGATGTGGTGGGCCTTGCCCTGTCAGCCGCATTAAATGCCCCTATCGAAGACACCCGCTTCGGCGTCTTCCGTATGTAACGCATCTTGCGATGCCTTACGTATCACTCATAGAGGGAATTAAGATGACTGACACACAACACCAGAACACTAGCACTCAATCCTTAGCTAATTTGCAGCACGTCAGCTATACGCTGAATAATGGCGTGGGCGAGTTAATCCTTAACCGAGCAGAAGTGCACAACGCCTTCGATGAGGTGATGATCAGCGAAATGATCGCCGTCCTCGGTTATTTTGCCGAGCACAAAGACTGCAAACTGCTGGTATTAAAAGCCAATGGCAAAAACTTCAGCGCAGGCGCCGACTTAAACTGGATGCGCAAACAAGCCAAGATGGATTTTGATCAAAACCTGAATGACGCCAAGGCGCTGGCTAAGCTGATGCAGGATTTAGATACCTTTCCAAAACCCACTATCGCCTTAGTCCAAGGGGCAGCCTTTGGCGGCGCGCTTGGGTTAATTTGCGCCAGTGATATTGCCATCGCTACTGAGCGCGCAAGCTTCTGCTTAAGCGAAGTCAAACTAGGGCTTATCCCTGCGGTGATTAGCCCCTACGTTGCCCGCGCCATGGGCAATCGCGCCTCACGCCGCTATATGCTGACCGCGGAGCGTTTTGATGCGCAAACGGCGCTCAAACTCAATGTTATCCATGAGATAAACGACGATTTAGCGGCCGCAGCAAAGCCCATTATCACCGCGCTGCTCGCCAACAGTCCCCAGGGAATGGCATGGGTAAAGACCCTGCTCGCCTGCCTCGAAGACGGCGTGATAGACCAAGATACGATTGATTACACCAGCGAGCGCATCGCCCGCATTCGGGTATCTGATGAAGGCCAAGAAGGTTTAAACGCCTTTTTTGAGAAACGTCAGCCGAACTGGCACACGCCAACAGATACTCAAGGAGTTCTTTGATGTTGACTAACAGCATGTTCACTAAGCTTTTAATTGCTAACCGTGGTGAAATTGCCTGCCGCATTATCAAAACCGCGCAGGCCATGGGCGTTCGCACCGTTGCCTTATATTCCGATGCCGATAAAAACGCGCGCCATGTTGCCATGGCTGACGAATCGTTTTACTTAGGTGGCAGCGCCCCGGCGGATTCTTACCTGAAGGGCGACTTGATTATTGAAATCGCCAAAAAAGCTCAGGCGCAAGCCATTCACCCAGGCTATGGTTTCTTATCAGAAAATGCCGACTTTGCCCGCAAGTGTGAGGCGGCCGGAATCGTATTTGTTGGCCCAGGCAGCGATGCCATCGATGCCATGGGCAGCAAGAGCGCGGCCAAAGCCATTATGACGGCGGCGCAAGTGCCTTTAGTGCCGGGTTACCATGGCGACGATCAAACCGATGCCACCCTCAAGGCCGAAGCCTTAAAAATCGGCTTCCCGATGCTGATTAAAGCCGCCTACGGTGGCGGTGGCAAAGGCATGCGTATCGTTGAGCATGAAGGCGAAATCATGGACGCCATCAACTCGGCGCGCCGTGAGGCGGCCTCCTCCTTCGGTAACGATAAGTTATTGATGGAGCGTTATTTACGCCAGCCTCGCCATGTCGAAGTGCAAGTGTTTGCCGATACCTTTGGCAATGCGATTTACTTATCGGATCGCGACTGTTCGATTCAGCGCCGCCATCAAAAAGTGGTCGAAGAAGCACCAGCACCCGGTTTAAGTGATGAACTGCGCGCCCAAATGGGTGAAGCCGCCGTAGCGGCCGCCAAGGCCATCGATTATGTCGGCGCGGGAACCGTTGAATTCCTGTTAGATACCGACAATAGCTTCTACTTTATGGAGATGAATACTCGTCTGCAGGTAGAGCATCCGGTGACCGAAATGGTGACGGGCCAAGACTTAGTCAAATGGCAGTTAATGGTCGCCAGTGGTCAGCCTTTACCGCTCAAACAGGACGAAGTGCGTATCCATGGACACGCCTTTGAGGTGCGTATTTACGCCGAGGATCCGCAAAATGAGTTTTTACCTGCCAGCGGTAAGCTCAATTTCCTGCGCGAGCCCGAGCAAAGCAAATACGTGCGTATCGATTCCGGCATCCGTGAAAACGATGTGATCAGTAATTTCTACGATCCTATGATAGCCAAGCTCATCGTGTGGGATGAGTCGCGTCCACGTGCGCTGCAACGCCTAGTGCATGCCCTCGAGTCCTACCAAATCAGCGGGCTTAAGCACAATATTGAATTTTTGGCGAATATTGCCGAGCATCCTGCCTTCGCTAAGGCGGATTTTAGCACCGACTTTATCAACCGTTACGGCTATGCGCTGATTGGCAGTGCTTCGAGCGAAACCGATACGGCTATCGCTTTTGCCGCGCTGTATCAAGTACTTGCCCGTAAAGAAGCCGCCAAGGCACAGGCAATTAATAGCGCCGATCCTTACTCGCCTTGGGGCCAAGTCAGTGGCTTTAGACTCAACAGCGTTAGCCAGCATACTATTGCCCTGCTCGACGATGCCCACGAGTTACAACAATTGGTGCTATTAGACTTTGGTGATCACTACCAGTTATCCCAAGCCGCAGCAGAGGGCCAAGTGAGCAAGTCCCTGAGTGGTGAACTTAAGCAGGATTTACTGTTAGCCGAAATCAACGGCCATAAGAGTAAAGTGCCTGTCAGCGCTCAAGGCGATGATTTTACGCTGTTTTTACCCTCAGGCAGTTATCACTTCAGGGCGGTAAAAACCCAAGTGGTTGAGGCAGAATCCAGCAATGAAGATAAACTCAAGGCACCGATGAACGGCACAGTCGTCACCCACTTAGTGGAAGTCGGTGCAGAGGTGAAGGCGGGACAAGGACTACTGGTGATGGAAGCGATGAAGATGGAATACACCATCGAAGCGCCCTTCGACGGTATTGTTACCGAGTTCTACTTCAAGGCGGGCGAGTTAGTGAGCGATGGCGCAGTGCTGCTCCATGTTGAGCCCAAAGCCCAGAGCGAGGAAGCCTAAATGTCAGCGCTGGATCTTGCGAACTTAAGCGCGACCTCGGTAAGCGCCAGCTCGGATAGGGTTAGCCTGTTCGAGATGGGGCCACGTGATGGCTTGCAGAATGAAGCCGCCGTCCCGACACAGGCCAAAGTCGCCTTGATTGAATCCCTCGCCGATGCGGGCGTGAAGCGAATTGAAGCAGGCAGCTTTGTGTCACCCAAATGGGTGCCACAAATGGCCGATAGCGGTGACGTATTGCGCCAAATTCGCCGTCAAGCGGGCGTGGTTTACAGCGCCCTCACCCCCAATGTCAAAGGCTTAGAGCTGGCGCTGGATGCAAAAGCTTCCGAAGTCGCTATCTTCGGTGCGGCGTCACAAAGCTTTAGTCAGCGCAATATCAACTGTTCGATTGAAGAGTCGATTGAACGCTTTATCCCGTTGATGGACATGGCAAAAGCCGCCAACATCCCAGTGCGTGGCTATGTGTCCTGCGTTTTAGGTTGCCCCTATGAAGGGGAAATCGCGGCGAGCGAAGTGGCAAGAGTGTCTGAAATCCTTTACAAAATGGGCTGTTACGAAATTTCGCTCGGCGACACTATCGGTGTAGGCACGCCGTTAAAAGCCCGTAAAATGCTGCAAGCCGTGATGGAGCGAGTCCCGGTTGATAAGCTCGCCCTGCACTTCCACGACACCTATGGCCAAGCATTAGCCAATATTACCGCCTGCCTCGACTTAGGTGTGCGCAGCTTTGATGCCTCAGTGGCGGGCCTAGGTGGTTGTCCGTATGCGAAAGGCGCGTCGGGCAATCTAGCGAGTGAAGACTTGGTCTATATGCTCCACGGGCTCGGTTTGAAAACGGGTATCGATTTAGAAAAACTGGCATTAGCGGGTTTTGGGATCAGCAAACAATTAAATCGTCTTAATGGCTCTAAAGTCGCCAATGCAATCTTGCAGGGCGCTAAAGCCTAGACTCAAGCGTCGAGGCGCTAAACATACCTAGCGCCTTGGGGACTGAATAACAGTAAAAGGACATCAAAATGGCAGGACTCAATAAAGTCGTCAGCAGCTATGAAGAAGCGTTAGCAGGTTTATCCGATGATATGACCATTATGGTTGGCGGTTTTGGCCTGTGCGGTATTCCTGAAGGCTTAATCAATCAAATGGTTAAGATGGGCGTTAAGGGCTTAACCGCCATTTCAAACAACGCTGGTGTGGATGATTTCGGTCTGGGCTTATTGTTAAAACACCGCCAGATTTCGACCATGATCGCCTCCTACGTCGGTGAGAACGCCACCTTCGAACAGCAAATGCTCTCGGGCGAACTGAATGTGATTTTAACGCCGCAGGGCACGCTGGCGGAAAAAATCCGCGCGGGCGGCGCAGGTATTCCAGCATTCTTTACCGCCACAGGCTACGGCACCCCCGTGGCGGAAGGTAAAGAAACCCGTGAAATCAAAGGCCGTCACTATGTGTTAGAAGAGTCTCTAACTGCCGATTTTGCCCTCGTTCGCGCCTGGAAGGCCGATACTATGGGTAACTTAGTGTTCCGCAAAACCGCCGCTAACTTTAACCCTATGATGGCGACTGCGGGCAAAATCACGGTAGTGGAAGCCGAGTTTATTGTGGAGCCGGGCGAGCTCGATCCTGATCATATCCATACTCCCGGCATTTATGTTGATCGCGTCATCCAAGGCAAGTTCGAGAAACGTATCGAGCAGCGCACGGTAAAAGCGGCGAAATAAGCAACGCTGAACGATTAACTACGCAAGCTAAAGCGATAGAGTCTTAGCTCAAACTAGAGCCCAAAGTAAAAGCCTAAAAATTGAGGCCTATAGCGACTCTAGGTAAAGGAAGGATAAAGATCATGGCATTATCAAGAGAACAACTGGCACAGCGCGTTGCCAAAGAATTACAAGACGGCTACTACGTCAACCTCGGTATTGGTATTCCCACGCTCGTGGCCAACTACATTCCCGCAGGCATGGAAGTGATGCTGCAATCGGAAAATGGCCTGCTCGGCATGGGTGAGTTTCCGACGGAAGAAACTATCGATCCGGATTTAATCAACGCCGGTAAACAAACCGTCACCGCGGTAAAAGGTGCCTCGTTTTTCTCCTCCGCCGAAAGCTTTGCCATGATCCGTGGCGGCCATGTGGACTTAACCGTACTCGGCGCCTTTGAGGTCGATGTGAATGGTTCTATCGCCTCATGGATGATCCCAGGCAAGCTCATCAAGGGCATGGGCGGCGCAATGGATTTAGTGGCGGGTGCGGAAAATATTATCGTCACTATGATGCACGCCGATAAGTACGGCAACTCTAAGCTGTTACCCGTGTGCGAATTGCCCCTCACAGGTTACGGCTGTATCAAACGTGTTGTTACCGATTTAGCCTTTATCGAGATTAAAGATGGCGCCTTCCATCTGTTAGAACGCGCGCCCGGTGTCAGCGTTGAAGAAATTGTCAGCAAAACCGCTGGCAAATTAATCGTGCCAGACCATGTACCAGAGATGGTGTTTTAAGCGTTCTTTAAAATGCGTAAATAACCTATAGCAATAAGGCTTGAAACTTACGTTAAATTGAAGCTTTAGCCTAAAAAGTGTTGAGCGTTAACCGATTTTTTAGTTTTAAAAAGCCCAGAAGATGATTCTGGGCTTTTTATTGCTTTGCTTAACTGTCGAGTGCAACAGCACTTATGCTCTGGCGACACGCCGTAAACCCATCCTTGGGGGCTCAGCGAAAAAGTCCCTTTTTTCGATGGTCGCCAACGCATCAGCGCTGTTTGCTGCAATGTTCTGCGTATTCAACCCTGCTTTACAAATCTTGTGCATGGGTGACTTGTATAGCCGTTTTACTTCACAGTTAGTCACCTGGTATGCAGTTGGGGTAAACTTGCCGCAGCCTAAATAGTAAGGATGCTCAAGTTGTTAACTAAATATCTTAATGTTGGTGAGAAATAAGTCTTATACTAAACTGTCAATTAACCCTGCTCGAACCGTTTAAGATTAAACGTGGCCAAAAATACAGATTCATACTAGTTGCTACTACCAACTCCAAACCAAGCTACAACTGAGTATTAAAGTATCATACTCGTTGTAACTCACTTCGGGACAAAAGCGTGATAAACCCTTTGCTCTAACTTTTCTGTTTCAGATTAAAATTTCTCTGGGTTTAACGTTTACGACACTCCTCGTTCTGAAACTTCACCAACATCGATAGCAAAAGCGCTTAACTATCTATGACTCATAAAGAAAGTTGGCAAACTTGACCCAAAAATATTGGAGTTTTACTCAGTAATTAAATGTTGCTGTCAATTAAGTCAAACCCCAATTTTGGCCCCAACATCTGCCGCGATCGATTTGTCGCGTTGACAAAAGTTGGTGAGCTTTCTAGCTTAATAATCGAGACTATTATCTCATTAACAATGTACAAGGATGTATTTATGTTTAAATTAATTGCTCTAGTTGCTGTGTTACTCTTTTCTGCATACATAAAATCTGCTGAATATCCTTCGCATGTAGGCAAATCGCCATTTAGTTTCGATACAATTAACACCCCATCAAATACGTTTGTTGTTTCGGATAAAGGTCAAGATAATGATGTATATATCTTGAGCGATGATGCAAAAACCTTTGACTTACAATTCAGTCTGAAAATTGATCGTTATGTCATGTTGGGTTGGAGTAATTTGAAATGAACAAGCTGATTTTAAATATATTATTAGGTATCTTAGCTGCGCTCTATACTTTTAGTGCTAGTTCAATACCACAAAGCATACAGATTCATAAGTCAGGCGAGATTATAAATGGTGAGTTTTCAACATCATTTCTGTCACCTGCTCTTGACAAGTTTGTCATTTCGATCTCTATGGTTTCTGATACAAATGTTAGCGATATTCGGTTAATTACCCCGAGTGGAGTTGTCATTAACTCCGAGAATGCTTCAAGTTACAATTGTAACTTTTTATTCTTTACCCCATTGACTCCGGAAGAACACTTAATTTCGTTAGAAAATAGCATTATCATAGAGCTCAATAATGTTGCCTCAGGTAAATATGTCATTACAGGAAAGGCGAGTGGCACTCAAAATCTAATTCCAATCAGAATAAAATTCCCTACATCAAAAATAAATTTTGCATTGACACTTGGTGAAGTTGGTCCAAATAAAAAACCAATTAGCGTAGGAAATATCTTTCCTGTTTATGTGCAACTGTATGATGATAGCGTTCCACTGGCTACAGCCGAAGCCTCTTTTGAATTTGTGAAAGATGGTGCTGTAGTCAGCAAGATTATAGCTGTAGATGATGGCTCTGGAATGGACTTCAAAGCTAGAGATGGGAGTTATCATGCTTTTTTCACCCCTGAGGTTGAGGGGGAGTACGCTGTGCTTGTCAGAATACAAGGCACTAATCTAAGCGGTGAGTTGTTTGAGATGAGTGTAACTCAAAATTTTATTTCTATACTCCCGCAAGTATATGTGACTGGTAAGGTTGAAGAAGTCTTGGTTGACTTGGATAAAGACGGTTATATTGATGAACTCAGATTGGAGTTTGAGACTGCTGGCCCATTTCAATCTACAGGATTTTATTATAACAGGGTTACGCTAGAGACCGAAGATGGCACTAAATTTTTTGCTGGTCGCAAAATGGATGCTACAGAAAATAAAATTTCTGTAACGTTTAAAGGGGAGGAACTCAGGAGGTTAGGATATTCAGGTAAATTTACAGTTGCACATTTCTGGCTTGATTATGGTTATGTGAGGATTCAAGATAAAGATAATTTTTACATTACTTCATATTTTAAAAATGATTCCTGGGAGCGTGACGATTTACTTTATTTAGGCAATGTGATATTCGAGCCTATTAACAGTGAAGATAGCCGTTTCATCGAGAAGATAGACGTTTCTTTTGAGGTTGATACACTTCCCGCAACAGCAAAGTTTGGCTATTCGGCGACAATAACCACTGTCGGTGACGAGCATGTCGGAGTCTATGGCAATCCTGACATTGAACTGAAGAAGGGGGTTAACAGAATTACATTCTCCATTCCTGAAGCTGATTTTGCAAAACTACAATCAAATACAGCATTGAAAATAAAACAATTAACCATGTATCCCTTAATAAAAGGTGGCAAGGTTATATCTAAAAGAAATGTGGCTACCAGTTTAGTATATTCGTGTTGGGACTTTCGAGGTTGTTCTACGGCCGACAATGCGATTCCTGTAGCAGTAGATGATGTTGTAACTTCTCTTGGAAAAGCAATGTATATACATGTTGCTCAAAATGATCTCGATGATGACGGCGACTTACTTAAGGTTAACTCAGTAACACCCGCTCAGCATGGGATAGCAGAAATAGTCGGTAATTCTATTCAATATACGCCAACTTCAGGCTTTGAAGGTGATGACGTTTTTCAATACGAAATAGTTGATATTCATCCAAGAAATAATATTTTGAAGGGAGGGTCTGCAATTGGCACTGTGCGCGTATCAGTAAAACCTAACCATGCACCTATTGCTAATGTTGATTCCTATCACATCCCCGAAAACATGACCTCGTATTTCTAGGTGCTAGTTAATGATACTGCTCCGGATGGCGACGGACTCTATATTTCTTCGTTCACTCAACCTAGTCACGGTACTCTTTGAATCGCCACTAACATCGTAGACACTTTCTAACATTACAAAAATTAGATCAACAAGCTAGTACCAAGCAGAGCCAGTTCAGTCATGCGAAACACGGAATGGGTCAATTAGCTTTTTTGCCAAATGAACAGTGCAATGGCCGTCAAAATTGCCATTGTTACAACAGTGACCGTTGGCGACATGGATGTCGCCGTTGAGCCTATAGGGACATATTCACGGCGTGTCACTGGGGAAACAATGACAATTAATCCTACACACCTGACGACGAACTTATCTCGTTTTGGGGCATAATGGGTTTAGAAATAGCAGCGTACCTATGAGCTCGCTGCCATTTTAGTATGTGACTTTATTACTCCCCCACACTTAATAAACACAGTCACAAACATATGGGTGATTATGTTGCAACGACAGGGAGCGGCGGATTGATGATGCGGCCGATGACGTGTTAACCGACACATTAACCAGAATACAAACGAGAGGACAAAGGATGTACCAGATTGCGATTGTGATATTTGATGAATTTACCGATATCGATTTCTTTTTAATGCGCGATATTCTCGGCCGCACAACAACCGATTGGACAGTCAAAGTGCTAGGCACCAAACCTAGCCACAGGTCGAGTTTGGGAATGACGGTAGAAACCCATGGTCATGTCGCGCAAGTCGCCGATGCTGACGTGGTATTATTCAGCAGTGGCTACAAAGGCGTACCTGCCGCACTTGCGGATCCTGAGTTTATGTCGGCCCTTAAATTAGATCCCTCGCGGCAATTACTTGGCAGTATCTGTGCGGGCTCATTCTTCTTTGCGAAGTTAGGCTTACTCGACAATATTTCGGCGACGACGCATCCCGATGCCAAACCCGCATTAGTGGCCATGGGCGTGGAGGTGGAAGACTCCGCTCTGGTGATCAATGGCAATATTGCCACTGCGGGAGGTTGCCTGTCCTCACTCTATTTAACGGGTTGGGTAGCGGAGCGTTTATTTGACAGTACAAAGCGCCGCGAAATTCATCGGCAACTGATCCCCGCAGGCCAAGCCGATGTTTTTGACGCTTTAATCGAATCCTCGATTACCTCAGCCATTCGCTAACATAGCGCCTCAGGATAAAAGGCCTTCAATAATGACACTCAAAGCACTACTCAATCAGTTAAAAACCGAACACAAACTCACCAGCGCAGCCGAACTGGCGGCGCTATTGGCGCAAGATGAAGCGCTAGTCCAGCAGATCAAACAAGCGGATGCGCAGTATTGGGTCAACTTTAGCAAGCAGACCTTTGATGGTTGGTACTGCGTCGCTACGCCATCGAATGCCAGCTACCATGTGTACTATCAAGAGCGTGGGCAACATTGCTGGGAAGAAGAAGTATTTAGCGATCAATACTTGGCCATAGCCACCGCGATATTTGCTTCAGGACTGTTCCATGCAGAATAAATACATCAGTGCCAAGCCTTAATAACGTTAGATGAATCTAGCGGCAGAACAATTAATGCCAAGGCTTTATGCCTAAACCGGATTCCCCCCCGTAACAAAGCCATCAATCTGCCGCCGCTTACTATATTGATGGCTTTTCATCTAAATCACTTACTGTTAAGGTGATGTTTTTATAAGCAATTGACGTTCTAGTTCAGCACGACAATGGCAGCGGAGCATTCACTATGGACTGGTTACTGATCGCCCTCGCAGGCTTACTCGGCGGCATGTTAAATGCGGTGGCGGGCGGCGGCAGCTTTATCACCTTATTTGCCCTTGTGTTTGTGGGTGTACCGCCACTGTTGGCTAACGCGACGGGCACCGCCGCCCTGCTTCCCGGTTACCTTGCCAGTGCTTGGCGTTTTCGAAAAGAGATTGAATATCCTGCAAATCTTAACCTAAAAACCCTGTGCCTGATCGCCATTGCGGGCGGATGCCTAGGCGCGGCGATTCTGCTAAGCACCAGCGAGCAAGTGTTCGCTAATCTCGTCCCTTGGCTGATTTTGCTGGCCACACTCGCCTTTATTGGTGGACCTTGGTTACTGAAAAAACGCTTAGCGAATGCCAGCATCACTCGTATGAATACCGTCAAGCCACTGACTGCAATGATGATTCTGAGTCTCGTCTGTATTTACGGCGGCTATTTTAATGGGGGATTAGGGATCATTTTACTCGCCACCTTTGGACTACTCGGCCAGACCCAATTACATGGGATGAACGGGCTTAAGAATTTACTCTCCGCCCTACTCACCACCATTGCTGTGGTGATTTACGCCCTAGGAAATCTGATTGACGGGCAGTATCTATTACTGCTTGCCATTATGGCGATTATTGGCGGCTATCTTGGCGCCGCGCTAGCTTATCGCATTCCCCAATCTCTGTTGCGGGGTTTTATTGTGCTTGTCGGTTTCGCCATGAGTGTGGGATTTTTTATGCGTTAATGACATCTCGAGAGCAGACATAACATTTTTAAGACACTCAGCAAGCGAAATTAAACAGTTAAGATCCAAACAGATGGGAAGTAAGAAAAACTTTCTATCATCTAATACTCCCAATATGACAAGGCTTGACATGTATATCCCTAAAAATATGGCTCTCCACGATAAGCAAGCGATAGCCGACTTAATTAACCAATTTGGTTTTGGACTGCTCATCTCCCCTTCCTTAGAAGCGACCCACTTACCTCTACTTTATGAAGCGGCCGAGGATGGGCAAGAGTATCTCTATGGTCATATGGCAAAAGCCAATGGTCATTGGCAGCAGCTCGATGGTCAACAGGTACTAGTGGTGTTCTCTGGGCCGCATTCCTATATTTCACCCACTTGGTACGCTAGTGGTCCTGCGGTACCCACTTGGAACTATGCTGCAGTTCACTGCACTGGCAGAGTCGAGATCTTAGATGCAAGCGCAGCCGCCAAAGCCATAGACAAATTAATCGAAAAATATGAACCTAGCCTATCGGGAAATGCAGCCATAATGCCTGCTGAGTATGTCGACAAACTCTCGCAGGCGATTGTCGGCTTTCGCGTAATTGTCGATTCGATTCAAGCGAAGGAAAAATTAGGACAACACAGAAAGCGAGAAGACCAAATGGGTGTCTATCACGCCTTGGCCAATAGTGCTTCAGCCGAAAGTCGCGCCTTAGCAGAATACATGCTTAACAGAAATCTTGGGACTGGGCAGAATAAGGAAGCATGATGGGCTTTATTGCAATTAGACAAGCACAGATAACAGACCTTAACGCCATGGCTAACTTACTGCTGCAGCTGGGTTACAGTGCCAGCGAGGCACAATTAAAGCAGTATCTCGATGCTCCTAAAAGATCGGATGAAATCTATCTCGCCGAGTCTGAGGGAGTCGTGTTTGGGTTGATAAGTTTGATCTTTTTTGATTATTTTCCCTCGCAGCAGAAAATCTGCCGCATTACTGCTTTAGTAGTGACTGAGGCCAGTAGAGGCTTAGGCGTGGGGACGCAGCTGATTGACTTTGCCAAAGACAGAGCAAGTGAGCGGGGTTGTCACCAGCTTGAGGTCACCACCTCTATGCGCCGCGAGCAGACCCAAGTCTACTATGAGTCCATTGGCTTTGAGAAAACCTCCTTTCGCTATATTCAAGCCATTGACGTTAACCCAAAGTGATTTCGCCCAAAGTGATTTAGCCCAAGTAAAGAATCCGCCTTCTTAGAAGGCGGCTTTGATTTGCCCCTGGAAGGGGCTATTTCCTTACACCTACTTCATCTGTAGCGACAATTGAGCATCATGCTCTAGATCTTGCTTATCTTGATGGCGAACATAGCGTCTTATGATTTCCTCATTTACGCCTACCGTATCAACAAAATAACCCCTCGCCCAAAAGCTATTTCCCCATAACTTCTTGCGAACATGAGGGAATTTGTTAAAAAGCCTTATTGCGCTCCTACCCTTCAATATCCCCATTAATGTGGATACTGACAACTTTGGCGGAATTATCACGACTAGATGCACATGATCTATCTGGACGTTTAATTCTAAGACCTCACAACTTTTCATATTGCATAGAATATAAATCGACCTGTAGAGCTCTTTACCAAGGTTACCTTTTAGAATTTTGAATCTGTACTTAGGCGTCCAAACGATATGATATTTACAACGCCAGTAAACATGTGATGAACTTCTGTAATCGCCCATGTTTCTCGTTTCCTCTTACTTGTGGTGAATAAGAAGGTCTCTTTTAACATGGGCGTTATTCAGGCTATAGCCTTAAGGGACAATCACCACCGCCAGAGGCGGTGGTTTTGGGATGACAATAAAATAGGCGCTTAAGTGAACTTAAGCGCCTATTTAGCTAAGCGTTCGCGTGGAATTAATCCTGCGCCAACTCCTTATCTAATTGCTGGGCAATCGCTTCTGGCGAACCGCTGTTACGGGCAAAGAGACCGTAGGCGGTTGGGATCACAAAGATAGTGAACAAGGTCGCCAGCATAATGCCCGAAAGCACCACCACACCAATCACGAAGCGGGTTTCCGCCCCCGCACCAGCGGCCAATACCAGAGGTACTGCGCCTGCGGCAGTGGTAATCCCCGTCATTAGGATGGGGCGTAAACGCTGACAAGAGGCTTGAATAATGGCGCGGTCGAAATCGACGCCCTTATCCCGCAACTGGTTGGCAAATTCGACGATAAGAATACCGTTTTTCGCCGCAAGGCCCACCAGCATAATAATCCCAATCTGGCTGTAGATATTGAGACTCTGGCCCGTAAACCACAGCCCAATCAAGGCGCCAACCGTGGCCAGCGGTACCGTCAGCATGATCACCATAGGGTGAATATAGCTTTCGAACTGCGCCGCTAATACTAGGAATACAATCCCCAGCGCCAGCAGGAACACAAAGTACATTGAGCTGCCAGACTCTTGATAATCCAAAGATTGTCCCTTGTAGCTGATCACAGCTTCCGCAGGCAGATAAGCACGCGCCACCTGATTGAGGTAATCCAGCGCCTCACCTAGGCTATAACCATCCGCCAAGCTGGCTTCTATAGTGATCGCCCGCATACGGTTATAACGGTTAAGGGAGCTGGCATCGGCAAACTCTTCGACCGTTACTAAGTTCGACAGTGGGATCAACTCCTTGGTCCGTTCAGAGCGAACATAGATATTTTGCAGATCGGCCGCGGTATTTTGGTTACTGCGTTCCCCTTCCACAATCACATCATACTCTTCGCCATCGCGCATAAAGGTGGTGACTAAACGCGAGCCCAGCATCGATTCTAAAGTGCGACCAATATTGGAAATCGATACCCCAAGGCTGGCCGCCCTGTCCCTGTCGATCACGACTCTAAGCTGCGGTTTGGTCTCTTTATAGTCGTGGTCAAGGCCAAGCAATTTAGGATTTTCCGCCGCCTTTTCCATCATAATGTCGCGCCAGCGGGCCAACTCTTCGTAGCTTGGGCCACCAATCACAAACTGCACAGGTTTACCCACGCCACGGCCAAAGGCTTGACGCATCACAGGGAAAGCTTGCACACCGGCTAAATCCGCGAGGCGCTTGTTAATATCGCCGATCACTTCTTTCATCGGGCGACGTTGTCCCCAATCTTCGAGCACGATAATCGCCATACCATTAGAGAAGTCGGCGGCGCGGCCAAAGCCACGGGGCGCACGGATCAGCAAGCGTTTAATGTCTCCCGAGTCCACCAACGGCATTAACCGGTTTTCCACTTCGTTCATGTAGGATTCGATATATTCGTAACTCGCACCCTGCGGCCCGTTCACCATCAAAAATAACGAACCCCGGTCCTCCTGCGGCGCAAATTCCTGCGGCACTTTTTGGGCGAGCAGCACACTGCTCCCGAGCGCAATCAAGACTAATATCGACATCAGCACAGGTCTTGCCATCGCCTTCTCAAGCGAGCTTTGATAGCCACGGGAAATCCCCGTCATAATGCTATCGACCTTACGCACTAACCACGAATCCTGCGACGCGGGTTTAAGCAGCTTAGAACACATCATCGGGCTTAAGGTTAAGGCCACGATACTGGAGAAGATCACCGCCGCGCTCATGGCCACCGCAAACTCCTTAAAGAGCTTACCTAAGTCCCCTTCTAGGAAAGTGATCGGCATAAATACCGCCACTAGCACTAAGGTGGTGGCGATAACCGCAAAGGCCACTTCACGGGCACCCAAGAATGCCGCCTTTAAGGGTGAATCCCCTTCTTCGATACGGCGGTGAATGTTTTCCAACATCACAATCGCATCGTCTACCACCATACCGATGGCGAGGATCATCGCAAGCAGCGTCAACAGGTTGATTGTGTATCCTAGCGCATAGAGGACGATAAACGTCCCGAGCAAAGACACGGGCACGGTAATAGCAGGGATTAACATGGCGCGCACGCTGCCAAGGAACAGATAAATCACGATGATCACCAGCACCATGGCGGTGAATAGGGTTTGGTATACCTCTTTAATCGAGGCTTCGATAAACACTGAGCTGTCGTAGCTGCGTTTAATCGACATGCCAGCGGGTAAGGTTGGATTGATTTTATCGACTAAGGCGTTAACGGCGCGGGCCACTTCTAAGGTGTTGGCGGTCGACTGTTTCGACACACCAAGACCGATCATGGCCTCCTTGTTGCCGCGGAACATGATGCGCTCTTCTTCCGAGCCAATTTCCACCTTTGCCACATCGCCAAGTTTGACTAAATAGCCGTCTTCGCCTTGGGAAATCACCAAATTGGCAAAGTCCTCGGCGGTGCGATAACTACGCTCTAAACGCACGGTAAAGTGGCGCTCCTTGGACTCGAGCGAACCTGCGGGCAACTCAACGTTTTCAGCCCTTAACGCGGCTTCAACATCAGCAACTGTAAGGCTTCGGGATGCAAGGGCTTGTCTATCGAGCCACACGCGCATGGCGTAAACTTTGCCACCACCGATACGGATCATCGACACCCCGTCCACCACGGACAGACGGTCGGATAAATAACGACGGGTGTAATCGGTCAGCTCTAATGTGGTCATTTGATCCGACACTAGGTTGAGCCACATAATCACTTCATCGCCACCGTTGGCCTTTTGTACCTCTGGGGGATCGGCTTCTTCGGGTAAGTTATCTAACAGGCCCGAAATTCTGTCGCGTACGTCGTTGGCCGCATCTTCAATGTTGCGGCTGATATCGAACTCTAAGGTCACCTGCGAGCGACCATCGCTGCTCGATGAACTCACATGGCGAATACCTTCGACGCCGCTGATCCTATCTTCAATCAGCTGGGTGATACGGCTCTCAACCACGGCGGCACTGGCGCCGCGATAGTTGGTTTCAATCGAAACAATCGGCGGGTCGATGTTAGGGTATTCCCGTAGCGGTAACTTATCGAATGCCACTAAACCAAAGGCCACCAGCAATAAGCTAATAACCGAGGCAAATACCGGTCGTTTAACGGAAAGATCTGTCAGGATCATACACTTGGCTCCGCATTAGCATCGGAAAGATAGCTAAACTTCTCAGCCAATTCGGTTTTGACCACATCGCCTGGGTGCACTTTGAGTAGCCCGCGGATCACCACATTTTCACCAATCTCTAAACCACCGAGGATTTCGACCCAGCCGCGGGTACGAATACCAATGGTGACTTGCTTACGCTCAATCACATTGTCCTTATTGACGCTGTAAACAAAGTGCTCTTTTTGGATTGGGATAATCGCCGACTCAGGCAACATCAAGGCCTCACGGCTGCGCTTGATGAGTTTCACCTTCATCAGCATGCCGGGCAGTAAACGTAAATCTGGATTTGGGATTTCGGCGCGCACAATCACGGCGCGAGTGGTTGGATTAACGCGGCTATCGATAGAAATCACTTTGCCTTTAAAGATTTCATCGGGAAACGCTACGGCTTTGGCTTCGACTTGTTTGCCGGGCTGTAAGTCTTGAATAAAGCGCTCAGGCACCGAAAAGTCTAATTTAATCTTAGAGATATCATCGAGTGTGGTGATCTCAGTACCCGGAGTCACTAGGCTACCCACACTCACTTGGCGCAGGCCTAAACGACCATTAAAGGGCGCAACTATGCTGCGATCATTCAGGGATGATTGTGCCTGCTCTAACTCGGCACGGGTGGTATCGATTAAAGTTTGCAGGCGGTCACGCTCTAACTCTGCCACAGTGCGACTGGTCACCAGAGAGCTGATCCGCGCTAACTCGCGTTGATTATCACTCACCTTCACCTGCGCCACTTTCACTTTGGCTATCTGCTCGGCATTTTGCAGTTGCACCAATAAGTCGCCCTTCTTAACGATATCTCCATCATCAAATTTGAGTGAGGTGACCACATCGGTGACTTTAGGCGTGATAGTGACAGACTCATAGGCCTTGTTGGTGCCTATGGCTTCAACTTCGTCACGCACAGGCGCCATAGCGGCAGTCGCGATGACCACATTAGGGGTGAGCTTAACATTAGCTTTCTGCGGAGCTTGGGGTTGCATACTTTGGTATCCAAACCAGCCCGCAGCCAAAATAGCGATGATAATTATGATTTTTTTCATCTGGCTTCCAAATGATGATGACTCGCATTAGTGACGGCTAGTTTACCCACTCGCATCATTGCATCAATACGTTTTACTTTTTCTTACAAATTACGCCAACTGCATAAAATATGTAATAAATGGCAATTCGAGTCAGAAAGGATAATCAGGATTAAGAATGCAGTAGGATAATTGGCACTTTTAGCGAATTGCTTCAACAAAAGTCAAAATTGAAAACACTTTATCTAAAACCATGCTTTAAATATTGATATACGCCAGAAATATTCTGAAGCATCATTCTGTATAGTTAACGCACAAGGTGAGCATAGCGGCGCTCAAATGGCAGGCACAAAAAAGGGCGATTAAATCGCCCTTTTGTTGACTGAGGTAGGATTAACGCAGTTTGCGCTCTTCTTTCATCAGGTTCGACAGTGACTGATACACATTGGTCACGACGTCATTCGACAATGGTTGGTCTTCACCGTCGCGCAGCAGGATTTTGGTTTCCTCTGAGCTATCGCCGTCTTCAAGCAGTATGCGGTAACTGCCTTCCTTCAAGGCCAATTGCTTGTCGTTCCACAACGAACTCCAGAAACCAGAGTTGTCGGTAAACTTAATGAAGTAAAGTCCCTTGGCGCTGTCCATATCGGCAATTTCAAAGCCCATTTCTGGCAGCACGATACGCAGACGATCCCACACTTGTTTGTATGGCGCTTTCGCGGACCAGTAAGCAGCACCTTCTTCAGGCGTCACTAAATCCACATTGATCCCTAAGGTCTGCTTCAAACGGTTCGCTTGAATCGCTTGATCGCGCTTCACACTCATGTAAGCGATAGAGCTGTTGAGCATGTCGATGGTGTAACGCTGTTTATCTTCACTACTTAACAGGACATCTTGCTCTTTACCGTCGTAAAACTCTTGGTGTTCAACCAAGTGGATCACTATGTTAGCGGTACGACCGTGCGGACGAGTTTCTACGTCGAAGCGATAGCGTTGACGCAGCAGATACTCTTTATCAGAGCCCCACAGGCTCGATTCCAGCACTTCCGTGTTTTCAATCCAATCGGTTTCGATACTGCCTTTATCGAAATCACGGTTGCGAATGCTGATGCCTTGCTTAGCAAAGAAACCATCTAAGTTAGTGAAGATCTCTTGCTTAAGATCGACGCTGTTATCAATCGATTCAACCACGATCTTAATGTTATCGCTGCCCTCTTCCACGTGCGTACCTTCTGCCATTGGCAGTACTTGTAGTGGAGGACGGATATCGAGGTTTTTACCAACCAGCGCAGAATTCGCCTTTGGCCCTAAGTTAGGCACTTCAAATTCTTTATTATATGGCGGTGCTTTTAATCCCTCGGGGATCTTCAGCATTGGCGCTTGCTCGGCCTGCACATAGTCTTCACCGCCGTTTGCTTGGCGACGCTCTAATGGCGAGCTACAAGCTGCAACGGCAGCAACTAGGAACAGTGGGGTGACTTTCTTTAACATTAATTATTTAACCTCTATCTGGGCGCGAGTCATTGCATCTAACAACAGACCATGACATTGCTCAGAAAGTTCAGTCAAAGGTAAACGAATATGACCACACTCGATAAGACCCATACGGTGGGCGGCCCACTTCACAGGGATTGGGTTCGCTTCGCAGAACAGTGTGGTATACAGACCACGTAGCGGCTCATCGATGCTCGCCGCTAATTCGGCATTGCCCGCAAGTGCTGCATCACACATGGCTTTAAAGGCTTTTGGCACTATATTGTTGGCAACCGAAATCACGCCATTACCGCCAAGGAGTAAAAACTCCCGCGCCGTTGCATCATCGCCGCTATACAACATAAAGTCGTTACCACAAAGCTCACGTAAACGCTTAACGCGTGATACATCGCCCGTGGCTTCTTTTACGCCAATGATATTGCTCACGCCCACTAACTCAGCCACAGTTTCGGGCTTCATATCCACCGCGGTGCGGCCTGGTACGTTATAGAGAATTTGCGGAATATCAGTGCTTGCCGCTACAGCTTTATAGTGTGCGACTAAACCCTTAGGCGTGGGTTTATTGTAGTAAGGTGTCACGCCAAGCATGGCAGCAACTCCAACTTTAGATAAAGACTTGGTGAGTTCGATTGCTTCAGATGTCGCATTCGCGCCATTGCCACCAATCACAGGAATACGGCCTGCGGCAAACTTAACGGTTTGCGCGACCACAGTAACGTGCTCATTCATTGGCAGAGTCGCTGACTCGCCTGTGGTACCCACGGCGACGATGGCGTCTGTGCCTTGGTCAATATGGAATTCGACTAACCTTTCAAGACTTGCAAAATCTACTGAGCCATCACTGTTCATTGGCGTGATTAAGGCTACGATGCTTCCGTTTATCATCTGACTTCCCCAAAATTTCAGGATTCGCTATGGTACTGATGCCAACCATTAATGACAAGCACTAACGGGGCTCTCAAATTGAATTAGTTATGGTAGCATTACATCCCGCACAAAAACTCGGCACTCAGTCTCGAGTTTTCGCTCTATGATATCGAAAAAGTGAGGACAATTCATGACCAATTTCCTGGTCGTAACCGCAATGGGCGTAGACCGTCCTGGACTCGTAAGTAAACTAGCTCGGCTTGCCAGCGACTGTGACTGCGATATCGTCGACAGCCGTATGGCATTATTTGGTAACGAATTTACCTTAATCATGATGTTGTCAGGTTCGTGGGCATCCATAACGAAAATTGAAAGCCTGCTCCCGAGTCTCAGTGTTGAATTAGAACTGATGACAGTGATGAAGCGCACCTCTAAACATACGCCGCAAAACTACCTTTCACGCCTTGAAGTGCGCTTTACCGGTAAGGATCAGCGCGGCACCATGAAGCTTATCACCCAGTTCCTCGCCGACCGTTCCTTAGACTTAGCCGCAGTACGCTCTTTCTCTGAAGAACTCGACAACGGTGAGCAAACCCAGACGATTTCGTTAACCATCAATATTCCTGAAAAAGTTGAACTAGAAAAGCTCGAAAAGAGTATCTATCAACTCTCTGAAGAAATGGCACTGGATTGCACCATTAGACGCATGGAAGGCACCCCCTCAAGAAGCGATAGAGGATAATTGATGAACACATTAACCGCTGGCGCGAAAGCGCCGCTATTTACCCTTCAAGATCAACAGGGTAATGCAGTTTCCCTACAAGAATGCTTAACGCGCGGCCCGGTTTTAGTCTACTTTTACCCTAAGGCTTCAACCCCTGGCTGCACAGTGCAAGCCTGTGGTTTACGTGACAGCAAAGCCGAACTCGACAGCCACAAAGTGACCGTGCTTGGCATTAGCCCTGATCCCGTAGCTAAATTAGCTAAGTTTGCAGAAAAACAGTCGCTTAACTTTACCCTGCT
Source organism: Shewanella sp. MR-4 (assembly GCF_000014685.1). NCBI lineage: Bacteria > Pseudomonadati > Pseudomonadota > Gammaproteobacteria > Alteromonadales > Shewanellaceae > Shewanella > Shewanella sp. MR-4. The sequence goes on from NC_008321.1 coordinate 2,792,924, forward strand.
TAGCGATGAAGACCACAGCGTCGCCGATGCCTTTGGCGTGTGGGGCGAGAAGAAATTTATGGGCAAAATCTACGACGGTATCCATAGATTGAGTTTCCTCATCAACACCGACGGCACCATTGCCCATGTGTTCGATAAGTTTAAAACCAGCGATCATCACCAAGTTGTGCTGGCGCAAGTTGCTGGTTAATTGCGCACTTTAGTGCCGCATTAATGTCTCGCGGCTCAACACAGCGCACAAAAAATTAGCAGTTGAACGCAAAAAGGCCCTTTGTCAGGGCCTTTTTTCATGAAAAATTTTCAGCTTGCGTCTAAAAATCAACCTGATTTGTGGAATAAATTCAAGCGGATGCTGCTTAGTTGCCCAAGATTAGGCCAGATAAGGCCAAATAATTGCCGCGGCAATGCTCCACATGGTCAACCAAATAAAGCGGTCTAAGTATCGCCACGCCGCTGGGCGGCTAAATATCGGCGCCAATAAACGCGCACCAAAACTTAGGCTGAAGAACCAAATAAACGAAGCCAATACCGCGCCCGCACCAAACCAAGGACGATGGGCATCTTCGAACTGAGTACTAATGCTCCCCAGCAGCACAACGGTATCTAAATAAAGGTGTGGATTAAGCAGGCTGATCCCAAGCGTGGTCAGCACGGCCTTACGCAAAGTGTCACCATTTTGCGCATTATCCATCTCCATCCCTTTAGCGACAAACGAGGCCTTAAGTGCATTAGCGCCGTACCAAATCAAAAAGGCGGCCCCACCAAAACTGGCCACATGTTTGATAGTCGGGAAGGCTTCGATAATGTGCCCAAGCCCCGCCACCCCCGCAGTGATCATTAAGGCATCGATGATTGAACAAAGCAGCGCAATCGGCAAAGGATAAGCTCGCTTAATCCCCTGCTTTAGCACAAAGGCATTTTGCGCCCCTACGGCAATAATCAAACTACCACCTATGCCCATACCTTGTATAAACGCCGTTTGCATAACTACCTCTCATGTCTGAAGAAGGCGCTAGCATAGACAAAACAACAAAATTAATATAACTAATGTTTTTTATGTATCATAAGTAAAATTAATAATTTTAAGGACAGCAATCATGTTGGAATACGCCAATCTTAAAGCGCTTGCGGTCGTCGTCTCCGAAGGCGGCTTCGAGCGCGCCGCCAAAGTGTTGCATATCACTCAATCGGCAGTGTCACAGCGCGTTAGACAATTAGAAGAACGAGTCGGCCAATCCTTACTTATTCGCTCGACGCCCGTGGTGGCGACTCCCACGGGTAAACGTTTATTGCGCCACTATTCTCAGGTGCAATTACTCGAGAGTGAATTGAGAGCCGAGTTAGATGCCGATGACCCAAACCATCCCACGACGGTGCGGATTGCCGTCAATGCCGACAGTTTAGCGACATGGTTTTTACCCGCCTTGGCCGATATGTTCAGCCGACATGCCTGGCTGCTGGAATTGATTGTCGATGATGAGTCCTACACCCATCACCTATTGAAAAATGGTGAGGCCGTCGGTTGTGTGACTACAACGGCCAACCCCATGGCCGGTTGTAGCAGCGAGTTTTTAGGGACCATGGAATATATGTGTGTCGCGACCCCAGCATTTGCGGCGCGTTATTTCGAATGGGCAAAAAATAGCGATGATCTCGGCGCTCAAATTACCCAAGCGCAGCTCGCGAAAGCCCCTGCCGTGGTGTTTTCAACCAAAGATAAAATGCATGAAAAGTACCTCGCCCAGTATTTTCAAATGTTGCCAGGCCAATGGTGGCAACACAGCATTCCCTCATCGGAGAGTTTTTTAGAGGCGATTAACTTAAGTCTAGGTTATGGTTTAGTCGGGCACTTACAGGCAAAACCTTTGATAGACAAAGGCATATTGATTGAACTCACCCCAGAAAAACGCATTCGGGTGCCCCTCTATTGGCAGCATTGGAATATAAAAGCCAAGCAAACGACCTTGGTCTATCGCGCCCTCGCTGCCACCGCGCAGCATCTATTACAGCAATGATGAGTGCCGCAATCGTTAGTACAACAACAATGGTTAGTACAAATAGTTAGTGGATAAAAAACTGAGCGCTCTGGCTCAGTTTTTATCTATTAGCTTTTACCTATCAGTTTTATCTACTGCCAGCGGCTTAGGCTTCTGCCGAATCCGCCTTCACCTGTGTTATCGCTACAGGTTCAATCTCGGTTTTCGGCCAAGCATTGATCACCGCTTTCACCAAGGACGCCAATGGGATGGCAAAGAACACGCCCCAAACACCCCATAAACCGCCAAACACTAACACGGCGGCAATGATGATGACGGGGTGTAAATCCACCGCATCGGAAAACAAGATAGGCACCAGCACGTTGCCATCTAACGCCTGAATAATGCCATAACCTAACATCAGATAACCAAACTCGGAGCTAAACCCCCACTGGAAGAAGGCCACCAAGGTGATGGGCAAGGTGACTAAGGTCGCGCCCACATAGGGAATGAGCACAGACAAGCCGGTCAACACCCCGAGTAAGGCCGAGTATCTCAGCCCCATAAAGGCAAAGAAGATGTAGCTTGCTACTCCGACAATCACAATCTCAATCACCTTGCCGCGGATATAGTTGAAGATCTGCTGGTGCATCTCAAACCATACCTTGCGGGCCAACTGTCGATTGGTAGGGAAAAAACGTTTACTGCCACTGATCAGCTGGTCTTTATCTTTAAGAAAGAAGAACACTAATAAGGGCACTAAAATGGCGTACACCATCAGCACCAATAAGGAGGCCGAATAACCAATCAGTTGCTTAGCAATATCGAGCAGGTGCTGGGTGTCGAGCAATTTTTTAAGCTCGGCGACCATTAAATTGAGCTGATCTGAACTGACAAACTGCGGATACTGGGTCGCTAATCCCTGCAAGGTTTGTAATCCCTTGTCGATCATACTCGGCAAATCTGTCATCAGACTCACGCCTTGGCGCCACACGCTCGGGATAAGACCAAAGGTCAGCACCACCACTATCCCTAAAAACAGCACTAGCACTAAGGAAGCGCCCGTCGTGCGGTTAATCCCCAATTTCAGCATTTGTGCCACAGGCCATTCAAGCAAGAAAGCCAGCACCAAGGCCACCAACAAGGGCGCTAATAAGCCGCCCGCAAAATACAACACAAGGGCAAGACCCACGAGAATGGCCAGCAGCGTCACCGCCTGAGGATCGCTAAAGCGCTCTTGATACCAACGAGAGAAAAAACTAAACATGAATTCGTTCCAATGAGGTGATTGGCTTTCCGAAAACGCAGGAAAGATGCTTATGCTTTGGTGGTTAACCTTATCGCATCCGTTTTACTGTGTATATGCTTGAAAATCAGTTAACTGCTACCTATGACCGACACGCCTAGGCGAAGTTGCAGCCAGCTAAGCCAACTGGCCATTTTTACTGCGGCATTGAATCATGCTTTGGGCGTGCTTAGCCCTGCGATAAATCAACTTTTGTGATTAATAGCCCTAATTGGCCGGCGTCATCTTGCAATGTCACGACGGTATGCCCCTGTTTTTTAAAAAACGCGGGAACATCTCGGCGGGAACCTGGGTCTGAGAGTAGGATATGTAAGCTGTCGCCAGCAGACACAGACTTCAACGCAAGTTTGACCTTAACCAAGGGAACGGGGCAGCGAAATGATGTTAAATCAATAAAAATCATAATGAACTTGCTATGAACGAACTTGGGCTATTATCCTAAGTTGCAACTCAAACTACAAGCTAAGTGCTACCCTAGCCTTAGTTGAGACAATTAAAAGAATTAAAGGATCCACTTGCGTAATTTGACGTTTTTGACCCGATGTAAACCCCTTGCGGCGAGTGTGCTTTCATTAATGTTACTCGGTGGAGCCGCAAAGAGTTTTGCCAACAACGACTTGCCCGACTTGGGCACCGCCGCCGTCAATACCTTCAGCCTAGAAAAAGAAATGGTCTATGGCGATGCCTATATGCGCGTTATTCGCTCATCGGCGCCCATGCTGAACGATCCGGTATTGAGCCAATATTTGACTGAACTGGGCAATAAATTAGTCGCCCACGCCACGGGAGTTAAAACGCCCTTTTATTTCTTCCTACTGCAAAACGATGAGATTAACGCCTTTGCCTTCTTCGGCGGCCACGTTGCAGTACACACAGGGCTATTCCTTAACGCCGATAACGAAAGTGAACTGGCCTCAGTGCTCGGCCACGAAATTACCCACGTGACCCAACGTCACTTGGCGCGCTCCCTCGAAGCGCAGCAAAAAAGTGGTCCGGCGACCGTTGCGGGGCTACTCGGGGCCATTTTATTAACCATCGCCGTGCCGCAGGCGGGGATGGCCGCGCTGGCAACCACTCAAGCCATGGCGACCCAATCGAAGATCAACTATACCCGTCTGCATGAAAAAGAAGCCGACCGGATTGGCATGCAGATTCTGGTCGATGCGGGTTTTGACCCCAATGCAGCCGCCGACTTCTTTGGTAAACTCGCCAGTCGTTACCGTTTTACCACTACGCCGCCACAAATGTTGCTGACTCACCCATTACCCGAGTCACGGATCTCCGAAGCGCGCGATCGCGCCCACCAGTATCCACACCGCTATGTGCCGGATAATCTCAACTTCCAGCTCGCTAAAGCCCGTATCCAGGTGCGTTTTTCCAGTTACAGCGACGATGCGGTATTGAGCATGTTTGAAAAGCAGCTCAATAAGCAAACCTACGGCTTTAAAGAAGCGGCCCTCTACGGCAAAGCCTTAGCGCTGTTTAGATTGAAGAAATTTGACGAGTCCGAAAAGATTGTCGATGAACTGTTAAAAATCGATGATAACAACTTGTTTTATATCGATACCAAGACGGATTTGCTCAACGAGCGCAAGGATTATGCTAAGGCGACTAAGTTACTCGAAGCGCAACGTAAGATGAAACCCACATCGCAGGTAATTAACGCGAACTTAGCCAATATCTATATTGAGGCCGGTGAGCCAGCGAAGGCTATCCCGTTGCTAGAAGATATAATTTTCCTCGATAAGCAAAATCAACTGCCCTATCAACTGCTCAATCTTGCCTATAAAAAATTGGGCAATCAGGGAATGGAGTATTTCTCCAATGCCGAGTTGATGGCGCTGGGGGCTAACTATAAAGGGGCTATCGATCAATTGAACTTTGCCTACCGCGCCTCGGAAGGCAATCCATTACAACTGGCACGAATCGAAGCTCGTATCCGCCAATTTAAACAAGCGGATAAAGAGATGGATTCCCTGAAGTAAAATCGGCTCTGTTATTTCATCTATTAGCTAATCCCTTATAATTGCGCCCCGAACATCCTGACGGGGCGCTGTTTTTTCTGCTATCATTCGCGCCATTGTTTTAGCCGATTGAGCATAAGTACTATGACCCAAGCAACGATTTACCATAATCCACGTTGTTCAAAGAGCCGCGAAACCTTAGCCCTACTCGAGCAGCAAGGCTGTGATATCACAGTCGTGGAATACCTTAAGAATCCACCAAGCGCCGCCGACATCCGTGGAATTTTAGCCACACTCAAACTCAGCGCCCGTGAGTTAATGCGCACTAAGGAAGACGAGTATCAAGCACAGGGACTCGCCAATCCGGCCTTAACCGAAGAGCAACTGATCGATGCTATGGTCAAGACGCCAAAATTGATTGAACGCCCAATCGTACTGGCCAATCAACAGGCAGCCATTGGTCGTCCACCGGAAAATGTACTGAACATTCTCTAATCTTCGGCCATTTCACCATCATTCGATGCGATTAAGATAGGAACATCATGACCTCAAGCACTCTGCTGACACTGAGCCGTTTAGGCTACCTTGCCCTCGTTCTCCTGCTGGGCGGTTGGTTTATTGGTCAGGGCCTCAATGGGGAATACACCTTATTATTCAGCCTACTCTGGCTAGTACCTCTGTTGCTGCCGTTAAGAGGAATTTTGAAGGGCAACCCATACACCTATGCATGGGCCAGCTTTATTTTATGCTTATATATGCTGCACGCCCTCACCTTGTTGTATGTCACGACCGATGCATTGACCTTTGCCATTATCGAAGTCCTGCTGATTGGCACCCTGTTAATCGCGTTCCCATTTTATGCTCGTATCCGTGGGCGTGAACTTGGCCTAGGTCTTAAGAAAAAGTCCGACAAACAAGACTGATTGTGAGCTTCAATCAATCTCATCGCTGCCAGCGACCAACAAGTCGCGATTAGCCAGTGCCGATGAGCAAGTTCAGATAAGCAAGTTCAGATTAACAAGCGCGGTTCGGTTTTAATAACGCTCCGCGCTCTTTGTTTCGAGAAGTCGTGATTAGAGATGTCATGATTCAATATGTTGTGATTCGAAACATCATAATTCTATAAATTCGAACCCCGCTTTTATAACCCTCACTCACAGCCAAATCCGCTGTTGTATTAACCCCTTTTCGGCAAAACCCCCCCCTCAACCCGACAACATTTAACTTACCTTTCATCACTTTTTGTAACCAAAAGAGCGTGCTATAGTCGGTTGATATGCCAAGCAATGACGGCCAACCAAGCCAGTCATACTACAAAAACAATAACATAGAGTTAATTGGAGTGAGTCATGATGGGAATATGGGTTCCAATACGTCGATTAAGTATTATCGCGGCGGCCGTCGCGCTCAGTGCCTGTGGCGGCGGTGGTGGAGATAATAATGATGGTGGTACAGTCACCCCTCCACCTACCACTAACGTGCCACGCTGCGCCACTGTCACTCCGCTAGTGACCACGGACTCAGGCGCCATCCGCTTTAAAACTGAGCCTCAATATGTGGCGGGACAATCCAGTGCCATTATTGCCAGCCTAGGGAATCGCGATTCACAGGCTCTCACCTTCCGCTGGCAACAGTTAGAAGGCCCCAGCATTGAACTCGTGAGTCAAAATAGCCCAGTATTAGCCTTCGATATCCCCGCAGCAGGCAGCTATCGTTTTAGCTTACATATCAGCGGCAGCAATATCGATGAAACGGCTGATATAGCGATCAATGCCGACAGCAGCGCGGGGGCAATGCTAAACATTCGTCAGGATCATCAAGCCGTTGAGGGTAACGATGTCAGCCTACGCATCGCTCAACAAGCCGGCCTTAGTGCATCTAGCATCAATTGGTGTATCGCCGAGGGCCCCAGTGTCAGTCTCGATATCAGCGATCCCTTTAGACCCCTATTTACTGCGGCCACTGTTGCTCAAGATACCTTAACTCGCCTTAGGGCATCGGCCACGATTAACGGTAATACCGTGACAGACGAAGCCTATGTGCTCACCACGGCTGCGCCCGCTATAGACCCCAAGAGCTACTTCGATACGCCAGTGGCACGCACCCACGCTTATCATCCCGCTTCTCCCTATGCCAGCGCCTTAACGAGCTGTGTGTACTCAAATCAGTTAAAAGAAGCCTGTACTATCAATCAATTGCCGCTTATCGGCCAAGTCTCAAATACGCTCGATGTCGACACTATTCTCGATCGCGTCTTAGTGTCCCACGATTGGATGGGAGACAATTTCGAAGCATTTTTACGTCAAATGGACCCGAGCAGCGATTTTGCCCGCCTACTACAATCGGTCACTGCCGTGGTGATAAGCTATGATGTGCGCCCCTCGTTTTATTGGGTGGTCACAGGGGCGATTTATCTTGACCCGAATGATTTGTGGCTCACGCCAACCCAGCGCGACACCATTAACGAAGCCCCAGATTATCGCAGCGACTTTGGCAGTGAGCTCAATTTCATCATGCCGTGGCGTTATGTTAAAAATAACCAATATGCTTCACAGGGATTCCCAATCACTACGCGCGCCACGCGCACGCTCAGTCAGATTAATCCCGATCTCGCCTCACTCTTGTACCATGAGCTCGCCCACGCCAATGACTTCTTCCCAAGAAGCATACACGCCACACTCACAGGCCCCAGATTGTTGGACGACTATAGCCGTAGAAATGCCAATAAGAGTTTGATATCCGATCAAGTGAGTCGCAGCTATCCCCTCACCAGCACAGAGATGACAGGTCTTGCGGCGGTGAGCTTCTTAGGCGCCAAAGCCACTGCAGCCCAAAAAGCCTATCAACCTTCGGATGTGAGTACGTTTTTCTCCGGTGATATCGCCAATGACTTTTACAACTATTCCAGTACCCGTGAAGATGCGGCGATGTTGTTCGAAGAAGCCATGATGAGTTATCGCTATCAAATCCAGCGCGATGTGGCCGTCACTAACCTGCCCGCCGTGATCACAGCAGATACTGTGATTGTTGACTGGGGACAAAGGGGCAGAGTTGGCGATGATAGCCTAGCGAACCGCGCTGCCTTGGTGATCGATGGCATGCTGCCAGAGCTTGATGGCATCAACCTGCTCACGAGCCTGCCCGAGCCAATAGCGATGACGCAAGGCCAAAGCTGGCGCCAAACCCTGGGGATTTCGCCCAATACCACAGTGAAAGAACTACAAGGGGTTGCGGCAAGTAGCGAAACGCTTATCGAGCCAGAGCTCCGTTTCAGTGGCGATCGTCACCGCCATCCACAGCAATAAAATGACGACTACCGTAATGTAGAGAGCTAGGCAAGCTGACATGCCAGATTTAAACATTTCAGCATGCCTTAGTTAGAGAGGTTGGATACAAAAAAGCCCATCGTTACGATGGGCTTTTTCAAAATTGTGGACTCGATTAACGGGTCTGTAAAGCGGCGATACGCTTCTCTAATGGCGGGTGGCTCATCATCAGCTCAGCCATTGAACGCTTGCCGTTAATACCGAAGGCTGACATTTGTGCTGGCATTGCCGAGCTTTCAGGGCCTTGGCGTAAACGCTCAAGCGCTGCAATCATCTTATGCTTACCCGCTAAACGTGCTGCACCTTCGTCAGCACGGTATTCACGGATACGTGAGAAGTAAGCCACGATAATCGAGGCCAAGATACCAAACAACATGTCGAGGACAAACACGACCGCCATATAAGCGAACATGCCTAAACCTTCACCTTCTTCATCGTTGCTCGATACGAAGTTATTGATAATGCCCGCAACAACACGCGCCGCAAAGATAACAAAGGTGTTCACTACGCCTTGAATTAAGGTCAGAGTCACCATATCGCCGTTGGCGACGTGGCTCACTTCGTGGGCGAGAACCCCTTCTACTTCGTCTTGGCTCATACCGTATAACAGACCGGTACTCACGGCGACTAATGAGTTGTCTTTGCTTGGGCCTGTGGCAAAGGCGTTCATTTCTGGTGACTGGTAAATCGCCACTTCTGGCATTTTAATTCCAGCTTGTTGCGCTTGACGGGCAACCGTTTCCAATAACCAACGCTCAGTGCTATCACGTGGCGTGGTGATCACTTCACAGCCCATGGTCTTTTTCGCCATCCATTTTGAAATGGCTAAGCTGATGAAGGCTCCGCCGAATCCAAAAATCGCAGCGAACACTAACAGTCCACCCATAGTAGACGTATTCACGCCCAGAATAGACATCACAATTGAGGCTACCAGCAACACGGCTAGGTTAGTCGCAATTAATAAAAAAATACGCTTCATTTCAGCTCCTTTACGGCAAACACATGCCATTTAACTTTGCTCAAAGACATAATATGTCCAATTAATCGAAATTCAAGGGGTAAAGCTAAGAGTTTTTCTACTCGCTAATTTTTCTCTCAATTTAGACATTGCCTTTCATGGCTCGTGAGTCTAGGGACAGTGTATTAATCTAAACTTAAATCTAGGCTCTGTCAGCGTTACAGCCAAATTCATGTGCGTTTATCTATGTTTATCGCGATTAAACTTTGTTAACATGCCAGCACATTCCGAGATTTCAGGATAAAAAAATGACAGTCAATGCCCTACTGCTTAGCAGTTCACGCGTCGGTGATACGCCTTACCTTTCCCATGCGATTCCCTTTATCAAACCGCTCACCACTAACGCCCAAAAATGGATTTTTATTCCCTATGCCGGTGTCAGCATGAGTTACGACACTTATTTAGCCTCAGTCGTAGCGGGATTAAGTGAACTTAGGCTCGATATCAGCGGCATTCACCAGCATCCCGATCCGCGCCAAGCGATTAAAGATGCCGATGGCATTTTGATCGGTGGTGGTAACACCTTTCATTTATTGCACGAGCTCTATAAGTATGATTTAGTGCATCTTATTCGTGAAGAAGTGATGAATGGCAAGCCTTATATTGGCTGGAGCGCAGGCTCTAACGTCTCGGGACTGAGCATTCGCACCACCAACGATATGCCGATTATCGAGCCACCTTCGTTTACCGCGCTAAATATTGTGCCGTTTCAGTTAAATCCACATTATTCAAACTACCGCGCACCGGGACATAACGGCGAAACCCGCGCCCAGCGCTTACTCGAATTCACTCGCGTCGATCCTATCACCCCAGTTGTGGGTATTGTCGAGGGCAGCGCACTCTGGCGTCAGGGTGAAACCTTATCCCTACTCGGTGACAATCCGGCCTATTTATTCTGTGGTGAGCAGCAAGAAATCCCCATCCCTGTGGGCAGCGATTTATCCCATTTACTGAAATAAGATCTATTCGGCGGCATTGCCTCGTCTAATCTGCTACTATCGGCCACCGAGTGTGAGTTTGTCATCAGACTTGCTGGCCGATAAAATGCCGCAAAATGTCATATAAAAGAGGCCACTATACCTCGTGCGGTCAAACCGGATAGCAGTAATATCCCAAGTTAACACTCAAGCTACCTGATGTTTTAACCGATAAGGTCAGCACTTATCCTGCGGGAGAAAAGACTTGCACCACTTAAGTAACTGCTCTAATTTCGTTGTCGAACACTTTGATTAACAAGATTAAATTTTCATCCACCCCTAAACACTTCCCGAACTAATGCATTCTAAGTGATTTATAAATCGGGAGTTTTGGGCACGTTACGGGTGCCAATCTTGCACCTTAGCCCATTGAAGTGAGGAGTACCTATTTTGCGACTGCATTCAACAATCAATCATTTAGCCCCTATCACACAGCGAAAAACGAGCCAACCTAAGTTTTTTCTCGGTTCTCTACTCGCTTGTATGATGGGCATCAGCAGCTTAGTGCCCGCCTATGGCGCCGACTCAACTCAAGAGAAAAAAGCCAAGGCCTTCTCCCATGACACTGTTATTGAACTGGCCCAGCAACTGGCACAAAAACCGTTTAAAGAAGCCCGAAAAGCCCCTAAGGAACTCATTGATCTTGATTACGCGACCTATGGCAAAATCAATTATCAAGAAAATGCCGCGATTTGGGGCGGCACTCCCACTAAGTTTTCGGTACAACTCTTTGCCCCCGGTTTTTTATACAAAAACCTCGTGGATATCGATGTGGTTGAAAACAGCCAAGCCTTGCCCATCGAGCTAACAGAGTCCTCCTTTAGTGTCCCAAATGGCGCCATTGAAAAATTACTCACTCAGGTTGGCCAATATGCGGGCGTACGCCTGCACTACCCTATCAATGACGATGAGGTGAAAGACGAGTTCATCATGTTCCAAGGCGCGAGCTATTTTAGAGCGCTGTCTAAAGGACAAATTTATGGCTTATCTAACCGTGGACTGGCTATCGATGTGGCCCAGCCCAAAGGTGAAGAATACCCATTATTCAAGCGTTTTTGGGTAGAGCGCCCCTCTAAGTATCAAACCGCCATTGTGGTGCATGCGCTGTTAGACAGCCAGAGCGTCACTGGTGCCTACCGCTTCGGTATTTACCCTGGCGCACCAACGCGAGTCGAAGTGGATGTCACGCTATTCCCACGCAAAGACATCGCCCATGTGGGCCTCGCACCACTGACCTCGATGTTCCTCTATGGCGGGTTGGATACTTCAGATAAGCCAGACTATCGTCCTGCGGTACATAACTCCGAAGGATTACAAATCGATCGCGGAAATGGCGAACGCTTATGGCGCCCACTTAATAACCCAAATAAATTGCAGATCAGCGCCTTTGGCGACGAGGACATCAAAGGTTTTGGCTTGATCCAACGTCATCGTAACTTCGATTACTATGAAGATCTGAGCGCAAACTATCAGCAACGTCCTTCTGCTTGGATTGAACCGCTAAACGATTGGGGTAAAGGCCAGTTAGTGCTACTGGAAATCCCATCGAGCGCCGAAACCAACGACAACATAGTCACCTACTGGGAGCCTCAGGGCGGCTTAAAGCAAGGTGAACCCTATCGTTACTCCTATCGCATCACAGCGTCTAACGATAGCCCCAGTGCGAATACTAAGGCGCGAGTGGTTCGCAGCTCCAAGGGACAAAAGCAAGCCAAAGGCAAAGAACTGCTGATCGATTACAGCAATATTAAACCGCAAGATATTGAAAAAATTACCATTGATGCCAGTATCAGCAAAGGCAAAATTCTGTCTTCTCGCATAGTGGCTCATCCGGATATCAATGGTGCTCGCGTTTTCGTGACTTTCGAGCCTGAAAGTACCAATGTGGCAGAGCTCAGAATTCAACTGCGTAAAGATGAAAAGCCACTCGCTGCCACTTGGCTGTACCGCTGGAACAGTGATGATTGGCCCTAGGCCACTAAGTTAACACTCGATTTGAGCTTTGCTTAACACCATAAAAAACGCCGGAAGTCCGGCGTTTTTTTATGGGTAAAATCGATATTGCTATACTCAGCTTAATAACCTTATAGTTAAGTGGTTTAATATTTACGATGGTTTATTACAGTAGGTTGTGGAATAAATAGGATTATTTTTATCTAACAAAAATAGGGATTTTCAGTTCCAATTTTTGAATCCTATTTAGCGACTCACAAGATTTACTCCCCTATCCAATGACGTTATATTAGCGCCTCAAAATAACTGAATATTCGCACAACACGTTTTTATAAGATATCTATCTATTGCGCTCACCATATTCAGTATTAGTGATATTTCGCATTATGAATATGTCAGAGATGAAATGAAGTTACCCACATTAACTGCTGCGCATTTGCGTAAGCCTGCGACGATATTGTTAATTATAAGTGTTTTACTCGCCCTGTATTCACTGCCCATGCTTGGGCGTATTATTTGGCTTGCGCTCGTATTACTTTGCTACACACTGCTTTAAATGAAATTAAAATGTTAATTTCACCCAAAGAGTTTACATTTTGATTTCTGTTGCGAGCACATCCTCTTTGCTCGCAAAGTTCATTTTCATCAACCATCGAACCTACTCTATTCCTTGAATAATGTGGGGGGATATTTAAGCTATGCCGTTTTTAAACTTTAAACCTACTCTAGTGCTACCTTTGTTGCTTGCACCGAATGCCTTTGCCGCCACTGTCGATTTTAGTGATTACGGACCATTACGGACCTATGCTCAATCACCAACCCAAGCAGGCAGTTTAACCCCGATGCTGCGTTCAGGCTTTTCCTTGCCCGAAGGACAAAAAGAGTTGCATCTCTCGGCCAGTGCGGCCAGTGTTTGGGCGGAAACCGACGACTATTTTGCCGACTACTACCATAACACGCTCGAAGGTGGACTCACCTGGCAAATGACAGACAAATGGTTGCTAGATACGAGTTACCACTGGCGTTTTAGCGGAGATAATCACTTAGACTCAGTGACTATGTGGTTCCATGATGCATTTGGGTTTAGTCAAAATGGTCGTGAAGATGCAGGTAAACACCAGAATCAGATTTTCTCAAAGGACGGAATAAATCAGCGTAATATTTCGGGAGAAACCCTGAATAATGCAATTACCCTTTATCTCGGTTATCAATTGTTTGAGAACCAATATCACGGCTTATCTTTAGGGGGCAGCCTATATTATAACTATGTCGACGCTGGCCCCTTCGAAAATGAAACCTTTGAACAAGCCTTGCAGCTCAATTACAGCTTTCGTTATGAAAAACATCATTTTCATTCTACCGCTGCCGTGAGTTTTAGGCAGGGTAATGAGGTTCTTTCGGGGATCCGCTACGACAATCATGCTTATTCCGTCAATTTCGGTTATGAATATATCACTGGGCGCCATGGTTGGTTAATTGAACTGCATCATTACCAAGGCTTACTCGAAACCGAAAATGATTTTTCTAAAGCTTCTAACGAAATATTACTCGGCTATCGTTATTACTTAGATAGTAGTGCAATAGAGTTCTCCATTGTTGAAAACTATTTCAATATGGATAACAGCACCGATATCGCCTTTAATATTGGCTATCGCGTTAAGTTTTAGTCACACTAAATTAAATTTGTACTAACAAAAACAGAGGCGATATAGCCTCTGTTTTTGTATCTCATGTGCCTTTCATTGGATGACACTATTTCATCAATAAGGGCTGAATATCAATAAAGTTGGCGGCATGCTCCGCATCCGCTTGTGTTAGATGAGGAATACAGCCAAGAAATGGCGCCGTCATCATCTCTTTGAGCGACACTAAGTTTTCATCGAACACACTCATATTGGGATCGACACAATTTGCCACCCAACCCGCTACGGTTAAGCCATCGGCCATTATCGCCTCTTGGGTTAATAAGGCATGATTTAGGCAGCCAAGTTTCATCCCCACAACCAAGATCACCGGCAAATTAAGCTGCTGCACTAATTCCGATAAATAACGTCCGTCCCCTAAGGGTAAACGCCAGCCGCCCGCACCTTCTATCAAGCAAAAATCAGCCCGCTCAAAGGCTTGTCTGTCTAGTTTTGCCAAAATCGCCTCTGGCGATATGTTAATCCCCAGCTGTTTTGCGGCAATATGCGGTGCGATGGCAGGCTCAAAACTCACTGGGTTGACCTGCTCATAACTAAGTTTTAAAGATGAGGCCGACATCAGTTTCAACGCATCACTGTTACGTAAACCCTGCTCTGTGGTTTCACAACCCGATGCCACAGGTTTTACTCCAAGACTTAAATGCATAGCGCCTGTGCGAGCAGCCTCACGATTGAAAGCGGTCAAGAGTGCGGTCAACACTAAGGTTTTTCCGCTGTCGGTATCTGTTCCTGTTACAAAAAACATGCGTTTTCCTTATTAATCTGTCGCCAAACCCTTGCTAAAGGTTTATACCGAGCCGCCTTGGCGACGCACACGAAATTGAGCTATCTGATAGGTTAAAGGCAAGCCTTGTGTTTCACGAAACTGCTCAGCACGTTGCTGTAAAGCCTGCCAATCGCGGCGGCCACGCAATTTGCCTAAATGGGCTTCGGGATCTGAAGAAGCTATGGTCTGTACTGAGGATTGCACCGATGCGCCCACGCCCTTAATAGAATAGAGCAAGGTTTTAAGATCTTGAAAATAGACGGTCATTGGCACAAGTTGAACATCAAACAGTTGCCAATCAGAGGTATCAAAGGCAGCCTTTAAGCTTTCAAGGGATAAAAAACCGTTCACCCTCAAACCAAGATGGGATAACTGCGCCAAGCTGCCGTCGGCCACGATACTCAGATGCGCTTCTCCACCAGATTTTAAGACTCTAGCCATTTCACTGGTCGCAGCCGAAAAATCCTGGCACCACTGCAGAGCTAAATTGGAGTAAATACTATCGATACTCCCATCGGCAAAGGGGAGTTGCTCGGCATTACCGCACACACATTGGTAGCTAGGGAAAGTCGCTTTAAGTTGTTGCAGCATCCCTAGAGCGATATCGAGGGCATAAACCCTCATCTCCTCGCCCTTTGCTCGGTTGGCGAAATCGGTCCCCGGCCCCGCGCCAATATCGAGAATTGCGCCCTTGGCAGCAAATCCCTGCAACAAACTCGCGCCGCTTAAACGCTGTAAACAGTTATGCTCTTGATAGTGCTTGGCAGCAGCAGAAAACCGATCGGCAATATGCTCGACCTGACTGGCAGATTGATGGGAATTAACACTCACGCCAAGCGGCATAGACATCACAGATTATTCTCACTTTAACATCAAACTTTTACTTATAAGCTTTTACGTTCAAGCTCTTACTTTCAGACTTTTATCTTCAAGCTCTTATCTTCAAGCTCTCGAGCATTGAAGTGCCCTGCAATTCACCAGATATTCTGAATCAAACACTAGCTTACCGTTCAGGCCGCTCAGATACCCTCGGCAGTGCGCATTCCTTCAGCACAGTGGCAATCCCATTGACGCAGCGCCGTATTGCCGCCTCGCTATGGGCTGCGCTTAAGGTAATGCGTAATCTTGCCGAGCCAACGGGCACTGTGGGTGGACGAATGGCGCCGACCCAAATACCTAATGCCTTTAGCTTTTCCGCCACCAGCAAGGTTTGCGCCGCATCACCAATAATCAAAGGTTGAATCGCGGTGTCGCTACCTAGGAGTGGAATATCAGCATCTTGGCACAACTGCTTGAACAACAAGATATTGCTCTGCAATTTTTGCTTAAGCTCAGGATGGACCTCAGCGTATTCAACAGCGGCCAAGGCAAGGGCCGCATTGGCGGGCGACAAGGCGGTGGAATAGATATATTCCCGCGCATTGCTGACCAGAAATTCAATCAACTGCCGACTCCCGAGGATCGCCGCGCCCTGACAGCCTAACGCTTTACCAAAAGTCACTACCTGGATATCGATAAGGTTGGAAGCTGGAGTCGACTCAACTTGAGCACTCACAGCATCCACCACGCCAAAACCATGGGCATCATCGACAATCAACCAAGCATTGTTTGCTCGGCAAAGTGCGGATAACGCCGAAATCGGCGCGATATCGCCATCCATGCTGAACACACTCTCAGTGATCAAGGCTGACACTGCGTTCTTCGCTAATAGGCGCTCGGCACTTTCGGTGGCGTTATGCAAAAAACGCTTAAAATCCGCGCCGCTGTCGCGCAAGCCATCGATAATCGATGCATGGACCAGCTTATCCGCCAGCACCACATCCTGCTTATCGAACAAGGTTTTACACAAGGTGGTATTGGCGCTAAACCCTGAGCTAAAGAGTAGCGCCGCCTCAAATCCCGTCATCTGGCACAGCTTTGTTTCTAGCGCCAAATGCGCCTCGCTGTAGCCCGTCACCAGTGGTGATGCGCCGCTACCAACCCCATATTGCTTAGCGCCAAGGTGCAGCGCCTCGGCCAATTCGGGAGCACGGGATAGCCCTAAGTAATCATTACTGCTGAAGTTAAGATAGTGCCGATCCGCTAAGCCAAACTGAGGGCCATCCTCACTGAGTGCGGCCGCGCTCGACAGTGCCTGACGCTGCCTAAGTAAACCTTGCTCGGCTAACGCCTGCTGACGGGCGAGGATTTTTGAACCCAGTTTTGAGGTGAGTGGTGAACTCATTTTTTCTTACTCAACTTGTCTTGCTCAACTTTTCTTGCTCTGCATTTTACTTTGCTGGCTCACTCGGTGTCTTGACTCGTTTTCGCTCAGTATCAGACATAGAGACGGCTAAATTCTCGCTGAGTCTCGCCGCCCGCACTATCTTTGGAGCCTGCGCTTCGCCTTAACGAAGCACAAGTCCAAAGATGCGAGTTTTACTGAGGCGATAAGTCTTGGTTACAGCGCCGCCGCATCATAAAAAGGTGCCGAGGCTTTATCTTGGTGAGCCGCAGCTTTGGCTAAGACCGCCTGCTCATCATCGATAGTTGCAGCAGCACCCTGCTCAGGACGTAAGCCAAGACGGCGGAACAGGCCCATATCATCACTTTCTTCAGGGTTTGGCGTAGTCAGTAACTTACAGCCGTAGAAAATCGAGTTAGCGCCCGCAAAGAAACACATGGCCTGCAGTTCGTCAGTCATGTTTTCACGGCCCGCAGATAAACGCACACGGGACTTAGGCATTAAAATACGCGCCACGGCGATGGTACGGACAAACTCCAGCGGATCTAAATCATCGAGTTTTTCGAAGGGGGTGCCCGCCACTTTGACCAACATGTTAATGGGCACAGAATCGGGATGCTGAGGCAAATTCGCCAGTTGTTGCAATAAACCCGCTCTGTCTGTGGCCTTTTCGCCCATGCCAACAATACCGCCAGAGCAAACTTTCATGCCCGATGCACGCACGTGGCTTAAGGTATCTAAACGGTTTTGATAGGTACGGGTGGTGATCACATCGCCGTAATATTCAGGCGAGGTATCTAAATTGTGGTTGTAATAGTCAAGGCCCGCATCGGCCAGCTCATTGGCTTGCTCGGCACTAAGCATGCCTAAGGTCATGCAGGTTTCCATGCCGAGGGCTTTAACCTCTTGCACCATTTGCTTGAGGTATGGCATGTCTTTATCTTTCGGGTTACGCCAAGCGGCGCCCATACAGAAACGTGAAGCGCCCGCGGCTTTAGCACTGCGCGCTTCCGTCAATACGGTTTCCATCGCCAATAGGCGCTCTTTTTCAAGGCCAGTGTCGTAACGCGCACTCTGCGGACAATATTTACAATCCTCAGGACAAGCACCGGTTTTAATCGACAGTAATCGGCTGATCTGCACTTCGTTAGGATCGTACACTTCACGATGGATACTGTGTGCTTTAAATAATAAGTCATTCATCGGCAGCGCAAATAAGGCTTCGATTTCTTCCCGCTTCCAATCATGACGAACTTGCAACTGCGACATTGAACACCCTTTAATTTTTGTATTTTACCTTGGCTAGGATAACCTCAGCCCTTAAACTGTCAACGCCAACCAGTGATACAGGTTTACCACTGATTACTTTTCAATCAACACTGTGAGCTTTTATGCGCAATTTACTCGATTTGGATTTTGATTTTGATAGCGCCCATATTTGGCATCCTTATACTTCAATGACCCGCGCACTTCCTGTTTTTGGGGTACACAGTGCCCAAGGCTGCGAGCTGGAATTGGTCGATGGCCGTAAGCTTATCGATGGCACTAGCTCCTGGTGGGCCTGCGTGCATGGCTACGGACACCCGGCGATATTAACGGCGATGGAGCGGCAACTGCAGCAACTCAGCCATGTCATGTTTGGCGGCATTACCCATGAGCCCGCCATTACACTCTGCAAAAAACTGCTGGCGATGACCTGCGAGCCCCTCACTAAAGTCTTTCTGTGCGACTCAGGCTCGATTGCCGTTGAAGTTGCCATCAAAATGGCGCTGCAATATTGGCAGGGGCAAGATTTGCCTTTAGTGCAAAAGGCCCAAAAACAACGCATTCTCACGGTGAAGAAGGGATACCATGGCGATACCTTTGCCGCCATGAGTGTCTGCGATCCCGAAGGGGGTATGCATACCATGTTTGGCGAGGCTGTAACGAAACAGTGTTTTGTCGACGCGCCGCAAACGCCCTTCGGCGAGCCATTAAGCCAAGATGATTTAGCGCCAATGCAACGTATTTTACGCGAGCAACATCAAGAGATTGCCGCCGTGATTATCGAGCCGATTATGCAGGGTGCAGGGGGAATGCGATTCTACAGCAGCGACTATTTACGCGGCCTGCGTGCCCTGTGTGATGAATATAATGTGCTGCTTATCCTCGATGAAATCGCTACGGGTTTTGGCCGAACCGGTAAGTTATTTGCCTATGAACATGCCGATATCACGCCCGACATACTCTGCCTAGGCAAAGCGTTAACGGGGGGTTATATCAGCCTTGCCGCCACCTTGTGCACAGATAACGTCGCCCAAGGCATTAGCCAATCGCCCGCAGGCGTCTTTATGCACGGCCCAACATTTATGGGCAATCCCCTCGCCTGCGCTGCCGCCTGCGCAAGCTTAGATCTGATCAATCAACAGGAGTGGCCAGCGCAGGTTGCCGCCATCGAACAGCAAATGCAGCGCGAGCTTGCCGATGCCAATGATATTCCCAGCGTGAAAGAGGTGCGCGTGCTCGGCGCCGTCGGCGTGCTCGAAATGCACCAAGCGGTCAATACCGCGGCGCTGCAGCAGCAATTTGTCGACTTAGGCGTATGGGTTCGCCCCTTTGCCAACCTAATTTATATTATGCCGCCCTATGTGATAACCCCAGCGCAACTGACACAACTGACTCGGGCGATGAAGCAAGTGGCAGCGACGATTACGCCGCCACAGGCCGCTCAAACCGAGGCGCTTGCGAATGAAAGCATCACCATCAGCCATGGTTAAATGTATCAATGGCATTGATCACTGAGTCTTCTTTACTAGGCTTGAGATCAATGCCCGCAGTGCCGCGGGTTTAATCATCTTCGCCATATAGTGATAACCCCGGCGCTGCACATCTTCCACTATCTCTTTGCGGGTATTGGCCGTAATTAAAATCCCCGGTAAATCTTTGCCATAAAGCGCGCGGATCCCGTCCATCGCATCGACACCGTTTTGACCATCGTCCAAGTGGAAATCCGCTAAAACGATATCTGGCGCCACCCCTTTAAGACCTAATTTAATCCGCGCATCGGATAAGTCCTTGGCGCATATCACCTCGCACTGCCAGCGACTGAGTAGACTCTCAAGCCCCGCCAAAATCGCCTCTTCATTGTCGATACACAGCACTTTAATCCCAGACAAGGGTTGCAATAGGGACGGTAAAGCCTTCACAAGTGGCTGACGCACGGTTTCCCCCAAAGGTACGCTAATGGAAAACACTGAGCCGCGCCCCAGCTGCGAAGACACCTGAATACCGTGATTCAGCACCCGGCTGATCCGGTCGGCAATCGCCAGCCCTAAGCCGAGGCCGCTGACGCTCTTACTACGTGGATTATTTAAGCGTTTAAACTCTTTGAAAATTTCACGGGTTTCGTGCTCATCAATGCCGCAGCCCGTATCCAATACTTGGATCTCTAACTCACTGCCTCGATGACGACAGCCAAACAGAACCCGTCCACCTCGCGCATAACGGTAAGCATTGGTTAAGAAGTTTTGCAGCACGCGTCTGAGAAGCGAAGGATCGGAATTTACCGTCGCGCTACAGGGGATCATCTTAAAGCGAATTTGATTGTCCGCCGCCATCGCCTCAAATTCGACCGACAGGCCATTGAGCAGCTCGGATATGGCAAAATCACGGCGATTGACCTCTACCATGCCGGAATCGAGCTTAGAAATATCCAGCAAGTCAGTAAGTAGCTCGCCAGCGGTTTTGAGCGAGCTATTCACATGGGATAAGGTGGTGCGCGCCTCACGGTCCAGATTTGGATACTGGGACAAGGACGCGGTAAACAGTCTCGCCGCATTCAGGGGTTGCATTAAGTCGTGCCCTACCGCCGCTAAGAAGCGACTCTTAGAAGCGTTCGCCATTTCTTCCAGCGCCTTAGCCTCAAGCAACTCACTGTTTAACATGGCTAATTCATAGGTTCGCTCTTTGACTCGCGATTCGAGAGTTTCATTGGCTTCAAGCAAAGCCCGCTCCTGCTCACGGTATTGAGTAATATCGGTAAAAGTCATCACAAAGCCGCCATCGGGCATAGGATTGCCTTGAATTTTAATCACTTTGCCGTCTTTACGTTGCCGCTCTGAGGTGTGCGGCGTGCCATTGCGCATATGCTGCACGCGTTTTTCGACCTGCGACTCAATATCCCCCTCGCCGCAATATCCCCGCGCCGCGTTAAAGCGGATCACTTCACCGATGGGCATGCCTTGCTGTAAAAATCCCTCAGGATATTGATATAACTCGACATATTTGTAGTTCCATGCCACTAGGTTCAGATCGCTGTCGATAACGCTCATCCCTTCATAGGCATGCTCGATAGCTCCTCGCAGCATATCTTGGCTAAGCATAATTTTGGATGAGGCTTCATCCACTAGGCTAAAGACTTCGTCTAAGGCCAAGTCGCGCCCTTGTAACACCGAGTCCATTACCAAGGAGGCACTGGAGGCACCGAGTACCCCGGCGAGTAAACGTTCGGTGTGGGCGATAAGCTCAGGTGTCGCAGCCTTGTGCCAGCTGTCACTCTTGACCGCCTCGGTGGAGAATCGGCTAAAGCTTTCATAGGCGCGGGTTGGGCTAACAAAACGGCTGGCTAAGATCAGCAAATCCTGCTGAGAGATGGGACCATTTTTCTTATTAGCATTATTTTTAAGTTTACCCGGGCTGACAAAGGCACTGGCTTGAATACGCTCAGCAACCCCCGCCCTAAACCAAATCGAGCCTAAAATATAGCAGGCAATATTGGCAAACAAGGCTGTGAGGGCATCGCGCACATTGGGGGTAATGGCATCTAACAGATCGATATTACTCGACAATAAGGTCGCCACATTTTGGCCGTCATTCATGCCGCTTAGCATGATGTAAAACCACAGGCCAAAACCCACACTCAAGCCTAAAAACACCCCGGCGCGATTACCGTGCTTCCAATAGAGCCCGCCCACCAGCGCGGGAGCAAGCTGGGCAAACGCCCCGAAGGATAACATCCCAAGGTGCGATAGCGAGTCACTGTCGGCGAGCGCCAGATAACTGCCATAACCCAAACCAAGGATGATAACGATGGCAAGGCGGCGCGCATTTAATAGCATCTGCGAAAACTGGCTGAAATTTTTCTCACGGATATTGCCCGTGCGCAGCATCACTGGCACCAACCACTCGTTACTCACCATCACGCTTATCGTCACTACCGCCACAATCACCATGCCGGTTGCCGCAGATAAAGTGCCTAACAGCGCAATGACGGCAAGCAGTGGATGATCTAAGGCAAGCGGTAAATTGATCACATAAGTATCGGCGGCAACGCTATCACCGAGGATCACTTTACCCGCTAAAGCCAGTGGCCCAACGAATAAGCCAAATAAGGCCAAATACAGCGGAAATAACCAGCGCCCCTTGGACAACACCGACTCATCGGCACACTCCACCACCATCACGTGGAATTGCCGCGGCATACATAAAAACGCCGCCATGCCGACGAGTAGCTCAGGCATTAAGGCTTCGATTCGAGGATTAGGGTAATTAATTAATGCTTTTTCGCTCGCCTGCTGCCAGATATCACTAAAACCATCGAACACGCCAAAGCTAATCACAATCCCCACCAACAAAAACGCCGCCAGTTTGACTAACGATTCAAAGGCAATCGCCAGCATCATACCGGGGTTATGTTCGGTGGCATCGAGCTTACGCGTCCCAAATAGAATGGCAAAAATCGCCAGCAGCGCGGTGATAAGTAGCGGGATAGTAATGCCGTTTAAAGGATCGTCTGCGGGCTGAAACAAATTAAGGCTAAACACCATCGCCTTAAGCTGCAAGGCTATGTAGGGCATGATGCCAAATAGCGCGATGAGAGTAACAATAGCCGCCAAGGTTTGTGACTTACCGTAACGGGCGGCGATAAAGTCGGCAACCGAGGTAATATTTTGCGCCTTGGACACGAGCACCATCTTGCGCAACATGCCAAACCCTAAGGTGAAGATAAGGATCGGGCCGATAAAAATCGGGATGAAAGACCAAAAGTCCTTAGCCGACTGCCCGACCGTACCTAAAAAGCTCCAGGAAGAGCAATAAACCGCCAGACTTAAGCCATAAATGCCCACTTGCAGCTTCTTGGTCACGCCGCTAAACCAACGCTCCGCTCCCCAGGCTAAAAGGAATAAAAGTGAGACATAACAAATAGCAATAACGGCGACGACTAAGGTGAGATTCATATTTTTGCTCTTTTTTCCATTATTGTGCGATAAATAATGGCTGAAATCTAGCCAGTTTTTCTAATGCAACAGCCTAAATATAAAGGAGATTTTAAAACTAGACCAAGGTCTAATGGAGTTGCCTGCCCCTTGCATACCATACTCAGACTACGCAATTTTTAGAAAGGGAAGCCCTATGAGCTCGCAGTCTCTCTACAAAGTCTCCGGCAATATCGCTGCCAATGCACTTGTAAATAACGATCAATATAAAAAAATGTACCAAGAGTCGATTGTCAATCCAGAGGGTTTCTGGAGAGAGCACGGCAAACGTATCGATTGGATAAAGCCATACACTAAAATCAAAAAAACCTCTTTTGACGATCATAACTTATCGATTAACTGGTTCTATGACGGCACCCTAAACGCCTCGGCTAACTGCTTAGATCGCCATCTAGCAGAACACAGTGACCGCGTCGCCATCATCTGGGAAGGTGATAACGCCAGCGAACAACGTAAAATCACCTACGGTGAGCTACACACTCAAGTGTGTAAGTTTGCCAACGCCCTACGCAGCCAAGGCGTACGTCGTGGCGATATTGTGACCATTTATATGCCAATGGTACCAGAAGCGGCTGTGGCAATGCTGGCCTGTGCCCGCATTGGTGCCGTGCACTCAGTTGTCTTTGGTGGCTTCTCACCCGATTCTATCGCTTCACGGGTCATCGATGGTAAATCTAAGGTCGTGATCACCGCCGATGAAGGTATGCGTGGCGGCCGCGCTATTCCGCTCAAACGCAACATAGACGATGCGCTAAAACATCCCGATGTGACTAGCGTTGAGAAGGTAATCGTACTTAAACGTACTGGCGGCAAGGTTGATTGGATAGAAGGCCGCGATGTGTGGTGGCACTCTCTGGTTGAAACCGCATCCGAGCACTGCGCCGTTGAAGAAATGGGCGCCGAAGATCCGCTCTTCTTACTCTATACCTCAGGTTCAACTGGTAATCCCAAGGGCGTATTGCACACTACCGGCGGTTATATGGTGTATGCCTCGATGACCCACGAGTATGTGTTCGATTACAAACCCGGTGAGATTTACTGGTGTACCGCCGACGTGGGTTGGATCACTGGTCACTCCTACATGGTATATGGCCCGCTTGCCAACGGTGCGACCGTGCTCATCCACGAAGGTATCCCCAATCACCCAAGCCCTGCGCGTTTAGGCGAGATGATTGACCGCCATAAAGTCAATATTCTCTATACTGCACCAACGCTTATTCGTGCACTAATGGCCGAAGGTAAACAACATTTTGATAAGTACGATGGCAGCTCACTGCGCATCATGGGCTCGGTAGGCGAACCCATCAACCCAGAAGCTTGGCGCTGGTACCACGAGGTCATCGGTCATGAGCATTGCCCAATTGTCGATACTTGGTGGCAAACCGAAACTGGCGGTATTTTGATCACCCCACTGCCAGGCGCAACCGATACCAAACCCGGCTCGGCGACTCGCCCTTTCTTTGGAGTACAACCGGCGCTCGTAGACAACATGGGTAACATTTTAGAAGGCGCAACCGAAGGTAACCTAGTACTGCTCGACTCTTGGCCAGGCCAAATGCGTACCGTGTATGGCGATCATGAACGCTTCGTACTGACCTACTTCAAAACCTTCCGTGGCATGTACTTTACCGGTGACGGCGCACGACGCGATGAAGATGGTTACTACTGGATCACTGGCCGTGTGGACGATGTGATTAACGTCTCTGGTCACAGATTAGGTACCGCAGAGGTAGAAAGTGCACTGGTATCACATGAACTGGTCGCTGAGGCCGCAGTTGTGGGCTATCCCCATGATATCAAAGGCCAAGGTATTTATGCCTACGTGACGCTAACCCGCGGCACAGAAGAGAGTGAAGAACTTCGCCAAGAGCTGCGCCAATGGGTTCGTAAGGAAATTGGTGCCCTAGCCACACCGGATCTTATCCAGTGGGCAACGGGGTTACCTAAGACCCGTTCTGGCAAAATCATGCGCCGTTTCCTGCGTAAGATTGCCGCTAACGAAGTGACCAACTTAGGTGACGCATCAACACTGGCCGATCCAGCCGTGATTGAGACCTTGATTGAAACTCGCTTGAATCGTAACGAGTAATCGTTATCCAGCGCTTAATCGTGATTTATCACGGTTAAGCGCTGCTTTAGCTCCTGTACGTTTGAACCTGACTCCGTCGAGTACTGGTTCTTTTAAATGAAGCAAACCCTGTTGAGAAAGTGCCTGATTGCCCCTTTCTCTTAGTTGCCCCTCCAACCAAGGGGCATTTTTTTGGTTCTGTGTTAAGCTTGGCGCCAAACTCAGTCGACCAAGAATATCTAGCAGCGTGTCAGTTAATTCCAGCCCGAGCGTTACCCTCAGGGATTATCAGCAACAAGCCGTCGATGCCGCCATCGCGCATTTTAAAAAAAGCACCGATTCCGCCGTGTTAGTCCTGCCAACGGGTGCCGGAAAAAGTATCGTTATTGCCGAGCTGGCCCGCATCGCCAGAGGACGAGTGCTGGTTTTAACCCATGTGAAGGAACTGGTTGCCCAAAACGCGCAAAAGGTCGGATTACTGACGACTGAGGCCAGCATTTACTCCGCTGGGTTAAATCAAAAATCGACTGACGGCAAAACCGTCGTGGCCAGTATCCAATCCGCCGCGCGCGCCTTAACTCAATTCGATGAGCTCTTCTCGTTAGTGATTATCGATGAGTGCCACAGAGTCAGCCTCGAAAAAACCAGCCAATATCAGCAACTCTTAAGTCATTTACAAGAGCGTAACCCCAAGCTCAAATTATTAGGCCTGACGGCCACTCCCTATCGGCTCGGGACAGGTTGGATTTACAAACGCCACTACCACGGCAAAGTCGGCTCGCCTGAACTTGGGATCTTCGAGCAGTGTATTTTCGAGCTCCCCATCCGTCCGCTGATTAAACAAGGCTATTTAACCGCGCCCACTTTATTTGATGGTTTAAGCGCCCAATATGACTTCAGCCAAATCAAGCCCAATGACAATGGCGAATATCCCGAAACCCAAGTCAATGCGCTGCTGAATCACGCAGGGCGAGCAACAACGGCGATTGTGAAGCAACTGATTGAACTGAGTCACCATCGCCAAGGGATCATTATTTTTGCGGCAACAGTGCGCCATGCTGAGGAAATTGTCAGCCAGCTTAACAAGGAGCACGGCGAGCAAACGGCAATCGTCACGGCGCAAACGCCAGATAACGAACGTGATGAACTTATCGAGCGCTTTAAAGCGAGGGAGCTTAAGTTCCTTGTCAACGTGGCGGTATTGACCACCGGATTCGATGCGCCCCATGTCGATTTGATTGCGATTTTACGCCCCACCGCATCGGTGAGTTTGTTTCAGCAAATGATTGGCCGCGGTCTTAGGATCTGTGAAGGTAAAAAAGATTGTTTAGTGATTGATTACGCTGCCAATGGCTATGATTTGTATTTTCCTGAAGTCGGCCAAGCTAAGCCCAATAGCAAGTCGGTTCCGGTACAAGTGCACTGCCCTGTCTGCCAGTTTGCCAATATCTTTTGGGGATTAACCGACAATGATGGCGATATTATCGAACACTTTGGCCGTCGCTGTCAGGGCATAGTCGAGCATCATGGACAAAAGCAGCAATGTGACTTTCGATTTAGATCTAAATCCTGTCCAGATTGCGGACAAGAGAACGACATAGCCGCGCGTATTTGCCAGCATTGCCAGTCGACCTTAATCGACCCCGATAAACGCCTTAAGCAAGTATTGAATAAGCAACACCATCATCTGTTCCGCTGCCAGCATATGACGTTAATGGATGATGCTGGCGATCTTAAGGTGCAATATCTGGACATTGAAGGAAACGAGTTTAATCGACGCTTTAAACTGCAAACGCCCGCCCAATGGCGTGCCTTGTATGCGCTATTTATTTTCCCCCATAGTCGCACGCCGGGCCTAAAACCTAAGCAATACAAAAAAGTGTCTGAGCTGATTGCCGATAGCGCCGCTTTTCGGATGCCAGATCTGTTACTGCTGAAAAAGCATAAAAAAGGCTGGGATCTGCTCGAAAGCTATTTCGATTACCAAGGGCGCTATCAAACTGAAAATAAACACATCTGACATTATCAATTCGGTTAGCGCTATGGTATAAAACGCTTAAAGTAATCCTAAGGAGCTATTATGTACGTTGTTATTTTTGGCCGTCCTGGCTGTCCTTATTGCGTGCGAGCAGTACAACTGTCAGAGCAACTCGTTGAAAAACGTGATGACTTTAAATTTAGATACGTGGATATCCACGCCGAAGGGATTTCTAAAGCGGATCTAGAGAAGACTGTCGGCAAGCCAGTCGAAACTGTGCCACAGATCTTCGTTGATGAAAAACACGTAGGTGGTTGCACCGATTTCGAACAATATGTTCGCGATAACAATCTGTTAGGTTAATTCTAATACAAAATAAAAAGGAGACCTGAGATCTCCTTTTTATTTATCTAAATAAAACCTTAGAGCACATACTTCGCCGAGAAGATGATCCGGCTTAAATCACCATCATCACCATTCTCTTTACTATTCTGGGCGTACATATATTCCACCCCAAAGGTCAATGGTTTGCTAGGGGAATACAACAGGTTGATATAGCCAGAATAAGCATCCTTATTCACCCCTGTGCCCGTTAAGGCCACATCATTATCCGCTTGCATGCCAGAGAATGTCACACTGGTGCGCCACTGTTCGTTCCACCAATGACGGTAAGACACAAAGCCGCCGAAGGTACGAATGGATTCAATATCGCCGCTCGCATCTAACACGCCGGCATTAATATAGTTAAGCGCCATATAACGCCCTAAACCGTCACCATAGGTTGCGGTAAAGCGCAGATCATCTTTCCCAATGGGAATAATCCCCGCCACACTGGCGCCGTAGCCGAAGCTCGAACTGTCGATTTGAGTCGCACCGATTTTGGTCTCTAAATTGAGTTGCCGAGCAATACCTGCAAACGAGAATGAGGCGCCACCGTCCGTCTTGAGATTGTATCTCGCCACCACATCAGGCACGACACCATTACCACTGGTGATCCGTGCGCCACCTTGATTCGGTGTTACCGTTGTTTCAGGGTTTTCTATCGCAAATTGGAAATTACCATGGGTATAACGCAGTAACGATTGGCGCACAAAGGGCGTACCATCTGCAGCACCCACAAAGTCGAGGTTTTCAGGCAAGGCAGCAGGGTTTTGGAATGTGGTCCAGGTTTGACCTACGGTCCAATTATCATAGGACACATAGGCATGGCGGATACGTGGTGAATAGCTGTTAGACACCCGCTCATTACCATCTGTGTGGGTCATAAAATCCAGCTCAATAAAGCCCGATAAGCTATGGCCATCAAGATCCGTTGTCGCTTTGAAATTGAATCGCGTCTCACGGGCTTGGAAATCCACCACTTGGTTACCATTGCCTTCTTTACCGTAAATGGTACCCGGTACATAAAACTGACGGGATAAATCCCCCGAATCTGGTGCCCCATTGCCATAATCGCTGAACATTACGTCAGCCTTGATATAGCCACCAAATTCAACGTCAGTATTTTTTAAAGAAGCCGCATTGGCAGAGCCCATAAATGCCAATAAGGTTGCAGAGTAAAGCAAGCTAAGTTTTGCTTGTTTCATTTTATGTTTCCCCAGTTGTTATTATTTGTCCGCAGCCAATATGGACAATTTAACAAGCGAGCAACATTGGCAATAAGTCTATGAGACAAAAGTAGAAAATGCCGTGAAACAAAATAAGGAGCTTGAGTGATGTAAAGCGAACGAAATTTTTTACTGGGGGAGGTATAAAGAGTGGTGGGTCGTGAAGGATTCGAACCTTCGACCAATTGGTTAAAAGCCAACTGCTCTACCGACTGAGCTAACGACCCATCTAAGGACTCTGAATTTTACACTTTCAGAAAAGTGGTGGGTCGTGAAGGATTTAAACCATTCGACTGATTGGTTAAAAGCCAACTGCCCTAGCTTTATAAAATAAGCGACTGAGCTAACGACCCATCTAAGGACTCTGAGTTTTACACTTTCAGAAAAGTGGTGGGTCGTGAAGGATTCGAACCTTCGACCAATTGGTTAAAAGCCAACTGCTCTACCGACTGAGCTAACGACCCATCTAAGGACTCTGAGTTTTACACTTTCAGAAAAGTGGTGGGTCGTGAAGGATTCGAACCTTCGACCAATTGGTTAAAAGCCAACTGCTCTACCGACTGAGCTAACGACCCATATGGTTTGCACTGATTTATACACTTTCAGTAAAGTGGCGAATCGTGAAGGATTGAAACCATTCGACTGATTGGTTAAAAGCCAACTGCCCTAGCTTTATAAAATAAGCGACTGAGCTAACGACCCATCTATTGAACTCTGAATTTTACACTTCCAGAAAAGTGGTGGGTCGTGAAGGATTCGAACCTTCGACCAATTGGTTAAAAGCCAACTGCTCTACCGACTGAGCTAACGACCCATCTATTTTTGCACTGATTTATTCACTTTCAGTAAAGTGGTGGGTCGTGAAGGATTCGAACCTTCGACCAATTGGTTAAAAGCCAACTGCTCTACCGACTGAGCTAACGACCCAACTAAGGATTCTGAATTTTACACTCTCAGAAAAGTGGTGGGTCGTGAAGGATTCGAACCTTCGACCAATTGGTTAAAAGCCAACTGCTCTACCGACTGAGCTAACGACCCATCTTATTTACAACACTTCAAATACCGCTAACTTATTCTATTTACTAGAGTAAGTGGTGGGTCGTGAAGGATTCGAACCTTCGACCAATTGGTTAAAAGCCAACTGCTCTACCGACTGAGCTAACGACCCATTTACTGGTATTTTGCGCCTCGAACGACCTCGCCGTTCCGAGGGCGCCTATAATACCTTTTTCATTTTCCCATGCAAGCGTAAATTCCCAATTTTTTGTCGTTTGCATGAAAAACAGACTAAGAGTATGTTTTTTAGTTAATTATGCTTTAATTGCAGCCAATTGTTGTTGGGCAATGCGTGCTGCAGCGCTGTTGGCGTAGTCTTTTACCACTTGTTGGTAGTATTGAGTCGCACCGGCTTTATCACCTGTTTTCTCTGCGATCATGCCAAGCTTCACTAGACTATCACCACGTTTATTGGAATCACTAAAACGGGTCACGACGGTATTGAAAGCTTGTTTGGCTTCAGCAAATTCACTCTTATTAAACAGCAGCTGGCCTAACCAATAGTTGGCGTTGGCAGCATAGACGGAATCTGGATACTGTTTAATGAAGGCACGAAACGCTGGGATAGCATCGTCATACTTGCGCTCTTTCAGCACTAAGTTCACCGCACTTTCGTAGCTGGCCGTTTCACTTAAGCTACTGGCGGCGGCATTGGCACTTGCTGCGGCAGCCGCGGGCGTTGCTGGGGTAGAAGCAGCTGGCGCGGCAGCGGCTTTGGAGGATAAATTGGCAATTTCATCGTAAAGCTGACGCTGACGTTGTTGCATCTGCTCTATTTGATAATTCTGTTGTTCGGTCAAACCACGTAAGTCGAGAACTTCTTGCTGCAAAGTATCCAGACGGCGCTGCATATCAATTTCGCTTTGTTGTCTCGATTTTACAATGCGCTCTAAACGAGCAAGTCTGTCATCACCTGAACCACCAGCAATATCTTCAACAGGAGCAGGAGCTGCAACTGCAGCTCCTGCGCCGAAGAACATTGCCGTAATTAAGACGGCACGTTTCATCTCGTTACTCTCCGTAATTCAATCTTAGTAAACTAAAACTGCACGACGGTTTTTAGCAAAACCTTCATCGGTACGAGTGAAGTCAAGTGGCTTCTCTTCGCCATAGCTTACGATGCTCATTTGGCTAGGTTGTACACCCATGCCTTGTAAGTATTTAGCAACAGCTTTAGCACGACGCTCACCCAGTGCGATGTTGTATTCTGGTGTGCCACGCTCGTCGGCATGACCTTCAATCAATACGCGTACGCTTGGGTGCTCAACTAAATAAGTACCGTGGGCTTCCAGTACAGCAGCAAATTCAGTTTGAACTTCACTGCGGTCGAAGTCGAAGTAAATGATGTGTTCTTTTCTCAACTGCTCGAGTTGCTGACGTTGTTGCTCTTCAGGTGACAACATTCCACCAATACCGCCAGTTTGAACGCCACCACCATTCAGTTCGCTACCAGAACCGCTTGTAGAGCCCATTGCATCAGTTTCTGATTCAGAAGTTGAGCTACACGCACTAATAGCCATAATTGGAAGTGCTACCAACATAGCTTTTAACAACTTGTTCAGATCCATTATCTGTTCCTTATAAAATTAAATGTGAATAAATCTAGCTAATACATTAGAGAAACGGAGACCAAGAAGGTGATTTCACCTCACCCTGACCCACCGGTAATCTCGCTTTAAAGCGTCCGTCCGTAGAAACAGCTGCTAAAACTTGCTTGCCTTGATACGTAGTGCCATAAATCACCATAGTACCATTAGGGGCCACACTTGGAGATTCATCCAAACGTGTCGATGTCAGCACCTGCATAAAGCGCGTACTTAAATCCATACGTGCAATATTAAATTTACCGTTTGTGCGATTCACAAAAATCATGCTGCGACCATCAGGGGTAATTGAACCACCTAAATTCCATTCACCTTCAAAGGTTTCACGGGTCACTTTGCCTGAATTTAAATCTACACGATATAACTGTGGTCTACCACCGCGCTCGGAGGTAAACAACAATGACTTGCCATCGGGATACCAAGATGGCTCAGTATCGATGGAATAGTGGTTGGTAATACGTTTTGCTGCCTTAGTGGCGATATCGATAACGTAAATCTCAGGTTGACCATCCTTTGAGAGGGTCACTGCTAAGGACTTACCATCGGGCGAGAATGTCGGTGCACCGTTAATGCCTGGGAAGCTACTCACCTTAGTACGTACTTGGGTGTAAAGATCCTGCACAAAAATCTCAGCCTTTTTGTTTTCAAAGCTCACATAAGCTAAACGACGGCCATCGGGTGACCAAGAAGGAGACATCAGCGGCTCTGGAGAGCGCAGTAACATCTGCTCGTTGTAACCGTCATAGTCGGCGATCATCAGTGAATAAGCCGCTTTCTGGCTGTGGTTAACCACCACGTAGGAAATACGGGTTAAGAAAGCACCACGAATACCCGTCAGCTTCTCATAGACGATATCGCTGATACGGTGGCCATATTGACGGAACTGCGCCGCAGAAATCACCGTTTGGCGACTATCCATCAAAAATTCTGTCGCACTGGTAGGCCCTTTTAGCGCTTGGTTTTGCGCTTTAACCAAATCGATAAGGTCAAAGCTCACCAAAAACTGATCTGTGCCATAGGGTTTTACCGAACCCACAACAACGGCTTCGGCACCCACATTCGCCCACGCACTCGCGTCAAACTGGGCTAAAGCACCGATACCACGTTGTGGTAACCCTAATTCATCTAATGGTTTGAAGGTACCGCTACGTATTAAATCTGACATCACCACATCGGCGATCGCCTGAGGTGGTGCACCCGCTCCTTGCCATTGGAATGGCATCACTGCGATTGGACGCGCCGCATCCACACCCTCAGTGATCACAATATCCAGCGCCGCTTTTGCCGGCATAGTGCAAAGCAGAACCGCCAATGCTAACCATTTTGCCAAAATTTTCATGGGACTCCTTTAATTAAACGTTGGTTCAACGATTAAGTTAATTTCTTTCATCAAGTTATAAACCGCAGGGTCCGGAGACACTGGTAACTTGCCCGCTTTTAAGATCGCCGCTTTAGTTGCACGGCACACGTTAGGATCGCCACCCTGTGTCTGACTGCTGATCACAAAACCATCATTGGCTAAACGCACAGAAACAGTACAGGTTTTACCACGCATCGACTCGTCAACCACTAGGTTGCGTTGAATCGTCGATTTAATCATCGCGGTGTATTTACCCACTTCCGTCTGCATTTGCTTATTCATGGTTTGTGATAACGCAGCCTGTTCGGCGGCTAACGCATCGGCCATTTCCTGCTCTTGCTGAGCACGCGCTTTAGCTTCTGCATCCGCTTTTGCCTTAGCTTCGGCCTTTGCTTTCGCTTCAGCATCTGCCTTGGCTTTTGCCTCCGCTTTGGCCTTAGCTTCTGCCTCTGCTTTCGCCTTGGCTTCGGCTTCCTTCTGCTTACGGTCTGCCTCGGCTTTCGCGGCTGCGGCCTCTTCTACTTTGCGTTTTTCCGCCGCTTTTTGAGCTGCATCTTCAGCAAGTTTACGTTCTTGCTCCTTTTGCTTGCGGTCGGCTTCAGCTTTCTGCGCTTTTTCCTTTTCCTGTTGTTGCTTCACCTGCGCGGCTTTCGCGGCATCATTGGCCTTTTGGGTCTCAATTTCCTGCTGCTTACGTTCTTCCGCCAGTTTCTTCAACTGTGCTTGTTCACGCTCACGGGCTTGCTTTGCTTCCTGTGCTTTGCGTTCAAGTTCGGCTTGGCGCTCACGTTCGCGGCGCTCAGCATCGCGCTTTTCCTGCTTAAGCTTTTCAACTTGATTAGCCACTTTTTGCTGATCAACCATAACAGCTTTTACTGCAGGGGCGCTAACTTGTTGCACAGGTTCAGGTTTATGGGTGAAATCTATGCCAATGGCCAGAATAATTATCACGCCAATATGAATACCTGCTGAAATTGACAGAGGTAATGCAACATTTGAATTATCCGCCACCTATTTCTCCTTGGGTGAATCCGTCATCAAACCGACTGAGGGGACGCCCGCCTGCTGCAGGGTCACCATCAATTGGATCACGTTATCGTAAGGAATATTTCTATCGGCTTTCACCACCACTGGGCGTTCAGGCTCTGTCACCATGATCGCCGCGACGGCGGTGGCTAACTCATCCAATTCCATCTCTTCGTTATTAGAACCGCCCTGATTGAGGAAATAAGCCCCGTCGGCATCGATAGACGCGACCACTGGCGGCTTACTGTCCGCAGGCAATACTTCAGCCGCCCCTTGAGGCAGCTCCACTTTCACCCCTTGGGTCACAATCGGCGCTGTTACCATGAAAATAATCAGCAGCACGAGCATGACGTCGATATAAGGCACCACGTTGATTTCGGCAACGGGGCGACGACGTTTACGCTGATAACCGACTTGCATTATACGCCTTCCTTCTCACTGTATGCTTGGCGATGCAGGATGCTAGAAAACTCTTCCATAAAGTTAGCGTAACCGATTTCCAGCTTTTCAACTTGAGTCGCAAAACGGTTATAAGCGATAACTGCTGGAATGGCCGCAAACAGACCCATTGCGGTTGCAATCAGTGCTTCTGCAATACCTGGCGCCACCATGGCGAGCGTCGCGTTTTCCATTGAGCCGATAGCGATAAATGAATTCATAATACCCCATACCGTACCAAACAAACCGATATAAGGGCTAGTCGAACCAATAGTTGCCAATAAAGGTAAGTTGGCTTCTAACTTTTCTAATTCACGGGATAAGGTGACGCGCATGGCACGTGAAGTCCCATCCATCACCGCATCGGGCACTTTGTTATTTAATTTATTTAGACGTGAATATTCTTTAAAACCCGTCACAAATAATGACTCTAAGCCAGTATTATCTGGACGAGCCGATAATTCCTTATACAGACGATTTAAATCAACGCCTGACCAAAATTTATCTTCAAATTTTGCCGATTTACTTTTTGCAGATGTCAATAAGCTACGGCGTTGTAAAATCACCGTCCAAGACATTACAGACAAGCAAAGTAAAGTGAACATCACAAATTTCACTAATAAACTGGCTTGTAAAAATAACCCAACAATCGACATATCAGCTTGCACTGTCAAACTCCTGCACAATATTTAAGGGAATAGCTCGGGGACGCATTCGTGATAAGGCAACACAGGCCACTAGCACTGTACCTTCACAATAACAGTCTCCCTGATGATCAACCAAACGTTGATGAAATACCAACGAGGCCTTTTTCAACTCTATGACCTTAGTTTCTACAATAAGGTTCTGTTCAAAACGCGCGGCTCTTTTAAAATCCAATTCCGCCCGCTTAACCACAAACGCTGTATCATCGGCTAACAGTGCAGTCTGGCTTACGCCTAAGGCTCTTAACCACTCGGTTCGCGCCCGCTCAAAAAAATTGAGATAGTTCGAATGATAGACAACGCCGCCTGCGTCGGTGTCTTCGTAATAGACTGAAATGGGCCAATTAAACGTCATTTGAAATCAGCAAATTTTGGTTGAAAAATTGACGCTTACTATACCTAGGGAAACAAGACTTGTGAATGACCCGACGAAGATATAGATAGGGATAGCGCGGGTTTCAGCGCAATTGAGGGATTTGTAAATAACAATGGGGCCAAACGACCCCATTTCATTAACATAGTTCGCTATTTTGCGAGGGTTTGCGGCAATGTCAGCCCGAAGCTTTGCCACAGGAAGCTGTAAATGTCGGCAAACTCGTCGATCTTCATCGCCGTCGGTTTGCCCGCACCGTGCCCGGCATTGGACTCAATGCGCATAATGACGGGTTTATCGCCCTGCTGCTTCTCTTGCATCATGGCAGCAAACTTAAAGCTGTGTAGCGGTACCACGCGATCATCATGGTCAGCCGTCATCACCATAGTCGCAGGATAGGCCTGCGCTTTAACGTTGTGGTATGGCGAGTAAGCCAATAGCGCAGGGAATTGCTCGGCGTTGTCAGCACTGCCGTATTCACTGGTCCAAGCCCAGCCAATGGTGAACTTGTGGAAGCGCAGCATGTCCAGCACACCCACGGCCGGTAACACGGCGGCAAACAGTTCCGGACGCTGAGTAACCGCAGCGCCCATCAACAAACCACCGTTACTGCGACCATAGGCACCTAACTTAGTGCTGTTGGTGTATTTTTCGTTGATTAGGTATTCGGCCGCCGCAAAGTAATCATCAAACACATTTTGCTTCTTATCGAACATCCCAGCTTGGTGCCAGCTTTCACCGTAATCCGCGCCGCCACGTAGGCTTGGTACGGCGTAAATGCCGCCCATATCTAACCAAGCGATGTTGGCAGGACTAAAACGCGGCGTCATTGAAATCGCAAAACCACCATAGGCATACAGAAGCGTTGGGTTTTGACCATTCTTCACCAGCCCTTTCTTGTAGGACACCATCATAGGGACGCGAGTACCGTCCTTACTGGTGTAAAACACTTGTTCAGACACATAGTCATCGGGATTGAACGACACCTGCGGCTTAGCGACCACAGTCGACTCTGCCGTTTTAAAATCGAACTTATAGGTGGTTTCGGGTTGAATATAGCTGTTAAAGACATAGTAGAAATAGTCTTTGCTCGCTTTACCGAAAGGCCCTGCGACATTACCTTTACCAGGTAAAGTGACATCCTGACGCTTTTGTCCGCCCATGCTGAAAATCGATAACTGTCCCAATACATCGTGCAAATAACTCACGACTAAATGGTCATTAATAATGGCCACTTTATTAATAGGATCTTTCGATTCTGGAATAATGGTTTGCCACTGGGATTTATCACTATTACGGGTATCGATGGCAATCACTTTACCGTTTGGCGCATCTAAATCGGTCTTGAAATAAAATACCGCGCCATCATTCCCTAAAAACTCATATTCCGCTTCGAGGTTAAGGATTAATTCAACCACCTGCGCTTTAGGTTCAAACAGTGATTTATAGAAGAAACGATTACGTTTGTCTGTGCCTTGCGAAATTGACAACAGTAAATATTCGCCCTGCTCAGACACATCGATGCCAAAACCCCAATCTTTATTTTGTGGGCGCTCGTAAATCAATAAATCTTGGCGCTGATCTGTGCCTAATTTGTGGTAATACACTTTTTGATTAAAATTGACATCGGCCAGTAAATCACCGCCCGCGGGCGCATCGTAACGGGCATAGAAAACACCTTGGTTTTCCTTATCCCACACTGCGCTGGAGAATTTAATCCAGTTGAGTTCATCTTTCAGCTTTTTACCCGTGGCAATATCGACAAACTGCCACTGCTGCCAGTCAGAGCCCGACTTAGACACGCCATAGGCTAAAATCTTGCCATCATTACTGACAGAAACGCCGGAAAGCGCCACAGTTCCATCGGCCGAAAAACCATTTGGATCCAGTACGGGTTTCTCAACGCCATCTTTGCCTTTTACATACAGCACCGATTGCGCTTGTAAACCATCGTTACGGTAATAAAACTGGTTATCGCCATTCTCGAAGGGGGCAGAGATTTTCTCGTAGTTCCACAGCTCTGTGATACGGTCAACTACGGCTTGTTTGTTGGGGATCTTCGCCAAGTATGCTTGACCAAAGGCCTGTTGTTCTTTTACCCAACTTTCAGTTTCTGGCGTGTTTTCTTCAAGGTGACGGTAAGGGTCTGCCACTGCAACACCGTGAATAGTCTCGACTAGGTTGTCTTTTCGAGTTTCTGGGTAAACCAATTTGTTTGTGCTGACTTGCTGTGCAGCACCTTCTTCTGGCGTATTACCACTCTGACAGGCGGCCAACGCCATGCCCAATGTGGCCACTAATAAACCTTGCTGGGCAAGGCGAAATCTTAATGCCATCTTTTATCGTCCTTCTCGTGATTTCCGGCTTAACGCTCTTTTGCAGCAAGTACTATACAAGCAAAATTTTTCATGGCAATGCCACAACAAAAGATGAGGTTTTCTAGCCAAGATGCAAGATTTAACAAAGTGGTAGCAATGATGAGTTTATTGAAGTGTATTTTTATGCATTAATTTTGACTGACAAGTTGTTAATCAAGCTAAATAGTGACTTAAGTGAGCCAGATCACTTAATTAATCATTAGTTTTGCTAATGTGTATGGGCAATTTTTCTCGTTTGTTTGAGTCCTTGGGACACACTAGAATGTGCTTGTTTTCAGGAGATATCCGCTAGCGGATATGGAAAACAAAGAACTTTTAAACTGATGTATTTTTGAGTACGTCAGTTCATCCCTGGTTCTTATGCTTGACTTCCTTCCTTCAATTTGTTGATTGCAAATGCATTTTTTTGCGGCCCGCTTAGATTAAGCGGGCTTTTTTTTACCTCGATTCAAATACGCCGCGAAAATCTAGCGATTTACAGTCGTTTTTTGTTACATAAAAATCTTATTCCTCTTCCCTAAAAACGCAGCAATGAACTCACGCCATAACGTCACTCTTAACATTGCAGCACTTTAAGAAGCCAAAAGCTTGATGATTGAGATTGGAATAACACTCATGCGTTGGCGAGATGCACGCTTCATAAATGACAATGCCAAGTCCGAAGACTTGGCATTGTTGTTTGTAACGTATTAGGACTAAGCGTCACGCTATCTTATAAGCGATAAGTTATGGGCAACAACTTAGAGACGTCACATCAGTGGCTTACTGATCCGGATAACCACGCGGCGGTTAAGTGCCCTCTCCTCAATATCTTCATTGGACGCCACATGACGGCGCTCACCATGGCCGACGGTGACTATCCTATCCTGTGGGATCCCACTGGCGACAAAGAAATCTTTGACCGACTCGGCGCGTTTATCCGAGACTTTTTGGTTTACGGAGCGACCACCGTAACTGTCGGTATAAGCATCGACTAACACCAGTTCCACATCCGGATCGTAGGACAAGTATTCTTGAATACGCGAAAGCTGCTGCTGCGAGAAACGGGTTAAATCCGTTCCGCCTTCATCATAATTAAGTACGGTAAAGGCAATATCTTCAAAGCTGTAGGGCAATAAGTGCGATAAACACGACTTAAACTCAGCATATTTGCGACCGAAATTCGCCGCCGACAGTCCTACGGCAATTTTATTGGACTCATCATACCAATCGGCATAATAAAACGTCGGCTCCATGCCACGGCTCAACTCGGTCAACATAGACCAGGCGGCACGCTTAGGCACTTCACCATTAAAATACTTTTGATAACGTAGAGAAGTGATTTCTTTCGATACCACGCCTGGTCGCCATTTCGGCGCTCTACTCATCAGCTTAGCTTGGGTGACTTGGTCCGGTTTCACCCACATATCTAAAGTGAAATTTAGATTTAGTTGTTTTCCTGCTTCACTGGTAAAAATCGCCTTACCATAGGAGGGAATATCATGTTCAAGACGGCACACAATGGGACTGTTTTGACTAACTCGCCATTGGGATTCCCCCAAAGAGGCCACATAGTGGCGCAACTCTGCCATTGCAGTTGCTGGAACGCATAAAATTGATACTAATATCAGTTTTCGCCACATAGCCCTTACTCGTGTTTATTCGGTTACGAGGTTTTATCGGCAAACTTTTTAGTTCCTTTAGCTCATAAAACCATCAATCAAACATGACACACCCTAGTACATTAAGCATAATAGCGCCCTGTGATTTTTCTTGGGTACTTTAATGAGCGATATTAGCGACGCAAACAAATTGAAACACCGATTTCGAGGCTACTTTCCGGTTGTCATAGATGTCGAAACGGCGGGCTTCAACTCTCAAACCGATGCGTTGCTAGAAATAGCCGTCACGCTGTTAAAAATGGATGATGAAGGCTTGCTCGGGATTGATAAAACCCTGCATTTCAACATTGAGCCCTTTGAAGGCGCAAATTTAGAGCCCGAAGCTCTGGCCTTTAATGGTATTGATCCCACCAACCCATTACGGGGCGCCGTAAGCGAAAAGGAAGCTTTTTTAGAGATTTTCAAAGCCGTTAAAAAAGCGCAGAAGGCCTCCGATTGTCACCGCAGTATTATCGTGGCGCACAATGCCGCCTTCGATCATGGCTTTGTGAGTAAAGCGATTGAGCGTTGTGACTTAAAACGCTCACCCTTCCACCCTTTTGCCACCTTTGATACGGCAACACTCGCAGGCTTAGCTATCGGCCATACCGTGCTGGCCAAAGCCTGCATCATGGCGGGGATCCCCTTTGATAATAAAGAAGCTCATTCAGCACTTTACGATACCGAGCGCACGGCGGAGCTGTTTTGCTATATAGTCAACCGCTGGAAGCATTTAGGCGGTTGGCCACTCTTAGCCGCTGGTGAGTCAGAGGATACAGATGGTGAAGAATAAGCGTTAATGCTTATAACCGCTGTCACACGCCCAATAAAAAAGCTGCCCAAAGGCAGCTTTTTTATTGGGCGAAAATCAGCAAATTACAGAGAGCTTGCGTTTTCTGCTAAGTAAGCCGCAACACCTTCGGTGCTTGCGTTCATACCTTTGTCGCCTTTTTCCCAACCTGCTGGGCAAACATCACCGTGCTCTTCGTGGAATTGCAGCGCGTCGATCATACGCAGCATTTCGTCAACGTTACGGCCTAATGGCAGATCGTTAACCACTTGGTGACGTACCATACCTTCTTTGTCGATCAGGAATGAACCACGGAAAGCCACGCCAGCTTCTGGGTGCTCAACATCGTATGCTTTACAGATGTCGTGTTTAACGTCTGCTACTAAAGTGTATTTCACTTGGCCAATACCCCCTTTTTCTACTGGGGTGTTGCGCCATGCGTTGTGAGTGAATTGAGAATCGATAGACACACCGATCACTTCAACACCACGCTTAGTGAACTCTTCCATGCGGTGATCGAAAGCGATCAACTCTGATGGACAAACGAAAGTGAAGTCAAGTGGATAGAAAAATACAACCGCTGGCTTACCTTTGATGGCCGCAGTTAAGTTAAAGCTATCTACGATTTCGCCAGAACCTAATACAGCTGCAGCAGTAAAATCAGGAGCCGGACGGCCTACTAATACGCTCATTTTATATCTCCATCTATGAGTTGAACTAACTATTAAAGTAAAACATCCCTTAAACACACTTGCGCTTACTTGCACGAGTGTATTTGAGAGCGCTTACCAATCAAATCTTTAGGCATTATAAGTCGTGCGTTTTGCCTTACAACCTATTTAAGACCAATATCACATTTTTCAAGGGCATTTTGACACTACTGCTTAAGGATAGAGCAATCTGGACGAGTGGTAAGCGTTGTTGAACACATTCGTCTAACAGTAAAAACCCACCCAATTCACATTTTCAGTTATTTTTCAGATTAAGCCGCCGTAAACTGGACAGACACTGCCTTTGCAGTCGAAAATAGTCCCTTTGGTTTACAGAATTAAGATATTGTCTATGAATGCAGTCGTTATTGCTGTGTGTTTGATGTTAGCCCTTAGTTTAGCGAGGGTGAATGTGGTTGTTGCGCTCACCATCAGTGCTCTCGTAGCCGGTTTAGTGGGGGGAATGGACCTACATCAAACAATTGATGCCTTTAATACCGGATTAGGTGGCGGCGCGCAAATTGCCCTCAGTTACGCCTTACTCGGAGCCTTTGCCGTGGCACTATCCCATTCGGGTTTAACGACACTGATCTCAAACTCCATCATTAAAAGCCTAGGTAAGGAACCTAATGCCACCAACACCAATTGGGTACGCTGGTTATTGCTATTATCCCTGCTCCTGATGTCGATGGCGTCGCAAAATATTCTGCCAATTCATATCGCCTTTATTCCGATACTCGTGCCACCACTGCTACATGTGATGACCAAGCTGAATATCGATCGCCGTCTGGTTGCCTGCGTGTTGACTTTTGGTCTCGTGACCACCTATATGATTTTACCCGTGGGCTTTGGCGGTATTTTCCTTAATGATATTTTGCTGTCTAACCTTACCAGTAATGGCTTAGTCGCCGTTCGCGAGCAAATTCCGCCAGCGATGCTGATCCCCGCAGCAGGTATGGTGACAGGTTTGTTGTTTGCCGTATTTGTAAGCTATCGCAAACCTAGGGTTTACGATGAAACTAAGGTACTGGCTGCCGAACCTGAAGAAACCCTCAATAAACGCAATATCGCTATCGCCGTTGTAGCAATACTTGCAACCTTGTTTGTCCAGCTTGAAACCGATTCGATGATCTTTGGTGCCTTAGTCGGCTTTATGATCTTCAGTTTTTCAGGCGCGCTTAAACACGTTGCCGATCAAGATATCTTCACTCAAGGCGTGCGCATGATGGCCAATATTGGCTTTATTATGATCTCCGCCGCAGGCTTTGCCGCAGTAGTGAAAGAAACCGGTGAAGTCGGCACGCTTGTCTCATCACTAAGTTCATTGATTGGCGACAATAAGGCCCTCGCCGCCTTTTTGATGTTACTGGTCGGCCTTTTGATCACTATGGGCATTGGCTCGTCCTTCTCGACCATTCCGATTATCGCAACCATTTACGTGCCATTAGCCTTAAGTTTTGGATTTTCCGTGCCCGCTACTATTGCGTTAGTCGGTACGGCTGCGGCATTGGGCGATGCAGGTTCGCCAGCGTCAGACTCAACACTTGGCCCGACGTCGGGCTTAAATGCCGATGGTCAGCACGACCATATTCGCGACAGCGTGATCCCAACTTTTATTCATTACAATATTCCCCTGCTTGTCTTTGGATGGATTGCCGCGATGGTGCTCTAGGGCTTAGACTCATGGGCGTTAACATACAAAAGCG
Organism: Shewanella sp. MR-4; assembly: GCF_000014685.1. Taxonomy (NCBI): domain Bacteria; kingdom Pseudomonadati; phylum Pseudomonadota; class Gammaproteobacteria; order Alteromonadales; family Shewanellaceae; genus Shewanella; species Shewanella sp. MR-4. Next base: position 2,835,829 of record NC_008321.1, read on the forward strand.
TGGATAATTCCACGCTTTTGTATTTGCTAGGCACACAAGTCAGCTACGAATAACGACCGTCCCAGCTAAATAGTCATGAATGGCCCTGTTTTTCTCATTAAATAACATGGTAATGATTTCGAGTAGATGCCATATAAGGAAAGAAATACTTAAACCTATGATGGTATAAAGCTTCCAACTCGACATATCCTCTGCAGTCTCAAGCGGAAAAAATACACTGAAAAACACAAGTAAAATTAACATGATGATGGGAACACTATCCCTTAATAGGGCCTGATTAAAACTAATGGGTCTTTCAGTTTTATAGTCAACTACCTTGATATCAAAGATCATTTTCCCAAACGTTTGGCCATAAAGGGTGTGGAGCAGCACGGAATACAATGCAAATATCCAAGTATCGAAATAACTTAACGCGACTTGGAATACGGGCGCTACGTGCATAATCGCAGATACAATAATAACAGAACAAAGACTGATGATTACGCTATCGATTATAGAGGACCAAAATCGAGGACCAAACGTAGCGTACTTTTCTAATTCCGCTTGTTTATCCATGCACGATTTAATCTCAGGATCCTGAAGTTTTAGCGAAATAAGCGCATCAACCTCCGCCGCTGTATCAGGATATTTGTCGCGATTGATATTCCTTTGGACATCAATCAGTTCATCCAAGGTGTAGTTATTATAATTTGGAACAAAATCCATTAAATGCATTCTCCGTGCACATTTGTCTTCGCCTCAACCAAAAGCAATGATTAACGCTAGGCATATCATTAAACACAGAAAAATAGCATTGCCACCGTTCTAACTCAACAATTCATTAACACGTCAAAATATCAAAACTCAAGAGTCTTTAGATAAAAGCGCATAAAAAAGGGAGCCTAAGCTCCCTTTTGCAATTTAAGATAAGGATTAACCTATCAACAGATTATTTAGTACCAAAAATCTTATCACCCGCATCACCTAAACCAGGCAGAATGTAGCCCTTCTCGTTTAAGCATCTGTCGATAGCCGCAGTATACAGCTCAACATCTGGGTGAGCCGCTTCAAGGGCTTTAATCCCTTCGGGCGCAGCGACTAACACTAAAGCTTTAATCGACGTACAACCGCGTTTTTTCAGCAGGTCGATAGTCGCAATCATAGAGCCGCCGGTTGCCAGCATAGGGTCAACGATCAGCGCGATACGCTCGTTCATGTCGCTGGCCAGCTTCTCAAAATATGGCACTGGCTCTAAGGTTTCTTCGTCGCGGTAAATACCCACAACCGAAATACGCGCACTTGGAATATGCTCAAGTACGCCGTCCATCATGCCTAAACCCGCACGCAGGATAGGCACAACAGTCACTTTCTTGCCCTTGATCTGATCCACATCCACTGGACCATTCCAGCCTTCAATCGTAACAGTTTCGGTTTCGAAATCTGCGGTAGCTTCATAGGTTAATAAGCTGCCCACTTCGGCGGCTAGCTCACGGAAACGTTTAGTGCTAATGTCACCTTCACGCATCAGGCCGATTTTGTGACGCACTAACGGGTGTTTAACCTCGACAACTTTCATTTTTCTCTCCTACTGTTGTTCGCGAAATATCTTAGGCAAATTTTTCAGATTTTAGATGATTTGTTTATTGGGTAAAACATAAAGTTTTGCCATTCGAGCTAATCGTGAGCAATATCCCAAGAATTATTGCCTATCGCTTAAGATACACCCATTAAGACGCTATTTTATGACCAATTGCAGGATAGAAAATGTGAAATATCCCGCTGTGAAGCTAAAAATACTCCCGGCAAGTCGATAAATCCAAATCATGGCTTTCGACCCCTAGCACAAGCTGGTAGAATACCGCCGCATAAAAATCCAATAACGATGTACCCGAGAGGATCCTCCGTGAGCACTCCTACCCCACTGAGCTATAAAGACGCTGGCGTTGATATTGATGCTGGTAATGCACTGGTAAGTAACATTAAAGCGGCTGTTAAACGTACCCGTCGTCCAGAGGTAATGGGCAACTTAGGTGGTTTTGGCGCATTGTGTGAATTACCCACTAAATACAAGCAACCTGTTTTAGTGTCAGGCACCGACGGTGTTGGTACTAAATTGCGTTTAGCTATCGATTACAAAAAACACGACACAGTCGGTATCGACTTAGTGGCCATGTGTGTGAACGACTTGATCGTTCAAGGCGCTGAGCCGTTGTTTTTCCTCGATTACTACGCAACGGGCAAGCTCGATGTAGAAACAGCAACCTCTGTTGTTAACGGCATCGGCGAAGGTTGTTTCCAATCTGGTTGTGCGTTAATCGGCGGCGAAACCGCTGAAATGCCAGGCATGTATGAAGGCGAAGATTACGACCTCGCAGGTTTCTGTGTGGGCGTGGTTGAAAAGGCCGACATCATTGACGGGAGTAAAGTGGCTGCGGGTGACGCCTTAATCGCCTTAGCCTCAAGCGGTCCTCATTCAAATGGCTATTCATTAGTTCGTAAAGTATTAGAAGTCAGCCAAGCGGATCCTCAACAGGACCTCAATGGCAAGCCATTGATCCAACATCTGTTAGAACCAACCAAAATTTACGTTAAATCATTGCTCAAGCTGATCGAAGCATCGGACGTGCACGCAATGGCGCACATCACTGGCGGCGGTTTCTGGGAAAACATCCCCCGCGTACTGCCTGAAAACTGCAAAGCCGTTATCCAAGGTGATTCATGGCAATGGCCTGCTGTTTTCAATTGGTTAATGGAAAACGGTAACATTGCAGAATATGAAATGTACCGCACCTTTAACTGTGGTGTCGGCATGATCGTTGCGCTGCCAGCTGATAAAGTTGATGCCGCACTGGCACTGCTCGCCGCCGAAGGCGAACAAGCTTGGCTAATCGGTGCTATCGCTGCTCGCGAAGGCAATGAAGAGCAAGTGGAGATCCTGTAATGCCCCAAAGCTGTCGTGTAGTTGTATTAATTTCCGGAAATGGCAGTAACCTGCAAGCCGTTATCGACGGTTGTGACGATAATTTGCAGGCCGAAGTTGTCGGAGTGATCAGTAATAAACCCGATGCTTACGGTTTAATTCGCGCCCATCATAGTGAAATTGATACCAGCTGCGTGATTGCTCATTCAGGTGAATCTCGCTCTGATTACGATGCACGGTTAATGGCAACGATTGAAAAGTACCAACCCGATTTAATCGTGTTGGCTGGATTTATGCGTATTCTTACCAACGATTTTGTGAATCGTTACTTAGGACGCATGATCAATATCCATCCTTCATTGCTGCCTAAATATACCGGATTAAACACCCACCAGCGCGCCATCGATGCGAAAGACACTGAACATGGCGCCAGTGTGCATTTTGTCACCCCAGAGCTGGATGCAGGCCCTGTGATTTTACAGGCAAAAGTCCCTGTTTATGAGGATGATACCGCTGAGATGCTCGCCGCTCGTGTCCATGAGCAAGAGCATGCGATTTATCCTTTAGTGGTGAAATGGTTCAGCCATCAACGACTCAAGATGCAGGACGGTCAAGCCTATCTCGATGGCACGTTAATCGGACCTAACGGCTACGCCCCCGATTAAACACTGCCTCACGAAAAAAAAAGAGACCCTAAGGGTCTCTTTTTTTTCGTCTTGTCATACAAAATCATTGTTTTCTCGCCTAATGTGGCATTAGATAAGCTAACGAAAAGTGATTTTGTTCGGCATACAAGAGACTATTAGATGAAAAATATTATCTGCGATATCGATGGTGTACTCCTGCACGACAATAAGCTGATCCCCGGCAGTGATAAATTTATCCACCGCGTTCTCGACCAAGGCAATCCCCTCGTTATTCTGACCAATTACCCGGTACAAACGGGCAAAGATCTGCAAAATCGCCTCAGCGCCGCCGGGATAGACGTACCAGAAGAATGTTTTTACACCTCTGCCATGGCCACCGCCGACTTTTTAAAGCATCAGGAAGGCAGTAAAGCTTTTGTGATTGGTGAAGGCGCCCTCACCCATGAGCTCTACAAGGCAGGCTTTACCATTACTGACATTAATCCCGACTTTGTGATTGTGGGTGAAACCCGCTCCTATAACTGGGATATGATCCATAAGGCCGCAGGATTTGTCGCCCGCGGTGCCCGTTTTATTGCCACCAATCCCGACACTCACGGCCCCGCTTACAGTCCGGCCTGCGGCGCCCTGTGTTCACCGATAGAGCGGATTACTGGCAAAAAGCCCTTTTATGTGGGCAAGCCCAGCTCGTGGATTATCCGCTCGGCGCTCAACCATATCAACGGTCATTCCGAAAATACCGTGATCATTGGCGACAATATGCGCACCGATATTCTGGCGGGGTTTCAAGCGGGGCTTGAGACCATTCTGGTCACCAGCGGCGTGAGCAAGCTTGAAGATATCGATAAAGAGCCTTTCCGCCCTAATCATGTATTCGCCTGCGCTGGCGATATTGATGTAGTTTAATCCTTAAATCGTCCGATTCTCAGCACCTTAGCGTGCTGAGAACCACAACAGACCTGATACGGTAAAGCAACATTAAGTAACATTTTTCCCCCTGGCTCTCCCTTGTCCCCCATAAGCGCTTGCTTCATGATAAGGCGCGACATACCCCTTTGATATATGCGTGAAATACGCCCTAAAAACAACAGTAGGATTAACCTATGCGACGTTTGTATCCTGTCTGCGCGCTAGCCATGCTCAGCGCCTGCAGCCCTAATTCGGCCCAGCCCGATGCCAACAGCAGTGCAGCCCTGAAACCCGTGCAAATGAATGAAGCACGTTTTAGAGACGATATTAAAAACCTTTCCTCCGATGAGTTCGAAGGCCGCGCCCCCACCACCCACGGTGAAAAGCTCACCTTAGACTATCTGTCTAAAGCCTTTGCCGAGATGGGACTCAAAGGCGCCTATCAAGGCAGCTTTTTACAACCTGTACCTATGGTGAGTTATACCGCCTACGATGCGCAGCAAATCAGCTTGGCAGGATTGCCGTTAACCTATCGCAAAGATATCGTGTTAAATAGTCGCCACGATAACGGCGGCGTCAATATTGAAAACGCGCCCTTAGTGTTTGTTGGCTACGGTGTGAATGCGCCTGAATATGGCTGGAACGATTACCAAGATGTCGATATGAAAGGGAAAATCGCGGTGATCCTTGTGAACGATCCCGGTTTTGCCCGCCCTGACTCAGGTAAGTTTAACGGTAAAGCCATGACCTACTATGGTCGCTGGAGCTACAAATTTGAAGAAGCGAGCCGCCAAGGCGCGCTCGGGGCATTGATCATTCACGATACTGAGCCTGCGTCCTATCCTTGGTCCGTAGTTGAAAATAGCTGGACTGGCGCACAGCAAGATTTAGTCCTCAGCAAAGCCGAGCAAGACAGTCGCGTGCAAGTCGAAGGCTGGTTAACCTTAGATGCTGCTACACAATTATTTGAAAAAGCGGGTTTATCCCTACCAACGCTGATGGCGCGCGCCGCCGATAGTCCGATTAACTTACCCCTTGAGCAAACGGCCAACATCGCCTTTAAAAACAAAGCCGAATACGCCAACAGCTATAACGTTGTCGCTACCCTTCCCGGCACTCAGCAAGCCGATGAGCAAATCCTGTTTACGGGCCACTGGGACCACATTGGCAAAGATGACAGTAAAGAAGGCGATAAAATTTATAACGGTGCCATGGACAACGCATCGGGCATTGCGGGCATTTTAGAAATCGCCAGACAACTGGCCGATAACGCCAAACTGGGCCACGGCTTAGCTCGCTCGGTGACCTTTATCGCGACAACGGGTGAAGAGCAAGGTTTACTCGGCTCACGCTATTACGCCGCCAACCCAATCTATCCCATTGATAAAACAGTGGCAGTGCTCAACTTAGATAGCACCAATATCTATGGAAAAACCAAAGACTTCACTATCGTCGGTAAAGGCAAGTCCGAGCTTGAAAACTACTTAGTCGATGCCGCCAAACAGCAAAACCGTATTGCTTTGGGTGAAAAGAATCCTGCATCGGGTGGTTTCTTCCGCTCTGATCACTTCAGCTTTGCCAAACTTGGCGTACCTGCGGTCTTTGCCGGTGGCGGCAGCGAACCCATAGATGCCGCAACAGCAAGCTATAAGACTCAGATGCAGGCGACCATGAAGGGCTGCTACCACAATGTCTGCGACGAATACCATGAAGACTGGGATCTGAGCGGTGCGATTCAAGATCTCGAAGTTTACTATCAAGTGACTCGCAACTTAGGTAACAGCCAAGATTGGCCTGGCTATTATCAAGGCACTGAGTTTAACAGCCTGCGTCCTGCCAAAACGGAACTTGCCACGGCCGCAAAGTAAGCACTTGAAAACGATTCATCACTGAAACATCCCTATAAGGCACCTTGAGAGGTGCCTTATTATTTTACCAGCCGCCCCACTTTATAGTCACAGTTTGACCTTGACGGTAGCAACACGTGCAATGACCGCCGATAAGCTGGTTATTAAATCGGCAACATTTGCGCTTGGATCACTATCTTGCTCACATTTATGATGATTTTGCCAAAAACGGATTTTCTTGAGTCAACATTACGCATTTGCCAATATCCCGCTTTGCAACCAATGAACAAAAACACTTTATTCATAAAAATACGAAATAAATTAAATAAAAACCAATCAAAAGCATTTTAAAGATAAAATAAACTCACCAAAAACACCTAAAACCGAACGAATCATCAAAAATAACATTTGGCAAAATCCCAAATCGCTGGCACATTGATACTCAATTGAGACATCCTCAAATGAAATACAGCGGTTTAGGAGTTGCATTATGTGTTCGATTTTTTCAATTTTAGATATTCAATCCGATGCGAAAGAGCTGCGCCAAGTAGCACTGGAAATGTCCAAACTGATGCGCCATCGCGGCCCCGATTGGTCAGGCATTTACGCCAGCGATAAAGCAATTTTGGCCCATGAGCGCTTGGCGATTGTCGATATTGAACACGGTGCGCAGCCACTGCTTACTGAAGACGGCAGCCTTATCCTCGCGGTCAACGGTGAGATCTACAACCATAAAGAACTCAAAGCCCAGCTCGGCGATAAATACAGCTATCAAACCAACTCTGACTGCGAAGTCATCTTGGCGCTATATCAAGAATACGGCACTGAATTCCTTGATAAATTAAACGGTATTTTCGCCTTCGTTCTCTACGATAAAGCCAAAGATGCCTACCTTATTGGCCGCGACCATATGGGCATTATCCCGCTCTACACTGGGCGTGATGCGGCGGGTAACTTCTACGTGGCCTCCGAAATGAAAGCACTGATGCCCGTCTGTAAAACCGTGGCCGAATTCCAGCCTGGGCAATATCTGTACTCAAGCATCGGTGAGCCAGTGCAATACTACACTCGCGATTGGCAGAGTTTTGATGCGGTGAAAGATAACGGCGCCAGCCAAGAAGAATTACGCGATGCCCTCGAAGCCGCCGTTAAGCGCCAATTGATGTCCGATGTGCCCTACGGCGTGTTATTGTCTGGCGGTTTAGATTCATCAGTGATCTCGGCGATTACCCAAACCTTTGCCAAACGCCGTATCGAAGATGACGATCAAAGTGGGGCTTGGTGGCCACAGCTACACTCCTTTGCCGTGGGTTTAAAGGGCGCACCCGATTTAGCCGCCGCTAAAAAGGTTGCCGATGCGATTGGTACCATTCACCATGAGATCAACTTTACCTTCCAAGAGGGTTTAGATGCGATTAAGGAAGTCATCTACCACCTAGAAACCTATGATGTGACCACCATTCGTGCCGCGACACCTATGTACCTGATGGCCCGTAAAATCAAGGCGATGGGGATCAAAATGGTGTTATCGGGTGAAGGGGCCGATGAACTCTTTGGCGGTTACTTGTACTTCCATAAGGCACCAAACGCGCAGGCCTTCCATGAGGAACTCGTGCGTAAACTGGATAAACTGCATTTGTTCGATTGTCTGCGCGCCAACAAAGCCATGGCGGCATGGGGACTCGAAGCCCGCGTACCTTTCCTCGATAAGGAATTTATGGATGTGGCGATGCGTATCAACCCTGAGGCAAAAATGTCTAAGGATGGCCGGATTGAGAAACACATTCTGCGCCAAGCCTTTGAGCATAAATTGCCAAAAGAAGTCGCCTGGCGTCAAAAGGAGCAATTCAGCGATGGCGTGGGTTACTCTTGGATCGATGGTTTAAAGGCCCATGCTGCAGAGCAAGTAGACGACCTGCAACTGGCCAACGCGAAGTTCCGCTTCCCGTACAACACGCCAGAAACCAAGGAAGCCTATTTTTACCGTTGTTTCTTTGAGGAGCATTACCCCTTAGCTAGCGCGGCCGAAACCGTGCCCGGTGGCAAGTCAGTCGCCTGCTCTACTCCAGAAGCGCTGGCATGGGATGAAAGCCTACGCGGCATTATCGACCCTTCTGGCCGTGCCGTACGCTCAGTGCATGCCGCCAGCTATTAATCGCCAACGCATGTCATCAAAATAAAAGCCACCCTAGGGTGGCTTTTATCTTTCACTCATTTCTTTAAAAGTGGGATCTAGCTCTGCCACGCTAGGCAAATGCAAAGACGGCCAAACAATATTGCCTTAAGTGCTTTAGCAAGATAAAAACCTAATGACCTATGCCGATATTGCCAGTGGTGAAACGGGTGTCACATCTTTAACCTTGGCAATTTGCCGAGAGGACGTTGCAAGAAACGCCTTCCCCGCCTTTATCCCTTGCTGGTAATCAATCCGTAAATCCGCATCTGTGCTACCTAACAACTTGCTCTGCAATGGCGCCTTCGCAAAAATCTGCACAATTTCGACATCATCGGGAGGATTAGCAATAAAATCTAACTCGGCCTGATAGGCCTCTTCATGCTGCACTAAGTAATCAATGGTCTTAGGGCAAAAACCAGAAACACAGATCCACGATTTAAGCTTATGTACCCAAGCCGATTGAGCTTGAAAGTCTGCATTGACCGTCCTCACTACCACAATTTTGCGCGCACCCCGTTTATACGCCTCACGCACGGGCAGCGGCGCCGCTAAACCGCCATCGAGGTAAAAGTCTTGCTCGGGTTCGAGTGTCGCATCGCTATGATTGGCAGATTCAATCCCTAGCCAAGGCGTTAACCTCACTCCCTGTTTATATAAAAAAGGCAATGCACTAGAGGCTTTAAGTAACTCACGCCAGTGCTCATGACTGGTTGGACTCAAGAAATACCCTTGGCGATCGCTAACTCTCGTGGTGGTGATAAGGAGTTCTCGCCCATTGAGGGATTGACTCGCCGCGGCTAAATCCAGCTTAAAGCTGCCACGCTGAGTCTGCTCGAAATACCAGTCGAGATCGATAACATTCGCACCAATCAGACCGCGCCCTAGTTGATAGAAACGTTTATGGCGCGTTAGCCCCCGGATTAGTTTTTTGGCGTAACCCTTTTGTCTGGCTAAAAAGCTGGTCAAGTTTTGCGAGCCTGCGGAGGTGCCAATCAATAAGTCGAAGGGGTCGAACTCCGCCTCAAGCCAAGCATCGAGTACGCCTGCGGTAAAAATGCCACGCTGGCCGCCACCTTCTGCAATTAACGCCACTTTCGGCGCGGTAACAGATTGAGAGGCAGAAGATAAATGGCTAATCGGCGGCATAACTGACCTTATCGCAACAAAGACGCAATGGAGAATAGATAAGCTCAGTCTAAACAAAGATTGCGACAGAAAAAACCGGATAGAATCAATCGCGGTAATCGAAAATTAAAATAAGCTGCGAATGAGATGCATGATGCTGGCGTTATCATCTGGCGTGAACGACTCGCCAATCACGGGATGATTAAGGGTGCTGGTGAGAGTGAATGATTAACCATGCCAGCCGCACAGGATAAAACTAATCCTTGGCAGCGCATTCGCATGAGAAAACATGATAAAGAGATGAGCGAGTGATCAAATAAACATCGAGTAAAAGATAACGAGCCAACCCGAGTTAGCTCGTTATCTGTAAGGGTCTATCCCACTAGAACTTATGGCTCAGTTCAAGTGTGACATTGCGAGGCTCGCCAGGGAAATGACCATTGCGCTCACTAAATCCGCTGACAGCATATTCCTTATCGAAGATATTCTTCAGATTTACGCGCACTTGGGTTTGGTCCCACTGGGTCGTCCAGCTCATATCAAACACAGTATGGGGTTTTACCGTTTGACCATTGAGGCTAAATTGCTCGCCCACATAGTCCATCCCAAAGGCGATGGCCGAATCAATCGCTTGAATATCATAGCGTGTCCATAACCCTGCTTGATGTCGCGGCGCATTGGCAAAACGTTTACCGCCACCGAAGGTGTTGGTCAGGCTGTCGTTGGTCACGCCTTTGATCACTTCGGTATCGTTATAGGCATAGTTAGCGGTCATGGTCAGGTTATCGGTTAAGTCCCCCACCAGCGTCCATTCGACGCCTTGACTGCGCACTTCGCCTAAATTCACTAAGTCAGGAATTCCATCATCCTTGCCGGTATCGAGCGGGTTCGCCTGAGCCACGTTTTGTTTTTCAATACGATAGAGCGCGAGTGTGGTCATAAACTGGCCATCCAACCACTCGTTTTTCATCCCAAGCTCAATTTGATTACCGGTTTCAGGGTCAAGATAACCATCACCCCCTTCCTGCTCCTGATCGCTCAATGAGGCGGGATTAAAGCTCTCTGAATAGTTCAAGTAAAAGGACATAGACTCGAGTGGACGATAATTCAGGCCCGCCCTTGGGGTAATGGCATTATCGCTAAAGGAGAATCCGGTCTTCTTGTTGTAATCTTCAAACTGGCTAAAACGCAGACCCGCAATCAGTGACCACTGTTCGTTAAAATGCAGATGCTCTTGCAGATACAGGCCAAAACGGTTGGCACGGGTACCGTCAGTATCCATGTCTTTTAACTGATAAGTACTAGGATCAGTCTCACCGTAGTTAAGCTCATAAATATTCAGGTTACCGACGCCGGTTTTATCCGTCGCCAGTTTGTAATGGTACTCGGTTTCAACATAGTGATAATCGCCGCCGAACAGGAACTCATGCTCAAAACCTAAGGCATTAAAACGATAAACAAAGTCATTGGTTAAACTGATTTCATCATTAGCACGGGCTTGCACCCGATATTCACGTTTGATCGTGCCATCCGCGCTGTTAGCTTTGCCATCACCGTTGACATCAACCCAACCTCGGGACTCGTGGTACTGCTGATCGGAGTCATTCGTGAGATAACGGAGCTGCGTTTTCACCGAAAAATCATCCGTAAATTGATGATCGAGAATCGCTTGCAGCACCAAAGCATCCATCTTTTGGAAGTCGCTCTTCTCGTTAGCATTGTAGGAAGGATCAACCAGGAAATTCCCCGCATCATCCACGGGTACACCACGGAGTCGATTACCGCCCAAATCCTGTTTGATCAGATCGAATGTGGTGGTGAGCTTGGTATCTTCACTGATTTCATACAGTAAGCCACCCGCCACTTCGGCATTCATGCTATCGGCATTGTTACGAAAGCTATTTTCCTGCTGATAATAGCCCCCTAAACGATAGGCTAAATCCTCAGTTAAGCCACCGGTGAAATCCAGCGAGCCGCCCATCATGTCGTAACTGCCTGTGCTTAGGGTGAGCTCTTTACGCTCAACAAACGTCGGCTTTTTAGTGACATAGTTGATCATGCCGCCGGGTTCACCGCCGCCATAGAGTGCCGATGCGGGGCCTTTTAACACTTCAACCCGCTGCACGTTGAACAGTTGTGGCACCGAAAAGCCGGAATACGGATCGCCACGTACGCCGTCGTAAAACACGTTGGCATCGTCGCGAAAGCCACGAAAGGTCACACCGGAATAGCTAAATTCACTTACCCCCGCTATGGAGCGGTATAAGTCGGTAATATTGCGAGCGGCTTGGTCGTCAATCAGTTGTTCGGTCAGCACTTGTACCGACTGCGGCAGCTCCATCACATTGATTGCCGTTTTTGTACCAATTTCCGTCTCTTTATCGACGTACATTTGCATGGCGCGACCACGTACCACAATCCGCTCGGGCGCTTTAGTGTCAGTCTGAGCACTGGTTTGCGCTAAAGCTTGAGTGCTTGCTTGGGTAGCGGCTTGTGCCGCTGAAGCATTTTCTTGCTCGGGTTTGCTCTCTTGAGCGTTAGACGCTGCCGCCAAGACCAAATGCGGCATCAGGGCAAGCGTTAGTATTGAATAGGCAAAACGAGATTTCACAAAGTCCCCCAACCTCGAGTAGACCTGTGGTCTACTCCTGTCATCTTAAGTTGGCGTCATTATAAAGTTTGAATCATAAATGACAATAATTCTCATTTAAATTTACATCGACGGGGTTTTGTAACAATTGTAAAGATGGGCGTGTCACTCAAATGCAAGAGCGCAATTCTTATCTAGGCCAACGCCAGCATCAAAAAGCCAGCATCACTCTGCTGGCTTATTACTGTTTTTACTGGATATAACGCTTTGAATGTAAAGACTTAAAAAATAGCCTCGTCGAGCGTTGTTAACATCTCACTTGCCTGCTCCAACTGTTTACGCAGGCTACGGCTTTGCACGGCCCAATACGCCATATAAAAGTCCGCCGTTTTCAGTTTAGCTTGATAAAAGTCGGTCTCTTGCGTGCCATTTTCGAGCGCAGTCAGGGCAATCTTAGCCATACGAGCCCACATCCACGCAAGGGCGGTAATGCCAAATAACTCCAGATACGCCATCGATGCCGCGCCGATAATGTCGGGATTGCTCGCTGCATGGGTCGCTAAATAACCACTCGCCTTTTGTAAATCGGTGGCGCAATCCATTAGCCCGCTCACATAGGGCTGCATTTGCGGATCTTTGCCCTGTGATTGAATGAACTCAGTCACTAGCGCTGACCATTGCTGCATGGCAGCGCCGCGATCGCTCAGCAGCTTACGCCCAACTAAATCGAGCGCCTGAATGCCATTCGTGCCTTCATAAATCAAAGCGATGCGGCTATCACGCACAAACTGCTCCATTCCCCACTCGTGGATATAGCCATGACCGCCAAACACTTGCTGGGCATCCACACAGGCATTAAAGCCACGATTAGTGATAAAGCCTTTCACCACCGGGGTAAATAACGCCGCTAACTGGGCAGCCACTTTCGCCTTGGCAGGATCGCTATGGCGCTCAGCCTCATCGAGCCACAGTGCCTGCTGGCCAACGAGTGCACGGGCACCTTCATTAAAGGCTTTTTGCGATAACAACATCCGGCGCACATCACCGTGTACCAAAATCGGATCGGCGGCTTTTTCAGGCGCTTTAGCGCCACTGATGGCGCGGCTCTGCAATCTGTCCTTGGCATAGGCTAAAGCGTTTTGATAGGCGATTTCGGACACGCCTAACCCCTGCATCCCAACACCTAAGCGTGCTTGGTTCATCATGGTAAACATCGCGCGCAACCCTTGGTGGGGTTCGCCGACTAACTCACCGAGTGCCCCCTCAAATACCATCACGCAGGTTGAGTTGCCATGGATCCCCATTTTGTGCTCAAGACCGCTAGCATAGAGGCTGTTCGCCTCTCCTAAACTACCATCACTGTTCACTAACACTTTGGGCACGGCAAACAGTGAAATCCCCTTCACACCTTCGGGCGCGTCGGGTAAACGGGCGAGTACCAGATGCACTATGTTATCGGTAAATTGATGGTCACCCGAGGAAATAAAAATCTTCTCCCCAGTGATGGCAAAGTAGCCGTCCGCCGCGGGAACGGCCTTAGTGCGCAATAGCGCTAAATCGGTTCCGGCATGGGATTCGGTGAGGTTCATGGTGCCAGTCCATTCACCACTCACTAATTTGGCTAAGTATTTCTGTTTAAGTGCCTCACTGCCGTGGGCGTGAATGGCCGAATAGGCGCCATGGGTAAGGCCGGGATACATGGCAAAAGCCATGTTGGTCGAGGTTTGCATCTCGGTGGCAAAAATCCCGACCACTTCGGGCAGTCCTTGACCACCATAGGCGGGATCGCAGGTCAGTGTCGGCCAGCCATTGTCGACAAATTGCTGATAGGCGTCGGCAAAACCTTCGGGGGTAACCACTTTACTATCCACGAGTTTGCAGCCCTGCACATCCCCCACGCTATTTAACGGCAACATCACCTCAGTACTGAAATCCGCCATACCTTGAAGGATGGCATCGACCAGATCGGGGGCGATTTCATCGAAGCCTTTAAGAGCATCTTGCTGATAAATATGCAACATTTCATCGAGGATAAATTGATAGTCACGTAGTGGTGCTTGATAGACTGGCATAATCGCTTCCCTTTCTTGTTTTATGGCAATGGACTAAGTGCTCTGACCACTTTAGCTAAATCTGTTGAAAAAGGAAGCATCTGAGACTCTGTGCAGTACTTTTGTTTACACAATCGAACAGCGAAACCGTAAATTGATCGCAACAAAGGCTTATGCTCAAGTGCAAAAGTTTGTAAGCTAAGTGTCTGTATTGCTGATACGTCATCAGGTTGAGGATATTGTTACTATGGGTTCTGTTACCACCAAAAAACACGCAAACGGGCTCGATTATGTCGAAGTAAACACTGCGTTATGCCAAGCAAGGATTTTTTTACAGGGCGCGCAAATCGACCATTTTCAACCCGTAGGTAAGCCGCCCTTGTTATGGGTGTCTTCGGCGGATGACTATCAACCCGGTAATGGGATCCGTGGCGGTGTACCCGTCTGCTGGCCTTGGTTTGGCATGAGCAATCAAGCTAATTTTCCACAACATGGTTTTGCCCGTACCCGAATTTGGACACTCGAGTCGGTTGAGATGCGTAATCAATTGGTGGATTTACGTTTCAGTTTAACGATCAGCGAAGAAGACAAGGTCTTTTGGCCGCATCATACCCAAGTCAACGTCCTCTTTACCTTAGGTGAAACCTTAAGTATCAGCTTAGTTAACATTAACCTTGGCGATGTGCCCGTTACGCTCACCCAAGCACTACACAGCTATTTTCCGATTGAAGATATTCACCAGCTTAAGGCCACTGGTTTTAGTGGCGCTCAATATATTGAGTTTGCCGAAGGGCCTTTTCCGCAAACGACAGATGATGTGCTATTTGACCGCGAAACCGACCGCGTTTACACCAACCTAGGTCCAGTTCAACACTTACATACGCCCAAAGGTGTGATTGAAGTGAGCCGCGAAAATAGCCACTCGGCCGTACTGTGGAACCCTTGGATTGAAAAATCGACTCGCCTTGCTCGCTTTAATGACGATGACTATCTGACCATGGTGTGTCTCGAAGCCGCCAATGTGCTTGAAGATAAATTAACGCTGGCTCCCGGCGAGAGTCACAGTTTAGTTACCCATATTCGCTGGGCAGACTAATCCGTCTTTATCCCCCTGTCCCGTCCTAAGATAGGTTGACAGTTTTTAGGCCAGCTCCAGTAGCTGGCCTTTTCTATTGTGCACCTGATTAGGGGTTGCCATATTCAAACTCAGATGCGGTCTCATATCGTTGTATATTGCTATCGATTCTCTAACAAGTATCTTCAGCTCCGCAAATGTCCTACATCGGTGCAGTAAAAACTCCTGCTTCAGTATGCCATTCACTCTTTCTGCTAATGCATTTTGGTAGCAATCATAACCATCCGTCATTGATGGCTGGATTTGGCTCGCCTGAAGCGCATTCTGATAAACTGCTGAGCAGTATTGTAAGCCTCTGTCTGAGTGATGCACTGCGTTGCCGATATAGCGTTTATCTTTTATGGCCATTTTTAACGCTTTCACCACACTCTCGGCTTTCATGTCTTTACTCACGTGATGACCGACTATCTTACGAGAACTGGCATCGGTGACCAGTGACAGGTAGTGCACACCTTGGTCTGACTCAAGATAGGTGATATCACTGACCAGTACATGCCCTGCATCATGCAGTCCTTCCTCTTTCAGCAGATTAGGATGCTTCTTCATCCAGTGTTTGCTGAACGTGGTTTTTGTGTAGCTTTTCTTCGATTTAACCAGTAAACCTTCACTTCTCAAATAGGTAAAGAACCCATCTCGCCCGAGTTTAATATCGTGCTCAACCAGCCTGGATTTTATCAACGTGTAGAGCTTACGGGCCCCTAACCTTGGCATATATTTACGCCAGTACTGGACCCAGTCTTGGATGACCGATAGCTCAGCTCTACGACTTTCCATTCGAGCAACTGCCTGATAAATACCTTGCCTCGACATACCCGCAGCACGACATGCGGCAGCGAGGTTTATTTCGCCGTTGCTTTTTGCTTGCCAGACGTACCGGATAAGTACTTTTTTCTGAGGCCTGCTCCATATTCATTGTCCATGATATCAACCATACCATTGAGGATTTTGTTACGCAGTTTCTCTTCTGCTAACTCACGTTCAAGGCGCTTGATAGTTTCGGCAGGGGTTTCTTTTGACTTAGGCATAAGGGGATGCTGAAAAGGTTTCGACCAATCGAGTCTACCATGTTTTCTAAGCCAAACGAGTACCGTTGAACGGCCTTGAATACCAAAACGGGCTTGGGCTTGTTTGTACGTCATTTCGCCTTTTTCAACACGCTCTACAACGCCTAATTTAAAGGCTAAGGTGTAATCTCGTTGTGTGCGCTTACGGCTTGAGTTAATTGATGTTGTCATAAAGAAGTCCTCTTTATGTCAACGTATTTCAGGACTAGACACCCATCAATGCAAAAGCCCAGAGCATGACTGGGCTTTTTTATGCCATCAAACTTATGATGGCCATCTATTAGGCAACAACCTACTTAGTGCTTTTCTCTAAACGCGCTAACAAGCTAGAAGTATCCCAACGATTACCGCCCATGGCTTGAACTTCAGAATAAAACTGATCCACTAGCGCGGTTAAGGGTAAGTGCGAACCATTGCGGCGAGCTTCTTCTAGGGCAATGCCTAAATCTTTACGCATCCAATCGACGGCAAAACCAAAATCATAGTTTTGGCCCCACATGGTTTTGTAGCGATTTTCCATCTGCCAGCTTTGCGCCGCGCCTTTACTGATCACCTCAACCACTTTTTCACCGTCAAGACCAGCCTTACGGGCAAATTGCAGTGCTTCGGCAAGGCCTTGAACCACACCAGCGATACAAATTTGGTTGACCATCTTAGTGAGTTGGCCAGCACCAACCTCACCTAAACGCTCTGCGCAGCGAGCAAACGCTTCGATAACGGGCTTTACACGCTCGAATACGGCTTGATCGCCCCCAACCATCACGGTCAGTACGCCATTTTCGGCGCCAGCTTGGCCACCCGATACAGGCGCATCGAGAAAATCGACGCCTTTTTCGGCCAGCACTTTATGTAATTCACGGGCCACATCGGCAGAAGCCGTCGTATGGTCAACCAATACAGTGCCGGGTGCCATTCCATGGACCACACCATCATTGCCTAATACCACTTCACGCAAGTCGTTATCGTTGCCTACACAGGTAAAAACAATATCTTGGCCAATAGCCGCTTCTTTAGGCGTTGGGCAGCAACGACCGCCGTAGTTCTCGACCCAAGTTTGTGCCTTAGCAAAAGTACGGTTATACACAGTAACCTCATGGCCCTTGTTGAGTAAGTGTCTTGCCATGGGGTAACCCATTACGCCTAAACCAATAAATGCGACTTTTGCCATGAGGAATTCCTTTAATTGATAAACAAGGTGAAACGTTTTACACCACACATTTGCCCTGCGTTCATTAACATCGCTAAATTGACAATACTGAATTGACAACAATGGACTAACGACACGCAGAACGCGCGCTTATGTTACTCCGAGAAAGACCCGACCTAAACTAAAAAAATGCGAGCAAGTGTTTCAACTTAAAGGGTCAATCCGTAGCAGAAAACGCTGGCGGCAGTGTAGCACTCGCTTAGGCAAGCGTCAGAGTAAAAATGCCCTCGACAGCAAACGCAGTGTTCGACAGAAACAACAAAGGCGCACACTGGCGCCTTTGCTTTTTATCACGAACCAAAATCACTTTTGCACGTGGGCTTCCATTTCAGCGCCAATTTTCTTGCGCATTTCCATTAAGCGCAGCGCAGAATCACGCAGATGAATATCATGCTCAGTCTGCGGCACCCATTCAGGCACGGGTGTCGGTTGTCCGTTTTCATCCACGGCAACCATGATAACGATACAATGAGTCGTGAGATGGCGCTCAGAGACCTTGGGATCCCCTGCCCGCACATCAATCCCGATATGCATCGAGGTCTTGCCGGTATAAATCACCTTAGCGCTGACTTCGACAATATTGCCCACGAGGATCGGTTGTACAAATCGGATCCCCCCCGCATAGGCGGTAATACAATATTTACCACTCCAACCCGCAGCGCAGGCATAGGCCGCAAGGTCAATCCATTTCATCACAGCGCCACCGTGAACCTTACCACCAAAATTCACATCCGCAGGCTCAGACAAAAATCTCAGGGTAATTTGTCTATCGATACCAGCCATATAACCTCAACTTATTCAGCCTCTGTGGCTCAATGATTTTGCAATAAGTTGAGTTTACGATAGAAATGGTCAATAGCGTAAAGATAATTGCGATTGTCTTCGTGAAGATAACCGATTTAGCCAAAGTAGCTTATCAGCCCACAGGAGAGTAATAATCCCGGCAACGCTAAGCGATACAACCACAGCTGTAATTGGCTGCTGACAAAGCGAGTCCCCTTACCAAAGGTATAAAGCCCAAGTCCAAATAGAAACAACCCAATCACTTCAAATCCCGACGATAAATGGTTGTTACCACCGACGCTGATGGCAGTCACCAATAAGGCGAACCACACCAGCACATATGCCGCAATCGCAAAGGTGAAGGTCTTCATGCCGATATCCATATTAGGATGCCAAGCTTTAGATTCACCACGAATTAATTCGGTTAAATTAGCGGTTACCGCCCCAACGATAGGCACAAGCGGGATCACCAGAGGGTTTAGCATGACAAGCTTCCTTTTAAATAGAATATGCCTGTCATTATCGGCGCCAAGTAAGATTAAACAAGTAGGATGAACAAAGGTTAACCCTTAGGATATCAGCATGTTAGAAAGTGATATCCGGCACAATTCGAGCATAAAAAAATGCGCCCATAGGCGCATTTTTTTATCGATCTTATCGCTGTTTAGACTTTCTTAAACAGCAATGAACCGTTAGTGCCACCAAAACCGAAGGAGTTACACAGAGCATACTCTAACTTCACATCGCGGGCAGTGTGTGCCACGAAGTCTAAATCACAACCTTCGTCTGGATTATCGAGGTTGATGGTCGGCGGTACGGCTTGATCGCGCAGCGCAAGCAAAGTGAAAATCGCTTCAACCGCACCCGCAGCGCCCAGCAAGTGACCCGTCATAGACTTAGTCGAACTAACTAGCAGATTATAAGCGTGGTCGCCAAATACTGATTTCACCGCTGCTGCTTCGGCTTTATCGCCCGCTGGCGTTGAAGTACCGTGCGCATTGATATAACCAATTTTTTCAAATGGCAGCTTGGCATCATTCACCGCATTAACCATAGCCGCCGCAGCGCCCGCACCATCGCTTGGTGGCGATGTCATGTGGAACGCATCACCGCTCATACCAAAGCCAACAAGTTCGCCATAAATGGTCGCACCGCGCGCCTTAGCATGCTCGTATTCTTCCATCACCATCACACCCGCGCCATCACCGATGACGAAACCATCACGGTCTTTGTCCCACGGACGGCTAGCCGCCGTTGGGTCATCGTTACGGGTTGACAGCGCTTTAGCTGCGCCAAAACCACCTACGCCTAATGGACAAGTCACATCTTCGGCGCCGCCGGCGATCATCACATCGGCATCGCCATAGGCAATGGTGCGCGCCGCAAAACCGATGTTGTGCACACCAGTAGTACAAGCGGTCGTGACGGCAAAGTTAGGGCCAGTCATACCGTACATAATCGATAAATGGCCGGCGATCATGTTGATGATGGTACTTGGCACGAAGAAAGGTGAAATTTTACGAGGGCCACCACTTAATAACGCGCTATGGTTTTGTTCAATCAACCACATGCCCCCCATGCCCGCACCAATAGCGGTACCGACGCGGCCTGGGTTTACTTTGCTCATATCCAGACCCGAGTCTTGGATAGCTTGGATGCCCGCAGCCATACCATATTGAATAAAGAGGTCCATTTTACGGGCGTCTTTTTTGGTTAAGTACTGCTCGACATCGAAATCTTTTACAGAACCACTGAAACGAGTGGTGAATTCGCTGGCATCAAATTTGGTTATAGGTGCAATACCACTCTTACCCGAAAGCAGGGCTTTCCAAGTAGTGTCGACAGTATTGCCCACGGGCGTTACTAACCCTAAACCGGTTACCACTACACGACGTTTAGACACGGCAGTCACCTTTTGAATGCTAAATAGATTAAGTTATGACAGACAAATGCGGTTCTATCATTAAAAAGTCTTCGCCAATCTGCGGCGAGCATCTCATGGACAAATGCAACACAGATTCCAGAGACGATTGAATGGCACTATTGCAGAATTAGGCGGGGGTAAAACAAAAACAGGCGGCATATTTGCCGCCTGTTCTCTAGAATTCAGAATTACTGATTCTTAGAAACGTAATCGATCGCTGCTTGAACAGTAGTGATCTTTTCAGCTTCTTCATCAGGGATCTCGGTATCAAACTCTTCTTCCAGAGCCATAACCAACTCAACAGTGTCCAGAGAATCTGCACCCAGATCGTCAACGAAAGATGCCGCTGGTTTAACGTCTTCTTCTTTAACGCCCAGTTGCTCTACAATGATTTTCTTTACACGTTCTTCGATGTTGCTCATTAGTTTTCTTTCCTATTCAAATTACGCACTTGCGTAAGATTGCGAGTAGTTTATTAGATTTGGCTGACAATGCAAGCTTAGTTTTCGTGGTCTAACCACGAAATTTAGCGACCAATTGATACAGATCACTACTCAGTTGCGACAGTATCCCTGCCATCCGCCCTTAAACCATGTACATTCCGCCATTCACATGCAAAGTCTCGCCTGTGATATAAGCGGCAGAATCCGACGCCAAAAAGAGCACTGCATTGGCAATTTCTTGCGCTTGCCCTAATCGTTCCATCGGAACCTGAGACATGATAGCTTTTTGCTGATCTTCGGTCAGCTCATCAGTCATATCGGTCTGGATAAATCCAGGAGCGATAGCATTAACTGTAATTTGACGAGATGCAACCTCTCTTGCAAGAGATTTTGTAAATCCGATTAAACCAGCCTTTGCTGCCGAGTAGTTAACTTGACCTGCATTGCCCATAGTGCCTACCACAGAACCGATATTGATGATCCGGCCAAAACGCTTTTTCATCATGGTACGCATTACAGGTTTTGATAGTCTGAACAATGATGTCAGGTTGGTATCGATGATATCGTTCCATTCATCATCTTTCATTCGCATCAGCAAGTTATCACGGGTGATACCCGCGTTGTTGACTAGAATATCAACATCACCCGCTTTTTCTTTGATCGAATCGAATAAATCGGTGACGGATTGACTATCGGTAACATTAAGCACTAAACCAAAACCTTTGTCACCCAGATATTCTTGAATTGCTGCGGCGCCCTTCTCACTTGTGGCAGTTCCTACCACAATCGCACCAGCTTCGACTAAGGTTTCGGCAATCGCACGGCCAATACCACGGCTCGCGCCTGTCACTAAGGCAACTTTGCCCGCTAAACTCAGATTGATACTCATACAAACTCCTTATTCAGTTAACGCGGCAAGGGATGCAACGTCATTAACTGCTTGGGCAGAAAGAGATTTATTAATGCGTTTCGCAAGACCTGTCAATACTTTACCAGGGCCACACTCAACTAACTGTGTAATACCTTTTTCGGCCATTAATTCAACAGTTTCGCTCCAGCGCACTGGGCAATAAAGTTGACGAACAAGCGCATCTTTAATGTCAGCGACCGCAGTGGGTGATGCGACATCCACGTTATTGATAACAGTGATGCTTGGCGCATTAAACTGCACATCGTTCAAAGCAAGGGCTAGTTTATCAGCCGCAGGTTTCATTAATGCGCAATGTGATGGCACGCTGACAGGCAGGGCAACCGCCATTTTGGCGCCCGCCGCTTTACAGGCAGCAGCTGCACGCTCAACCGCCTCTTTTTGACCGGCGATAACCACTTGACCTGGGCTGTTGAAGTTAACTGGGCTCACCACTTCGCCTTGGGCAGCTTCAATACACGCATTAGCAATACCGTCATTATCAAGACCGATAATCGCGTACATAGCGCCAGTACCCGCTGGCACGGCTTGCTGCATCAGTTGACCACGTAGCTCAACCAGTTTGATCGCATCTTTAAAGTCGATGACACCGGCACAAACTAATGCAGAATATTCGCCTAGGCTGTGACCCGCTAACATCGCAGGCATGGCTTTACCTGAAGCAACGTAAGCGCGCCAAATGGCCACACTTGCCGCTAATAAAGCAGGCTGGGTTTTATCGGTTTCATTTAAGGTTTCAACGGGGCCGTCTTGCACTAATGCCCACAGATCATACCCTAACACCTCACTCGCTTCGGCAAAGGTTTGTCCCACAATCGGCTGTGCACCAGCTAACTCGGCTAACATGCCTAGGGCCTGAGAACCTTGGCCTGGGAATACAAAAGCTACATTTTCCATATCAAATTACCTATGGCGAACTTAATTTATTGAACACTAAACCGTTATCTTGGACATCTAACCAAGATAACAGTAGTCAGGAATGTATTCGTATACAGATACGGTTAAAAACGGATGAGCGCACTGCCCCACGCAAAACCGGCACCGAAGGCTTCAAGCAGCAATAGCTGGCCACGTTGGATCCGGCCATCACGCACGGCTTCGTCTAAGGCAATCGGTACCGACGCCGCCGAGGTATTACCGTGTTTAGCAAGGGTTAACACCACTTTATCTAAGCTCATGTCGAGCTTTTTCGCCGTGGCATTAATAATGCGGAAGTTAGCCTGATGGGGAACCAACCAGTCGATTTCCGACTTATCGATATTATTCAGGCGCAATGTTTCAGTAACGACATGGGATAACTGAGTCACCGCCACTTTAAAGACGTCATTACCTTTCATGGTCATAAAGCCAAGTGCTTCAGAGGTTTCCCCCTGACGAGGTGGGAAGGCACACTTGAGTAAGTCACCTTGACGACCATCGGCATAAATATGGGTTGAAATAATCCCAGGCTCATCGGAAGCGCCGATAACCGCAGCACCTGCACCATCCCCAAACAGAATGATAGTAGTACGGTCTTCTGGCTCACACAGACGGGATAATACGTCAGCACCAATCACTAATACTTTTTTCGCGGTACCATTTTTAACGAATTGGTCCGCCACGGATAAGGCATACACAAAACCTGAACAAGCCGCCGCAATATCAAAGGCTGGAATGGTATGTACGCCGAGCATGGCTTGGATTTCGCAGGCCGCTGCAGGGAACGCATTTGCCGCACTGGTGGTGCCACAAATGATCATATCTAACTCTGATGCTTCTATGCCGGCCATTTCGAGCGCCTTTAATGCCGCCTGATAGCCCATAGTTGAGACAGTTTCGTCTTGCGCCGCGATGCGACGCTCTGAAATACCTGTACGTTCAACAATCCATTGGTCACTGGTTTCCACCATTTTTTCCAAATCTTGATTGCTACGCACCTGCACTGGCAGATAACTACCAGTTCCGAGAATTTTTGTATGCATAAGGAGGAATCAGTTATTTATATCTAAAAGAATCGACTCCAAACGATCTTTTATCATTTCGGGGAGTCGACGTTGCGCTTCAGTCACTGCCAAATTAATTGCTTGTAAATAGGCAGTTTCATCCGCATTTCCATGGCTCTTTACAACTATGCCGCGCAATCCTATCAGACTTGCACCATTATAGTGGTCGGGGTTCATCTGGCTGAGGACCGCCTGAATGCGTGGAGCGATGAGTTTTGCCAAAAAACGCACGAAGAAACCTTGGGTTAGGCCACGTTTTAACTGATGGACCAATAACTTGGCAATGCCTTCAGAGGTTTTGAGCGTGATGTTACCCACAAAACCATCACAAACGATCACATCCACATTTCCCGAGTAGATTTCATCACCCTCAATAAAGCCGGTGTAATTAATCTGATCGGTGTTTTGCAGTATTTGCGCCGCTTGTTGAACCTGATCGTTGCCTTTGATTTCTTCTGTGCCCACATTAAGGAGTGCGACTTTCGGGCGGGATTTTTTATCCACCGCTTCACACAGCACAGAGCCCATTACGGCAAATTGGAAAAGTGTTTCTGAATCGCAGGAGATATTGGCACCTAAGTCCAATAAATAAACCGGCTTTTGCGTGACCGAGGGTAAACAACTGACCAACGCAGGTCTGTCCACACCGGGCAAGGTTTTTAATAACACCTTGGCCATGGCCATTAAGGCACCCGTATTGCCCGCACTCACACACGCCGCTGCTCGTCCATCACGCACCAGTTCAATCGACAAGCGCATCGAACTATTCTTACGGGTACGCAAAGCGTGCACGGGTCTATCGGACATGCTCACCACTTCATCGGTGTGAATGACTTCAATACGTGAGAGTAACGGTTGTTCTGCTTGACGCAGATAGACATCAATTTCAGTCTTATCGCCGACTAAAATGATTTTAAGAGAAGAGTGAGATTTTAGTGCCCGCAAGGCTGCAGGCACCGTGACGTGGGGGCCATGATCGCCACCCATCGCATCTAACGCGAGCGTCAGACTCGTCATTAGGAAACCAACAAATTACTTGTTGATTACCTTTTTACCGCGATAGAAACCATCAGCAGTCACGTTGTGACGCATATGGACTTCACCGCTGGTAGCGTCAACAGACAGCTGAGCAGTGCTCAGTGCGTCATGTGAACGGCGCATACCGCGCTTAGAACGAGATTTTTTATTCTGTTGTACAGCCATTGGCCCTGTCTCCTAGATTACTTGCTCTTCAGTTTTTCTAACACTGCAAACGGATTTGGACGCTCCTCTTGAGCGGGTTCGATCTCGCCTACAACTATGTCCATTGACCCGATGTTGCAATCAGTTTCTTCATGCATCGGGATGATAGGCATAGCGACTATCAATTCATCTTCGATCAATTGATGCAGACGTACTTCGCCAATCTCATTGCACTCAATTGGGTCATACGCATCCGGGAGCTCATCGATTTCTGCCTTAGTCCGGCATGGACCGAAGCAAAACTCGACCGTAACCTCAGTGGTAAATAGCGTCATGCAACGTTGACAAACCAGAGTGAGCTCCGTCACAGCCTTCCCTTTCAGGTAGACTATCCCCTGCAAATCTACGCCACATTCAATCGACACTGCCACATCGGAACAGTCGCCGGCACATAACTCATTTAATCTTTTCAATTGCTGCCCTGGCACTATCCCCTCATAGGTAGAACGGCTCGAGGCGGCGCGAATAGGATCAATTGAAACCGGTATCTTTACTGTTTGCATAAGGCGCGCATATTATAGTTTGAAAACGCTAGAGTCAAAGAAAAATTTCTAACTTAAGTCCCAGTTTGTGACTTAAATGATTCTCTAGCCCCAACATTGAATTAACGGAAGCGAAATTTTACCCAAGCACGGGGCGGCGCACAAGCGCTAGCCGTCTAAAATAGCCGCACTCACCGAAAGAATCCCTAATTAGCGACTTAAAGTGGCGACTTCTGTTACCGCGACTTGCATTCCATCATCCCGATTGGTGACAATAGGTGCAGTTTTCTTACGGATTATTAACGATGACGCCCCAGTTAATCCTCGCTTCCACCTCTGTATTCCGGCAAGCACTATTACAAAAGTTAGGTTTAGCCTTTGGATCTTGCAATCCAGATATCGATGAAAGCCCAATGACAAATGAGTCCGCCCAAGACTTAGTGTTAAGGCTTGCCAAAGCCAAAGCCAAAGCTGGTGCAACTCATTTCCCACATGGATTAATCATTGGCTCTGATCAGGTCGCGGTCATTGATGGCAAGATCATCGGTAAACCATTAAATCGAGAGAATGCGATTAAGCAACTCAGCCAAGCTTCGGGTAAAGTCATTACCTTTTATACCGGCCTTGCGCTCTATGATGCCAAGACTGGAGAAGTGACGGCTCAGGTCGAACCTTTCACCGTGCATTTTCGTCAGCTGACTGCCGCGCAAATCGTCGCTTATGTCGATAAAGAGCAACCTTTTTATTGTGCGGGCAGCTTTAAGAGTGAAGGTTTAGGGATTGCCTTGTTTACTCGCTTAGAGGGCCGAGATCCTAACACCCTGATTGGGCTGCCCTTGATACTGTTAACTGAAATGCTGCTCAATCATGGAATCGATGTCTTAGCCGACTAGCGTGAAGTGGTTATTAAGGTGGCATGATGTAAGTTCGGATCGAGATGGGCAAGTAAGATAGTTGTGTTTCACATATCTTTGCCCAGATAACTCAAAAAGCACTTAGGTTTTTAGCGATTCAGCTCAGCATTCGTCATTAATCGGCGCTGATGAGTCAATCACTATAAATGCAGCAAGAGTTTTTCAGGGGAATCAATTAAGGCGATGGGATTGGCTTGCTGGAGCATTTCTTCACTATGAGCGCCGTAAGTGACACCCACACCGTCGATACCCGCATTCGCCGCCATGGTTAAATCCAACAAAGAGTCTCCAACCATCAAGGCTCGTTCAGGCGGAATACCTAACTCCTGCAGCAAACTTAAGATCATTTCTGGGTGAGGTTTACTCTGCGCCTCATCGGCGCAGCGAGAAGCAATAAAATAGTGACCTAAGCCGGATTGCTCCCACACGCGCACTAAGCCTGCTTTCGCCTTACCCGTCGCGACAGCAAGTTGATATCCTGCTGTTGATAATGATTCGAGTAGTTGGGGGGCTTGGTTAAAAATCGGCGTTGGCGTGGTATCAAGGTGCAAATACTGCGCCTTAAACTCGGCGCGCATCTTTATATAGCAATCATCGGTGCCAACAAGCGCTTGAGTTGCCCCCGCTTGTGCCGCCCTGCTTGCACATCCGTTAAGCGGCGGCACAGAAGTCAAACCTATGGGAAATAACACCTGTAACGCCTGCGTCATCGACAAGCCAATCACATTGCGAATATCCGCCTCAGCAGGCACTGGTAGCGCCAGCGCCCTAGCCATATTCTCAATGCAAACAATAATCTTGCCGATGGAATCCATTAACGTGCCATCCCAATCAAAAATCACTAAATCATATTTTCGTTGGGTTGAATGACTCTCTGACACTTTCATGCTCTCAGGTTTCTATGGGTAATAGGCGCAGAAGCAAAAACTAAGCGCGCTTTAACTTACTTAACAGTTGCTGCAAATTATCATCCAGTGGTGCAGAGACTCGCATCACCTCATCGTTTTCAGGATGAATAAACATCAATTCTGCCGCATGGAGAAACAGTCGACTCAGGCCAAGTGCGCGCATACTGTCATCAAACGTCTGCTCGCTGTATTTCTCATCGCAGGCGATGGGGTGTCCCATATATTGACAATGCACCCGAATCTGGTGGGTACGCCCAGTGACAGGACTCGCCTGAACCAGCGTACAGCCTTGATAACGCTGCACAATCTTAAAGCGAGTTTCAGAGGGTTTGCCCTCGCCATTAACTCGAACGATACGCTCGCCCGACTTAAGCGTTAATTTTAACAGCGGCTGTTTAACTACTTTATCCTGCGCCGACCACTCACCTTTGACTAAGGCCAAGTAATCTTTCTGCATCTTTTTTTGACGCAGTTGATCGTGCAGATGCTTAAGGGCACTGCGTTTTTTCGCCACCAGCAACACGCCCGAAGTGTCTTTATCGAGACGGTGAACCAGTTCTAAAAATTTCTGTTGTGGACGTAAGGAGCGCAGCGCTTCAATCACACCATAATCGACGCCACTGCCACCATGTACCGCAATGCCAGCAGGCTTATTCAAAACAATCAGATGATTGTCTTCGTGCAAAATTCGGTCTTCAAGCTGAGACACTTTGCTCAGATTAGCAGAAGGCGCAGTACGATTATCCTGCTCAGCCATTCTGACGGGAGGCACGCGTACCACATCACCGATTTGTAATTTGTACTCTGGCTTAATGCGTTTTTTATTCACCCGTACTTCGCCCTTACGGACGATACGGTAAATCATGCTCTTAGGAACACCCTTTAGCACTGTGATTAAAAAATTGTCGATTCGTTGGTCGAGGTGGTCTTCGTCAATCGTGATCAACTGCACCTGTAGCTGTGGAGATTCTGTATTCATGATGTGCCATCTACTTATAACGACGGCCATTGTACAACAGTTAAGAAGAATTGTGCCTTTCCATTGCTGAATTTTTTGATTATTGCTATATTTCACCAGCGATTAGGGATAAGCCGTGAATAAAGTGTTCACAAGGTCCCAGTCCCAAGTGAAAAGCTTTATAGATTAAAAAAGATTTTCTTGATAGCAACTCATTGATTTGCAAATCGTATACTGAGTAAAAATACCACAAATGCGTTTTTTACGATTAAATCGAGAATCTAACCTTACTTTGACTAGGTTTATCTAAAGTTTTTCTCACCGATTTCGAAATATATTTTAACTTGTCGTCAGACAAACCGATTCGACTTGGGCATTACCGGAACGAAATGAAAGAATTTATGGGGTTGGTTGATGTTTTACAACGAATTCCTTGTTTTTGTAATCATTAAAAAATAAGCCATAAATAGGATGCGACACGCAGCGACTGCGTCTAACAGTAATGCGCACCTTGCCTAGCCACCAGCCGTGAGGCTTCGTTGACCTACTGCTAGGCCCGTAATGCAGCGAAACGCGATTGTTTGATGACCTCCATTTAAAGAAGAATGACGTCATCATGAAACGTATGTTAATCAATGCAACTCAATCAGAAGAGTTGCGTGTTGCCCTCGTTGACGGGCAACAACTGTACGATCTGGATATTGAAAGTCCTGGTCACGAGCAAAAAAAATCCAACATTTACAAGGGTAAAATCACCCGCGTAGAACCCTCTTTAGAAGCCGCTTTCGTTGACTATGGTGCCGAGCGCCACGGCTTCTTACCGCTAAAAGAAATCGCCAGAGAGTACTTCCCTAAAGGTTATTCTTTCCAAGGTCGCCCAAACATCAAAGAAGTGGTCAGTGAAGGACAAGAAGTTATTGTTCAAATTGACAAAGAAGAGCGCGGCAACAAAGGTGCTGCACTGACGACCTTTATCAGCCTTGCAGGTTCTTACTTAGTCCTGATGCCAAACAACCCTCGTGCTGGCGGTATTTCTCGCCGTATCGAAGGTGATGAGCGCACCGAATTAAAAGAGGCCATGGCCGATTTAGAAGTGCCCGCAGGTATGGGACTTATCGTGCGTACCGCGGGTGTTGGCAAAGAATCGACTGAACTGAAGTGGGACTTAAAAGTTCTACAACACCACTGGGCTGCCATTACCGAAGCCGCACAAAGTAAAGCCGCTCCTTTCTTAATTCACCAAGAAAGTAACGTCATTGTACGTGCAATTCGTGATTATCTGCGCCGTGATGTGGGCGAGATCCTCATCGACCACCCTCGCATTTTTGAAGAAGCCAAGCAGCATATCGCACTGGTACGCCCTGATTTCGTCGAGCGCGTAAAACTCTACGAAGCCGAAGTGCCATTGTTCACTCACTTCCAAATCGAGTCGCAAATCGAATCGGCATTCCAACGTGAAGTGCGCCTGCCATCGGGTGGTTCGATTGTTATCGACCCAACTGAAGCATTAACCTCAATCGATATCAACTCTGCCCGCGCAACGAAGGGCGGCGATATTGAAGAAACCGCATTAAATACCAACCTTGAAGCCGCCGATGAGATTGCCCGTCAATTGCGTCTGCGAGACTTAGGTGGTCTGGTCGTGATCGACTTTATCGATATGACGCCAGTGCGCCATCAACGTGAAGTAGAAAACCGCCTGCGTGATGCCGTGCACCATGACCGTGCCCGCGTACAATTAGGCCGCATTTCTCGCTTCGGTCTGATGGAAATGTCGCGTCAACGTCTGCGTCCATCCTTAGAAGAATCAGCTGCACATATCTGCCCTCGCTGTCATGGCCAAGGCACGATTCGTAGTACCGAATCTTTAGCGCTGTCGATTCTGCGTTTGATGGAAGAAGAAGCCATCAAGGAAAACACCTCACAAATCGAAGCCATCGTGCCTGTCGATGTGGCGGCCTTCCTGCTGAACGAAAAACGCAAAGCGATTCGTATCACTGAGCAACGCCATGATGTAGAAGTCTATGTGATCCCAGATCCGCACATGATGACTCCTGATTATCGCGTTATTCGTCACCGCACTGACGATGAAATCGATGAATCCAGCTACAAGCGCATCGAACAGCCAGAAGCTAAGTTATACGAACCCCGTAAACTGGAACGCACTGCTGCGCCAGCACCAGCCTTAAAAGGCTTCACCGCACCGCAGAAAGTCGAACAAGCCGCTGCACCTGTTGCCAACAAAGTGGAAGCAACCGAGCCAGGTTTCTTCAGCAAACTGTTCAGTGCCATTGGCGCCTTCTTCAGCTCAAGCGATAAACCTGCGGCAGAAAAGACCACAGAAACCAAAAAGTCTGACAGCCAAACGGCCAATGCGAACCGTCGTAATCGTCGTAATGACACTCGCCGCACTCGCAATAACCAAGATGCTGACAAAGCGAAAGAAGGCACCCGCGAGCCACGCACTCGCAATGCCAAGAAGTCGGCTGATGCACCTCAGGCTCAAGAGCGCCCAGCTCGTGAAAAAGATGAGAATGCAAAGCGCACTAAACCAGAGCCTAAGAGTCGTAATCAAGCACCAAAAGAAGTGGTAGCCGAGTCTCAAGACGACACACCAAAGCAAGAAGTGGCCCGTGAGCGTCGTCAGCGCCGTAACATGCGTCGTAAAGTACGCATCGATAACGCCAATGAAACGACCGAAGCGCCAATTCAAGAAGAAGTGGTATTAGCCGAAGTGGCCGCCGTTAATGCAGCCAATACTGACGTTGCAACTGAGCCACAAGCTGAGACGAAAGCACCTCGCTCACGTCGCCAGCCACGCAAAGATGCCGCTGTTGCCAATGAGACAGTAGAAGCGACTGACGCAGCAAGCCAAGTGGAAGCAAACGCTGAAGTTAGCGCTGAAAAGCCAGTGGTTGAAAACCGTGCTGAGGCCCCAGCTGACGTAACTGAAGTGAAGACCGAAGCCGAGACCGATGCGGATAACGCAGAACTCAGTGCCGATGCGGATGATAAAGCGAAACGCGAATCTCGCGATGGACAACGTCGTAGTCGCCGTAGCCCACGTCATTTAAGAGCGGCCGGTCAACGTCGTCGCCGTGATGAAGATGAGCAAGGCGTCTCTGCACCTGCACAATTCGTACCAAACGATGCACTCGGTGATGCTCAAGACTACCCTGCGCCAACCGCTCAAACTGCAGAAGCAGCTGAGACCACAGAAGCAAAAGCAACTGAAGTTGCCGCTGAACCGACTGTCACTTCTCCTGCAGCTGTAGTCGAAACGGCAGATGTCAGTGTGGTTGCTGAAACCAATAAAGCTGTTGAGACTGAAGTTGTTGAGTCAGTAGCTACCGAGCAAGTGGCCAAGCTTAAAGCTGAAGTTGCAGTAACAGAAGCTCCTGCTGACACTGCGGTAAATAACAAGCCAGAGACGAGCGTTAAGGCTGAAGACGTTGCTGTTGAGCCAGCTAAAGCGGTAGAAGCGGTTACAGAAGCCATTGTGACCCCAGCTGAAACTCCAGTTGCTCAAGCGAAAACAGAAACTGTCGCAGTTGAAGCTGTCGCGCCCGAAGTGGAAAAAGCCGAAGTGAAAGATGCCGTGAAATCAGTGGCCTCAGCTCCAATGGCAAAACCTGCGCCAATCGTTAAACCACAGGCGAAACCCGTTGTGACTCAAGCTGTCGCAGCCCCTGCAGCTGAAACCGTGGTGAGCAAACCCAAAGCCGCTAGCCGTTTTGGTTCAATGGTGTCATCAGAGATGACCAAGCCGACGGTAGAAGTCAGAACACAGGTAGAAGTGCCAAAAGGCCGCGAGTATGACAATACTGCCTCAGCCGAAGTCACTGCGCCTAAGCTGAAGCAAAGCAATAGCGCCGAATCGGATATGGCTCGTCCATAATCGCCAAGTTGTTGTTAAAAAGCCATGCACTTGCATGGCTTTTTTATTTTCAGCAAATTAAGCCATATTTAAGGTTTAGCTGAATAGGCTTTTTTGTTAGTATTCGCGGCTATTTTGCCAACACAAATGATTAACAGAGGTTTCATGTTCGATCTCTTTCGCCACAAAACATCTAGTCACAAAGCCGATATCCTCTCGGGTCTGACGGTCGCACTTGCACTTATTCCAGAAGCGGTAGCCTTTGCCTTTGTCGCCAATGTCGAACCTATGGTCGGCCTCTATGCCGCCTTTATAATGGGATTAGTTACCGCACTGATTGGCGGACGCCCAGGCATGATTTCTGGCGCGACGGGAGCGATGGCCGTAGTGATGGTGTCATTGGTAGTTGAACATGGCGTGCAATACTTATTTGCCGCTGTGGTGCTGGCAGGATTAATCCAAATCAGCGCTGGGGTCTTTAAACTGGGGAAGTTTATCCGCATTGTCCCCTATCCTGTGATGATAGGTTTTGTGAACGGCCTCGCCATTGTGATTTTCTTGGCTCAGCTCGGGCAATTTAAAGTCAAAAATGCCGCAGGGGAATTAGTCTGGCTACCGCAAGAGCCTTTGATGCTAACGCTAGGGCTAGTCGCACTGACTATGGCGATTATTTACTTTCTCCCCAAACTGACTACAGCTGTGCCCTCATCGTTAGTTGCGATTCTAAGCGTGACCGCCATCGTGGTCGGTTTTGACTTAGACACCCGAAATGTGTTGGATTTTCTTAAAACCATGAGTGGCGATGAGCATGCGACCATCGCAGGTTCACTTCCAAGCTTTGCGATCCCACAGGTGCCGTTTAACCTTGAGACGCTCTATATTATTCTACCCTATTCCTTTATTTTAGCCGCCGTCGGATTAATCGAATCCCTGTTAACCTTAACGGTTATCGATGAGATGACCAATACCCGCGGACGTAGCAATAAAGAATGTATAGGCCAAGGCGTGGGTAACATCACCAGCGGCTTTTTTGGAGCCATGGGCGGCTGCGCTATGATTGGTCAATCGATGATTAACATTAACTCAGGTGGACGTGGCAGATTATCCGGTATTACAGCGGCTATCGGTTTACTGACCTTTATCCTGTTTGGTGCATCTTTTATCGAAATTATTCCGCTTGCCGCTTTGGTTGGCGTGATGTTTATCGTGGTGCTCGGCACATTCGAATGGGCAAGCTTTAAGTTTATGGGCAAAGTGCCGAAACATGATGCTTTTGTCATTGTGCTCGTCACCACTGTGACCGTCTTTACCGATCTCGCCTTTGCCGTCTTTGTCGGTGTCGTGGTATCGGCGCTTGTGTTTGCATGGCAACATGCCAAACACATCAGCGTAAAAGTAACCTCAAATAGCCTTGGCTGGAAAGTCTATGAGCTGAACGGCCCACTCTTTTTTGGCTCAGTGGCCAGCTTCCTCGAACTCTTCGATGCCTCGCAGGATCCGCAGGATGTAGTGATCGATTTTAAGCATTCTCGCGTAGCCGATCACTCGGCGCTAGAAGCTATAGATACGCTTGCCGAACGTTATGTCGCACTAGGGAAAAAGCTGCATTTAGTGCATTTAAGTGCCGATTGTAAAGCCTTACTTCACAAAGCAGGCGATTTGGTTGAGGTCAATCTGCTTGACGATCCCCACTATAAAGTTGCGGACGATAAGCTCGACTCATAGATGAGCACTTTATCATTCCACAATAACCACTCACCCACGGTCTGAAGGCTAACTTCGCAGAAAGATCGTGGGTGAGTTGTTACACTTAAAACAGAATCTGATGTGTATCGACACCTGATAGCTTAACGTTCACACAAAAACCTATGCTAGGTAAGGATGAGCTAAACTGAGAAAGTAAGATATTGAGATATTGAGATATTGAGATGTTGAGATGTTGAGATGTTGAGATGTTGAGATGTTGAGATGTTGAGATGTTGAGATGTTGAGATGTTGAGATGTTGAGATGTTGAGATGTTGAGATGTTGAGATGTTGAGATGTTGAGATGTTGAGATGTTGAGAAAGAATACAGTCTAATCAACACTCTAGCATACAAAGCTATAACGTAGAAAAATTAAAAGCGACACAAATAAAAAGAGCCATGGAATAAACCACAGCTCTTAAATCCATTGCTATCAGCGCTTAGGCTAACAGCACTGAAAATTAACCGATTACGGTTACGTTTTCAGCTTGAGGACCTTTTTGACCTTGAGTCACAGTGAAAGACACTTTTTGACCTTCGTCAAGAGTTTTGAAACCGTCAGAGTTGATTGCACGGAAGTGAACGAATACGTCTGGACCAGATTCTTGCTCGATGAAACCAAAACCTTTGTCAGAGTTGAACCACTTAACTACACCAGTAACTTGAGACATGATATAAATCCTGTAAATAAAAAATTAAAGCCTTAACGGCGGTGGAGCTGGAAAATGCCGGTATTACTTATGTTTACAGGACGAACTGGTCGTATTGAACACATAAATATAAGCCCAACCTTCAAGCTAGTAAAACTATAAACCATTCTAAAGATAAGTCAACACACTGCGACACTTTGAAAAATTTATTTAAACCAAGCCAGTTTAAGGTTTTGCTACCGGCTCGCAGAACAGCATGTTCTTACGGCTTAAGCATCGACAGTTAAGCATTTTAAATACTTTATTTCAATAGCTTAAAATCAATCTCTAGACTGAAATGCGATGTACTTCAATCTGAAAATCTAATTCGCAGCTTAACCCACTTCGAGCAAATGCTTGCTTTTGTTCCGCAGAAAACTTCCAAGCATAGGGAGTCATTTCAAGAAAATGGCTAATATCTTCGCTGATATTTAGCTCAAGTTGTGACCTTAGCCGCTCTTGATGTAAGCAGTCGAAGCCTGCTATCTTTGCATCTGACACTGGATGTAATCTAGGTTCAGCATAAATTTGCTGTTTCAACGCAAAATGATGTAAAGGCCCAGGTGACACAGTGATCAGTATCCCGCCAGTCGCCATGATCCGCTGTAATTCTTCCACCTTTGATGGGGCATAAATGCGAATCGCTAAATCGATGCTGTTGGCTGGAATTGGCATTTCGTAGGCACTCGCCACACAAAAGCTTAAGCCAGGATAACGTTTGGCGGCATATTTTATTGCCGATTTAGAGATATCAACACCTTGTAATAGGCAAGGATGACCAGCTGCCAGAGTATCGTATAGACGATGGCTGTAATACCCCTCACCACAGCCGATATCTAGGATCCGCTGCGCCTCGCTGGCATACTCAAGTGCCAACGCATTCACTCTGTCACTTAAACTTTGATAGTAACCCGCATTTAAAAACTCCCTGCGAGCCAACATCATCTGCTGATTATCACCGGGATCTTTGGAATTTTTCTTCTGCACGGGGAGCAGATTCACATAACCTTCTTTGGCCATGTCGAACTTGTGTGCCTGCGGGCATCCCCAAGTTCGTTCAATCAAGGTGAGCGGCAAAGCACACAAAGGACATATATATTGCATTGGTTAACTCTTAAATGTTTGGAATGGCTAGCTTATGCCTCATCTTCCATTAGTCGCTCCACCATTTGCAGTAATTCAGGGGAGGCGAGTAGCTCAAAACATTCGAGCTTCCTTAAGGCTTTATCAATATTCAAACCGTCATTGGCGGCGCGACTAAAGTTTGGTCGCTCGAACATATGGGTATAAGTGCGGAACAGCCATTGTCGTTTTTGTTGCAGCAAGGGATCGAGTCGCACCGCCTCTTCGGCTAAACTGGCATGGCAGAGTCCTACTTCCCCCCGCAAAAACGCTTGCAGCTCAAGCCGGACTTGCTCGATCTCAGTCAAGCATACAGCAAGGGATTCGGCAGTGGCATTATAGTCATATTCCCGCGCTAAAATCGCTTTAGCCATCATTAGCACTTTGGGCTCGTGTAAACTCCGAACATCGGATTCGAGTGTGACTAACTCAAACTTAGACGCAGATTGTAGTGACAAAGCGACTCCGTCCGGCACATCCACTTTAATGGATATCCCTGTCCGCAGCTCTTGGGCACAAAATTTAGGTGCAGTCCCCAGACGAGGATAAAGCCGAACGCCCTGCCCCAGTTGCCGTAAACTAGATGTGGTAAAGCTTGCGGCATCAACCACAACTGCATTGAGCTTAAGTCCCAAAATAGGCTGGAAGCGGACGGCAATTTGCGGCTGTGGTGTTTCTGACACTACAATCAACTCGAGCAATGGTCCCCCCATCGCCTCAAGCACGATGAAATCGCTAATATTGCTGGGCAAGGTTAAAGTCAGCGTCGAGGCCTGCCCGACATCGAGTACCATAGGTTCATTAAGATATTGATGATGCATATGACTGATTCCCTGTTCAAGGGGGAATTGTAACTGTCAACCGAGGTAAAGATCACCTCTTAAGCGCTTATCTTTTCAATATAATTTTTCAATCTCGGTTTTTGCTAATGAATATTGCGGTGAGTTTAAGTGTTAAGATGCTATCATTCGATAAAACCGTCATTTGATTGAAATTATGTATACAGCATCTCAGCCAAGTATTTTTTGGCACGATTATGAAACCTTCGGAGCCACTCCAGCCAAGGACAGACCGGCCCAGTTTGCCGGGATCCGCACAGACTTAGATCTCAATATCATTAGTGAACCCGAGACCTTTTACTGCAAACAATCAACGGATTATCTCCCCTCGCCCGAAGCCATTTTAATCACAGGGATCACACCACAATTAGCCAACTTAAAGGGGTTGCCTGAAACCGAGTTTATGGGGCGCATCCATGCACTCTTCAGCCAACCGAATACCTGTGTCGCAGGCTATAACTCCCTACGCTTTGACGATGAAGTCACCCGTTATGGATTCTACCGTAACTTTATCGATCCCTATGCCCGCGAATGGCAAAATGGCAATACACGCTGGGATATCATTGATTTAGTGAGAGCTTGCTATGCGTTTAGACCAGATGGGATTCATTGGCCATTAAAGGAAGATGGCTCGCCCAGTTTTAAGTTAGAGCACCTGACGCAAGCCAATGGTTTAAGCCATGAAAAAGCCCACGATGCCATGTCCGATGTGTACGCCACCATCGCCATGGCCAAATTAATTAAAGAAAAGCAACCCAAGTTATATCAATACTATTTTGAGCTGCGCCGTAAGCAGGCCGTGAGTGCACAAATCGATGTATTGAATATGCAACCGCTTGCCCATGTGAGTTCCAAAATCAGTGCGCTGCAGGGGTGTACGACGCTGATAGCCCCCGTAACCCACCATCCAAGCAACAAAAACGCCATTATTTGCGTTAACTTAGCGATGGATTTAAGCCCGCTGTTTGAGCTGGATGTTGAGCAAATAAAGACTCGCATGTATACGCCAAGAGCCGAGCTTGCCGAAGATGAGTTACCTATACCGGTCAAACAAGTTCATCTTAACAAATGTCCTTTTATCACCTCAGCCAAGATTTTGGATGATGCCCAGGCAGAAAGACTCAATATCGATAAAGCCTTTGCCAGAGAGCAATACAAACGCTTAAAAGCTCACCCAGAATTGCGGGAAAAACTGGCGCAACTCTTTGAGCATGAAGGCGAAGTGACAACCACTGATCCTGACTTGATGCTGTATTCGGGTGGTTTTTTCAGCCCCGCCGATAAAGCCAAGATGGAGATCATTCGCCATACCTTGCCACAAAATTTAGCAGCGCTGGATCTGCAATTTGATGATGGGCGCATTCCCGAGATGCTGTTTCGCTATCGGGCACGTAACTACCCAGAACTGCTGAATGATCAAGAAGCCCAGCGTTGGCGCATCTTCTGCCAGCAACGTTTGAGCGATCAGGATTATTTACTCAAGCTTGAAAATCTGCTGCAAGATACCGAGGCCGATGAGTACAAACAAAAGTTACTCGCAGCCCTATGTCACTATCTACGCGGGCTCTAAAGCGACGCGAACGCTAAAACATCGATAGTGAACCGATAAGCAGATAGCTAAATAAGACCGTTAGTTAACGCCAGACAGTGATAACGACTTTCAGATGTAACCTATCTGGCGTTAAATTGAGGTGTAAACGCGAACTAACTCGCATTTATACCGTAACAAAATTACTAGAATGTTCTTCCATGAACTTAACAAACAAGGAGTCGGGAAATGCAAGATAGATTTATCAGAAGCATAACCCAGCTGCCAACACCATTGGCTGACGCATTAATTCCCCTATTACATCAAAACTTTGCGGGACATATTGATGCGCAGCAACTGGCAGAGTTAGTCCAAAGCAGCAAAATGACCGAAGCCGAAGTGTTACTGGCTCTGCTGCCTATAGCCGCCGCCTTAGCAAAACCGCCGATCAGCGAGTTTTATGTCGGTGCGATTGCTAAAGGGAAAAGTGGCGACATCTATATGGGCGCCAACCTAGAACTGCCCGGCGAAGCCCTGTTTCACTCTGTACATGCAGAGCAAAGCGCCATCAGCCACGCATGGTTAAGTGGCGAGAGCCAAATTGTCGACATGATCGTTAACGCCAGCCCCTGTGGTCATTGCCGTCAGTTTATGAACGAACTCGTCGAGGGTGGCCAAATTAAGATCCATCTGCCATCGCAAGACAGTCATTTACTGTCCTATTACTTACCCTACGCATTTGGGCCAAAGGACTTAAATGTGCAGTCGCCCTTGCTGGTCAAGCATGAAACCGAATTTGCCCTCGATAGCAGCGATCCTATGGTGATTGAAGCATTAGATCATGCAGGCCTAAGTTACGCGCCTTATACCCAAAGTTATGCCGCTGTAGTACTCGAAACCTCAGATGGTGCAACCTATTGTGGCCGCTACGCTGAAAACGCAGCCTTTAACCCATCTATGCTACCAATGCAGATGGCCCTATCGAATCTCACTCGACATAACCGTGATTTTGGCGAGATCCGCCGCGCGGTGTTGGTCGAGTCATCACAGGGGAAAATCAGCTTAGTGGGCGCAACCATGGATGCCTTACATGCCGTTGCCGCCATCGAACTTGAGCATATAGTGGTCGATCCTGTCTGACGAGAGTCCAGCGGCGCTTTAGCTTTACACTCTAGTATTGCTTGGCGCCGCATTTTTGATTATCCAGTAGCTAGCGGTTATGTTCCACTCCAATAACTAACTGTTACCTATTCGTTTTGCCTCAAATACCGCCTTTCGCTCAGCCATTCTCAAGTAACAATCATCACGCTGCGCCTGTGTCATGGTGCGCCACGCTAAGATCTCATCCAAATGCCTAAAGCAGCCCATGCAGATATCTTGCTGATCGAGGCAGCAATTTCGCACGCAGGGATGTTCGAGGTGATTACTCTGACCAGACCGCATATTCGTTGCCCGCAGGCTCGATAAAATGGAAACGCCGTCCACCGGGAAAACTGAAAATCGCCGTGCTGATTACACCGCCAGCCGCCTTCACCGCCGCTTGTGTCTGCTCTAAATCCTTGCTGTATAACACAATCAGCGGGCAGCCTTTTTCGAGGTTAAAACTCACCTCAGCTTGGTAAAAACCTCCGGTGATCCCCACATCAATAAAACAGCTGTACTGCGGCCCGTAATCCTCAAAACGCCAACCAAATACCGTATTAAAGAAGGTCTTGGAGCGGCTAATATCTGTGGTGGGGATTTCTAAATAATTAATGCTGTGATGATCCATAACCTTCCCTGCTAATGATTAATCAAACAAAAAAGGGAGCCAATGCTCCCTCAAAGTATGCTGGCTAATGCCAGATTAACCCTGTACCAGCGCGGCGACAAGTCCGATAGCGCCACCAAATACCCCGCCCCACACTACGAGCCAACCTAAATGCGTTTGGATCATCTCCTGCACGATTTGTTTAACCATTTGCGGGGTTAATTCATTCAGGCGTTGTTCAACGATATTGGCGATCTTCGTTTGCAGATCGGCCATCACATTTGGCTGCTCTATCTCTTGTTTCAATAAATTACGGAACTGCTCACTCTGGGACATTTCCACCAAAGAGGCTTTCATCTTCTCGATAAAGGGTTCCTTTAACGGCATTAACGCCTCAGTTCCGCCAAACATGGATAACATGCCCCCGAAGGAAGATTGTGCCACTGTGTTAATTAAGGCATCGAAGGATGGCGCCAAGTCCACTTTATCAATCACAGGGGCTAAATCGATTTGGCTAATTCCTTCTTTTTCCGACAGAAAACGGTCGATATTTTCCGTCGTGAAGAACTGCTTCATCATAAGATGTGCAATGCCGGCTTTGAACTCTTCAAAACGCGATGGCACTACACCCGAACCATATAAACCGGGCACCTTTTCAAACAGCATATACACAGCAAGCCAGTTAGTCATCGCGCCAGATAAGGCAAACAAACCGACATTAAACAAAATGGGCAGACTCAATGCGTATCCCAATACCACGCAAATGGCAGCCAACACATTTGTCACTAAACTCTTATTCAATCTTACTCCCCTCTTAAGCTATCGACTCGATTGCAAATGGCGCTAGTTTAGCAAGCTAAGGGGATGAAGGTCTAATGCTGAAAAAAGAAGAAAAGCGTGCCTATCGACAACAAAATAGAGGCAAAACCCAAGCAAACTCGAGCCGTGGGCATGCAGGGATAGAATCCATAACCGCTCGGCGAGTGAATTAGGTTATTTCATTAATTAACATTAACTTAGTTTAATGATCATGAGGAAAAAATAATTGCACATTTCTGAGTCGGCTTAGGAATTATTGAAAAGCATCGTCTACACTCAAGGTGACTATTCAGTCAGCTCAATAACTCAAAACATAAGGGATGCGCTTATGAACTCTGCATTTAATACCGCTGGTGCCTTAGGTTGGCATGAACTCAGTACCCACGATACCGAGGAAGCCATGCGCTTTTATGGCGAAGTGTTCGGCTGGCAGTTTAGAACGGTAAAAATGCCCCATGGCCAATATCATCTCATTGAAAATGAAGGCGTTGGCATTGGTGGGATCACAGATAATCTTATCCCCGCATTGCCTTGCCATTGGACGGGTTATGTCACTGTCGCAGATGTCGATATAGTGGCAATTAATGCCAAAAAGCTTGGCGGTGACATTCTCTTTGGCCCGGAAGATATTCCCAAAGTGGGTCGTTTTTGTTGGATCAAAGATCCGCAGGGTGCCATTATCGCGGCGATAAGTTATCTTTCAGCATAATCAGCGCTGAATGGGCGTACCTTCTCCGATGAAGGACATGAATGTCAGTTGAACTATTACAAAGCACAGAATTGTTACTACTGTTAGTCTTGGGTTATAACATGCTTATCGCTTATAACCCTAATGAGTTATGACAAGGTAATACTCAGATTTAATTAGAAAAATTCAAAACAAATCATGCACGCTTAAGCATTATTCGCTAAAATGGCCGCACTTATTGATAGATTTCGCGCCAGCGTGCGTATTGGAGCCTTAATCTCACTATGTTGACTCAGCTATCACGGTTAAAAATCGCCTTTTTTAGCCGACCTCGATACCAACGATTTCTCGTCTATTTAGCGATTACCTACTTAAGTTATCTTATCGTCCTTGGACTTGTGCTTCCCAAGGCCATAGTGTCGTTTACCCCTGAAAAGCTTACTCAAGTATTGGGCCGTCCTGTGACGTTACAGGATATGCGAATTAATCCTTTTACCTATAGAGTCAATATTGAGCAGCTCGAAGTTAAAGAGAAAGATAATCAAGCTTTTGCCGGATTATCTCAGCTGCAATTTGAAGTGAATTTTTGGCAGTCAGTGTTTAATCAAGCCCTGGTGATTGATCATATCCAACTGCAAGGCCCCTTTGCCAATGTCAGTCGTTTTCAGACCCAAGGGGTAACTCAGTTCAATTTTGACGACATAATTACTCGGCTCAACCAACCTAAAACCCCAAGCGAGCCAGACACAACCACTGAAAAGACTCGCCCGCTACGCGTCATTTTAGGCGAGTTGACCTTAACTTCGGGTAAGGTCAAATTTGACGACAAAATCACTCAAGCCTTGGTTGATTATCCCAATATCAATTTCAAACTCAGTCAGTTAGATACTGAATATTTGATGACGGCCAAACCCACTAGCCCTGCAAATAGTCAAGCGACTCAATCTCAGAATAAGCCTACAACGGCTGCGCCTACGGCTCAGGCCAACACGGCATCGAATCCTCCAAGCATTCTGCACAACCAATTTGTCGTCCAGCTACAGGATGCCCATGCGGGTGAAGTCAGCCTTGCCGGGCAATTCCAGCTTTTCCCCTTTAAACTTGTCGGCGATGTACAGCTCGCAAAACTGCAACTCGCCCCCTTCTGGCCATTTGTTGCCGACCAATTCAAGGTAAAACTTGCTGCGGGTGAGCTTAGTATCAACAGTCATTACCAAGTTGACTTACCAACGGAGGGCGACTTACAACTCACAGCCGATCGTGGTCAAGTCATTGTACAAAAAGTCGATTTACTCAATGGCGACCAATCCGCTATCGCCTTACCCTTGCTGGCGATTGATGGAATTAATCTCGATCTTGCTAAGCAGCGCATCGACATTAAGCAAATCCACAGTGAAGGTTTAAGCCTTAAGGCCAAGCTGGATGAACAAGGCATAGATTTAGCGCAGCTGTTAATGCCAAAATCTATGGCTACCAGCACAGATGAAGCAACGCCGAACTCGCCTGCAGAAGCGCAAACACAAGAAGCGCCAGCTGAAACGAACACGTCAGCCGCATCGCCTTCCCAAACGGCCTCGGAAAAGAGCACCACTGAACAGCAAGATGCCTGGTTAGTGACACTGGGCGGGCTGAGCCTCGAAAACTACGATATTCAGCTTGAAGAACATAAGCTCACCCAAACGGCGCAGCAATGGCGAGTCTATCCCCTTAATTTTACGACTCAAACCATAGTGAGCGATTTAAAGTCGCCGATCGACTACGAACTTTCCTTTGGCTTGAATGATAAAGGACGATTCATCTCCAAGGGACAAG
Source organism: Shewanella sp. MR-4 (assembly GCF_000014685.1). Taxonomy (NCBI): domain Bacteria; kingdom Pseudomonadati; phylum Pseudomonadota; class Gammaproteobacteria; order Alteromonadales; family Shewanellaceae; genus Shewanella; species Shewanella sp. MR-4. Next base: position 2,878,912 of record NC_008321.1, read on the forward strand.
TCGATGTGCCAGGTGAAGCCATTAGTGCAAATCTGAAAGTCGAGCAACTCGCCTTAGCCCAATTCCAACCTTACCTTGCACCCTATGTGAATATGCAGCTGAGCAGTGGCCTATTCAGCAGTGAGGGTAAGCTCAACGCCGATGGTAAAGGCAAAGCCATTTATCAGGGCAGTGTTGAACTGGATGAGCTGAGTATCCTCGACAACATTCGCAAAGTGCCCTTGGTCAAATGGCAAAAAATGCATATTAATCAGCTCGATTTTGACCAACAGCTAAATAAAATTAATATCGACCATTTAAGCTTTAATCAACCCTACGCTAAGGTGGTGATTGCTAAGGATCGCACAACTAATATCAGTAATCTGATTGTTGAAACGCCAGCGACTGACACGCCTAACCCTACTACGCAAACGACAAAAACAGAGGCGTCAACGCAGGCTAACCCCGATACCAAGGTTAAAAAGCCCGAGTTAAGCTTAGATATTCAGAAAATTAGCTTTAACCAAGGCTCAGCATTTTTCGCCGATAACTCCCTCACGCCTAACTTTGCCTCAGGCATTGAGCAGCTTGAAGGGCATATCAGCCACTTATCTTCAAAACCCGGTACTAAAGCATCGGTCGACATTAAAGGTAAAATCGACCGTTATGCCCCTGTCACCTTAAAAGGAGACATTAACCCACTGCTAGATAAACCTTATCTTGACTTAGACTTAGTGTTTAAGAGTGTAGAACTGACCTCAGTGAACCCCTATTCGGGCACCTATGCGGGTTATTACATAGATAAAGGCCAATTATCCTTAGCACTCAACTACAAACTGGAGCAAAACCAACTCAAGGGCAGCAACCACTTAGTGATTGATCAGCTCAAACTGGGTAAACGCAGCAACAGTGACTTAGCCACCAGTTTGCCCGTGACATTAGCGATTGCCCTGTTGCAGGACCGTCACGGCGTGATTGATCTCGGGATGGAAGTCTCTGGCGATTTAGATTCACCCAGCTTTAGTGTTGGTGGCATTATCCTGACGGCCATCACCAATGTGATCACCAAGGCCGTTACTGCGCCCTTCTCGTTCCTTGCGGGTCTTGTGGGCTCCGATGAAACCTTAGATAAGGTCCCCTTCGAACCGGGCCAACTTGTACTCACCCAGCATGAGCAGGAAAGCTTAGATACTCTCGCCAAAGGCTTAGATGATCGCCCTATGCTCAAACTGAGCCTCGAGGGCAGCGTCGATGCGATTAAGGATAGCCAAGCGATCGCCGAGCGCATGATGAAACGCAAGCTGGCCAACTTGGCGAATATACCGCTGACAGAATTACCTGCGAACCTGAGTCCGAGCCAATTCCCAACCGAGGGTCCACTGGCCGATGCACTGGTCAAACTGTACGAGCAGGAAGTCAAAACCAATCCGGATGATGTGAAAGACAATATTGTCGCCGAGACTAAAGATGTTCCCCTGAGCAAAGAGGAACTCACTACCCGTTGGCATATTGCCCTCTATAACCTCACAGTGAAAGCGCAAAATGTCAGCCAAGACATGCTTGGGGATTTAGCCCATGAGAGAGCGAAGTCGGTAAAAGCCTATCTTGTCGACAGCAAGGGGATCGCACCTGAGCGGATATTCCTGCTCGAGAGTCGTGTGACTCTTAACCAAGATGCGGCGCAGGTGAATATGAGCATCGACGCGAACTAACCCGCATATCAGCGCATAGATATAAAAACGCCCAGTTCACACTGGGCATTTATATCGCAATTCAATTCACTGACTCAATCTCAATCCCTTGGCCTCACGCATCCCTTAGGTTACACTCTGCGGCTTTATGCGAGCGGAATCACATTTCGCCAAGTCTTTTCGACAACGAAATGCCCTTTTGCACCACCCATACTGCGGCGCTTACACACTTTTACTCGAGGTAATTATGTTTATTATTCGCTGGATTTTAGGCCGGATCATTTTGTTACTGAACTTTGTCTTCGCCCCAAAGAAGCGCAAACGCCCACAGGCAGAGCAACAACAGATCGATGCCCAAACCCAAGCACTGGCCTTATATCAGTACAATGCCTGCCCTTTCTGCGTCAAAGTGCGCCGCGCCATGCGCCGTCAAGGACTCAATATCCAAACGATTGATGCTAAACAATCCCCGCACAAAGATGAGCTCATCGCAAAGGGCGGTAAGCAACAAGTTCCCTGTTTACGCATCGAAGAAAATGGCCAAGTACAATGGCTGTATGAATCGAAAGAAATTATTAACTACTTAGATCAACGCTTTGCCTAAATGAAATGCGCGCCCTATGGCGCGCTTTTTATTTACATCGCTTTACAGACACCACGTTTATTTGCGCCAAAGATATTCGCGATCGGAATAGTCAAACAACCATTGGGGTTGATACACCACCAATAGCGTCACCGCCATCCCATTTAACAGCGCCTCTGGAAAAGCTAACAGCGGGATCAACATCAGATAGTTATCAATCAATACGCCCCAGTCGTAATCCATTGACCACCAAAGCCAAAATGCCCAGCTGAACTGATGAAAAACCGTCGACAAACCAGCATTAATAAAAGCGCCGACAAAAATAAACACAAAAATATGCTTAGGAAACAAATGATAACTACGGCTGTAGAGAATAAAGGCGCAGAACAGCGGAATCGCAATCGCAAACAGGCTAAAGGCACCAAACTCGGCGGGCTGCTTTAACACAAACACACTGAAAAAAGCGCTCGGTAGCAGTAAGGCAACCGTGGCTAAACGCCAACCAAACATCAGTAGGCAAGTGACTATGCCTAAAAAGTGTAAATGCAATCCCACTTGAATACTGGCATTGAGTAACCACAGGGTATTCACCGCAATCAAGGTCAGTAACAGTCGCCATTGTAGGCCTTTGTCCCTCAGTACCTGTTGTAATTCTTCCTTGGGCCAGATGGCATAAATCCACAGTCCTAGCAGCAACAGACTCAGGCACTGCAATGGGCTGATATCCCATTCGATTTGTGTAAAACGATTCGCCCAAAAGTCCAACATGAGTAAGGCTCCCTCGGTACAGCACCATGCGGCGTGCTAAAGCGGTAAAGATAAGCGATATACGAGAGTGAGTATATCGCGAATAAAACCCATAATTGCATGATATTTCGCGGCATATTAAGGTATTCTTCGATAAGTGAATCATCTAAGAGTAATCCCTCATATGCCATTAAGATCGATAAGTCTGACACTGTTGAGCTGCTTTACCCTACTCGCCTGTAGCAGCGCCCCGATAGATCCCGCTGAATTTGCAGGTAAGTTTAAAGATAAACTCACCACAGATCTTCGCGCCGATGGGCTTAAACTCTTTACCTATCAAGCAGGTTTAGCCGAAGATACTTCGGAAAAGGATAGTGCCAATCGCCCCTTTCCCCATGAGGAGCGCATACGCCAAGTCGCCCAAGATCCTAGAGAGCAACGTCGTAGTCGTAAAGAGCAGGCCGAGTCACTCGAGATCTGGGGCAAACAAGTCGAGCTAGGGCTAGAAAAAACCTTAGAAATGACAGGTTATTGTCGTGAAGGTTATTATGAGTTGAGCCGAATTATTGAGTCTGGCCGGGGCGAAATTCGCGGAGAGTGTAAAGAAGGCGCCACCGAGGAAGACAAACAAAAATTCGTGCGCTTTTAGCAACCTTAAGTTGCTTCTCTTTTGCCAATATAAAGATAAAAAATAAGGGCGAAGTTATCGCCCTTATTTCAATGCATTAGACTTAGCTAACTGACCAAATGCTAATTCAACGCATCAATTCATACAGTAAAAATTAAACCGCTTCGTTTAAGGGGACTGCACGATTTTCGAGTAACACAGGGATCCCATCCGTGATTGGATAGGCTAATTTGTCTGCCTTACAAATCAATTGTTGCGTTGTCTTATCGTATTCCAATTTTCCCTTACACACTGGGCAAGCGACTATGTCTAACAGTTTTTTATCAAACGCCATGGGATTTTCCTTGTTTAGCTGCAGCCACAGAGCGTACACGGCTCAGCAGCTGTTGATCAAATTGTGGCGATAGCTTGGCATCCACGGCCAAATACCACCAGTTTTCTTGTGCAAAATCGCGACATTTAACCGCATCTTTTTCTGTCATCATCAGCGGCCGAGATGCCGCAAGCTCGCATAACACTTCTTTATCGTAGGCTTGGTGGTCGTCAAAGCCATGAGATAACGCGAGTTGAAAGCCTTGCTGGGTTAACGTCTCAAAAAAACGTGCAGGATGGCCAATGCCCGCCATCGCGACCACGGGTTGCGTTGGGTCAAACACGGCCACTGCCTTGGGATTCACCGGCAGCACAGCGCTAGGACTGAGTTGCATCTCATATTGATTGGCCTGCGCGGGCCCACCATTAACCACTACAAAATCGACTTGATTAAGGCGCCAAGCACCTTCTCGTAGCGGCCCTGCGGGAAGCAAATGACGATTCCCTAAACCGCGTTTTCCATCAATGACCACCAGCTCAATATCGCGGCCAAGGGCGTAATGTTGCAAGCCATCGTCACAGATAATTACATCCACGGCAAACTGTGCCAGCAAGGCCTTGGCGGTATCGACACGTTTGGCTCCCACCACCATCGGTACGCCGGTGCGCGCCACTATCATGGCAGGCTCATCGCCCACAGACGCCGCGCTATCCGCTGCGGTAACGACTTTTACCCCTTGCATATCCGCACCATAACCACGGCTGATAACGCCAGGGTTAAACCCCTGTTGCCGTAGCAATTCAATCAAATAAATGACTGTGGGGGTTTTACCGCTGCCACCAACGGTAATGTTACCCACCACAATAACGGGCACGGGTAATGGGGTTTGGGATTTGAGTCCCAAGCGAAACAGGCTGCGTCGGATGGCGGTGATTAAAGCAAATAGCACAGAAAACGGCAGCAAGAGCCACCGCAATGGGTGGCCCTCGTACCAAATTTTATTTACCAGTACCTGCATTTAGCTACCAAACTGCATTTGGTATAACTTGGCATACATACCGCCAAGTTCCAGCAGGGATTTATGGGTACCCCGCTCAACGATACGGCCTTGATCTACCACTAAAATTTGATCGGCACTTTCAATGGTAGATAAGCGGTGGGCAATCACAACAGAAGTACGATTCTGGCGTAAATTGTCTAGACCCTGCTGAATGGCCTTTTCAGATTCGGTATCGAGTGCCGAAGTGGCCTCATCGAGGATCAGCACTGGCGCATCACGCAGCATAGCGCGGGCAATCGCGATACGTTGTCTCTGGCCGCCCGATAATAACACCCCGTTTTCGCCCACTTGTGTATCTAACCCCTCGGGCAATTGCTCGATAAATTCCATCGCATGGGCCAAGGTTGCCGCCTGAATAATCTGCTCTCGGGTCGCTTCACCGGGATAAGCATAGGCGATGTTGTTGGCAATGGTATCGTTAAACAGTGTTACCTGCTGCGAAACTAAAGCCACTTGACTACGTAATGATTTCAATGAGTAATCATAAATACTCACATCATCAAGCTTGATATCACCAGATTCTAAGCCTGTGTAAAAACGCGTAACTAGACTGGCGATCGTAGATTTACCCGAGCCAGAACGCCCAACCAAGGCTAAGGTTTGACCTTGAGTGACTTCAAAATCGATTTTATCTAAGGCGCGACGCTCCTGCCCTTCGTAACTGAAAGAGACATTATCGAAACGTAAGTTACCCTTAGCGCGCTTGACAGTATAGGTTCCGGTATCGGACTCTGGCAGAGTGTCTAACAATTCAAAAACCGTGGTACAGGCCGCAATACCGCGCTGAAATTCGGCATTTACTCGGGTGAGGTTTTTGATGGGTTGTAGCATTGCCATCATGGCACCGAGAATAGTCGCGAAGGTACCCGCGGTCAGATCGGCTTTCATGCTATCGAGGCTCGCCGCATAGAGTACAAAAGCCAAGGCAAAGGAGCCAATCACCATAATAAGCGGCTGGCTAACCGCTTGCGCGACCGCAAGCTTCATATTTTGATGACGGTTTCTGTCATTAATTTTGGCAAAGCGAGCCGTTTCGGTTTCTTGTCCACCGAAGGCCAACACGTTTTTATGGCCTTTGATCATCTGCTCGGTTGCCGCACTGACATCGCCCATCGCCGTTTGAATTTGTTTTGACACCTTTCGGAAACGACGACTCACAATAGTGATCACTAGCCCCATAATCGGACCAATCACTAAGATACAGAGGGAAAGTTTCCAAGAGTTATAAAACATCAACCCCAACATACCGATAACAGTTACACCGTCACGCACGATTGAAATCAAGGCGCTGCCTGATGCTCGGGCAATTTGTTCGGTGTCAAAGGTGACTTTTGAAATCAGATTACCGGTGTTTTCCTTATCCATGTAGCTCACGGGCAAGCTCAGATAATGTTCAAACACTTGTTGGCGCATATCCATGATCAAACGGGCACTCATGTAGGAGATACCATAGGTGGACACGAAGTTTGCAAAGCCACGTAAGGAGAACATTAAAATAACCACTATCGGCGCCATTAATAGCACCTGATTGTCGGCATGAAAGCCTTGGCTAGTGGGGAGTGCAATACCGTTACTGATCGCTGGTGTACTGCTGGAAAAGCCTTTATCGATAAAAGGACCAATAAAGGAAATAAAGGCTGCGTCAACAAGCCCATATACAATCAGGCCGCAAACTGAAAGCAAAAACATGCCCTTCATCGGTTTGAGATAGCCCAGTAATCGTTTGAAAACTGTCCACATTTCGTCTTTAGGAGATGCTGTCATTGAAAACACTAAATTATGGCAAAGTGCTCATTCTACTCTGGATTAATCAAGTCACCAAATCTAAACAAGCGGTTATACCAAAATGGCGCTAAATCACGCCGATAGGTTTTCACCTCCAACCGCCCATTTGTAAAGTTGACACTAATTTGGCCTTCAAGCCCTGTCGTTAAATAGCTTATCTGCCGCGCCTGATAGCGTGCAACCACATCAGGCTTTGGGAAGCCATAGCGATTGTTCAAGCCTGCGGGAAACAGTACTAATTCAGGAGCGACGGCATCAATAAAAGCAGGCGTTGATGAGGTTCGGCTACCATGGTGCGGCGCAATTAACACTTTGCTTTTGAGCTCAGTACCTATAAGTGATTGTGCTATCAATAGGGCTTCGGTTTCCTTCTCTATATCCCCGCTGAGTAACAGGCTGTTCACGCCATCATCGATACGCAGCACACAGGAGGCGTTATTTCCACCTGTAGCCGTCGGTGGGGAAATAAAGCTTAGCTTTAATTGCAGCCACTGAATTTGCTGCGGCAAACAAGGCGTACCACCTAAGTGAGCCACATCAGTTATCCAGTTTGCGCTGGGATAGGCTTTGGCCAATACCTTTGCGCCGCCGGCATGGTCGTTATCGCCATGGCTCACGACAATATAATCCACCAGAGCCACCCCTTTACGATTAAGAAACGGGATAATCACCCGTTCGCTATAGCTAAAACCCTCACCATAGGCGGCGCCCGTATCATAGATAAGTGCCCGGTTCTCCTGTTCAATCACTACCGCTAATCCCTGCCCCACATCGAGTAGATGCAGTGTCCATTTAGGCGAAGAGGGTTCTGTAATACGCTGTAAAATTAATAATATAAGGGGAATAAACAGCAAGGCGATTGGTAAATGCCATAGCCCATATCGACAATGATGCGGAAGATAGCGCCACAATATCATCGCCAAGAGTGCACACAGGCTGCCCGCTAATAATGTTTCGGAAACAGCATACCAATGGGCGGGTAAATCGCCGCTGAGTTCGAGTAACTTGCCATAGGGTAATAGGGTTACATCTGCCAGATTAAAGAATCCGAACCATGATTGCCCGAAAAGTGTGCCTATCCACCAGATGATAAGAGCCAGCATCGACAGTGGAATAACGATAAGACTAAACCAAGGCACCACCAGCATATTAATCCAGAGACTATGCACACTCAAGCCGCCGAAAAAGATAGCCTGAACCAATCCTAATACCAGACTTAAACGCCATTGAATCGACCAAAATTGCGCGAATCTTATTCTCGCCCTAACCATAAAAGTGGCCTTATTTTCAATAGATTGGGCGACTGGCGCGCTTTCTAAGGTATATAAAATAATCGCTAGAGCACAAAACGACAGCCAGAACCCAGCACTCAAACAGGCAAGTGGATCGACTAAAAGCACAATAAAGAGTGCAAACAACAAACGGTCCCAAGCACTCGAGTAACGCCTTAATAGACTTAGTAGCATGATCAATAAAATCATCACTAGTGCACGTTGCGTCGAGACGGCAAATCCCGCTAAGTAGCTATAAAAAAAGGCGCTTGCTCCGGCGAGCAATAGGGCAATCACTAAATTACGCCTGCTAGGATGCGCCGCCACTCGAGTGAGTAAAAACAAAATACAGGAATACACCCAAGCGGTGATCACCGATAAATGTAGTCCCGATATCGCCACTAAATGCCCTGTTCCCGTTTGCCTCAAGTCCTGCCACTTGCTCGCTGATATGAGTTGCTTATCCCCCAAAATAAGTGCCAGCAAAATATCACCCTGCGCTAACGTCGACAGCTTGGGAGCTAACTGCTCGATGAGATGATTTCTTAATGAGAAATGTGATGTTTGCAGCTTGGCGTGTAGCACCCGCCCCTTGCCGACAATATGTTGGCTAATCAATTGCTTTTGTTCGTTGTAACCACCTTGATTCAACACGCTCGAGATACTTTTAGGCATCAGGGTAAAAGACCACACTTGCCCAACTTGCAGCGTCTCCGAGGATTGCCAGGTCAAACGCAATTTCGCCCTTGGCACAAAGATTAAATTTGGTTTATCGACAATAATATCGAAGCTAACCCAGTCGCTGTTTTGACTAACAAGTGATATGATTTCGCCCCTCACGTGAATAGGCTGTTGCGATAAAGGAAGCTCCTGGCGAGATAAGACTAAACAAAACCCAGTAAGCCAACACATCGCAAAGAGCACGCCTGACAAACTAGGTGCTTTTTTGAATAAGATGAGCGCCCCAAGGCAAAGGTAGGGTAAACAACTGATTGGCAGCAGCGAAGGCCACAACATCGCTGATAATAAGGTGGCACTAAAGCCAAAAATGAATCCATTCATAGTGAATTAAGTTAAGACAGCAATTTCAGCCTATGCCAAAAAAATTAATCAAAAAATATATGCCTAAGCCTGAAACCCTGCGTGAGCACAAACACCTACGCATTTTCGGTCGCTTGTTACATAACCCTAACCTGTGGGCGCTCAATCGTCGCTCTGCCCCAGGAGCTTTTGCCATAGGTTTGTTCGTTGCTTGGATCCCGATGCCTTTTCAAATGGTCGCTGCCGCTGCCTTTGCCATCCTATTTAAAGTGAATATCCCCGTATCCGTTGCACTTGTGTGGATAACGAATCCGCTAACCATGCCGGTTATGTTTTATGGGGCCTATTTATTGGGCGCCAAAATACTGGGCCATGCTCCACAGGAATTTGCCTTTGAAGCTAGCTGGCAATGGATTGAATCTTCATTGGCAACGATTGGCCCCGCATTTTTGCTTGGTTGCTTGGTTTTAGGAGTGGTATTTTCCGCCGTGGGATACCTGACGATCAGTAATCTCTGGAAATACTCCATCATGTTTAAATGGCAAAAGCGTAAGACAAAATAGTTTTGTAAACGCATTGTCGGCTATTTATATTGCTCATCCGTATCGCGTCTAAACATTTGCAAAGGTGCTCTGACTTTGATGAGCGACTGAGTAACACTGGCTTAACTTGTTGTATTAAAAGGTCGCTCGCCCATCTATTCAACAAGTTAAGCAATATCCTCCTGTCCTATCTTTCTTATCTATGGCCTTGATTAGCTCGCCGCTTGCTAAACTTGTAACTGTTAATTAAGGGGTCTATCTCCACTCCATCCTAGACCCTTCCCCTACGCCAACAAACGCCGAAATTCACCGCAATCATCACACTGAATTCACTGTTACTCATAAGGAGATATATACATTCATTTTATTTGCAGCTTAAAATAATCCCATGCTAACCATCACTCCCCATATTTATGCTGAATATTGATGAACCCGCACACCTACAGCCTAAAGTGGCCTTGTTCCGCTTAGGTTTTAGACCCTTTTTCCTGTTTGCCAGTCTATTTAGCCTATTGAGTTTAAGCATATGGGGCGGCTTACTTTCAGGTAAGTTGTTACTCCCAAACACACTCAATCCACTCTGGTGGCATGGCCACGAAATGATTTTTGGTTTTGTCTGCGCCGTCGTGGCAGGCTTTTTACTGACTGCTGTGCAAAACTGGACCGGGCGCCCCGGTGTTAAGGGTTTGCCCTTGGCGGGACTATTTATGGTGTGGCTGCTTCCAAGGTTGTTGCTTATTTTGCCCTTCAACATTCCGCTTGCCGTCATCATGGCTATAGATCTGCTGTTTTTACCGCTTACTGCCACCTTGTTAGCCATTTCGGTGATAGAGGTTCGCCAGTGGCGCAACTTTGTGTTTATCCCCATTCTGGGTTTACTCACTATATTCAATGGGATGAGCTATTACGGTTTAACCACCAACCAATTGAATTGGATGAATAATGGGCTTTATGCAGCAGTAATACTCCTTGCCGTGATTGTTGCGCTGCTCGGTGGACGGGTGATCCCATTTTTTACTGAACGTGCAACAAACTGGCAGAAGCAAACGCCTATTGCTGCCGTTGAATTGTTAAGTTTTGCGAGCCTGTTGGCACTCGTCGTAAGCCTCTTTTTAGTTGACACCTTGTTGACCCGAATCCTTGCGGGTATCGCAGGCTTAGTGCTGTTATTTCGCTGGTCTCGTTGGGGATGGCGCGCGAGCTGGTCTGTGCCACTGCTATGGTCGCTGCATTTAAGTTATTTATGTATTCCGATAGGGTTGATGCTCATTGCTGCCGGATTACCACTTTCCGTCGGCATGCATGCCATTACCGTGGGTGGACTTGGTGGGATGATCTTAGCGATGATGTCACGGGTATCACTCGGGCATACGGGGCGCTCCCTTACACCGCCGCGCCCGATGGCACTGGCTTTTGCCTTGATCCTCTTAGCGACTGTGCTTCGCGTTTTAGCAGGCTTACTCAGTGCCTGGTTTATCGAACTCATGCTCGCTGCAATTGGGTTTTGGATCTTGGCCTTTGGTTGTTTCTGCTACTGCTATGCACCTATGCTTTGCCGAGTGCGGGTCGATGGTCGCCCAGGTTAGAAGGAATGTCTAAATTCTTGCGCTTTAAACCTGTGACTTGATAAGCAATTGTTATCTTGTGAATTGAGTCACAGAGAATCGCGCCTCTTTTCCCTACCTAAGGTATTTTTACTGTTACTATTTATAAAAATATTCAGTAGGGAGTACCTATGCCATTTTATCGTCAATACGGTGCTAAGGGCTTAAAAGCCGTTGAGCATCTCGTATTAATCATCATTGCTATTGCGACCGTCGTGGCTATTGGGCAAGAAATTGTCCATGTCTTTAACGTTGGTGCCGTTGCCCTTGCCGATCTACTGTTACTGTTTATTTACCTCGAAGTGCTCGCCATGGTGGCCAACTACGCCGAGTCGGGCAAATTACCCGTACGTATGCCACTGTATATCGCCATTGTCGCCCTTGCCCGATATTTAATCTTAGATATGAAGAGCATGGATGACTGGCGAATTGCAGCCATTTCACTGTCGACCTTGATCCTAGCGGCAACGGTTATCGTTATCCGTTGGGGCCAATTAAAAATGCCCTACCCTAAAAATCAAGAATACGATAATTAAGCTTTCTGCGCGCCATTGCCACACAAACGCAATGGCGCATTGCTCCTGCCACTAAAATCCCCGCCAAAGACCTCGCTTTCACGTTGGTATTCTGCCAAAAAGCAATTATGCTAGTTTTACTGAGATCAATTATTTACGGGGCAATTGAGTTATGGGTGACCATCCAACAGGATTTGAAGAAAAACGTGGGTCGCTTCGCGTTGATATGGAAGCCGAACGTGTACTTATACATTGGACTGACAATGACGGCGTTGACCATACCGACCAAGGCGTATGCATCGATTTAGCCCGTCGGGGTATTCTGTTTGATTACAAAAAACCGTTCTCACTGGGTGATTTAGTTCAAATAACCTTTAATCCCGATACCGACCATGAGAATAGTGTTAAAGGTCAGGTCTGCCGCTGCTCTAAACGTCATGATCAAAGTTATCATGTCGCCATGCAATTGCTTTAATTTCAATCCAGCTACGCAGGGTCGATTGAGCTGTTCTACACTGAATTAGTTGAACTATTCGTACAGGGGACATAGCTATGATATTGCTGGTGGGTGGTGAAAAAGGTGGCAGTGGCAAAAGTTGCCTCGCGCAAAACCTAGCGGTTTATATTAAACAGAAATTTGCCGCCAATGTACTGATGGTCGACTGTGACCCACAACGAACCACATCCGATTGGATCCAAGCCCGAAACAACGACCCTAGTCTCCCTGCCATTAACTGTATCCAGCTCTACGGCAAGATCCGTAACGATTTGCTCAGCCTCAACGAGCGTTTCGACTATGTCATCGTTGACTGTGGTGGCCAAGATAACCTTGCGATGCGCGCCGCCATGTCGGTAGCTACATATGTGGTGATCCCCCTAAGGCCTAAGCGTCGCGATCTGAAAACCTTGCCCCATATGGAAGACATGCTCAGCACCTGTAAGATGGTTAACCCCAAAATGGTGGCAACCATAGTGCTTACCCAATGTCCCGCGTTGCCCACACAGGTCAAACGGATCCTTGAAGCGAAAGAAGTTGTCCAATCCTTCGGGCTACGCGTGCTCAACTCGGTCACATTCTGCCGCAACATTTACGATGACAGTGAGGAAAAAGGATCGTCCGTGATGGAAATAGAGCCTGATGGAAAAGCGGCCGACGAGATCCGCGCAATTGTGGATGAGCTGTTCACCTTACCTCCAGAAAATAGTTATGAGCTTAACTGATCTTAAACGTAAGAAACCCAAACAGGTCATCAAAACTGTTTCTGTTGATGATTTTATTGAAGATGCGAATAACTACGCTTTAGGAAAGGCGAGTCTTTTAAGCACAGCGTCACTCGCACTACCTAAGGGCCTAGATAAAAAATCCACTAAAATTTATCGCCACGCCACTTTTACCTTAACCGAAACCAGTATTTCTCAATTAGATGGGCTTGCAAAGGAAACCAAAATCGCGAAGTCGCGTTTGCTGCGTATTCTGATCGATGAGTTCAGCCGAAGAAGCACAGAGGAACAACTGAGAGTGGTTAACAAAAGTAAGAAAGATGAAGCTTGACCGATAAGCTTAATTCTTAAAAAACAAAAGGTAACCCTTAGCAGTATTGCTGAGGTTTAAGATGTTCCCACATCAAAAACACCGATAATGCGACATCCTGCTTAACGGGTTAATCAATGGCCACACTAATGCGGCCATTGATATAAACAAACTTGTGTTAGATGGGCTTGATTTTGATTGACATCAATTGGCTAGAATAACCCGGGCCATTTCAATGGGAATGATGACACTGCCGCCCCGCAACCAATGTCAAACCTTGCGCTGACTCCAGAATTTTCCCTTTGCCAACCAATAAGCTAATAAGCTCTTCCGCCTGCAAATTTTCGGCGCTGCAGGTATGATAACGCGCAGTTTCACCAAAGGTTTGTGCCATCAAGGCGATAAACTCAGGCTTTAAAAGCGGATTTTCTTGCGCTACCATCAGCGCCATAACGTCATGACCGTGAACAGAATCGGACATAGTCTCTCCAAAAGATGTAAATAAGATTAGGCTTTATATCCGAACTGTTGAATGTTAACCCTGATCTTGCGCACATTCTGCCGATTTCAACACCTGCGCTAACCGCGGTGACAATAAAGTGAGCCACTATGTCCTTGATCTTGCTCCTGACCCAACAGATGTCACTCTATTTGGTAATAGTGTATCTGGTCAGTAAAACGCCGCTTTTTAAACTGTTCGCCGAAACAGCACCACGCCTGCCCCACAAGGTGTTCATTTATCTCATCTTTTCAAGCTTTTGCATCATGGCGACCTATTTTGGTGAGCAAACCTCGGGTGCCATTGCCAATACTCGCGCCATGGGCGCCGTGTTAGGTGGCTTACTCGGTGGCCCTGTCACCGGATTATTGGTTGGACTCACGGGAGGTTTACACCGCTACAGCATGGGCGGCTTTACCGATGTAGCTTGCGCCATCTCCACTACCCTTGAGGGGTTCTCAGCGGGAATGATCAGCTTTTATCTGCGCCGCGCGGGTAAGAGCGAGCTTATCTACAATCCACTCTTAGTCTGTCTCGTAACTTTCTACGCAGAAATGATGCAGATGAGCATCATTTTGCTGATTGCTCGCCCCTTCGATGATGCCTGGGAGTTAGTACGGCAGATTGCGCCGCCGATGCTCTTAGTTAACTCCATAGGTGCAGCGCTATTTATGAGCATGATCCGTGATCAAAAAACCATGTTCGATAAGCTCTCCTCCACCTTCTCCACCAAGGCGCTAAAAATTGCCGAGCGCAGCGTTGGCTTACTCTCTAAGGGTTTTAACGAAGAAAGCAGCGGTAAGGTCGCACAAATTGTGATTGAAGAAACCAATGTCGGCGCAGTAGCCATTACCGATCGCGAAAAACTCTTAGCCTTTATTGGCATAGGCGCAGACCATCATATTCCCGGCACGCCAATTTCCTCAAAAATTACCCTTGAAGCCATCAACCAGAACAAAGTGATGTTTGCCGATGGGGTAGAGATGCCCTACTCCTGCTCGATTTCGAGCCAGTGTAAGCTCGGTTCGAGCCTTGTGATCCCACTTCGCAGCGACACCGAAGTCATAGGCACCATCAAGTTATACGAGCCTAAAAATAAACTGTTCTTGAACATTAACCGCACCTTAGGGGAAGGTATTGCACGGCTATTATCGAACCAAATTCTGTATGGCCGCTTTGAACAGCAGCAAAATCTACTGACCCAAGCCGAACTCAAATTGCTGCAAGCTCAAGTGAATCCCCATTTTTTATTCAACGCACTCAATACCATCAGTGCGATTATTAAGCGCGATCCCGATATGTCGAAGCAACTGTTGCAACAGTTGTCGCAGTTTTTGCGGATCAATTTAAAACGTACCACAGGTTTAGTGACTCTCGGGGATGAGCTTGATCACATCGCCTCCTATCTCACCATTGAGAAAGCCAGATTTATTGATAAATTACAGGTAAACATTGCTATCCCTGAGTCACTCTATCACTGCAAAGTACCCGCATTTACCCTGCAACCTATCATTGAGAACGCCGTAAAACACGGTACCTCCCATATGATTGACCAAGGGCAAATCAAGGTGACAGGCCGGATGGATGAACAGGTATTGGTCTTAGACGTCACTGATAATGCGGGGCTTTACCAACCCATTATTGGCTCTGAAGGGCTAGGCATGAACTTAGTCCATAAACGGATCCAAAACCTGTTTGGCGAGCAATATGGCATTCAGGTGGAATGCCAGCCGGATGAGTACACCAAAGTTACCATCCGCTTACCCATAGAACATACGGAAACTAGCACGTGATCACTTGTTTAATTGTCGATGATGAATTGTTTGCCCGCGAGGAGCTTGCCGATTTGCTCGGCCAAGAAGCCGATATTGAGATTATCGGCCAATGCTCCAATGCAATTGAAGCACTGCAAACCATCGCCAAAGAAAAACCCCAACTGATTTTTCTCGACATCCAAATGCCGCGGATTTCCGGCATGGAGCTGATTGCTATGCTCGATCCTGACACTTTGCCTAAAATCGTCTTCGTGACCGCATTCGATGAGTTTGCCATAAAAGCCTTTGATAATCATGCCTTTGATTATCTGCTCAAACCCATAGATGCCGAGCGCCTCAGCCAAACCTTAAAACGGGTGCGAAAGGATCTCACCCCGCAAGCCGTGAATCTTATCGCGCCAGCCACTCTGGAGCATTTACCCTGTTACAGCGGCAGTAAGTTAAAAGTGATACCCATTCAAGATGTTGAATATGTGTTTAGCGATTTAAGCGGTATTCATGTCGCCTGTACCAAAGGCAAGGTCCATACCCAACTCACCCTTAGAGTGTTGGAAGAAAAAACGCCGCTGGTGCGTTGCCATCGCCAATATCTGATTTCACCAAAAGCCATTGCCGAGATAGAACTGCTCGATACAGGAGCCGAAGTCACCACCTTGCTTGGCGACAAAGTGCCCGTGTCCCGCCGCTACCTCAAAAGCCTTAAGCAATTGTTTGGCTTCCAATAGTCCGATAATTAACCGCTGATGCTCATATCCTAACCGCTCGGGGCGTTTAATACTTATGAATGACATACGTATGCAACCGCTCACCCCATTCTATTGCCGCTGAGTCAGCATTATCGACCTCTCACTCAATTAGCGCTGTTTTGTGTAAACAACTTGTTTACACTCTGCACAACTCAAAATGGGGAGATAACTAAAATGATGTGGTTCCTACTCTGCGTCGGTCTGTTGATCGGCGGTTACTTTATCTACGGTGCTTTTGTCGAAAAAGTATTTGGTATTAACGAAAAACGTCAAACGCCGGCCTTTAGCCAAACCGACGGCGTGGACTTTGTGCCTATGTCCAAGGGCAAAGTGTACTTAATCCAATTACTCAATATCGCGGGTGTCGGTCCAATCTTCGGCCCAATCCTAGGTGCGCTCTACGGTCCAGCGGCTATGTTGTGGATTGTGATCGGTTGTATTTTTGCTGGTGCGGTGCACGATTACTTCTCGGGCATGCTATCGGTACGCAACGGTGGTCAATCTGTGCCAAACCTTGCGGGTAAGTATTTGGGCAAGAGCGCCAAACACTTTATGAACGTGTTTGCCATCATCCTGCTGTTACTTGTGGGCGTGGTGTTTATCTCTGCACCAGCGGGCCTATTAGGCAAGCTAACTGGTTGGGATGTGAGCATTTTCGTTGCGATTATCTTCGTTTACTACCTGATTGCCACTGTGGTACCTGTCGATAAAATTATCGGCCGTCTGTATCCCTTCTTTGGCGCGCTGCTGTTCTTCATGTCCTTCGGTTTAGCCTTTGCGATCATATTATCGAGCGAACATACCCTGCTGCCCAATGTGCAAGCGGGTGACTTCTTCCAAAACTTAAACCCTAAAGACATGCCACTGTGGCCAGCACTGTTTATCACCATTGCTTGTGGTGCGATTTCAGGCTTCCACGCGACACAATCGCCTCTGATGGCACGTTGTGTTGAAAACGAAAAGAACGGCCGTTTCGTGTTCTTTGGCGCCATGATAGGTGAAGGTATCATCGCCCTGCTCTGGTGTGCGATTGCACTGTCTTACTTCCACGGTGTTGAAGGGTTAAGCACAGGCATGGCGGGCAACCCTGCAAACGTAGTATACGAAGCCTCTACCGGTCTGTTAGGTGCTGTCGGTGGCTTTATGGCAATCCTTGGGGTAATTATTCTACCAATTACTTCAGGCGATACCGCTTTCCGCTCTGCCCGTTTGATCTTGGCTGAGTTCTTTAAAATGCCACAAGTAGCGTTACCAAAACGTTTAGCCCTGGCCATCCCATTATTTGTGATTGGTGGTTTACTGACTCAAGTTGATTTCGGCGTGATCTGGCGTTACTTCGGTGTGGCTAACCAAGCAACCGCAGTATTAATGCTCTGGACGGCCTCAGCTTACCTACTGCGTCACAACAAGCTACACTGGATAACCACCATTCCAGCGATGTTTATGACCACAGTGGTTATTACCTTCCTGCTGAACTCGGCAACCTTAGGCGCGGGCTTACCTATGACCCTTTCGACCATTGCGGGAACCATTTCAACCTTAGTGATCACAGGCTTACTGATTGTGAAAACCAAAGGCAAAGGTGAAATCGATAGCGACAACGAATTACCCGATGAAGCCTAATTTCTAGCAAACCTTGTAGAAATAACGCAATTCAAATGGAACGGGCACTGATAGTGCCCGTTTTTTTATCCATCGTCTTAAGCCTCAGCCCATAATACTGGTATAATCCCGCCATTGTTCACGGCTGTTTATTCAAGATGACTCAATCAAATAACCCATTACACGGCATCACACTCGAAGCCATAGTCACCCAACTGGTCGAACACTATGGCTGGGAAGAACTCGGCGCTCGCATCAAAATCCGTTGTTTTACCGAAGATCCGAGCATCAAATCGAGCCTACGTTTCTTAAGAAAAACCGACTGGGCGCGGGAAAAGGTGGAATATTTGTATTTAAAAACCAATAAACTGCCGCTGCCAGCCGCAAAATCATCCAACGCCCCGGCGAAAACACTGGCCAAAAAGCCTACCAAACCTGCACAAAAACCTGCTCAGGCGAACGCAGCGGCATCGACAACGGATGGCCAGATCAATAGCCATATCTGGGGCAAGCGCGACTAATTTCGCGAGCATATTCAAAGCGTACTAGGGCGTGTTGACGTTTCAGGGTTATTTTTGCAGCAATTTGGCTGGAGTTTATGCAAGGCAGAGTCCGTGCGGTGTAGTTATTCTACATAAACGGACGATAACGCCGCAGAAAAGCCAGCCAAATGCTGCCCGAAGGGTTCGTCTGGCAAGCCCTTGCTCTTTGTCACTCGTCATTTGAGTAGAATAACTACACATCATTCCTCCTTT
This sequence comes from Shewanella sp. MR-4, assembly GCF_000014685.1. Taxonomy (NCBI): domain Bacteria; kingdom Pseudomonadati; phylum Pseudomonadota; class Gammaproteobacteria; order Alteromonadales; family Shewanellaceae; genus Shewanella; species Shewanella sp. MR-4. The sequence continues at coordinate 2,897,579 of NC_008321.1, forward strand.
CGCGAGCACGAGCTTGCCAGAACGAACAAAATTTAATCTCGAAACGTCAACACGCCCTAATAAGAACAGACAACAATGCGCGGGATAATTCACTCGATTATCCCGCGCATTATTTTTTAAGGGGTTTATCAGTAGGATTTGCGTTTAAGACTTTACCTTTAGGCTACTTTGTCTGCGGATAAGTCACACGGTAAATTGCCCCCGCATAATCATCCGACACCAGTAAACTGCCATCTGCCAATTCGGCAAAGGCCACAGGGCGACCAAAGGTTTGTTCATCCTGCATAAAGCCAGTTAAAAATGTGGTGTATTTGACCACCTTGCCTTGCTCTATCGTCGCCACGGCAACTTTATAGCCCGCTTTCTTAGTGCGATTCCACGAACCATGCTCGGCCACAAACAACTGTTGTTGATAGTCGCTAGGGAACTGTTTACCAAGATAAAAATGAATGCCCAGCGGTGCCACATGCGCGCCTAAGGAAAGCGCAGGTGCAGTGTACTTGGCGGGATCGTTACCATTGCCAAACTCAGGGTCGAGAATCGTGCCAGCATGCACATAAGGGAAACCAAAATGTTCACCCAAGTAACTGACCTTATTGATTTCGCAGGGAGGAATATCATCGCCCATCATGTCGCGGCCATTATCGCTAAACCAAAGAGTTTGAGTGCCGGGCTGAAAATCAAACCCGACGGAATTACGAACGCCTTGGGCGATAGTGGTTAATTTTTTGGTCTCAAGATTCAGCGAGAAAATGCGCCCATAGCGTTCATTCTCCGCGCACACATTACAGGGCACGCCCACTGGAATGATTAACTCGCCTGTCGGGGAAACCCCTAACACTTTCCAGCCATGGTGGGTTTCACTTGGAAATCCATCAAACACCATCTCAAATTTGGGAGAGTTTAAATTGTTGTCTATATCCTTGAATCGAATAATGCGCTCGACTTCAGAGACATACAGATCGCCATCTTTGATGACCACGCCCGAAGGTAGCTTAAGCCCTGAGGCAACCAGGATTTTCTCATCGGCAACGCCGTCCTGGTTGCGGTCGATTAGGGCATAAACATTCCCCGCCTTCATCGACCCCGCATAAACGATACCTTTATCGGATACGGCAATTTCGCGCGCATTTTCAACGTCATCAGCGAATAAACTCACATTAAAACCTTCGGCAACCGTCAGTTTATCTAAGATATTCTTGGCCATCGCCGGAACACTCACTCCAGTTAAAGCAAAAAGTGCGGCGAGAGTTATTTGCAGTTTACGAACCATATCCTTCACATCCTTATTAGTAAAAAGTGAATGACCTTAACGATTAATCACCTAACCTATCCTAGATAAGCCTTCCGTATCAAATATGATTCTCAGAACTTAAGTTTTTTATCTTAAAGCCGATAATACAATGAACAAACCTTCAGGTACTTAAGGGAGCCTATAGTGAACATTAATGGATTAAATACTACTGTAACCAGCGGCGCCTTTAAGTCCTTATCTACGGCCTATGTTTCAATCCCACCCGCCTCCCCAACTAATACGACGGCAAACGTTGAGCCTGAGTCAGACACTCAATCCAGCGTCAATATTTCAAATGCAGGCAGGCAAGCGCTTGAAAACGATCTTAGCGCAACCTTAAGGAGCGCATTTGCCGACAAGTTGCAACAGTCAAAAAGTAAGGAAACGGAAGAAGAACCCACATCGCTTATTGATGAGCAAATGAAGCGTATCAAAGAGCAGATCAAAGACTTGCAGGAAAAACTCACTAAACTGAAGGGGGACAATTCAGAGGCCGCGGCTCAACAGCGCAAGCTACTACAGGATCAAATTATGCAGCTTAGCGGTCAAATCACTACCTTGATGGAGCAAAAAGTACGTGAAGCCAAAAAATCGGCTGGTTAATTTCGAGATGAACCACAAATAATGACCAATCGATATCGCGTCTAATACTTGATTTGAATAGCAAACTAAATGGGAAAACTAAATAATAGTCGCCAGATATTTAACCCATCGCCGGTGCGATAACTGATCCCAATTCTATCTATGCCGAGGAGTTCACCGCCCAAAGGCTTAGAAAACGCTAGCGTGGCACCAATCTCATAGCTGCCGGAAACTATGGTTTCATTTTCAGCATCTTGGCTAAAATCTAGCTCGTTGAAATACCAATAACCAACCGCAAAGACTCGCGGCTGCATCTGAATGTTCAACCATTGCCAGCGCGGTGAAAGACCAATATCCACCCCCGATTGCAGCACCGCAAATTGGTCGGTTAATTTACCCACTCGCTCACTGTAACCCGCAAACCTTAGTCTCGACACCCAGACGCTGTCCTCACCCGCGAGACTAAAATCATACAAGCTACTCACACCCGAGGCTAAAATGGCCACATTTGCATCGGTATCAAAATTCGTTCCAAAACCCACATCCAGATAGGCTTCCATTCGCGTGTTTGCCGTTGCCTGCCAATGGTGCTCGATACCGGGCGTCATCGTCATAGTGCCGACTGAGGAAGGTAATTCGCCATCGGTAATATCTTTGGCTAAGTAGTCAAAAAAACCGAAGGATAAGGGTAAACGCAGCCAAGTTTGACTGCTCTCATCCTTTAAGAACTCGAAGCTCAATGGAATGCTCACCACAGTGGCATTTTGCTCGGCAGCCCGATATACCCCTGTGCCAAGATAACTGCCAAAGGCATAAACTGAGTTAGGATTATTTTGGCCGTCGACCGGCGATTCGGGGCTCATTTGAGCAAACGACTGAGGAGACTGTGCAGTTAATACCGACTGAGATGTGCTATGGCTTGCAATGGGAGTTGTCGACGCCAACAGTGGAAAGACACTCCCCATTGATAGCGCCAAACAGGAAAATATGTAAACGAGTAACCGACTAAAAGTTGTCTTCAATTTTCGCAAACAGGTCCTGATTTGCTAAGCCAAATCGGTAATCGCTTGTCTTAAAGACTAATCTTCATCCGTAAAATGATACTCAGACATCATATGGCCAAGTTCAGTGGATTTGGTCTTTAAGTAAGCTTCATTGTAACGGTTCTTACCGACTTGCAAGGGAACACGCTCAACCACTTCGATGCCAATTTCTTTCATCGCTTTGACTTTGCGAGGATTATTGGTCATTAAGCGTACATGCTTTACGCCAATTTGTTCAAGCATAGGTTGGATCATATCGTATTTACGCATGTCCGCTGGGAAACCTAATTGCTCGTTCGCCTCAACCGTATTGGCGCCTTTATCCTGCAACTCATAGGCACGGATCTTATTCAGCAGACCAATACCACGGCCTTCTTGGCGCAAATATAAGATAAATCCACTGCCGGTTTCGGCAATGTTTTGCATCGCGGTTTGCAGCTGGAAGCCACAGTCACAGCGTAAGCTGAACAAGGCATCGCCCGTAAGACATTCAGAGTGAATACGACCTAATACGGGGGCATCGCTACTTAGGGTGCCAAATGTGAGGGCAACATGCTCTTTACCGGTTTCGGTATCTTCAAAACCGTGCATGGCAAAAACGCCCCAGGGAGTGGGTAATTTTGACGTCGCGACATATTTTATCGACATGACTTAACCTTAACGACTACTCTCATTCCATGAGACGGAAGGAACATCCATAAACAAAACGATGATTGGGCTCTTCGCCTACTGAGCGCCTATTCTAAAGCGTTTTCCGTGTTCACGAAATACTTTAGTAATTTAATCAACTATAAATCTAAGCCTGCGGCGCTATCACGGGTATAGCTCAATCTGTCGAACAACCATTCAAGGCGCTGCAAAATAGGCATGTGCCTTATTTTGCAACTCAATGAATAACTTGCCAATAAAACTTAAAACTTAGCTGGCGCAAAACCTGTTACTTCGGTTAAGCCCATTTCGCGTCCTAATGCTGTCATAGGATGCACAACCACTAGGCCTTTGACTGACTTTTTCAGTTGACCCATGTCGGCTTGCTCAGCTTTGGTGAGAGCGCGGTGGAATGGCAAGTGTTGAATATCTGTGCCTTGCTTTTGTAAAAGACGCGACTGCTGCGTTTTTACACTATTGATTTGCTTAGTGACCGCCGCAATATCGCGTTTAAATTGCGCCACAATAACGGCATCGCCACGTTGCTCTGCTGCCGCCAGTTTACGACGAAACTTATCTAACTTATCGTTAAGCTGCTGCAGTTCTTGCTTTAAATTCATCATTTTACCTTAAATTACTTAAGTGAATCCCAGTCGATATGTGCACCATTTTGGGCCTGAATGTCCGGGTCACTGTGTCAAGGTGTGGGATTATAACAGCAAGTTAGCGATCCTCGTTACCGCTTTTATAAGAAACGGATCACCTGATTGCTGCTGCCACGATATGGCAAACTCGGATCGGCAAGGCTCTGCTCGAATTTACCATCCACCAGCACGTCCACATATTCCAGTACCGCACGCTGCTTATCCGTTAGCGCATCCCAGGTATAACCCGTCCACAGCCAAATATCTTTACCCGGACATTCGGTTTTCACCCGCTTTACTAACGCGAGGATCCCCTCAAGGTTAGCTGGCAAGAGTGGATCACCACCAGAGAGTGATAAGCCACGGCGTACAATACGTTCATCCTGTAGATCGGCAATTAGCTTATCTTCCATTGCCTGATCAAATAAATGCCCTGAGCGCACATCCCAAGTAGTTTGATTATAGCAACCTCGGCATTGGTGCTCACAACCTGACACAAACAGGGTTACCCGGGTGCCAGGACCGTTCACCACGTCAACGGGATAATATTGGTGATAGTTCATTGCTGCGTCCACTTTAACGCCCAGTTTAACGACGGGCTAAAAATCAAAGCACAGTCGCCACCAGTGCAACTGTGCCAGTGTAACAAAACAAACAAGGCAAAAGTGTTACAAGTGTTTGATCCTGCGTTTCACTTCTTCTTGCTTGCCATGGTTGAATGGTCTGGCGTCGGGGCTACCTAAGTAACCGCACACTCGGCGGGTAACGGACACTCGGCTTGGCTCATGGTTACCGCATTTAGGGCAAGTAAAACCTTTACTGGTACAGCTAAACTCGCCGGTAAAACCGCAGTCGTAGCATTCATCAATCGGCGTGTTAGTACCGTAGTAAGGCACGCGGCTATAACTGTAATCCCACACATTTTCGAGCGCTTCGATGTTGTGCTGCATATTCGGGTATTCGCCGTAGCAGATAAATCCGCCATTGGCGATCGCAGGATATGGCTGCTCAAAATCAATTTTATCGTAGGGATTCACCCGCTTTTCCACATCCAAGTGGAAGCTATTGGTGTAATAGCCCTTATCGGTGACCCCTGCAACCACGCCGAATTGACGCGCATCGAGCTTGCAGAAACGGCTGCAGAGGCTCTCACTCGGGGTGCTATAAAGGCTAAACCCATAACCGGTTTCGGCCTTCCATGCATCGGTAGCCGCTTTAAGGTGCGCGACAATCGCCACTGCTTTTTCACGAAGCTTGGTATCATCAAATACATGGGTTTGTGTGCCATAGAGCGCATTGATGGTTTCATGCAAACCGATATAGCCTAATGAAATCGATGCCCGACCATTTTTAAAGATTTGGGCGATATCATCATCGGCGCGCAGGCGCACACCACAGGCGCCTTCCATATACAGAATCGGTGCAACTCTGGCTTTAACGCCGTTTAATCGTTCGATGCGGGTGTCTAATGCGCGGCGGGCAAGCAGTAAACGCTCATCTAAAATGCGATAAAATTCAGCCTCATCGCCATTGGCCTCGAGGGCAACTCGGGGCAAGTTTAAGCTCACCACCCCAAGGTTATTGCGCCCTTCATGAACTAGCTCGCCATTTTCTTTATAGGAGCCTAAAAAGCTGCGACAGCCCATAGGGGTTTTAAATGAACCCGTGACCTTTTCCACTTGCTCGTAGTTCAAAATATCCGGATACATGCGCATGCTGGCGCATTTAAGAGCCATTTGTTTGACATCGTAGTTGCAATCACCAGCCTTGTGGTTAATGCCATCACGAATCGCAAACACCAGTTTAGGGAACACGGCAGTCTTACGATTTTTACCTAGGCCCGTCATACGAACTTTCAACATGGATTGCTGAATTAAACGCGACTCCCACGAAGTCCCCAGACCAAAACCAAAAGTCACAAAGGGCGTTTGTCCATTGGCGGTATGTAAGGTATTCACTTCATATTCAAGGGATTGGAAAGCGTCATGACATTCTTTTTCGGTGAGCGCCGTCGCATAGGCCTTGGCGTCTTTAATTTGCCAGTTAAGTGCCACTTGATAGTGTTTGTCATAGCTCTTCGCCACAAAAGGCGCGAGCACTTCATCAATACGATTAATCGTGGTGCCGCCATAAATATGACTGGCCACTTGGGCAATGATCTGCGCCGTTACCGCCGTAGCGGTGGAGATGGACTTTGGGGTCTCAATTTCGGCGTTGCCCATCTTAAAACCGTGGGTCAACATGCCCGCCAAATCAATCAACATGCAGTTAAACATCGGGAAAAACGGCGAATAATCGAGATCGTGGTAATGGATTTCACCAAGTTCATGGGCGGCCACCACATCCTTAGGCAGAATATGGCTCTTGGCGTAATGTTTAGCGACGATACCCGCGAGTAGATCGCGCTGGGTTGGGATCACTTTAGAGTCTTTATTGGCGTTTTCATTTAACAGCGCCGCATTGCTCTGCTCCACTAAACCACGGATTTCAAGATTGAGTTTACTGGTCGCATCGCGGCAAATATCTCTGTCATGGCGATACTCGATATATACCCGCGCCAGAGACTTGTAAGGCCCTTCCATCAGTAGGTTTTCAACCGCATCCTGTAAATGGTGGATCTCGACTTCTGCCAGATTGGCCACTCGCTCCCTCACACAAGCGGCAACCGTCGCGGCATAGTCAGCATCCTCTATCCCAACCGAGTTTGCAGCCGCTATCACTGCATCTCTTATCCTTGTTTCATCAAAAGGTGTGCGGCAACCATCCCGCTTGATCACGACTGGCATTGTTCAGTTCCTCTCCATTCCGATTAAAATTAACACTACATATAGTGTTTACATAATCAATAAACACTATATCTAGGCAATTAAGCGGCATCGCCGCCTAAAATTCCATGATCCAGATCATGATTTATGGGATGGATAAAAAGAACAAAGAAGAACTGTAGCTAAACCCAATGATCTCGGTTTTAAGCCTTGACCTTGGCCATAAAGCAAGATAGCGGACGCTAAAAATGGGAACCTATAACGGCAAAGGACCTTGGCTTAAAAGCCAAAGTCCTTTGTTTTAAAAAAATATATTGCAGCTTGTCTAAAGTTAACCCCTTGTTAACCTTAGCGCTTTGCTAAAGCAAGATAACTACTCAATTGCCCCGATGCCGACTGCTGCATTCCCATGGATGAGGCCACTTGCATGGTCGACTTAAGTCCCTGCCATAACTGCTTTTGGCTATCGCTCAGTGTGGGGTTGCTATTCAGATAATCGGTTAACTGGCCAAACACCTTGGTGGCTTTTTGTGCCAGCACAGGAGATTGCGCATCGTCCATATTCGACAGCACGTTTTTAGCATCGACTAAGGTGTTGATCATCGGACTGTTTGGCGACTTTTCCGCCAAAGACTTTAGCTCGTCGTCGATAAAATCCTGCAAAGATTGCTTGCTAGGGTTTTGGCTCGGCAAACTGATACCGTTTTGCGACAGTCGATCGACCTGTGCATCGGACAAAATGCCGTCCTTTTGCAGCCGAGACACTAGGGCTGGGATATCTGACACACTAAACTGGCCATCGGCAAAAAAGTCCTTCGACATCGCTTGGATTTTTTGCGCCCTAAGCGCGCGGGGTGACAAGGCAATGTCATCGCTCGGTTTAGTATCAGTCTTAGGTGTATCCTTGACGGATGACTTAGCCTCCGTGCTGGACTCAGTCTTACTTGTGTCTGTCTTACTCGTGCCCGTCTTCTTGCTGTTCAGGCCATAGGCATCGGCAACACTGCTACGGTTCAGATTTAAGGCATTTAAAAGAGGATTCATCGTCAATAATTCGGCATCTAACACTGTGTGATTGAGCTAAAGCAAAAAATAAGCCAATCAAACAATCACTTGCCTAAATCAATATGTAACGATGAACCATCCCTGTCGATTAACCTTTCCAAATTGCCGCTTCAATCAAGTGCGCCGCCTTAGCGACAGCCGCTTCTCCTGCGGCAATTGCCTCGTCGGCGCGGTGAAACTCCATAGTGCCGATATTAGCGACTTCAGGCACGACCAGAATATCGGGAGGATCACCCATCAAACGCGCCCGCTTATGACGCTGCTCTAAAATCCCCATCGACTGTGACATTACCGCAATCATGCCAGGGTTAGATTTAGTGCCGAGGGAAAACTTGTCGGTTAAGCTGCTGACATATTCCCGCCCTCTCGCAAACAAATCCATAAAGCCAGTTTCTTGGCGAGCGGGCATTTCATTTTCTTCCTTTGGCGCCTTATGGCTGGTCATGTTGACGGGCAATACCTGCAGCCGCCCAGAATGAAACCCATGCAAATCAACGGCAATCACTATATCGACGCCCATAGCACGGCTCACAGACACGGGCACAGGATTAACAACGGCGCCATCGACGAGCCAACGCTCCCCTTGTCGTACGGGGGCTAATATTCCCGGCATTGAGCACGAGGCGCGCACGGCTTGGCGTAAATCACCATGGCGAAACCAGATTTCTTGCCCTGAATATAAGTCCGTCGCAATCGCCGCAAAGGGTCGGTCCAAATCCTCAATATTGATATCGCCGATACGCGATTGCAGTACATCGAAGACTTTCTCACCGCCGATCAATCCCCCTTTACGCCAGCGAATGTCCATCAGTCCGAGGACATCCCAACTCGAAAAGCTGCGTACCCACTCTTCAAGCTCGGCTAAATGATTATGAGCATAGGCTGCGCCCACTAAGGCTCCTACTGAGCAACCGGCCACCTTATCGGGTTTTATCCCCATATTGGCGAGCCCATTAAGTACGCCAATATGTGCCCAGCCCTTGGCGGCTCCGCTTCCTAAGGCAATACCTATTGTCGGTTTTGTCCCTTTGCTCATACTATGTTTCCCTTAACAACTCTATGATTTGAATAAGCTAAATTCCGCCCAGAACAGTGTCAATCATTAATGGTTTATTATTCCGCATGCCTAAGCAAAGGCCTGTATCCAACACTCTTCAATCGAGCATCATACACATCCATTGCGAGAAGGCGCGCACTAAGTTTGTTAGCAAGCAAATTGTTCGGAGTAAATGGATGCTCGAAATGAAGTCTGCCATATCAGCCGTAATTTAGCGGATCCAGTAAGATAATGACCAATCAAGATAGCTGAGCATAGTGATTTAAGGCTATAATCTGCCCTCACTCAGATTTAGGGGATATACCTTTGCAGTTTACTGATTTTTCTCTGGACCAGCGTCTGTTACAAAGCTTAAAGCATATGGGGATTGCAACCCCAACCGCCATCCAGGAACAAGCACTGCCTATCGCATTGGCAGGTAAAGATTTAATGGCATCATCAAAGACTGGGTCAGGTAAGACCTTAGCGTTTTTGTTGCCAGCATTGCAAAGGGTTATCTCCACCCGCGCTTTAAGTAAGCGCGATCCTAGAGTACTGATTTTATTACCTACCCGTGAATTAGCCCATCAGGTGTATAGTCAGTTACGTTTACTGGTGGCGAACACCCAATACAAAGCCATTAGCGTATTAGGCGGTGAAAACTTTAACGATCAAGCCAAAGCACTGGCAAAAGAGCCACATTTTATCGTGGCAACGCCGGGACGCATCGCCGATCATTTAGAGCAAAAAAACCTCTTCCTCAATGGATTAGAACTGCTTGTCCTCGATGAAGCAGACCGTATGCTGGATCTGGGTTTTGCGCCGCAATTAAAAGCCATTAACGCTGCTGCCGATCATAAGCGCCGTCAAACCTTAATGTTTTCGGCCACCTTAGATCACAGTGAAATCAATGAGATTGCGGCAGCATTACTTAAAAATCCGTCGCATGTTGCGATTGGCGCAGCCCACACTGAGCATCAGGATATTACCCAGCGTATTTATCTGTGCGATCACTTAGATCACAAAGAAGCCCTGCTCACACGTCTGCTTAGCGATGAAACTCACAAGCAAGTGATTATTTTTACCGCCACCCGCGCCGACACCGAGCGCTTAGCGAGCAAACTCTCGGCGCAGGGTTTTGCCACAGCCGCCTTAAGTGGTGAGCTTAAACAAGCGGCACGTAATCAGATCATGGATCAATTTGCCCGTGGCCAGCAGCAAATTCTGGTGACTACAGATGTGGCATCCAGAGGCTTAGACTTACTCAATGTCTCCTTAGTCATTAACTTCGATATGCCCAAATTTGCCGAAGAATATGTCCATCGCATAGGTCGTACTGGACGCGCAGGCGCCAAAGGTGATGCAATCTCCCTCGTTGGTCCTAAGGATTGGGATAACTTTAAGAAAGTACAACTCTTCCTGAGAAAGACCTTTGAGATCAGCGTGATTAAGGGGCTCGAAGCTAAATTTAGTGGTTTAAAAGACAAGCCTAAAGCCGCCGCAGCTAAAGCGGTAACCAAGGCAGGAACAAAAACCAAAGCGAACGCCAAGTCAAAAACCGTTAAAGCAGCTCCCTCAAGGGATAAACGCTTTATCACTGGGGTTGATGTGGGTGATGCGCCAATGCGTAAAAAACCTGCGGCGCCATTGCTGCAGGATCATGACGACGAGCGTTAATGATTTACTCACGAGAGTCCATAGTGCAGACTCTCGATATTACGGGCGGGAATATGCTCCTGCCATATGTAAGAAATGTTGATATTTAAAGGTGTAACATGCGAATTTGTGGTGTTGAATTAAAAGGCGGCGAAGCCATTATCAGTCTGCTGAGCTACGAAGGTGAAACCTTCAACGTACCAAGCTGCCGTAAAGTGTCTTTTAGCGTCGCTCAATCAGCCTCAGCGGAAACGATCCGTGAATTTCACTTCGCTTTCCATAAGTTAATGGAAGATTATAAGGTCGATGAAATCGTCGTTATCGAGCGCGAGCAAAAAGGCAAACTGGCTGGCTCTGCCACCAGCTTTAAACTCGAAGCCGCAATTCAACTCGGCGATCTGCCGGTGACCTTGTTGTCGCCTGTTGCGATAAAGGAACAAAACAAGCGTAATCCACCTCAAGTTGATTTTGACAGCTTAGATCTCAAACGCGTCCAACAACCCGCCTTTGAGGCGGCCTACGCTCAGCAAAATCGCCGTATCTTCGGTAAAGCTTAAGCGTGTGAGCTTAGCGCAACTGTAGCGCTAAGCTCGTTTCCCCACAGCTAGAAACAATGCAAACCTTAAAATATTTAAGCGGTTATAGTCCGGATATCCAACGCCAAGTTCAGCAACTACTCGAAGGTGGAAAGCTTGCGGATGTTTTGCTGCGTCGTCATCCCACGGTCCATGAGATCCGCAGCGACAAAGCTCTCTATGACTATACCCAAGGGATAAAAAATCAGTTTTTACGCCAATCCTCTCCCCTGTCAAAAGTGATCTTCGATGACAAAATTAGCATGAGTCATCATGCACTTGGCTTACATTCTTACGTCTCTAGAGTGCAGGGGAATAAAATCAAGGCTAAGAACGAAATCCGTATCTCTTCACGTTTAAAGCGCGTCCCCGAACCCTTGCTCAGAATGGTGGTGGTACACGAACTCGCCCATTTAAAAGAGAAGGATCATAATAAAGCTTTCTATAAGTTGTGTACTTATATGGAGCCCGATTACCATCAATTCGAATTCGATCTGCGTTTATTGCTAACCTGTATCGACGCTAACCAATCGCCCTACTCAAACTAAATAAACTTTTTCAAGTAAGCTCGCATTTTTCTCGTCGATTTCTCACACTCAGTTGACTGATAATAATTTTCATTTAGAATGAATCTGTCTTATTCGTTAGCACACAAAAGCAGTGTAAAAGTCGTATGAAAAAGCAAAAAATTGGTAAAAAACTGGAAAAGTGGTGTAAAAAACAGGCCAAGAAACTGCAAAAACAGCAGGCAAAATCTAATAGCCTTGTTGAATTGCAAAACCTTTATTCGGCAAATACCCCAATAATGCATGCGACTCGCGCTCAACATAAAAAACAGCAGCGTAAACACTTAAGCCAATTATTGTCCGAATATGTGGCGAAACAGCAAATCCAAACTCTCGATAAGACCGCCCGCAAGAAACAACTTAAATTAGCTAAAGCCCATTTTAGTGCCGCGAATGATGCTAAATTTTTATCATCCGCCGTTATTAAGCATATCCGTCCATTAGCCACTGAACGCAGTTTTGCACTTCGTCCTTATAAAAAATCCCCCTGCGGAGGCTGCCCAGCTTTAAAAGGTCGTCTGTGTAAGTGTGCTTTAAAGGTAATACAGAAACGTCAGGCCAGTTAATTCATTGGAATTGACGGTTTATTCTGCGTAACTTAATCAAACAGATACAAGCTAATGTAGCACCAAGCGACTTCTTATATCGGCAGTCGGCGCATCTATAAAGCGATATTAGCATTTACCTGTTTATGCTTAGATGCGCATTAATTCGACCCACTTAACTCTATCCATCGCTTATATTAAAGCAGTAAAGCTTCTCCCTAATCCGGTTAAACATCCTTACTACTTAACCAGTAGTTTAATGAATACAGCGTTTTCCAGCCGTTATCACTACACGCAGCGCAAATAAAAACGCCGATGAGATCAGATCCATCGGCGTTTTTATATTCGGTTCGCGCGGGTTAATGAATAGATTAACCTAAATTCATTAACGCTTGGCGGCTCTTCACGATATTGGTGAAGGTACGTAATTCTTGATTCGCTAATTGGCTTGCCATCGGGATATCGGCTCTCATTGGGTCCACAGGTCTACCATTAACGTGGAATTCATAATGCAAATGTGGACCGGTAGAACGTCCAGTATTGCCTGATAAAGCAATCACTTGGCCACGAGTCACTCTCTGACCTTTACGCACTAATGCCTTAGAAAGATGTAAATAACGTGTACGGTACTTACCACCGTGTTCAATCACAATATATTTACCCGCGAATTGGTGATCGGTGACTAAGCTTACGACACCATCGCCAGGAGCAATAACTTTAGTACCAATAGGCACTGAAAAGTCGGTACCGTTATGGGGAGAAATACGGCCAGTAATAGGATGTTTACGCGTCGGGTTAAAACGAGAACTCATGCGTGGTTGTTTGGCTAATGGAATACGTTGGAAGGCACGCACTAAGCTTTGGCCTTTAGCATCGTAATAACTGCCATCGGTATGTTGGAATGCACTAATTTCGGAGCGACCCGTTTTAATGCTCACGCCTAATATTTGACTGCTTCCCGTTGCTTCGCCCTCAACATATTGATCATTTACCAAAACAGAAAATTTATCACCTGCACGTAAATCCCGTGCAAAATTCACTTTCTCTTTGAGTAAATCTTCAATCCGCTGAATATCGGCCGCCGCTAAACCCATTTTTTGCGCTGAAACGTAGAATGAGCCTTTAATATCGCCAGTGAGAATACGGTTTTGCCACACACCTTCAACGTTAATTTCTTCAACGTTAAAGCTGCCATCTTCATAACGAGTAAATACTACTTGGCGTGCGGCGTTAAAATACAGCTCTAACTTCTGCAGTTGGCCTTCATTATCCAGCCAAAATTGAATACGGTTACCGGGTAATAAGGTATCTAGCGCTAGAATGTTTAAATCGGCTTCTAATACCTTATACATGGTTTGCTGATCGACACCCGCCTTAGAAAATAAAGCGCTTAAAGTATCACCAGAGGCGATGACACGTTCAAAATGCGGGGTATTATCGACAATCGGAGCGGTTTCTACAGGCTCTGATATCTGTGGCAATATAGTCTCAATATCGAGCGCGACGGGAATACGTTGAGCAGTAGGTACCACATGATTAGCATTCGGCATTAACATCGCCGCACCGATTAATAGACCTCCAACAAGGAGAATATTTTTCTGGGCTGAAGATAAGTTCTGCAAACGAATTTGCGGAAAATTAGCCAAATTGGGTTTACCTGTCTGCAACGCTTTCACCTTTTGTTATCGTTATTGCGTTATATTTTTGAATCAGTCCCACTCCCACAGGGGGAAGCCCGAATTTTCCCAACTTATCCCAAAAAACCGATTATGACAAACGCTATTTTGCACTTTTCTAGCACTATTTACTAAAAACATGCGTCAGTTAGCACTTTAAACCGATTGTGTGTTCTGTATATAGATGTTAAATAGCGCAAAATCTCGTTTGTCATATCAATAAAAACAATGTGTTAAGCTAATATTTCTCCGCTTAAGTTAGACTAAGGCAAAATCACCTTGATTTCACTCCCATGGGAGGTTTTCAAGATATCAATTCGAGTGCCTATCTGTTCTTTCATTTCGGATACATGGGAAATCACCCCAATCATCCTCCCCGCCGACTGCAAATCCATCAGCGTGCGAATGGCAAGTTCGAGGGAGTCCTGATCTAGGCTGCCAAAGCCTTCGTCGATAAATAAGGTATCGAGTTTTATCCCCCCTGCGTAGGCTTGAACCACATCCGATAAGCCCAAAGCCATCGACAAGGCTGCCATAAAACTCTCACCGCCACTTAAGGTCGCCACGGGACGCACTTTAGAGGTGTAGGCATCCTCGACTTCAAGCTCTAGCCCTGAGGCCTTATTGCCCTTCGCCCTGTCCTCTTTGCGCAATAATCGGTAGCGCCCTTTACTCATTAAATGCAGCCTCTGCGTTGCCGCAAGCAACACATCGTCGAGCAATACGCTAAGCACAAAGCGTTGCAGGGAAATTTTGTTGCCCGTATTACCATTGGCAACATCGGCCAAGGTGCCAATCACAGCGTATTCATCCTCGAGGGATTTGGCCTTTTGATCGACCACCGCCAGCTGAGTTTGGGTATTGTTAAGCAGGGTGAGCCGAGTATTCAGTTGACTCCATAGCTCTTCCGCATTTTTAAGCTGCGCGAGTCGCTCAGTGAGCAAGGCCTCTAAGGCGTCAAGATCGGGTGATGTCGACTCGCTCAACTTGGTTGTAAGCTGAGTCAGTTGCGACTGATTTAAGGCGCACTGTCTGTGGTAGGTTTCTTTACCCTCGGCCAGCGTCTGCATTTGCTCATCGGTTAACAAGGCTTCGCGCAATGCATCCCTATCAATAAAGCCCGCGTTATCGAGCGCCGTCTGAAGTGTCTGCTGTGCTTGCGCCTGCAGCTCTACCGTAGCATGACAACGCTCTATCGCCGCCGATAATGCCGTTTGCGCCGCCACACTCTGCTGCGTTGCCTGCTGCTGCGCGGTTCTCAATACATCAATCTGACGTTTTATCTGTTCAAGTTGTTGCTGGTTATTCGCAATCGCTTGATTCAATACATCCAGTGTTCGGTATTCTTCTGGGATCCTCAGCGCTTTTTCCGCAAGTTGACCCGATAGCCGCTCGACTTTGCCTTCTTGCTCACGGTAACGCTCACGCTCAAGTTCGAGTTGCTGCGCCAAAGTCGACTCTTGCTGCTGCAAGGTTTTGATCTGTTGCTGTAACAGCTGCAGCGCTTGCGCCGCATCATCGGCTTGCTTCGCTTGCTGCATGAGCCTTTCTAAGGTTTGGCTATGGGATTCGAGTGACAACTCAACCTTATCACCAAGGGCTGTTGCCAGATCATTCGCCTGCTGTTGCTGTGCTTCTAATTGCTTTTGCAGCCCACGATATTCTGCCCGCGCTTTATTGAGATTATCGAGCGCCAAGGCCTCGGCATCCTGCGCCGCCTGCAATTGTAGATCCGTTGGTAAATCCTCATGACTCACCGCGGGCTGAGGATGGGTCGAACTGCCACAAACCGGGCATGGCTCATGGGGTTTTAACTCTCTAGCTAAAATGGCTGCCTGACCTTGAAACCATTTCAGTTGCAAAGACTTGTAAGCCGTTGAAGCTGCTTGATATTGGGTATTAAGCGCTTTTCCTTGTAAACCGACCTGCTCAAGAACCCCTTGAGTATGCGCAACTTTGGCACAGATCTGCTGCCACTGCTTGAACTGCTCGAGCATATGACGGTGCTGCTGCAGCGCCTGCGCAGTGGCAAGTTGCTGCTCACTTTGCGATTGCAAGGCTGGCAGTTGATTCTCACAATGACCGCGCTGTTCAACTAAGGTGGCAAGTGCAGTTTTACTCTCCTGCCCCTGCAATTTGGTGTGTTGCAGTATCTCTTTTGCCTGCGCTAAAGCTTGTTCCAGGCTGGCAAACTCTGCCAGCTGCGGCACTAACGCACTGAGATGACTATTTTGCTGCTCAACCTCACGCAGCTTATGTTCAAGGGGGATAATTTCCTGCGCCGCAGTTTCAGCATGAGAGAGTGCGAGCTTAGCGGCATCGAGCGTCAACTGTGCGCTATCGCGCTGAGCGGCTGCAACACTCGCTTCTTGCTCCCGCGACAAGGCATTATCTAATAAGGGTTTTACCCGCAGTGCTTGCTTGGCCACCTCAAGCCGTGTCGTTTGGGTTGCAATTTGCGCTTGCTGCTCATTAAGGCTAAGCGCCTCAGCCTGCAATTCCTGTAAGCGAGTAAATTCAGCAAAGAGTTGCTGCGCGCTATCACGCTGTTTTAATGCCGCCAAATGCGCCGCAACGCTCTGCTCTTTTGCTGCCGTCGCCGCCGCGAATTCGGGTTCAATGCGACTCAACTCTGCAGTAAGTTCATCATCGGATGTGAGTGCTGCCGTTTGCAAAATACCGTCACGGCGGGCGCGCTGCTCTTTGACAAGATTGCGAATATCCGCCGCCTTAGCCTTTAGAGTATCTTCGATGCGCTTATAGATATGGGTTTGGAATAATTGGCTAAAAATCTGCTCACGCGCCTTAGAGTCGGCCATCAGCAATTCGCGAAATTTCCCCTGCGGAAGCACCATCACTTGGCGGAACTGCTCCACATCTAGGCCGGTTAATGCCTCAATTTCGGCCGTGGCGTCTGACACTTTACTGGCGACGATAAGGGTTTCACTGCCATCCGGGGCAATCTTATACAGCTGCGCCTCACTCTTTTGTACCGTTGAGCCATCACCGCTTTTCTTTAATCTTTCCTGCTCGGGGACGCGGCGAATACGATAACCCGTACTACCTAATTGAAAATGAAAGGTCACCTCAGTCAGTACGCTATCATCGGCCATATCGCAGCGCATCTGGCTGCCTTCACGCTCGTTACCCGTGGTTTTTCCATAGAGCGCAAAACAAATTCCGTCGAGCAGCGTGGTTTTGCCCGCGCCTGTTGGCCCGTTGATCAGGAATAAGGGGTTATTCCCCAGTTCGGTAAAATCAATGGTTTGAGTCGAAGCAAAAGGACCAAAGGCCGACATCGACAGCGAGAGTGGCTTCATGCGGATTGCTCCCCTTTTGCTGCAACGCGAGTAGATTCACCGCTATCGCCTTCATCCCTGTGAAGCTTAGTTAAAATCTCATCCATAACCGCTTGCTGCGCATCACTCAATTCCTCGCCAGAAACCTGACTGAAAAAATCACGGAACATGGCCATTTCGCCTTTTTTGATATGGTCACGATTGAGTGCGACGGCCTGTTCGCCCGCCATTAATCCAGTACGTTCTAGATGCAGCACATTGGGATAGACACTGCGCAATTTGCCCATGGCATCTAAAATGGCGTGCTTATCAAGGAGTCTAACCATCAGATAATCCTCACGCTTGGCATCGGTCTTCCCAAGATCTAATAAATGCGCCAATTCTCCTTCGATAATCCGCACATCGCGCAGCGCAGTTAAGGGCAAGAGTTGGATCTGCGCCGGAGTGTGCGCCGCGACATCGACTAAGGTGACAGACTTATGTTGATGCTGTTCGCTAAAGGAGTATTTCAAAATCGAGCCAGAATAACGTACATGTTCACTGCCTTTATATTGCGGTCCGTGTAAGTGGCCGAGGGCGACATAGTCAAACTCACTAAAAAGCCGTGGGGAAATTTTATCGGCGCCACCAATACTCAATGGCCGCTCGGACTCGGACTCACTGCCACCATCTAAAAAGCAATGACTAACAACGACCTTAGGTAACCCTTGGCTGTCGTGGCTGCGGACTTGTTCTAGCAGTAGCGCCATAGCCTCTTCATGGCTGGACACGCTGAGCCCCTTAGCATCCGCCTCAAATACTTGGCGCACGGTTGCAGGTTCGGCGTAAGGCAGCGGATAAAAGTAAGCATCGCCACTTGAGCTGGTTAAGCGGATCGGCGTTAAATCAGCCTGAAGCGGCCCAATAATGTGCAAGCCACTTGCCGCCATTTGTTTAGCCGCAAAGCCTAAGCGTTCGTGCCCGTCGTGGTTACCGGCAATCATCAGCACTTGTAATCCTAACTCTGTGATGAGGCGATTAAGCACCTCATCGAGCAAAGCCACGGCGCTGGCAGGAGGAATCGACCTATCGTAAATATCCCCGGCAATAATCACCGCATCGACAGTGTGCTGCTCAGCCAATGTCACGATTTGATCAAGCACATAGGCTTGGTCTTCTAAGAGTGATTGATTATGTAACTGGCGACCAATGTGCCAGTCCGAGGTATGGATAAATCTCATCGTTGCTAAACCTTAATGGATACTAAGCCGATTCTATCGCGTGGGCGCTTACCGTTTAACTTGTGAAGTCTCAGGCGCAAACGCTTGGCAATAACACAGCCAATTGCCCCTAAAAACGCTTTAAAAATGCTAGGTTATCCTAAACATGACTGCGGAGTATAGCGAATACCAAGGGAGTGAAGAGATTTGCAGCAATAAGGCCGAAAACTGTGCTCATGGACTATGCAGCACAAATAGGCAATCGGCCTTACTAGGGAGAGTTAAATATAATAGAGGCTATATCAAAACAGGTGATATTGGCTGGCTAACAGCTTCACACTCATGGCCAAGGACATAGTCACCACTAATGGCTTAATGATCTTAGTGCCTTTGGTCACGACTAAGCGCGAACCTAAGGTCGCACCGATTGCCTGCCCAGCAAGCATCACTAAGCCGAGCACCCAAATCACTTTGCCACCTAAGGTAAAGAAGATAAGCGAAGCAATATTGGTCGAGAAGTTTAACACCTTGGCGTGTGCCGTCGCTTTTGCCAGACCAAAACCGGCCAAGGTCACAAAGGCCAGCGCGAAGAAACTCCCTGTGCCAGGGCCAAAAAAGCCATCGTACAAACCCACACCGAGCGCGGCGGTAAAGGCAAAGGCGGTAGGCGTTAATACTTGGTGGCGGTCATCTTCCGAAATCTTTTTCGAAAACAAGAAATAACAACCAATCGCGAGGATTAAAAAAGGTAAGACTAACTCCAGTACTTTGGCATCGACCAACTGCACCAGTATAGTGCCTAAGGCGGCGCCCGCAAAGGCACAGATAAGGGACAGTTTAACGGCCTTCAAATCAACTAATCCCTTACGCACAAAGTACAAACTCGCAAAAAAGCTGCCACCGCAGGCCTGTAATTTGTTAGTCCCGAGCGCCACCGCTGGCGGTAAACCCGCCCACATTAACGCAGGGATAGTCAGCAATCCCCCGCCGCCAGCGATAGAGTCGATAAACCCCGCCACCATAGCCACGCCAAAGAGTAATGCCGCAATTTGTAGAGTCAGTTCAAATTCCATGATTGTTATTATTGAGTAATAGGAGCTAAGGCTTCGCATTAGACTGCGTTTGCCTTATAAACGCAAAGGAGTTATTGTCGCGCTAGCGTGAGCAAAGTTCACACTAAATACCCTTATCAATTACTCGATTCGGATACGCCTATGTTTACTTCCTTGCCGCCCCTCAATGCATTACGGGCTTTCGAGTCTGCCGCCCGCTTGCAAAGCATGACTCTTGCCAGCAAAGAACTGCATGTCACCCACGGCGCCATCAGTAAACAAATCCGTGTACTAGAAGAATTCTTAGGTTTTGCCCTCTTCGTGCGCCTGCATAAAAAAGTCGCACTCACGGACGAAGCCAAGCGCTACTTGCCCCATGTGCAAGCGGCTCTGCAAACTTTGTCCAGTGCCACCGCCGATTTACGTAGTCAAGGCTCGCGGCCACAAACTTTAGCGATCAATGTGTTACCCAGTTTAACCATCAACTGGTTAATCCCCCGGATGGAGCAATTTAAATCTCGGCATCCGCATGTGTATGTGGATCTTTCGATTGGTGACTTCGCCGTCGATTTCAGCCAAGGCCGTTACGACATCGCCATTCGTAGCAGCACTCAACTCCCCAGAGGGGTTAACTACATCAAACTGATGGATGAAGACTTGTGCTTAGTGTGCGCGCCGTCACTCGCGCCTAAGCTCAAAAGTATCGAAGACATCAATCAGGTCACCCTGCTGAAACACACCACACGGCCAGAGCTTTGGGAATATTGGGCAGATAAAGTGGGACTGGTACTCACGCAGGCGCAAACCTTTGGCGTCGAGCATTTTTATATGTTGAGTCAAGCCGCAGCCAGTGGCATGGGCGCTGCGCTGATCCCACGTTTTTTTATCGAAGATCAATTGGCCAATGGCAGCTTAGTGATCCCGTTTCAAGCGCCTTTTACCAGCCCATACGCCTATTACTTACTCACGCCCAAATCCCCTAGCTTACCGCTAAAGGTGCAAGCCTTTATCGATTGGATGCTCGAGTTATTTGCCCCATATCGGCAATCGTCAGATATCGACAAAGCTTAGATAGCAAAAAACCACCTGAGCGGTGGTTTTTTAACGCTTATCCGACGATAGGCTTAGTGATGGCAATGTTCATCGTGAACATGGTCGTCATCCATAAACTCATCATCACCTTCTTGATGTTGCATCACGCCCCATCCATCGGTCATGCCGCCAAACTCGGCCGCAAAATCATTGAGAATGGTCTCTTGTTCAACCAAGTCATCGTAGTCTGGCACCATGTTGATGCATACGATGATTTCCCACTTACCGAGTTCATCGTTAAGGTTTAGCTCAACTTCGCCTTCTAAATCGGAGTTAGCTAACTCTTCGAGTGCAGTTTCAGCATCGCGCTGATCATCGAAAACTAAAAAGAAATCAACATCGAGGGCTTTAGTGAGGTCAATTCCGGCTTCGGCCATCGCAGCCAGCATTTTGCCATTATCGTCGTCTGGAAATTGCATATCCTACTCCACAGTCTCTGGCTTATTCAGCCGCAATGATTTGAACCGATTCACCATTAAAGCTAACGATGTCACCCGCAACGACTTTTTTACGTTTGCGCGTTTCCACTTCGCCATTGACGGTAACCAAGCCTTCATCAATAACATGCTTGGCTTCGCCGCCGGCATTCGACATGCCTTGTACCTTTAATACTTTGTACAATTCAATAAAATCTTCGCCAGGATACAAAGCTAACTGATTAATTTGCGCCACTTAAACACGCCTCAAAAAATAAACCTGCGGCATTATAGCAGCATGTCCCATGGGATGCAGATAATTTAACTTATCTTTGCCTTTCATCGGCGAGCAGCCCATAGGCGGATTCATCTAGCCACTCATCGCCTATCTTAAAATGCTGCCGAAATACGCCCTCGAGTTCAAAGCCACATTTCTCCATTACCCGGGCTGAGCCGATATTCTCTTTAGCGCAGTACCCAACCAATTTATGGACTGACAGACTTAAACAGGCCCAATCGACAACCGCCTGTAAACTCTCAGTGGCATAGCCTTTACCTTGCCCTGCGTGCGCCAGTAAATATCCGACCTCGGCACGTTGCTCCTCCACACTTTGGCAATGAAGGCCGGTTAAACCGATAAACTCACCGGTATCCAGCGTTTCGATCGTCAGCGTAAGCCAATCGCCAGAGGTATAGTCCCAGGTGACTGAGCGCTGCTCAAACTTTTGCCGGATCACTTCGGCAGATTCAGGAATACGCACATAGCGATTGATGTCAGGATCTTGGTGTAATGCCAAGAAATGTGGCCAATCCTGCTCTTGTAAACTGCGAAGTCTTAATCTATCGGTATAGAGTTCAAGCATAGCGGCTCCCCAATGGATGGACGAACTAAAAAAAATGGCAGCCAAACGCTGCCATTGTCTCGGCAAGAAGACGATTAACCGCGGCTGGTGACTTCGAGTAAGTGGTAACCAAACTGGGTTTTAACTGGACCTTGAACCACGTTTAATGGCGCACTGAATACCACTTCATCAAACTCACGCACCATCATGCCTGGGCCGAATGAACCTAATTCACCACCTTGTGCACCCGATGGACATGAAGAATGGGCGCGGGCGATTTGCGCAAAATCGGCACCGTCGAGGATCTGTTGTTTAAGTGCTTGGCACTGCTCTTCGCTGCTCACTAACAAATGTCTTGCTGTAGCCTGAACCATGATAAAACTCCCTGAATAATCCTGAGACATTTGCCCCAAATATCATATGGTTCCCGTTTTTATGACTGAAAACGGGATGTGAATGTTGAGTATAAAAACATTCTGTTTAATTAAAAAGTCTTAAACCGCGCCGTCATTAATTTTGTTATCGATAACGGCGCAGCAGAATTGACTCAGTGTTAAGCCTTAGTCGCAGCAATCCAACGGTCGATCTTCTGCTCCATCACCGCCATAGGTAATGAGCCAGAGGTCAGGATCTGATCATGGAAAGCCTTAAGGTCAAACTTATCACCCAGGGCTTTTTCAGCACGCTCACGTAGGGCTAGGATTTTTAGCTGGCCCACTTTGTAGGAGAGTGCTTGACCCGGAATCGCCATGTAACGTTCAACCTCGGCAATAATATCCGACTCGGCCATGGGCGAATTATCCTTCATATATTGAATCGCTTGTTCGCGGCTCCAACCTTTGGCATGTAATCCCGTATCCACCACCAAACGCATCGCACGCAGCATTTCGTCTGAAAGCTTACCAAAGTACTGATAAGGGTCGCTAAAGAGCCCCATTTCGATGCCTAAGTATTCAGCATACAGCGCCCAGCCCTCTTCGAAGGCGGTATAGCCACTGAAACGTTGGAACTCAGGAACGCCTGTTAGCTCTTGCTTAATGGCGATTTGGAAATGGTGGCCAGGCGCGGCCTCATGTAATGACAAGGTCGTCATACCCCATTTCGGCTGAGCTTTTAGGTTATAGGTGTTGATATAAAACACCCCAGGACGGCTCCCATCCACAGCGGGTGATTCATAGGAAGCACCCGCAGCAGATTGCTCTCTAAAGCTTTCAACCGGTTTAACCACATAGTCGGCCTTTGGCATTACATTAAAATACTGTGGCAATACTTGGTTAATCTTATCTTTCAACACCATATAACCATCGATTAAGCCTTGGCGATCGCCATAGAAGTATTGTGGCTCAGACGATAAAGAGGCAAAAAAGGCTTTTAAGTCACCTTTAAAACCCACTTGCTCACGCACTTTGTCCATCTCAGAAAGAATACGTGCGACCTCATTCAGGCCGATTTGATGAATTTCATCCACTGGCATGGTTGTGGTGGTATGAGAATTGGCTAAATGCTGATACCAAGCCTTACCGTTTGGTAGACCAGACCAACCGTCCGTCGCGCGGGACTTAGGCAAATAAGTCTGCTTGAAGTAATCGCGCAGCCCCGTTAATGCAGGCACTAAACGCTCATTAATCATCGCCTGATAACTTGCTGTTAGCTCTGCTTTATCTTGATCCGAAAACCCTTCTGGGAAGTGATTAATCGGTGAATAGAAAATACTTTGGCTAGCATCTGTTGTGAGCATGGCATCTAGCTGTGGAATAACCCGCTCGACTAACACGCGAGGTAACACCACTTTGCTGGCAATACCTTCGTCCATACGATTTTCGGCCAATTGGATCCAATCAATAAAGCCGTTAACGCGCTGCTCCCAGTTACGATAATCCTGCACTGTGTTAAACGGCTGCGCACTCTCACCACTACCCAGTTGCACCATAGTGATCACAGTACTGTAGAACTGGCTGATCGGCATAAAGCGTGATGGGTAAGTTTCATCGACTAAAGCCATTTCGCGGTCATAAACAAACAGCGCGTAACTGAGTTGTAAATCGGCTGGCAATTGCTCAAGGTCAATCGCCCTCACTTGTGCTAAATAGCGGGTATTAAGATCATGACGCGCCTTAAGATATTCCTCGGTCAAGTCTCCGCCGAACTGCGCATTGTAGTCATTAACACCGACAAAAGTGGCGTAAATCGGCTCTAACTTTAAGTAATCTTTAAAATAGGCATCGACTAAGGCGACGTATTTAGACTCTGCGGTTTGAGTTTCAGTTTGCGCCGAAGCGGCTTGGGTCGAGCCTTCTTGTACCGCAGCCGTTGTTTCCGGCTTTGAGCAGCCTTGTAAAGCAAACACTAACGCTATCGTTCCCGCCAATAAACTTAATTTCATCTTTTATATTTCTCCTTTTGGGTCCGTGATAGCCAAACTCTTCCTATACTTAGTTCAAAGTCTGCTTACGGGATTCATCTATGATCTACTCATTTCGTAACTCAGGTTTTAGGGATCCTGAAACAGGGGTCTATAACCAAACCTATTTCATGGAAGTATTCAACCGAGAGTGGCACAGGCACATACGTGAGCAGCAAAGCTTGGCGTTATTGTATCTGTGCCCTCACATTCATGAAACCGTCAAACAACCCCATTTACTCGAATTCTTTACTAAACAGGTACAAGAAGCACTGCTACGGGCGACAGATTTGATTGCAAGGTTAGATCATAACCATTTTGCGTTAGGACTTTTCAATATTGATGAGGAAGGTACTGAGGTGGTGTTAAAGCGCATAGAACAACATATTCAAGAGTTTAATCAAGAATTTGGTAAAAATCACAAACTGAAAATTGACTATAAGCTCGCAGCTTGTTTGTGCCTACCCACGCAAGAAAGGCGAATTGAATCTTTGTTTAACAATGTCTCTAAGCTGTCACTGGAACTTGAACGGAATCAGCAACAATCCCAAGTGCTTATCAAGCTGCAATAAAGAAAAAGCCCCTTACGGGGCTTTTTAGATCTGCATTGCGAATACAGTGAATTACAGTTCGACGTTATGCATACGTGCTTTCTCTTTAATATAAGAGATATAGCTGTTTGCACTCTTCTCAGTCTTCTTATCCTTCGCAGCTAATACAGCGCGGTTATAAGCAGACTTGTACTGTTTCAAACTTAAATGGGCTAACGCCAATTCGAAGTTTGCTTCACCTGGATGGTCAATACCTAAAGAGACGGCTTTTTCAAGCACTGGAATCGCTTCAGCATATTTCTCATTCAAGCTCAGTAAACGGCCTTGTTTCAGATACAGCTTGCCATCATTGTTGATGGCAGCCGCTTTTCCGTAAAACTCAGCAGCTTCTTTAAACTCTTTCGCGTTTTGGTAGAAACCAGCCAAAATCTCATAGGATTTAGCATCCTGTGTGATCAGACCTGACTTCATGTTTTTCTCAAATACTTTAGCTGCTTTATATGGCGCACCTTTTTGAGCCATCAGCTGAGCTAAACGAGTGATGTTAGCTCCAGTATCCAAGAAACCATTACGGTAAGCCAAATCATAAGTCGCTAACGACTTATCATAGTCTTCTACCATCAGATAAAACTGTGCTAACTGAACCCATAATCTGCCATCATCCGGGAATAAAGGCACCATGACTTCTAACACACCAACGGCTTTTTTATACTTCTTCTGGTTGAAGTAAGACGTCAGTTTCATCTGATACAGACCTTTATCAGGAGCCTCAGCAAGTGAAAGGCCTTTATCAGCCACTTCAATCACTTTGTCCCACTGTTTCAGTTCTGTGTAAGCAATACCGATACGACGATACATTTGAGAATCAGCCTTACAAGTGAAGTCCATCCACTTGTAATAGTAAGGAATCGCTTCCTTAAACTTCTTCTCTTGTAACAATAAGTCGGCATAGAGGCGCAATGTTGCAGCATGATCAGTACCACCTAAAATATCAGCCTCAACTGCTTGTTTTAGGTATTTGATCGCGGTATCCATCTTGCCTTTTTCGGCATAGAAGTTACCGAGCATACGCGCAACATAAGCTTTATCGAAATCGTTCTTTGGGTTGGCTTCTAACAAAATAGCAATAGCTTCATCAAGCTGGCCATTTGTATAAGCTTCAAAGGACTTCTGAACCTTCTTAGCAGCACTCTCGCCTACCGCTTTAGATTGACGCTTATCGATTTCACATTTCTCAGCCGCTACAGCCGAAGAAACAGATAATGCGCCACCACAAAGAGAGAGCAATAACGCAACTGCGATTTTATGAGCATTACGCATTGTTATTTGCCTCCTTTATCTAAAGTGAAGTCGAGTTGTACTGTCATGCCTGGTTGCTTAAGTGGCTTGCCATCAACAATCTTTGGCTTGTACTTCCACTTCTTCAGTGCGCGGATTGCTTCTTTATCGAATAAACGCTTCGGTTCAGCGTTGATAATTTCAACATCATCAACACCACCTAACTCGTTAATCGTAAAGCGCAATTGCACCCAACCTTCCTTACCATCACGTGCTGCTGCAATTGGGTATTGTGGCTCGATACGAACGATAGGTGTTGCATCACCATCGCGAGTCATCATGTTACCCAATTTGAAGCCACCAGTACCGTGACCACCAGCTTCAACACCACCCATATTGAACGACATAGACGTATCAATATTTGATGAAGTGTCTGGTGGCGTAGTATCAGGCTTCTGTGGTTGCTCTGGTGGTGGTGGCGGCTTAGGCACTACCCTTGGCTTATTCTGTGCTTTTGAATCCTGTCTATCCATGGTGATTTCAATTACAGGGGTCTCGGCCGATGTTTCAGCGCGTTGCGCCCCACCACCGACCAAGAACGCCATAAAAGCGAACAGACCAAAAGTCACAGCAGCACCAATAATGATTGATACTAGTGCTCTTAGCATATTAATCGTTCCCCGCAGATACCGAAATCTTATCTATACCAGCCGCTTTGACCTGGTCTAGAACTTTAACAACTAAGCCGTGTTGCGTATCTTTATCCGCCTGGATCAGCACAGCTGCTTCAGGCGCTTCAGCTAGCATACGCTCAACGTTTGCAGTTACACGCTCGATATCAACCTGACGGTTTTCCATCATGATCACGCCAGTTTTGCTGACGCCGATAAAGATGTTAGCCGAAGGCTTAGAAGTCGCTTGTGAAGCTTTTGGTTTGTTATAGTCCAAACCAGATGGTTTCACGAATGACGTTGTTACAATGAAGAAGATCAGCATGATGAACACGATGTCGAGCATCGGTGTCATATCAATTTGCGCTTCCTCGTCTACACTGGAATGCTTTTTACGTGCCATGTTCAATCTCTCTCTAGTGGTGCGGCATGCTGTCTTTTAGCTTTTCTAAGCTGATTTTCATTTTGGCATCAAGGCGAGTACTGAAGAATACTCCCGATAATGCTGCAACCATCCCCGCCATAGTGGGCATTGTTGCCATTGAAATACCAGCCGCCATTAAACGAGCATTACTCGTCCCCTGAACTGCCATCACATCGAACACTGAAATCATACCGGTAACAGTACCTAACAAACCTATCATAGGACAAATCGCTACTAAGGTTTTAATGACCAGCATACGTGCATTCAAATCTTGCTTCGCTTGGGACAGCCAAGCTTCACGGATACGGTGTGCATACCAAGAGGTGGTTTCCTCTCTTGCATCCCATGCAGCTATGATTGCTTTATGTTGCTTTGGTGATATCCAATTAAGATACCAGTAACGCTCAAGCATCAATACCCACATTAAGAACAGCACAAACGCTACTAACCAGAGGACGTCGCCTCCGGAGGCCATGAAGCCCCTGACGGAATCCCATATGTCCATCAGGTAGATCATCATTAGTCAGCCCTCTTCTCAGCGTGCGCTGCGATGATACCAGCACTTTGCTCTTCAAGAACTTGCACGATTGACTTGCTACGAGCAACAACAACTGCGTGCATTAACATCAGAGGCAGAGCCGCAACCAGACCTTGAACTGTAGTGATCAGCGCCATAGAAATACCGCCAGCCATCAGTTTTGGATCGCCAGTACCGAACAATTGGATACTTTGGAAGGTTGCAATCATACCGGTTACTGTACCTAACAGACCCATCATAGGTGCGATAGCGGCCAGAACTTTGATGATTGAAATGCGAGACTCTAACGCTGGCGTTTCTTTCAGAATCGCTTCGTCAAGTTTTAGCTCTAACGTTTCAACGTCAACGTCTTTGTTCTCTTGATACACTTTCAGGATACGACCTAATGCGTTGTTACCTGGCTTATCAATGTTCTTACGTTGGCTGTTAACACGAGCGCCGATGATAGTCATAGTCACTAAACGTTCGATAGAGATCAACAGACCTAATGCTAACAGAGCGATAATGATGTAACCGATAGTACCACCCGCTTCTAAACGATCTTCAAAGCTTGCTTTGTTAGTGAAGATGTTTAACAGCACGCCACGAGCTGGGTCGATGTAGAATGGCGCAGTACCAGAAGTGGTTTGTTCCCACTTACCTACTGCACTAACTTGGTAACCTTCAGGCTGTTGTGATAACTCTTGAATCAGACCTAACTCATGGTTGTAAACAACATACTTGCCATCAGCAGTTAAGTTGTAAGTACCGATACGGTGAATAGTGGTGTTTTTAACACTACCGTCGATACCCGTTACAGAACCTTCGAATTTAACAACCTTACCAGATTGTGCCATTTCGAATAATTGTTCTTGCCAGAATTGCTCTAACTCTTCGATTTTTGGTAATTGCTTACGTGCACCTAAATCAGCGATGAATTTATCACGATTTGGGTATTGAGCACTTACGTTTGAGCTCGCTAACTTACCAGCGAAATCGCCCGCTTCACCTTTAACCACACCGAACATCTCACCCAAGTCACCTTGAGCAGTTTTCAGGTCTTCTTCTAACTGAGCAATTTTACGCTCGTTATCTAAGAAAGCTTGGTTCAGGTCTTTGCCACGTTGCTTCTCAGCCGCTAAAGCATCTTTTTCACGCTTTAACAGTGCCGCTTTATCGCCACGCTCAGCTTGGAACTCTTGTTCACGTTTGCTGTTAACTTTGCCTTCAGCAGCGCGATCAACTTTAACTTGCTGCAATAATTGATCGATGGTCTTAGGCGCATCAGCAGCGCTAACCATACCAGCAGTTAAAGAAAAACTTGCAGCTAATACAGCTGTAGTAATTAACTTCTTCATTATTGTGCAGTCTCCGCAGCAGGAATTGGTAACGCGAATAGATCTAGAGCGCCTTGTTTACGGGCAATGCGGATACCTTTTGTCAGTTCACGCAAATAGCTGTCATCTAACTTATCCCAAGCCTTAGTTTGAGAGTTGTACATCCAGCCAGTCTTTTGATCTAAGCTCTGTGCGTATAAAGCAACACGACCTAAGTTAAAGAAGTCTACTAATACTTCTTTACCATCTAAGGTCAATTTACCTTGGTTAACTGCAACAGCACTACCGTACTCACGCTCGATGCTGTATGCATCTAGGATCAAACGGTATTTTTCAGCCAAAGTCACTTCAGCTGTGTTTAACAGTGTTTTTAACTCTTTAACGCGGTTAGCACGAACTTCAGAGTTGAATGGTAAATCTAATTGAACGAACTGTTCTAAAGACTCAACCATTTTAAACATTAAAGGCACAACGCCCTGACGCAGTTTATCTACACCGTTAATGTCATTTTGAATCGCGTCCATTGTTTTTTGTTGATCAGCAACTAAGCTGGCAACGTAATCGTTATATGACTTCAGTGATTCACGCTCGTCAGCAACTGAACCATACTCAAAGAGCATGTCTTGTGCTTGATCGAAATACTTATCAACATTCTTTTGCGACGCAGCAGCATCAGCATGGATCATACTATCCGCTTTTTGCACGTCGGTAAGAGGATCTGCAACTACTAAGTTGCTGCTCGCTAATGCCAGCACGCCAACAAGTGCAGTAGCGATTTTTGTTCTATTGCTTACCTTGGACATAGTTCCCAACCAATTTGAAGTGAATAAAAAGTTAACTTAACAGCAACATCACTTAAAGCAAGACCTACTTTAGCAAATGCTTACCGTAAGTGTATCTTTCTCTTGTGATTCTTAGTTTTTTCTTCCCTTTCCTATGCCTTTACAGGCATAGACCCGCTGGCATCATTTCACAAAATGTTGACCTGTGTCAACATTCGAGACACGTAAAAACTTGTGTAAAGAAGTCTTAGTTATGAATTTTTTTACGAAAGGCGTTTTTTTGAGCACAACAGGAAGATTAATCATAGTTACACCGAGTAAAACGAAGATAATTCTTATATAAACAGTTAGATAGAAAAACTCAAGACTTAAGAATGTGCAAATTGATCACATCTAAGCCTAAATATACGAACTAATCCTACTTCAATAGCTATTAATTAAGCGCTACACTTATTTTTTAGCACAGATAAGCTCCGTTTTTATTAGAGTTAGTTAGATATCTAATATTTGTTTTTTATATAGATTAAACTAAAATGCTATCGGACTGACTTAGGAGCACTAACCCAAAATTTTTCCATTTCCGACCCCAACTACAAAACCATAGGCGGGAAAACTAAAACCAACTCTTAATTAAATCACCACTAATTCCCTAGACCTCTTTTTAGTTAGATAGGCTAGCTAAAAAGAGGTGTTTAAGTACCATAAACAAAACCCTGAACAATTAAAGGTCTAAGCAGTGTAGCAAAGTCACAATTGCCTACCATTATGTTGCTGTCGCTGCTCAGCGCTGTAGGATCCCCTCATAATTCATAGCCCCAACAACCATGAGTCAATGAGAGTTGGGCTAGTTTCTTCGCAGCACAAAGTAAATCATCTGCTGATATGGGGTAGTCATGTCGTCGCCGCAGCAGTTCTTTGCCCATCCTGATTGTTGATAGCACATTCCTTTTCTTTACCGTGTTGGCTTGGAAGTGCCGCTGTAGTTGCTGTGTTTCTCCGTATAATCCTACCCACCAAAATGCCAGTTGCACCAATAATGCTATCAATAGCAGTATGTCCATCCTCGCCGCATAACGTGTGCTGCTATGACGTAAACCAAAGCCATAAGCGGGGCTTTTTAAATCTCTAAAGGTTTCTTTTATTTGCATCCGTTTTTGGTAAATATTAACCAGTTTTTGAGGCGACATGGCTTCTATGGTCAAGTTGGTCACCAGTGCCCAAGGCTCTTTGGCTGTCAGTTCATACGTCCATTGCGCCGTATGGTGACAGTCAGTTGTCGTACTTCGCTGACCTTTTCTGCCTTTACTTGGGGCTCTGAACAACACCATCTCGCATAACAAGGGTTTCTTTACCGATAACGCCACCCGTCCAACATGTTTTGCACGACAACTGGCTTTGGGATAAAGCGCTTTTAGTGAAAATTGGCGACCAGAAGGATGCGGCCGATAGACACTTAATCCTCTGACACGACCCAGCCAATACCAACCGAGCTGCTCGACTTTGCGAAACCATGGATTACGGAAGCCCGCGTCAGTGACTATCAGCGGGGTAATGTTATCAGGTAACACTTGTCTGAGTTCATTCAGAAACTGATTATGCGCAGTTTGAGTGCCTTGCAGGATTAACGGAAATGTTCGCTCGTAGAGCGTGATAGAGCGGCCTTTGATAGCAATAGAGGCGCGTAGTGCAATCAGCTCACGACCTTCACGCATATCTGACCAATCCACTAGTATGGTCGGCATAGTATGAGTAGTCAGCAGCCACTTTGCATGCCACTGATAAATCGCCAGTCTTTCATGGTGAAGGTGCAGGTTGCCCAATAATCTATCCATGCGTTTTATTGAGTGTTTTGTATGAGTGCTGGAGCCATCAATGTGCCGCCCTAAATGGGTTAGGGTGAGACAATCCGCATTGATGAGGGCTTTGCAGGCGACCATGAGTGTATTCAGTCGCTTTTGATGGATTTCTGGACAATGTTGATAGAGAGATTGATGTAAGGTAGTTAACACTTGCACCTTGATGCCCTGTGATTGATGTTTGTTCGCACTTCCATCT
Source organism: Shewanella sp. MR-4 (assembly GCF_000014685.1). Taxonomy (NCBI): domain Bacteria; kingdom Pseudomonadati; phylum Pseudomonadota; class Gammaproteobacteria; order Alteromonadales; family Shewanellaceae; genus Shewanella; species Shewanella sp. MR-4. The sequence continues at coordinate 2,929,590 of NC_008321.1, forward strand.
GATCACACTTCAAGGTGCAAGTTCACTCTAATTTAATGATTTATCTGAAAATCATCAGGGGATTCTTCAGTGCTCAGCGTTCAGGGGCCCCCATAACTTTTCTGCTTGAATTAAACGCTATCGGTAAAATCTGAAGGGCGCCTTCTGCAGTCTGCTTAGCACTCTGAAATTAGACTATTACAGTAAGGGCTTAAACGAGTTACTGAAGAACGTGCCCCGTTAAAAAGCCGCAGCGTATTTCGCAAACATCCCTTAATTAGATACGCCTTTATTCAAGAGCATCAGCACCGCTACTCTGTACGACAGCTGTGTCAGCGGTTTGATGTTCATCAAGTGAGTCTAATGCAGGAAAAGCTGTACCAAATCGAAGCGACAACCTGATTGATGAGCAACTCACATGTCAACTCCAAAAGTCTTAGCTTTAGTCTGGCGGGTCTTCTATGGATGCCGTCAAGATTATTGAGATCAGTGTCATCTTAGCGAGCAATACGATATTAATCGTCTACATACCCTGCTGCCAAACAGTACGAAGAGCACAAGTTGACTATCGCAAGCCTAGGCTCGTAATGGATAACAGAAGGCGGTAACGCCAAATCCTTTAGAACGATAACTCAATCAGATAACACTCAAAAAACTTGAGTGAGAGATATTACATACACCAAAAACATGAAGGCTGATTGCCTTTAGGTGTGCTAATGGACTTGATTTCACGTCGTATCATTTGGGCAAGAACTCGCGTTAGATGCCTTATTATTACGGTATGGCACCATAAACCTGATGTGGTTCATTCAACTAAGCGAAACCAATACACGAGTCACTATTAGAGCTAGTTTCAGAGTGCCCATGCTTTAGAAGGTAGCATTACCGTCTGGGAATATCCATGATAACGCTGAAGTGGAAAGCTTTTTCAACCACTGAAACTTGAGAGGAACAAGCGGAACGCTCCAATAATGGACTATAGCCATTAGAGCATGAATGCCTATATTTTAACGAGTAAAAAAGTCGCTTAGTGAGTAAGTGGAAACTCACGTAACACTTATACAAGTAGCTTTGTAGGACTAATAATAAAACTTACTATTCAGGTATTAATAGTATCAAAGTAAAGAATCCACCTTCTGAAGAAGGTGGCTTTGTTTTAACCCCCTAAAAGGGGGCCTTTATTCAAGAGCAAGTTGACCCTGCTCTTGCCGCTCTACTTTCTCTTGATGCCTAACGTATCTACGGATTATTTCCTCGTTAATTCCAATCGAATCGACGAAGTATCCTCTCTGCCAAAAATGATTTCCCCAAAGTTTATTCTTACGTAGGTAAGGAAATTTACTGAATATTTTCAAAGCTACCTTACCTTTTAACGCCCCCATTAAATTCGATATAGATATCTTCGGAGGTACCTTCACCACTAAATGGACATCGTCAACTTGAACATTTAGCTCCATGACTATGCATCCCATTTGATGGCAATAAACCTGAATGCATCGATAAACCTCTTTTCCGACATTACCTTTCAATATCCGAAAGCGGTACTTTGGTGTCCAGACTATATGATATTGACATCGCCAGAACACATGCGATGCTTGCTCGTATCTACTCATGTTATTTGCCTCTTTTGACTTCGCTAAAAATCAAAGATGCATTTAACATGGGTAGGTATACAGGCAAAGCCTCAAATGATGATAACCACCTACTGAAGTAGGTGGTTTTGGGCTAAAAATAAAAATACCAGCTCTAAAGAGCTGGTATTTTTCAATTAAATCTTAGTTTAGAACTTAACGTTCACTTTAGCATACCAATACTGGCCTGCAGTGTCGTAAGAAACAGGGATAGTATTCATGTCTTGGTTATTAGTAATATATGGTGCTTCTTGGTCAAATAAATTACGAACACCCACCGTCAAAGCTGTATTTTCAAAGACATAATAAGTACCTTGAACATCGTGATACCATACAGCATCAGCAATATTATCTAAATTACTAGCACTTGCGTATAAATCTTCACCTTCAGATTGGTAACGAGTTTGCCAACCCACTGACCAATTATCCATTGTATAAGTTAAATTTAAGTTTGTGCGTAACTTAGAGAAAACTGCAAGAGTTGTTTCCCATTGATCCGCTGCAACTTTTCCTGCAGCTTCGACTTTATCAGCACCATCAAATGGTGTGTAATCATACTTCTCAAGGTATGTTCCATTTAAGGTTGCTGAAAAACTACCACTCATTAAATCAGTTTTATAAGTAAAATCGAAATCATAGCCAGCAGTTTCAAATGTTGATAAGTTAGCATTTGTCAATAATACCCCTGCAACAGTACCAAGTGCAGAGCGGTATGGTGAGGTTGCATGTGGAGCATCGCCAGTTAAACTTGGCCCCTTAACAAATTGGCACAATGGACTAGAGAAGTTTTCAGAACTCCAACAACCATTGATGACGTTATCAGTACCAGCAGTTCCAATGCCGTTTGTAATTTCAATATTGAAATAATCAACGCTCATAGTAATACCAACATCATGGCTATATACAAAGCCAGCAGTAAAACTATCAGATTCTTCTGGTTTTAGATCAGGGTTCCCGCCTACAACTGTACTAGACTGGTCGGATGATAGCGTAAAGTTACCAGGTAATCCTTCCGCGGCACAGTTTGCCTTAACGATGGCAGATTGCGAACCTGTGGCATACTGTTTACAAGGTTCAGTATATGCTAAGTTTGTTTCACTTTGAGGAGAAAATAATTCACCAATACCGGGAGCCCTGAAGCCTGACGCTATCGTAGTACGTAGCATTAAACCATCAACAGGAACCCATTCCAATCCAAATTTAGTATTCGTTGAACTATCGTCCAAGAAGTCAAAATCAGAATAACGAACAGCTGCCGTTGCACGTAATGATTCAGCAAAAGCGACGCCTTCTAAAATAGGAAGGTCTAACTCTGTATAAAGCTCATTCACAGAATATTTACCGGAGGTTGGCTCACCTGCAACAGAATATATTTGACCAATTGATGCAGCACCATCAGGTGTATTCGAGTACTCTTCCCAACGTTTTTCAAAACCCGCAGCAAACATAATTTCACCACCAGGTAATTCAATTCCCACGCCACCAGAGATGTTACCTTGTAATTGACGTGTTTCACCACGCACGACAGGTGAGTTAGGTACTAACATGTATGCTAACATTGCGTCAGTAAGCGTATTTTCTTCTAATATATTCCATACTCCAGGACAATCAGAGTCAGCCGCACATAAATCAGGATCTAGCATTGTATCCACACGAGTTGGGTTAACTCGACCGGTATCTAAGCGAGTATCAACATAACGAGCAAAGTTATATGCTAAATCCCAGTCATAATTACCAAGAGAGCCCTCAAAGCCAAACACCATTCTATAATCAGAAAAGTCTTGAGAAAATCCTCGGCCACCAGTTTCAGATAAACGGCGTACTACGTAAATATCTTCACCTGTGACGTTGTAAGGATTAGACGCAGGCATTAATGGTCCCCAGAAAGTTCCTTCAGGAGCCATTAATTGATCAGATTGACGGTTAGTGAAACCACCTTCAATAAAAGTAGACAGTGTATCTGTTATTTCATATCTTCCCGCACCATTAATACTAAATACTTCTTGTGGTGTTACCATGTAACTAGCTGGAGAGAAGTTATATGCATCTTTTGTAGGATCAAATAAACGAACTTGTCCTGTTGTTTTATCTTTTACATAGCCATCTGAGGTTGGAGTTCCATCCGCGTAAAAAAACTGCCCTTGCGGAATAGTGCCAGAACCACCACAATATTTACCGTTAGCATTTTCAGAGATTGGACATGAAGAAAAATCACGGTCTCCCTGCCCAATAGCCTTACGATCTGTATATTGCAGAGATAAAACTACGTTACCACGTTCAGACGATGTTCCAGTTGTTAGAGAAAATAATGTTTTATCACCATCACCTTCACCAGTAATGTCATACTGAACATTAAATTCGGCACCTTCGAAGTTCTTTTTGGTAATAAAGTTAATTACACCAGCAATCGCATCAGAACCATATACCGTCGAAGCACCATCACGTAAAACCTCAATACGCTCAACATATGCAGTAGGAATGGAGTTTAAGTCTCCAGATGCAAATCGACGACCGTTAATTAAAACTAACGTACGACCTGAACCTAACCCACGCAATGATGCAGTCGCATAGCCACGGCTACCATTGTTAACCGAGGAGCCTTCGGCACCACCGTTGATTGCAGGAATATTCTGCACAAAATCTTCTAAAGTTACTGCCCCAGAAGCAGCAATATCCTCCGAAGAAAACACAGAAATAGGGCTAGCAGTTTCTAAGTCTGTACGTTTGATGCGAGAACCTGTTACTTCAATTCGTTCAACCTTCGCACCATCTTCATCAGCTGCAAATACTGCTGGTGCATTTAATGTTGTCACTGCCACACCGCTAATCAACGCTAAACGCACTGATTTCGCAAGTAAATTACTCTTATGCATTGTCTATCTCCCTGGACATCATATGTCATTATTATAATCCGCTCTGTTTACGAGCGGTTTCGAACAGGGGCATCCCAAGAAATTATGGTCCACTCCACAAAAACAATAAAATCACATAGGCGAAAGCTTTGCAACAAAAAACAAACAACTGGAACAAACTTAATACACATTTCTCAGGAATCAGTTCTTAGTTTTGTAACAAAAACGCCAGTCATTGCTGACTGGCGTTTTTTAGTACTGAGTTATCTAACATCTACTCAATAGTTAAATCTGAGGCTTATAGCGTATAGCGAATACCAATCGCGATGCCGTCGTCCTCTGATAATGACATTCTGGCTTCTTGTGCTTGATCGGCGCTGGTAAAGTCGCTGTAGTCTTTACGTGCTTCGACATAAAGAACTGTGTTTGGATCCCAAACAAAGTGTAAACCTACAACCACAAACTGACGCTTGAACACATCGTTAGGATCGGCGTTAAAGTTTGGTTGAATAACATAGTCTTTACCAGCATCCAGAATGTTATAAGAAACAAATGGACGTAAACCGTTATCAAACTTGTAAGAAACTAAAGTTTCAACACCGTAGGCATCTTTAATCAAACGGCCGATGTTGTCGGTATCATGGTTCTCTTCTTTGTGAACGTTCGCGGCAGCATATAAGCCATTCTTGTCGAAATCGCCCCAGGTCGCACCCACACCGTAGATTAAATCAACAGCGGTTTTTTGCTCACCATTACCATAGGCAATATCAAATTCACCACGGTTGACACCCGCCATCAAGCTGAGTTTTTCGGTCGCTTTATAAGTCACCGAACCGCCATAGGTGTAATCATAGGTAACTTGTTGTGCTTCTTTCTTACCAGCGTTCCATTCAACTTCACAGGCTTCCTCTGTGATATTCTCAATATCACAAGTGTAGAAGCTGCTGTTTTTCAATTGCGCCTGAACCGCAAAGCTAACATCACCTATGCTGTTACGGTATTGAACGACTTTATCACCACGACCAACGCCGTTTACCGCACCGTCATCTTTGTTAAAAGTGTAAACACCAGCTGAGTTACCATCCCACACAAAACCGTAGTTAGTGTTATAAACCACGTCATACCAAGCACCCCATTGTTTACCAATGGTGATAGTACCGTATTCATCGTGGCTTATACCTGCATAACCTAAACGATTGTAGAAAAACTCATCTTGCACAGATTCAAAGCGGTTGTTATAGACAATGTCGCTGTTGCCAACAGGGTTCACACCCCATTCCAATTTGGCAAATGCATTCCAACCATGGGTTAACTCACGGCTGAAACCAAAATTAATTCGAGAAGCACCATTAACAACTTCAGTTTCACCTTGGGTATTGATTACGCGCACATCAATAAATCCACCAATTTCTACTGCATTTTTATCATCTTTGTAGATTTCGATTGCAGATACTGATGGAGCGAGAAAGAGTGCTGCTAGCGCAGTTGCTACTAACGTTTTGTTCATTTGGTGCTTAACCTTTTCGTTTATGTTTTATCAACGTCATTCCGTTGTTATATTTCCTTACAATTTCCCAGTGAGAGTAGCAAATTTTCATTACACTCTCCAAGTGAAACCTAAAAATTATGTAGAGAAACATCACAAAAACTACGCGCTTAACCTCTACAAAACAGGTTAAAACACTACAAACCTCCTAAAACAAAACACAAAACACACAAGCAAAACACTAAATTAACAACAGCTGTTTAGAGGCAATCTGTGTGTAATTTAATTTCATAATTGAAAAAACTGGCTCTGCAATAGGAGTAATCTGCTTATCAACGTAGTATTGATAATCAATTGTAGACGATCTATACGAAACTGGTTCAGGACCGTTTACAGTGATCACATAATCAATCTGCGCGCCTCTCTTGCCATAGGATGCCTTTCCTGTTAACTCACAAAGCTGACGTGCGACTTTCACATGGGGAGAAGACTTGGCAGTGTATTCGTCTAGATTACGGCGCATACGTTTGCTAAAAACTAACTCATTATCACGCTTCCCAGCCTGCAGTTCGCCTATCACGTCCGTCAAATAGCCACTTATATCCCGTTGATTAAACATACGTTCGTAGAGTTCGGCTTGCACCTTTCGCGCCAAGGGGCTCCAATCACTGCGAACCTGCTCCATCCCCTTAAAAGTGATTTCTAGCGCACCATCCTTATTGCGCCAAGCACCAACATAACGCTTCTTACTGCCCTCCTCCGAGCCCCGCAGGGTCGGCATAAAAAACTGTTCGTAATGGCGTTCAAACTGCAATTCGAGGAAGCTTTCTAGCTGAAAATCCTTTGCGATTTTACTCTGCCATTGCTGATTGATTTGCGCAGCAATCTGTTTACCTAAGGCATTAATATCACTGAGATCTGGCTCTGGGCCTAAATAGACGAAGGTAGAGTCAGTATCTCCATAAATCACTTGATAGCCCATCTCCTCGATCCAAGCTCGGGTTTGCTTCATGATTTGATGACCACGCATGGTGATGGAGCTTGCCAGTTTCGCATCATGGAACACACAGCCTTGGGAACCTAAAACCCCATAAAGCGAATTCATAATGATTTTAATCGCTTGCGATAAAGGCGCATTCGCCTCCCGCTTGGCTTTTTCTCGCTGTTCGGAGAGGTTCTGAATAAGTTTTGGCAGGATCGGTTGCTGCCGATTAAAACGAGCGCCTAAAAAGCCAGGAACAATTTCAGCCTCATCCAAAGCCTGTTCCTCACTGTTATCCAAGCCTTCAATTAATCCCTTAGGATCTATCAAAAAAGTCCGGATAATTGATGGATAAAGACTTTTAAAGTCAAACACTAAAATATGCTGGTAGAACCCAGGGACAGAATCCATCACATAACCGCCAGGGCTTTCAATTCCTTGGCTGGCCGGCTCTGCGGGCGCAACGAAGCCTGCTCTATGTAAATGCGGTAAATACAGATGATTAAATGCCGCGACTGACGCACCTACGCGCCCGAGTTCTAACCCCGTTAACTCGGCGCGAGCAAGGGCAAAGTCCCACAATTGAGTATGCTCGAAGATATCCCACACTAAGCGGCTATCGGTGAGATTATAATGTGCAAGCCCTTGTTTATTTTCGGCAAATAGCGCATCAATCTCTTGGGATCGATTTTCTACATCATGAATCGCTTTGCCTTCACCGAGTAAAGTTTGGGCAACAAACTCCAAGGAGAAACGTTCGAATTGATAAAAGGCCGCCTTTAACCAATCGATACCATCGAGCACCACTCTTCCCGGCAAGCTTAAGGTTTCTGGCCGAAATTTATTTTCAACCTTCCATTCGAGAAGCGCGCCACCGCGGCCGATACGCAGCGGGATCCGGTGCAGCAACGCACGCCGATATAATAGGGCCAAATCAAAGGTCACCACAGACCAACCAATGATCACATCGGGATCAAACTCAGTAAACCAAGCGATGAGACGATGGATAAGCGCCGCTTCATCGCTCACCCATTCGATGTAGATTGCAGCATCAAGCTGCGGCTCACCCACCATAATGACTTTTTCATAGGGCTGAGATTGCGCATCGCGCCCATAAAGGGCCACGGAATAGAGTAATCCGTCAAAACTGCATTCAAAATCGAGGGAGATTGAACGCAATTTTATTTCTGGCTGCGGCGCAACGGCTTTCGCGCGTACAGCGCTAAAAATGGGCAATTGTTCATCTATGCCAGCGTTGCTGACAAAATGCCCTAAAAATGCCACATCGAGCGCGACAAAACGCTCGATTAAAAAACGCTGCTCGGGACGGATATCCGCCTCAAATAAGGGAATGCCAGCATCCGTCGCTATCCGCTGTAAGTGACGATACACACTGCTCGACTGGGCATAAATCGCCGCCACGGATTGTCTTTTAAAGCTTTTAAGTGCAAGCGGTACAAAGCGCAGTGCCTGCCCCGGCGTTTGTAACTGCAATGCCGACATATCGCTTTGATGACAAAAACAAATGTACTCAGAGCCAGGTAACTCCACCAGCACAGGGCCTGAAACGGTGGCGAGATAATACTGCAGCACAAGCGTTGCACCACGCGTAATAGCATGGCGCGTGAGGACGCGTCCCTGTACACTCACTGGCGCAGCCGTTTCAGGCGTCAGACTCTCGGGGGGATTCAACTGCGGTTTCACTCTAAGGCTCTCGCTGCTTATTGATTCTCGGGACACAGAATAAAATTGCCATAAAATGGCAGAAAAGTTTCTTAGGCTATGCAATCACTGTTATTATGTACAGCATTAATTCGATAAAGTAGTGCCGCATGTTACCTGACAACGTAAAAAACCAGATCCGCGCTATCTATAAAGATATTGCCGCCGCTTTGCCTAATTTTAGGCCACGCCGCGAGCAAAATTTTATGGTGGCAGAAATCTCTAAGACTCTTGCTGGCGACTATGACAAAGATAGACGCATCATAGTGGTCGAAGCGGGTACGGGGATTGGTAAATCATTGTCTTATATTTTAGGCACCATTCCGCTTGCACTTGCGAGTAAGAAAAAGGTCTGTATCGCCACAGCAACCGTGGCGCTGCAGGAGCAGTTACTGCACAAAGACTTACCGTTTTTTCTCGAACAATCAGGGCTAAACTTTCGCTTTGGTCTGGTAAAAGGGCGCCAGCGTTATGTCTGTTTATCCAAACTTGCCATGCTAATCGGCGATGATAACAGTACCCAAATGGCCATGTGGCAAACAAAGCCAGATAACAGCCAAATTGCCATGTTGCAGGAGCTGCTAAGCGACTTTAATGAAGGCCGCTGGAACGGTGAAATCGATACGTTATCGACACCGATACCGGACCATCTCTGGCAACAAATCGCCTGCGATAAACACAGTTGTCATCGGCAACTTGCCAGTCATCGTAATTGCCCGTTTCACAAGGCCCGCGAGGATGTGGACACTTGGGATGTACTGATCGCCAACCACAGTTTGCTGTTTGCCGACTTAGAGCTGGGGGGCGGGGTGATTTTGCCCGATCCCGAAGACGTATTTTATGTCATTGACGAAGCTCACCACTTACCTATCGTCGCCCGGGACTTTTCTAGCGCACAGGCAACGCTTAGAGGCGCCGCCGACTGGCTCGAAAAAGTCGGTAAGACCAGCGCCAAGTTACAAAATCAGATAAAGAGCAACAATATCATTGCCCCAGCGCAGGCGATGCAGGATCATATCGGTGACTTAATCGCTCAGCTCAATCAAGTCGCCCACTTCTGTGATACCCAGACCAAGCAGTTTGCTAATCCTGAGAGCCGCTATCGGTTCGAACACGGCAAATTGCCCGATGCACTGAAAATCCCCGCCGAGAATCTCGCGGCCACCTCCAATCTTGCCCTCAAGCAATTTAACAAGATGCAATTATTGCTGGCTGAGGCGATCAAAGATGGCGACATTCCTAAGCACCAAGCGGAAGCGCTACAGGCCGAAATGGGCTTTATGTTGCAGCGACTCGAAAACCTGCAAAAGCTCTGGAAAATGATGGCAAAGGAAGATTCTACTAAAGGCGCGCCCCTCGCCCGCTGGATTGAATTGCTCACAGGCAAACAGGTCGATTACTTGTTTAGCGCCTCGCCGATTGAAGTTGGTTTTATGCTCGAATCCATGCTGTGGCAAAAGGCGGCTGGCGTCGTGCTGTGCAGCGCAACCCTGCGCGCGCTGAATAACTTCGACCATTTCGCCCATCAAGTGGGATTATCGGTAAAGGACGGCAGTCGTTATCTCGCCCTGCAATCGCCCTTCGATTATCCGAATAACGCCACGCTCTACTTACCTAAGATGAAAACCGAGCCGACGGACGATGCCTATACCGCAGAGCTTGCCGAGCACATTCTAGAGCTGATTGACGGCGAAATGGCCACCTTAGTGTTGTTTGCATCTTACTGGCAAATGGAGAAAGTGGCCGAATTGCTTGAGGGCAAACTCACGCAGGAAATCCTTATTCAAGGAAATGCCCCACGCCAGCAATTGCTTGAGACCCACAAAGCCAAGTGTGACAAAGGTGAGCCGAGTATTTTGTTCGGCACGGGCAGTTTTTCTGAAGGTCTAGACTTACCCGGAGATTACCTCACCAACCTCATCGTCACTAAGCTGCCCTTTGCGGTGCCGACATCGCCCGTTGAGCAAGCCCATGCCGAGTATGTGAAAATAAAGGGCGGAAATCCGTTTCTGCAACTCACCATTCCAGATGCATCGCGAAAGCTTATCCAAAGTTGTGGTAGATTACTGCGTAAAGAGCAGGATTATGGCCGAGTCACTATCCTTGATAGACGATTAGTGACCAAACGTTACGGCAAATCCTTGCTAGACGCACTGCCCCCCTTTAGACGAGTCATTGAGTAGGATTAAGATTTGGAGTTGTTACTCGAGCCCAGTAACTGGGCCCTGTTGGCTGTCATTGGCTTAATTGCAGGTTTTATCGATGCCGTAGTCGGTGGTGGAGGCCTGCTCTCCATTCCTGCCCTGCTCACCCTCGGGATCCCGCCCCACACCGCCTTAGGTACCAATAAATTTGCCGCCAGTTTTGGCTCCTCCATGGCGGCTTGGACCTATTATCGCCAACATCTGCTCAAACCCAGTTTTTGGTATATGGCGTTTATCGCCACCTTTATTGGTGCAGTACTCGGCAGTGTGTTGGTGTACTTGTTAAATGCACAGTGGCTTGAAAAAGCCTTACCACTGCTCATTATTGGCATCGCGATTTACAGCCTGCTGAGCCCAAATGCCATCTCGGATACCGATTGTCAGGCACCAACAAAAGCTCAATCTAAACTCAAACAAAGTCTGCAAGGGCTCCTGCTGGGTGGTTATGATGGTTTTGCCGGCCCTGGCATTGGCGCCTTTTGGACTGTAAGTTCAGGCGCTTTATACAAACTACCGCTGTTGCATAGCTGCGCGCTTGCCAGAGCCATGACCTTTACCAGTAACTTAACGGCGCTGGCGATCTTTGGCTTTCTAGGGCAAGTCCATTGGCAAATCGGTTTGTGGATGGGGTTATCTATGATGCTCGGCTCCTTTATCGGCGCCCGCTGCGCGATAAAATTTGGTATGCCTTTTATTCGGCCTTTGTTTATATTAATTGTCCTGTCAATTGCCGCTAATCTGGCATGGAGCGCATGGTTTTGAACACTTCGCAGCTAATCAGCACGTTGAAAAATCAGCTCACAACACTTGAGCAAGAGGTACTGCAACATGATAGTCATCTTGCGCCGAGCCAGCGTAAACTTCTGCAGGATATTGAGCGCTTTAATCAGTCGCTGTTTATTCAAAATGGCGCCCAACTGATGCCCTGCATTGAACAAATTCGTAATAGTATCTGTCAGTTAGAGAAACAAATCGCCCTAAAACTCGCGCCGCAAACCATCGCCTTAAGCTGTGAACGTATTCAAGACCGTTTTACCGCGGTTAAACGAGCACTACTGACGACCTCAATCGATATAAAGTCTAAAAATCAACAACGTGCCAGTAAACGCGCGCGTTTTGCCCAACAACAGACCCAATCGCACCAAGCCAGTGGGTTTGCTTGGATTGCCAGCAATGTGTTACAAAATAGCCACGAAATCTATGCCGAACTGAATAAGCATCTGAATTGGGCTAAGAAATTTGAACAAAAAATTGCAGAAATGGAATCAAAACTTGAAAACTGTCATAGTGCTGACAAAATCCGTTTGCAAAATGACATCCTTTTGATGCATCGTCGTTTGGGTAAATGCAGGCAAGCCATCAGTTATATCGAAGATCGCATTCAAGCATTCGAACGTCCGCATCAGAGTCATAATCGTTAAGGAGCAACAATGAAATCACTTTTGCCAATCAGCAGCCTGCTAGTGCTACTCGGCTCTGCCTCAGCCTTTGCCGCAGATCTGAATATCCCTATGTCCTTCGAATACCTTGCCCTCGATGGCAAAAAAGTCGAGTCCAGCGTATTCAACCATAAAAGCAGCTTAGAGTTGGCGCCCGGCACTCACAAAATCGCGATCCGTTACCATGAGATGGTTGAAGACGATTTCAGTGACAGCCAGACCTTCGTAAAGTCTTCCCCTTTTATCGTGACCTTAGAAGTCGACGGCGATCATCAATATTATTTGCAAGCCGCTGAGGGCAAGGTCATTAAAAAGCCTAAAACCTTCGCTCAAAATCCTCAGGTCGTATTAACCCGCTCTGACAAAGGTCAGGTGAATTACAAAGTGACAAACACCGACATTGAAGAAGAGAGCTTTGTCTCCCGTCTCTTTAGCGGTAACCAAGCGGTAGATGTGTCAGGCACTGCAGCCGCAGCAACGGGCGCAGCAGGCACAGCGGCGGTTGTTGCCACGCCAGCCCCCACTTCTGCCCAGGCAGCTGTGAACGCCACCTCATTAACCGCTCCGGTTGATACTTCTAAAGCGGCTGGCGCGAATCCACAACAGATGTTGCAATACTGGTGGTTACAAGCCGATGAGAAAACACGTAAAGAGTTTATGAGCTGGGCTATTTCACAACTCTAATCAAGATGATCCCATTGGTTTATCACGCCAGCTACTCCAAGCTGGCGTTACCCTCCCACCACCGCTTTCCCACGACCAAATACGCACGCCTTTATCAGTATCTGCTCGATAATCAACTGGCTGTACCGGCTCAATTCCATACTCCCTCGCCGATGACGGCAGAAGATGTAATGCAGGTGCATCAGCAAGATTATGTCGAACAATTTATCCAAGGCAGCTTAGCCAGTACGGCCTTAAGACGCATCGGCTTTCCATGGAGTGAAGCCTTAGTCGAGCGCACTTTACACTCGGTATCGGGGACGAGTTTGACCGCACATTTAGCCTTGCAAACGGGTATTGCCCTTCACTTAACGGGCGGTTATCACCATGCACACTATGACTTTGGCAGCGGCTACTGTATTTTCAACGACTTGATTATCGCCGCCCGCAAACTGATGGCCGAGCAGCAATTACATAAGGTGCTAATTTTTGACTGTGACGTGCATCAAGGTGATGGCACAGCCACCCTCAGCCACAGGCATCAGGGCATTATCAGTTGCTCCATCCATTGCAAAGAGAATTTTCCCAGTCGTAAACAGCAGTCACACTATGATATTGAACTGACGAAAGGTGCAGATGACAACGCTTATCAGGAAACCGTCGAACAGACTCTCGAACTGCTGATTCGACTCCATCAGCCAGATCTCATCCTGTATGACGCCGGCGTCGATATTCATCAAGATGATGACTTAGGGCACCTAAAGATCAGCAAGCAGGGATTGTATCAACGTGATCTAACCGTGTTATCGATGGCAAAAGCGGCAAATATTCCTGTTGCGGCGGTAATTGGCGGCGGCTACAGCCGAGACGAACTACAATTAAGCCAAAGACATAGCCAACTTTTTATTGCAGCCAACCATTTGTGGTAGCAAACTCAATAAAAATCATCATGGAGCACAGCGATGCAACTCGAAATCCGTAACTATTACGAAGTTCTCTTAATGGAAATGTTATCCGATGAAGGCCTGATGGATGAATTACCGGAGGATTATTTAGCTGATCTCTGCTGTGTGACACTCAATCAACTGCCAGTGCGCTATATTCGTCACCTAGTCGACACCTATTTCTTCGAAGATTACAACGAGTTGCAAGAGCTCAAACGAGAAATCCAAGCAGCATTAGAGAAATCACGCGCCTTTCTTAAACAGAATCTACAAAAAAGAATGCAGCAGGAAGAAGCCGACAGCTAAGTCATACGAAAGTGGCATAGCTACATCGATTTGCAACAAGCTTTTACGAGTAAATTCAGTAGTGTTGCTAAATGCTAAGCTGGCTAGTTGCTGAGTTAAAGATAAAAAAGATTGGAAAAGAATGGGGGAAATTTGGAGGTTCCCCTAGAGCCGACACCCCGGCACACGAGTCGCTTGCTGCGGTTGCTCCCTTCCGGGCCTGGCCGAGTTCACAAGTTATCATTGCGGGGGGACCCTAGGGTCACCATAACTTCGAGTGTATCACTTGGTGGATGATCACCGAACGACGCGGATTATCCCCCATGGCTCCTATGGGATCAAGTGCTAATCCGTCCGTTTGGCAAATATCCGGTTTAACTGGACAATCTATAGGCAAACTAGCCAAGTGAAAATGATAAAAGCCTGCTAATGCAGGCTTTTTCTTATAAGGGCTCCAGCACCAAGAGTCAGGAGGCGCCTTATCCCTAGAGCTTTATCATATGGCGATTTTGCTCAATCAACTTAGCGCCAATGCCTGAGACATTGGCCAACTCATCAATGGCCTTAAATTTACCATTCTGCGTTCGATAGTCTATGATGGCCTGCGCCTTGGCCGCCCCAATGCCCTTGAGCATTTGTAACTGCTCAGACGAGGCGGTATTGATATTCACCTGAGCCGAATCAGGCATGGCTTGCTTAGCATCCATTGCCATACTTTTAGCATCGGTCTTAGCTTGAGTTTGTACTTTACTGGCTTCTTTAACGGGATCGGCCGCCATCGCAGGTAGTGCAAACAGGGCTGAAAAGACAATGGCACTCACCATTGCGGGTAAACGGTGTGTTATTTTCATAATGCTTCCTCTCTCCTTGAAATTCGGCCTTTCGTCCTACTTCCGTGGCCGTCAATCAAACATAGACGAAGCTTTTATGAATTTCCAAACAGCTCAAAACAAATATTGCGAATCGCTAACATAACCCATTCTTTGCAGATAGCGTTGTTGGTGATGTAGGTGGTGATATAGCAAATTGCGTCGTGCCATCAAACAAATAGGATGCCATAAGGGCATCCTTTCACTAAACCTAACAGAGCCTTATGCCAGCATGGCCAAGGCTTGGTTTAAATCCTCGATGATATCGTCACAATCCTCTAAACCGATTGAGATCCGCAGTAAATTATCACTTATCCCCGCGGCTTGGCGAGCCTCTGGCGTGTAGGGCGAATGGGTCATGGAAGCTGGGTGCTGAATAAGGGATTCCGCATCCCCCAAACTTACAGCGATTGAAAACAGCTTAAGGTAACCCACAAAAGCCATGGCTTGCTCAAGAGAGGCGGCTAACTCAAAGGCAATCACGCCACCAGCTCTCGCCATCTGTCCACCAATAAATCGGTGCCCTGAATGAGATTTAAGCCCTGGATAATACACCCGAGTCACAGCAGGATGTTGCTCCAAAAACTCGGCAACACGCTGGGCACTGTCACAATGGCGCTGCAAACGCACATCTAAGGTTTTCAGCCCGCGCAAAATCAGCCAAGCATCGTGGGGAGACATGACGGCGCCGATATCTTTTAGGATTTCATATTTCACTCTGTGCAGCTGCTCTTCACTGCCACACACGACGCCGGCAATTACATCGCCGTGTCCATTCAAATACTTAGTCGCACTGTGTACCACTAAATCGATACCGAATGCCAAGGGTTGCTGCAGCAGCGGCGTCATAAAAGTATTATCGACAATGCTGACAAGCTGATGCCGTTTCGCAATATCGGCGATACCTTTGAGATCAAACACCTGTAAATGAGGATTAACCGGAGTTTCGCAAAAAATCACCCGAGTGTTGGCTTTGATGGCCCGCTCAATGGCCGCTAAATCGGTAAAATCGACTAAGGTGACTTCGATACCGAAGCGGGCAAATTGGCTGGTCATAAGGGCGAAGGTGCAGCCATAAACCGCATTGGAAGCCACTAAATGATCGCCCATCTGGAGGTTAGCCAACAGCGCCGCCGATACGGCCCCCATGCCAGAAGCCGTTGCTGCCGCCGCTTCTGCCCCTTCTAAAATCGCCATTTTACGTTCCAGCTCGGCAACTGTCGGGTTACCTAGGCGAGTATAAATATAACCGGGTTCGTTGCCAGCGAATCGCTCACCACCTTGCTGCGCCGACTCAAAGACAAAGGTCGCCGTTTGATAAAGTGGCGTCACCAAAGTACCAAAGGCTTCGCGCTCATGCCCGGCATGAATGGCTTGGGTTGCGGCTTTCCACTGCTTGCTTGATTCATCTTGCATTGCTCACTCCTTGTTGTCGCAGAGCCTCATTCGCTTGTTGTGTCATTGTTCGTTTTAATGAGGCCATGCTTAGGGTCTTGATAAGTCCTATTGATAAGTTAATGAAACATTAGCCCTATCGAATAAGCACTAACATACCCCGCCGAGCGGGTGAAACCAGTGCCATGGTGAAAATAGCATCAGAGGTGCTGTAACTAAGTTGTTACATTCAGGCATTTAGGGCTGAAAATCGGCGACAAAAAATGCGCTAATGAGAGGGTCATTAGCGCATTAGCATTTAGCCTAAAGTGCACTCGCGGTGTTGTGCGTTCGGCTAAGTTATTTCTCTTTGGGTGTTGAGCCTGTTTTAAGTTCAGCAGCCTCTAATTGGCTCTTAAGTGCATCTCGTCCGTCTTTAGTCAATAACTTACCGGCAAACTGTTTAAGCTCAATCAACAACTCTTGATGAACTTTCGATAATTTGGGGCGCTGCTCCTCCCTAAACTGAATAGGTCTACATAGCGCCATGGCTTGATACCCTAAGCGCGCTGTGAGCAGCCCCCCACCTAAACCTTGAGCAAGCCGTGCGGATAATTTCCCCGTCATCTCAACCGACAGCAGTTGGGTCCCCAAATCGGTCACTAACTCGCTGGTACCGGCATAGATGATGTTAATAATGATGCTACGAATGAGTTTTATCCGGCTCCAATAGCCTAATTCTATCCCATAACAGGCGGCGACATCACGCAGCATGCGTTGGTTACGCCAAAGAATAATGGCCATATCCAATGCAGCTAGCGGACTCGCGGCAAGCAACACGGCTGACTCGGCCGCGTATCGACGGACGATTTTTTTCGCCAGTTCATCCCGCTCAGTAAGCACTAAATCCTCAAATAACAGCACTTTTTCAGCATCGTTATGTTCATCTTTGAGCGACTGACGCAGTCGCTGTAGCCCCTGACTATCGGGATAATGGCGCACTATATTATTGATAAAACCATCGGCCTCGCCCATTTGCATACTGAGGGCAAGCCTTGCACCCGACTCTTGCGTATCGGCAACCTGCTTGAGGCGTTTTAATTTACGGTATTCGCCCAAGGCTCCGACCATAGCCCAGCTGCCGACTAAACTGAGTACTGCGCCATAAAAGCTAAATAACCAAGGGCTTGATAACCAAGCGTCTCGCAAACCTAATCCCGTTTGCACTAAAACCAGTAGCAATAACCCAAAGACGGATAAACGCGCCAGCCAAGACCAACGGCGAGATTGATGCAGTTTTGGCCGAATGGATGATACATCCAATGCTTGCGGATGAGCCGCTAAGGCATCATCGACAACTTCATCCGCCGCTTTTAAGGGTGTCAGTGGTGCAAAAGCTTGGGCACTCTTAAGCTCATCAGAAGCAGACTGAAGTTTGACCTTATCAGAATCAAATACTTGTTGTTTTTTGAGCGGTTGGCTTCCAAGTGTATTTTCAGACATTGGCTTATCGAGCCCGTTTGTCTCTGACTCACTTGAAGGTGGTAACGAATCTAAACTCATTCCAATTTATCCCCCACGAGATACTGCAGAAGGTGATCGAGACGGATATGGTCAAAATGCACCGAAGATGGGTCCACATTGCTGTTATTCGGCGGAGCAAATCCCATAAAATGAAACCCTTGGTCGCGCCAAAAGTTGGGCTCGGGTAAGCGAGTGGGCACTTCGCCTGGAAAAAGCGTCAGGGCTTGGCCGTTCAATCCAATCCCCTGCACGACTTCCACATCCCCTTCTTGAGTGGTCACCATGCCATGACGCGTCGCCTTAATGGCACTAATGGCCATAGTCTCAACTTTACAACCATCGAAACTGGCAAAATGTTGGCTATGTTTGAGCATATCGGTGAGCAGGGATAACACATGACTTTGCTGATCCCGCGTCACATGGTCAACCTTACTGGCGGCAAATAATAATCTGTCTATCCGCGGCGCAAACAATCGGCGTAAGTAACTGGATTGGCCGTATTGAAAACTCTCCATAATGGCATTTAATGCGGCGCCCATATCCTCAAACTGGGTTTTGCCGCGGTTTAAGGCGCTGAAGCAATCAACCAGCACTAACTGGCGGTCAAACCCCGCAAAATGCTGCTTATAGAAAGGTTTAACGACCTTAGCCACGTATTCTTGGTAGCGTTTTTCTAGGACATGAAAGGCGCTGTGTTTATCGCTTTGTTTGAGCTCGCTCCACTGATTGTCTGTCACCGATAACAGCGGAAAAAACGCCAGCAGCGGCGCGCCTTCCCATTCCCCTGGTAATAACATGCGTCCGGGTTGTGCCTGATAATAACCCTGCACATGCACTAAATCGTGCAAGAGTTGCTGATACTGATCGGCAATGCGTTTAAGCTGCAGCTCATCGGCCGCCTCGGTTAAATTGAGCGCACTTAACGAAGTTTGAAACTCTGCATACAAAGGCGAGCTTTTTAGCACAGCGACACGTTGTTGCTGCGCGCTGCACCACTCGATAAAGCTTTGACGCAGCATAGGTAAATCTAATAGCCACTCGCCGGGATAATCGACAATATCTAAATACAGCGTTGCGGTATCGGCAAACTTGGCTAGCAGCCCCTTCTGCGGCTGGTATTTGATGGCTAAGCGCAGCTCCGAAATCGTGCGGGTCGATGCTGGCCAAGTCGGAGGCGTCGAAGTAAGCGCTAACATTGCGCCCTGATAATCGAAGCTGGCAATTTCAAGATCCGGCTGCATTGCTCGCTTCACCCCGAGCAAACGTTGCTCACGGCTCACTTGCCACAGAGGTAAAGCATTCCCATGGCGGGAATGGGATACCTGAGAAGCCGCGCCACTATTGAGTAGTTGGTTGACTAATCCGGTAATAAATGCGGTTTTGCCCGCCCCCGATAACCCTGTTACCGCGAGTCGTAAATGCCTGTCAGCCGTTCTATGGAGCAGGGATTGGCTCTTCTGAGTTAATTTATGGAGCGAAAAGTCAAGCATTCCCATAAGGATGTCCCTAAATGTTGAATGAGGTTAACTATACACTGGAATTGACGGGAGATTAAGCAACAAGGGCGGACATGGCCGCCCTTTAGAGGGATTACAAGCTATTGATTTGTCTTTTTAAATCAAAGTTATCAGATGTAACATGGCGTTCAAGGTTTTGCAGTCTCACCTCTAGGCTTCTAAATTGCCTGCTCACATCGCTCAGCGCTTGTTTAGCAGGCTCTCCCGATTGCCAAGGTTTCTTCTTCACCTCGATGTCATCCCTAACAGTGCTATTTTGGGGTTTGATGTCGAGTATCACCCATAACGCAACATAGATGATAAACACGACGCCCGAACCACCTAATAGGAAGATAGAAACCGCAAGTACCCGCACTAACCATGTTTCAATTGCAAAGTATTCGGCTATCCCCGCACACACACCTGCGACTTTACCTGACTGGGGAATGCGATACAAAGTACGGCCACTAGTTCCTCTCATGTTTGCCCCTCCATTCAGGCGATTCTGAATCCAGAATGGCCTCTAAGGTTTCGATGCGTGCAGCCATCTTATCGGCTTTGGCAATCAAATCATTGAGCTGTGAAAACTCTTCCTCAGTGAGTCCCTGGCTCACTTGTCGCTTACTGCGATAATGAAGAACTAACCATATTGGCGCCACCACTATCATAAAGATGATAATCGGTGCCATGAGTATGTCCATATCCATAACTCACCTCTGAAATTGTTATTCTTTTGACTTAGTTGTAGCTTTGCCTTTCACTTTAGCCTTCAATGCTTCCAGTTCGGCATTCACTGAATCTTCGGCTTCCAGCGCGGCAAACTCATCGGCTAAGGTCTTTTTATTACCCAGATCGTAAGATTCAACCTGCGCTTCTAGCCCTTCGACACGGCGCTCATATTGTTCAAACTTGAGCATAGCGTTGTCGATTTTGCTTGAGTCTAACTGCTTCTTCACTTCTAAACGTGATGAGGCGGTTTGAGTGCGCAAAATAATGGTTTTTTGGCGCGCTTTTGCGTCTAACAGTTTTTCCTGCAGCAAACCCACTTCGTCTTTTAAACGTGCGATATGCTCATCCAGCACCGCCAACTCTTGGTTTAAGGTATCCACCAAACCTGCTGCTTTTTGTTTTTCAACTAAAGCCGCTTTGGCTAAATCTTCGCGGTCCTTTGAAAGGGCCAGTTCAGCTTTGTCTTGCCAATCCTGAACTTGTTCTTCAACACGGTTGATACGACGGATTAATTCTTTCTTTTCAGCTAATACTTTTGCTGAAGTAGAACGAACTTCTACCAGTGTATCTTCCATCTCTTGGATGATCAGACGAACCATTTTTTCAGGGTCTTCTGCTTTATCGAGTAATGCGCTGATATTAGAGTTAATGATATCGGCGAAACGAGAGAAAATTCCCATAATGCTATCCTCAAATTGATGTTGGTCTCGGTTAGAGTAATACACTTACTGTGCCAACTTTAATTTTATGTTTAAATTCATAAAGATAAACACATTATTAACTTTTTCTTTATTTTACGGCTCAAGCCACTTATTATCATTTTCACCAAAATTTAGCGCGAAAGACTAAAAAATATCGTGGATAATAAATTTCAGCAAGACAACCTCATCGGCCAATCAAACGCCCTACTCGAAGTCTTAGAGCATGTCTCACAGATAGCGCCGCTCTCAAAACCTGTGCTCATTATTGGCGAACGGGGAACGGGTAAGGAGCTCATTGCTGAACGTTTACATTATCTGTCTAAACGCTGGGATCAAAGTTTTATTAAGCTAAATTGTTCATCTTTGAGTGAAAACTTACTCGAGAGTGAGTTATTCGGTCATGAATCGGGCGCCTTTACTGGCGCAAAAGGCAAACACGAAGGCCGCTTTGAGCGAGCCGACGGTGGCACTCTCTTCCTCGATGAATTAGCTAACACCTCGGGGTTAATCCAAGAAAAACTGTTGCGGGTCATCGAATACGGTGAGTTTGAACGGGTCGGCGGCAGTAAAACCATTCAAGCGGATGTGCGCCTTATCTGCGCGGCCAACGAGGATTTACCCTCACTGGCCGACGCTGGTGAATTTAGGGCCGACTTGCTCGACCGTTTAGCATTCGATGTGATCACCTTACCGCCGCTGCGTTGCCGCCCCGAAGATATCATGACCTTAGCCGAATATTTTGCCGTAGGTATGGCGCGGCAACTTAAGCTGGAACTCTTCAGTGGCTTCAGTGCCAGCGCAGTCGTTCAGCTGATGAGTCATGACTGGCCGGGGAATATTCGTGAACTTAAAAACGTGGTCGAGCGCAGTGTGTATCGCAGCAGCGGTGAAAATCGTCCCATTGAGCAGATTATTCTCGATCCCTTTGCCTCACCCTATCGCCCCACCACTCGAGTGCGTACCCGCGAGCGTCAAGTCACAACACCTCAAGCGCAGCTTGTAAGTACATCCGTCGCGGCCCCGACAATCGACACCGAGGTTGCAGTTAATACTGAGGTTATGACAAATAATTTTAGTTTTCCCTTGGACTTTAAAGAGCAAACCGAACGTTATGAGATGGAGCTTATTCAACAAGCCTTATCGGCCAGTCAGTACAATCAAAAGAAAACCGCCGAAATCCTTGGTTTAAGCTATCACCAGCTGCGTGGCATCTTGAAAAAGTACAATTTGCTCGATAAAGCATAAGCAGATTGCCCACGGGCGAGATGCACTGCTAAAATAGCCGTTCATAGTCGATAAAATAATGATTTATAAATGAGTGTGCTAATAAGACGCCTGTGCCTATCAACTGCAGTTTTCTGCATGAGTGGGTTGTTGGTTGCATGTGGCCCCCAACGACTCCCTTCCGGTTTGGTCTATTGTTCCGAAGGGAATCCCGAGTCTTTTAATCCGCAGTTGGTGACCTCTGGCACCACCATCGACGCCACCTCACACCAAATTTATAGCCGCTTAGTGGACTATGATGCGATTTCAGGCCAGCTCGTGCCTGCGCTGGCCACCCGTTGGGCCGAGAGTGACGATGGTTTAAGCTATCGTTTCACTCTAAGGGAAAATGTTAAGTTTCAACATTCATCCCGTTTTACACCAAGCCGCGACTTTAACGCCGACGATGTGCTGTTTTCCTTCAATCGGATTATCGATAAGCATCACCCTTACCATGGCGTATCACGTACCGGTTATCCTTTTTTCCAAAGTATTGGATTTTCAGAACAAGTCAAAAGTGTCGAAAAAATCAATGACCATGAGGTCATCTTTCGTTTAGCACGCAAAGATGCGTCGTTTTTATCAAATCTAGCGACAGACTTTGCCGTCATCCTCTCTAGCGAATATGCCGATCAGCTACTTGCGCAGGGGCACCCTGAAAATCTTGATCATTTCGCCATAGGTACAGGGCCTTTTACCTTAGTGCATTACGCCAAAAACGAATATGTTCGCTATCGCCGCAATCCCGACTTTTGGGGCGAGCCCGCCAAAGTCGATATGCTGGTGTACGATATCACCCCAAAAAGCACTGTCAGACTGGCCAAACTTATCGCTGGTGATTGCAGCGTATCGGCCCTGCCCAAAGCGGGTGAGTTGCCCGTTATCAAGCAACATGAACAGCTGAGCATTGAGTCTCAACCCGGTCTTAACGTAGCCTTTTGGGCCTTTAACACACAAAAGCCCCCTTTAGATGATGTACGCGTGCGCCGCGCCCTCGCCTATGCCGTAGATAAGCAAAATATCTTACGGGCCGTGTATCAAAATACCGCCATAGAAGCCATAGGGGTGTTGCCGCCAGCGTCTTGGGCCTACGACAGCAATAAAAAACTGTTAGATTACAATCCACAAAAAGCGCGTGATTTGTTAAAAGAAGCGGGAATAAAACATCTCAGCATCGATATTTGGGCCATGCCCGTTGCCCGCGCTTACAACCCTAATGCGTTGAAAACCGCCGAGTTAATTCAATCTGACTTGGCCAATATCGGTGTTAAGGTCAATATCATCAGTTACGATTGGAGCGTCTTTAGCCAAAGATTGAGCCGGGATGAATATGACTCAGTCCTCATCGGCTGGAACGCCGATAACAGCGACCCCGATAACTTCTTCACGCCATTGCTGAGTTGCTCGGCGATGCAATCAAACAACAACCGCTCTCGCTGGTGCAATAAAGAGTTTGATGCCATTCTAGACAGAGCGAGGGAAGTCTCGACGCAGGCCGAGCGCAAGGAAATTTACCAAGAGGCCGAGGCCTTCTTAGCCGAGCAAGTGCCAATGTTGAGTCTGGCCCACGCCAAGCGAGTCGCACTCACTCGCAGCAATATCCATGATATGCAGTTAACCCCCTTTGGCGGCATCTCATTTGCCCGAACCAGCCAAGCTGAGCAGGAGACACACTGATGTTCAGATACCTGTTACGGCGCCTCAATCTGTTTCTTGCCACTTCGCTAGTGATGGTCGGCGTGTTGTTTTATGCAACTGGCTTGTTTCCGGTTGAACGCACCTTCGCCCTCACAGGGATCCATGCACCATCAGAGAGCCAACTGGTGCAAATTGAGCAGGACTATAAGTTAGATAGCAATAAAGCCATGCAGTTCATTGCTTATTTACAGCAAAGACTGAGCGGCAATTTGGGCGTCTCCGTCACCTCGCACCAAAGCGTGGCCGAAGAGTTAAGCTCTGTGCTACCGGCCTCCTTCGAACTAGCGGTGATGGCGGCCGTGATAGCCATTGGTTTAGGTGTGCCGCTTGGCGTGTTGGCCTCCCAGAGTCAACATAAACTCACCCAAAATACCATTATGGCGATTACCCTGACGGGCTATTCTGTTCCTGTATTCTGGTTAGGTTTGTATTTGTCACTCTGGTTTGGTGTCGACTTAGGCTGGCTGCCCATTTCAGGGCAACTCAATCTTTTATATGAGATAAAACCCGTTACAGGATTTATGTTGGTCGACATTTTACTGTCTGATTCGGAATATCGCATATCTGCCTTTAAAGATGCCTTATTGCATATCGTTCTGCCCGCCACCACACTTGCAGTGCTACCTTTTACCGTGGTCGTACGCAGCACTCGCTCGGCAATGATGAATGTGATGAACCAAACCTTTATCCGCGCCGCCGAAGCCAGAGGCATGCACACCAATACCATTATTTTGCGCCACGCCTTACCCAACGCGCTGATCCCAGTATTAAAGCACTTAGGGTTAATGCTCGGAGCATTTGCGAGCTATGCGATTGTTGTTGAAATGATTTTCTCTTGGCCGGGTGTGGGTTCTTGGTTGGTGTCGGGTATTTATCAGCGGGATTATACGGTTATCCAGGGCGGGATTTTAGCCGTAGCCTTGTTGATCATCTTTTTAAGTATTTTGATTGAAGTGCTGCATACCGTCTTCAATCCCTTGAGCAGAAAAGATCTTTATGCCTCCAATTAAAATTTATCAGGAAGATCAAATTGCCTCGCCGATGATGCGGGTCTGGCAGAATTTTTCGGCAAACCCCTTTGCCTTAGCGGGTCTGTGGACCATTGCTTTTCTGCTGCTGCTCACCCTGTTCGGACCAATGATTGCCCCCTTCTCCCCTGAGGCGCAGGATCCACGGGCATTACTGTTACCGCCCTCTTGGGACCCTTCGGGCACAGTGGCGCACTTTTTGGGGACCGACGATCTGGGTCGTGACATTTTTAGCCGCTTGCTGCATGGGGCACATTTAACCTTCGGCATGGCGCTGATGATTGTCGGTACTGCATTGTTTATGGGGTTCATCATCGGCTCGCTCTCCGGCATGATGCGTGGCTTAAAATCCAGTATTTTGGGGCACTTGCTCGATGCATTACTGTCTATCCCTTCACTATTAATGGCGATTTTAGTGGTTGCCGTCATGGGGCCAGGGCTTGAAAACGTCTTCTGGGCCGTGGGCATTGCCTTAACGCCACAGTTTGTACGCTCCATTCATCAATCGGTACATGAAGAGTTACAGAAAGAATATGTGACTGCGGCCCGTTTAGACGGTGCCAATTCGCTGCAGATTTTTTGGTATGTGATCATGCCAAACGTCTGGGAAGTGGTGATTATTCAAACCACGTTAGCTATTTCTGCCGCGATTTTAGATATTGCCGCCCTTGGCTTTTTAAGCCTTGGCGCCCAAGCTCCTAGTCCTGAATGGGGTGCAATGGTTGCCCAAGGTATGGATAATTTGTTGACCGCACCTTGGACTGTGACCATTCCAGGGCTGGCGATTCTTTTTAGTGTGCTCGCCATTAACTTGGTGGGCGATGGCTTGAGATCGGCGCTTGCGCCCATCAGAAACTAACCTATGCCATTACTCGACGTTAGAAACCTGACCATTGAGCTCGACACGCCCCACGGCAGAGTCCGCGCCCTTGAGAAAGTGAGTTTGACCCTGAACGCGGGGGAAATCCACGGTCTCGTGGGTGAATCAGGCTCAGGCCGCAGTCTGCTCGCTAGAGCCATTCTTGGGATCCCAGGCCCCAATTGGACCATTACCGCCGACCGCATGATGTGGGATGGTAATAATCTGATGGCCATGACCTCGAAGGAGCGCCGTAATCTGATGGGTTCAGATATGGCGATGATCTTCCAAGATCCGTCTGGTAGCCTTGACCCTTCGCAAACCGTGGGTAGTCAGCTGATGCAGGCCATGCCTAAGAATCCTAAGGCTTACTTTTGGCAAAAGCACAAACATGCCAAACAGACAGCGCAAAAATGGCTGCATAAGGTCGGGATTAAGAATCCGCAAAAGGTCATGTCCAGCTATGCTTGGGAGCTTTCGGAAGGCGAATGCCAAAAAGTGATGATCGCGATGGCAATTGCCAACCAACCGCGATTATTGATCGCCGACGAACCGACAAACTCGATGGAGCTGAGCACTCAGGCACAGATTTTCCGCCTACTATCACAGCTTAACCAGCTACAAAACGTGTCGATTTTAATCATCAGCCACGAGCTTGAAACGCTAGCACAATGGTGCGATCACCTATCCGTGCTCTATTGCGGCCAAGTGATGGAGTCAGGCCCAACGGAAGAACTGATCAATCAGCCCTATCATCCTTACACTAAGGCACTCTTGGATAATATGCCGGATTACTCGGGGATAGAGGCGCACAAGGCCATTATGCCGACCCTACCAGGCTCGGCCCCCGCCCTGCAGCATCTGCCCATTGGTTGTCGCCTAGGGCCAAGATGCCCTGAGGCACAAAAGAAATGCGTTAATCAGCCAAGTTTGAGTCATTTACGCGACCGCTACTTTGCCTGCCATTTCCCTTACCACGGTGAAACGACAAATGACGACCCCACTGCTTAAAGTTAACGATCTCTTTAAGAGGTACGATACCGGCTATAAAGGCTTTACTCGCCAATATAACGATGCCTTAGCACCGGTTTCATTTGAATTAAACCGCGGCGAAACCTTAGCTATCGTGGGTGAAGCGGGTTCAGGTAAGAGTACTTTAGCGCGTATTTTGGTAGGCGCAGAACCCCGCAGCGGCGGTGAAATTTACTTTGAGGGCGAGGCGCTGGACAGCCGCAATATTAAGCAGCGCTGCCGCCTTATTCGGATGATTTTCCAAGATCCCAATACCTCACTCAACCCAAGGCTCACCATTGGTCAATTACTGGATGAACCGCTGCGCTTTAACACTGAGTTATCCGCCAAGGAGCGTAATGGCCAAGTGATTGATACCTTGAGGAAGGTCGGTTTATTACCCGAGCATGCGGATTTTTATCCCCATATGATTTCCGAGGGGCAAAAACAGCGGGTTGCGGTGGCACGGGCACTGATGCTCAATCCGAAAATCATCATCGCCGACGAGGCTTTAACCGCCTTGGATCTCTCGGTACGCTCACAGATCCTTAATCTGCTGCTTAAACTGCAGAAGGACTTAGGCTTGTCCTATATCTTCGTGTCCCATAACCTGAATATTATTCGCCATGTCAGCGATAAAATTATGGTGTTACACAAAGGCGTGATGGTTGAGAAAGCCCCAACAGAACAGATATTTAATTCGCCTCAGCACGAATATACCCAAAGGCTGATTCAGGAGCAGAGCCTGTTTGTTCATAAGCGTTAAACTGCTCCAACCACTTAAATATTCAGGCGAATTGGCTAAAAATAGATGCCATTTAGCCGCCGAAGTATTTATCCTATTGGTCATTTTGATAGAAGAAGCTTAAACATGATTATCAAACCCAAAATTCGTGGATTCATTTGTACCACTACTCATCCCGTTGGTTGTGAAGCTAACGTTCAAGAACAAATTGCCTTAACCAAAGCGAAAGGCAAGATCGCCAACGGGCCGAAGAAAGTCCTCGTCGTTGGTTCATCCAGTGGTTATGGCCTGTCTTCACGCATTGCCGCCGCCTTTGGTAGCGATGCTGCAACCATTGGTGTGTTCTTCGAAAAGCCGGGTACTGAATCTAAACCCGGAACAGCAGGCTGGTATAACTCAGCTGCTTTCGACAAGTTTGCCAAAGCTGAAGGTTTGTACTCTAAGAGCATCAACTGTGATGCCTTCAGCCATGAAGCTAAGCAAAAAGTTATCGAGCTTATCAAGCAAGACTTAGGTCAAGTGGACATGGTGGTCTATTCATTAGCATCACCCGTGCGCAAACTGCCTGACTCTGGTGAGCTAGTGCGTTCTGCGCTAAAGCCAATCGGTGAAGTGTATACCGCGACCGCCGTAGATACGAACAAAGACTGCATTATCGAAGCCACCGTTGAGCCTGCCACTGAGCAAGAAATTGCCGATACTGTCACAGTGATGGGCGGTCAAGATTGGGAACTGTGGATTAACGCACTCGCCGAGGCTGGTGTATTAAGCGACAATTGCAAAACCGTTGCCTACAGCTATATCGGCACTGAGCTAACCTGGCCAATCTACTGGCACGGCGCATTAGGTCAAGCCAAGATGGACTTAGATCGCGCGGCTAAAGCCTTAAATGATAAGCTTGCAACCAAAGGTGGCAGCGCTAACGTCGCAGTGCTGAAGAGCGTTGTGACTCAAGCCAGCTCTGCCATCCCGGTGATGCCACTGTATATTGCGATGGTATTTAAGAAGATGCGCCAAGAAGGCCTGCACGAAGGCTGTATGGAGCAAATCTATCGCATGTTCAGTGAGCGTCTGTTCCGTGCCGATGGTGCAAAACCAGAGACTGACAGCAACAACCGTCTGCGTTTAGATGATTGGGAACTACGTGAAGATATCCAGCAGCACTGCCGTGATCTGTGGCCGCAAGTGACCACCGAAAACCTGTCAGAACTGACCGATTATCAAGAATATAAAGCCGAGTTTATCAAGCTATTTGGCTTTGGCATCGAAGGCATAGACTACGATGCCGATGTGAACCCATACGTTGAGTTCGATGTGATCGAGCTCTAATCAAGTAGTTGAATAATTTATGTAAAACGCCACCCTTGGGTGGCGTTTTTATTTGCTGCAAATCTAGCGCGATAGGCTAAACTAGCATGACTTCAACACTAACTAAGGATAAAGAATGAAGATCAGTGCACGTAATACCCTAAGTGGCAAAATTACCGCTATCGAAATTGGCTCAGTAAACAACGAAGTCACTATCGAACTGGCACCAGGCGTAGTGTTAACCTCAGTCGTCACAAAAGCTTCCTGTGAGCGTTTAAACTTAAAAGTGGGTGATTCAGCTTATGCACTCATTAAAGCCAGCAGTGTGATGATTGGTGTGGATGATTAAGCTGTTGAGCATGCCCTCACACCGCCGAGCAGATATGTAACCAGACAAACAAAAAGGCCAAGTGAACACTTGGCCTTTTCTATTAGATTCGCTAAACCTTTCTATTGCTTCGTAAAATAAGGGATAAGCAAGTTATCCCTTATCGCAATTAACCTTCAACAGGGTAATCGATTTTCGCATTCGCTTTGAGTGACTCAATCAGGCCGCGGTAATCTGCTTCGCTGTATTGTGCATTTAAGCGTTGTTTCAGTGCATTAACTAACTCATCGCTAACAGACTCAGCCGCGTTGACTTTATCCAGTGCGATTACAGCATAACCATTAGCTAACCCAACAGTGTCAACCACAGGCGTTGCACTTGGTGTTGGCATTTGGAAAGCTTTACCCACAATAGCAGCGTCAACGTCTTGTGCGCCACGGCCCAGTTTAGCCTTAGCGGTTAAGGTCACATCGGCAGCGCCCGCTTTGACTTGCGTCATCAGCTCTTGTGCTTTAGCACGAGCCGCTTCGTTTGCTTGGTCTTGCTTCAAGCGATCGCTAATGTCGGCCTTCACTTCTGCTAATGGCATAGTGCCTGCATCGTGATGTTCCTTCATACGGATAACCACTACATGGTTTGGCTCAAGTTCAAGCACTTCACTGTTTAGGCCTTGGCGCAGAACAGTGTCAGAGAATGCCGCTTTAACTACATCAGGCTTGTTCAATGCAGCAGGCACATCATCACGTGAGAACAGTGGCGTCGTCTTAATCTCAACGCCAACGACTTTAGCGGTTTCGGCTAAGGTATCAGGTACTTCGTAGCTAGTATCAGCCAGTTTGCTCTGCAAGCTATAGAATTGATCGACCGCTTTCTTCTCTTGTAGTTGAGCCACAATCTTCGCTTTCACATCTGCAAATGGCACTGTTGTTCCAGGTTGAACGTCTAACAGTTTGATGATGTGGAAACCAAAATCAGTTTTCACTACAGCAGAATGCTCGCCTTTTTTCAGGGCAAACAGCGCGGTGTCAAAACTTGGGTCCATTACACCAGGTTCAAACCAGTCTAATTTACCGCCCTGCTCCGCACTTAAGGTGTCTTCAGAATTGGCTTTGGCTAACTCAGCAAAATCAGCGCCGTTATCTAACTGCTTGGCTAAATCTTCGGCCTTGGCCTTAGCCGCCGCTTCATCGCTGCCTGGGCCAATCAGAATGTGCGCCGCTAAACGTTTCTCGTTAGACACATATTGGGTCTTGTGTTCATCGTAGTAAGCCTGAGCTTCTTCATCGGTCACTTTGCTATCTTTCGCAAAATCAGCCGAATTTAACTCTACATACTCTAAGCTCACCTTCTCAGGGCTCATAAATTGGCCTTGGTTGGTGTCATAGTAGTTTTTAACTTGCTCGTCAGTCACAGAGGCATTCGCGAGGAATGGTGCAGAATCCACCACTAAATAACGAATGTCACGAGTCTGACCTTGCAGCTCAGCTAATTGTTTAGCTTCACCAGGTAAAACAAATTCAGTGCCCACTAACGCCGCAGTTAACTGACGACGAGTCATATCAACTCGCATCATGCTTCTGAAGGTTTGTGGCTGATAGCCTAACTGACGCAAAATTGCCTGATAACGATCGTTATCGAATTTGCCATCGGTTTGGAAAGCGGGTTCAGATTTAATCGCCGCAATAATTTGCTCGTCAGACACTCGCAGCCCCATAGCGGCGGCAGCTTGGTCGATCAGCTTATCGGCGACTAAACGTTCGAGTACGCTCTGCTTTATGCTTTCTAGGTATCTTTCGTCGGCAGATAACGCAGCAAACATTTCGCCCAGTTGCTGTTCCATACGAGCGCGTTCGCTCTGATAGGCCTGCTCTAACTCGGCTTTAGTGATCTTGTCACCGTTGACTTCTGCGGCAGGGACGTCCGATTGTGAGCCTAAATAGCTACTAACGCCTGCAAATGCAAAAGATAAAATCACAAGTACGAGAATGCCTTTAGCAATCACGCCTTGCGAACCGTCGCGGATCTTTTCTAACATCAGATTTCTCGCTCGTTGCGATTAACAAAATAAAAAGGCGCATCAATTTGAGATGCGCCTTTCTGTAATTTATGGGGATTATTCAGACGCTACCACTGGTAAGTACTAAAACCCCGAGTAATGGTAGAAATAAACCTTCAAAATCCATTACTTTCAATTCGTAAAAAGCACTGTTTGAACAGTGCTTATCATTACGAACGCCTTACAAAGGCTACGATATCAAAAATTAATTGACAGCGTCTTTCAGAGCTTTACCAGCTTTGAATGCTGGAATTTTTGCTGCTGCGATTTTGATTTCTTCACCCGTTTGTGGGTTGCGACCAGTACGCTCAGCACGTTCACGCACTTCAAAAGTACCAAAACCAACAAGAGAAATTTTATCGCCTTCTTTCAGACCTTCGGTCACAGCTGCGATAAAAGAATCCAGTGCACGGCCAGCAGCGGCTTTAGAAATGTCAGCACCAGAAGCGATTTTCTCGATTAGTTCAGATTTGTTCATGTCATCCCCTTGAATGTAATTTTTTTGCGCCGCAACCAAATCCGTCTCTAGAGCGGTCTGCGGAGGCTTTTATAACAAGCTTGAATTCAAAGTTCAAGCTGAGTTCGAAAACCAAAGAAATAAAACTGGATACAGCTCAAAGCCAGTTGCGCCAAGGGCTTGGAGCAACTGGCTCTCCACAGACCTAGGCTACCACAGGTCTGCGCTTTGTTAAGCCCCTTTTTTCATTTTTTTTAGCGTGATAGCGCATTTTCTTGCGTTATGCCAAGTTTTTAACCACTTCGAAGCCTTCAACCGGTCTTTCCAGCGCCAGTTTTAACACTTCATCGATCCAACGCACGGGACGAATTTCCAAATCTGCAATCACATTGGCAGGAATTTCTTCCAGATCACGTTCGTTTTCTTTTGGAATTAATACCAATTTAATGCCACCACGGTGTGCCGCGAGCAGTTTTTCTTTTAAACCACCAATTGGTAACACTTCTCCGCGTAAGGTAATTTCCCCCGTCATCGCCACATCGGCGCGCACAGGGTTCCCCGTTAGGCTAGACACTAAAGCAGTGCACATTGCCGCGCCAGCAGATGGACCATCTTTTGGCGTCGCCCCTTCTGGCACGTGAACATGGATATCACGCTTCTCATAAAAGTCGCCGTTGATACCTAATTGTTCCGCACGGGCACGTACGACCGTCATCGCCGCTTGAATCGACTCTTGCATCACATCGCCAAGTGAGCCTGTATAGGTCAACTTGCCTTTGCCGGGTACTGATGTCGCTTCAATGGTGAGCAGATCGCCGCCCACTTCGGTCCACGCCAAACCAGTAACTTGACCGATTTGGTTGTTCGATTCCGCTTTGCCATAGTCAAAACGCTGCACACCGAGGAAAGACTTGAGATTGTCCGCGGTCACTGTGACTGACTTGATGGATTTATCCAGCAGGATCATTTTCACGACCTTGCGGCAAATCTTCGACAATTCGCGCTCGAGTGCACGCACACCGGCTTCACGGGTGTAGTAGCGAATAATGCCGACTATCGCACTATCTTCGATATGAATTTCGTTCGCTTTAAGACCGTTACGCTCGATTTGCTTGGTCAGTAAATGCTGCTTAGCAATATTGAGCTTCTCATCTTCGGTGTAACCCGACAGACGAATCACTTCCATGCGGTCCAGAAGCGGACCTGGAATATTCATCGAGTTCGAGGTCGCCACGAACATCACATCGGATAAGTCGTAGTCGACTTCGAGGTAATGGTCGTTAAAGGTCGCGTTTTGCTCAGGGTCAAGCACCTCTAACAGTGCTGACGCTGGGTCGCCACGCATATCCGAGCTCATTTTGTCGATTTCATCGAGCAGGAATAAGGGGTTTTTCACGCCCACTTTCGCCATCTTTTGAATGACTTTACCCGGCATTGAGCCAATGTAAGTACGGCGATGACCACGGATCTCCGCTTCATCACGCACACCGCCTAAGGCAACACGCACATACTTACGACCAGTTGCTTTCGCAATCGATTGACCTAATGAGGTTTTACCCACACCTGGTGGGCCGACTAAGCACAGGATAGGGCCCTTAAGTTGACGCACACGGCTCTGCACTGCCAAGTATTCCAGAATGCGGTCTTTGACCTTTTCCAGACCGTAGTGATCGGTATCCAGCACTTCTTGGGCTTTGGCTAAATCGCGTTTGATTTTAGAGCGTTGGCTCCAAGGCACTGAGGTCATCCAATCAACATAGCTGCGAACCACGGTCGCTTCTGCAGACATAGGTGACATCATGCGTAATTTATTCAGCTCGGCGACGGCTTTCTCTTTGGCATCGCTCGGCATGTTAGCTTCTTCAATCTTACGATTTAAGACTTCAAACTCGTCGTGGCCTTCGTCTAAGTCACCCAATTCTTTTTGGATGGCTTTCATCTGTTCGTTCAGATAATACTCACGCTGGCTCTTTTCCATCTGCTTTTTAACGCGGGTACGGATACGTTTCTCGACCTGTAGCAGGTCAATTTCCGACTCCATCATCGCCATTAAATATTCCAGACGCTCACCGATGTTAGTCATCTCAAGCACAGACTGTTTGTCTTCAAGCTTGAGTGGCATATGAGCCGCCATGGTATCGGCGAGGCGCGCCGCTTCATCGATGCCAGAAAGCGAGGTAAGCACTTCTGGTGGGATCTTCTTATTGAGCTTGATATAGCCTTCGAATTGGCCAATCGCGCTGCGAACCAAGACTTCCTCTTCTTTGTCTTCTAAAGGCTCAGACTCAAGGTACTCTGCCTTAGCCACAAAGAAATCTGCTTCCTGAGTGTAACGCGTAATACGGGCGCGGCGACCACCTTCGACCAGCACTTTGACCGTACCGTCAGGCAGTTTAAGGAGTTGCAGAATAGACGCTACAGTGCCCACTTCAAAGATATCGTCTTTGGTCGGCTCGTCTAACTCAGCGTCACGCTGAGCGACTAAAATAATTTGTTTATCCTGGGCCATTGCCGTTTCGAGACAACGAATCGATTTTTCTCGGCCAACGAACAACGGAATTACCATATGGGGATAGACCACCACATCTCTCAGTGGTAGCACGGGGAGTTCGATATGCGCTTCACGCTCTAAGGTCATAGTTCGATTCCGTTTAGATGAAAGGGATTAGTTATGGAGTATATTGGGGCGCTTTATTGGGTTTCAATGGTCAAAATAAAAAAAGGAGCCCGATGGACTCCTTGATTTTCAGATTATGAATAATCAGTACAATTATTGCTCGCCAGAGGCCGCTTGCGCGTCGTTACGCTCGTAAATCAGGATAGGTGCAGATTCACCATTCACCACAGATTCATCAACAACCGCCTTCACAACGCCCTCAATTGAAGGAATGTCGTACATAGTATCGAGTAAGATACCTTCTACGATTGAACGTAGACCACGGGCACCGGTTTTGCGCGACATGGCTTTATGTGCAATCGCTTTGAGCGCATCTTCGCGGAACTCTAGCTCAACCCCTTCCATCTCAAACAGCGCGTTGTATTGCTTAGTCAGCGCGTTTTTGGGCTCAGACAGAATTTGCACTAGGGCCTCTTCGTCCAGCTCGGTCAGCGTCGCTACAACGGGCAGACGACCGATAAACTCAGGGATCAAGCCATATTTGACTAAATCTTCGGGTTCGACTTGAGATAAGGTTTGCGAAATCGTTGCCTTATCTTTCTCGCCCTTAACCTGCGCACCGAAACCGATACCTGAACCTACGTGAGCACGCTGTTCAATCACCTTTTCAAGGCCAGCAAAAGCACCACCACAGATAAACAGGATCTTAGAGGTATCTACCTGTAAGAACTCTTGCTGTGGATGCTTACGACCGCCTTGAGGCGGAACCGCGGCAACCGTACCTTCGATAAGTTTCAGCAGCGCTTGCTGCACGCCTTCACCCGATACGTCACGGGTAATCGATGGGTTATCCGATTTACGGCTGATCTTGTCGATTTCGTCGATATAGACGATACCGCGCTGTGCCTTTTCAACATCGTAATCGCACTTTTGCAGCAGCTTTTGAATGATGTTTTCAACGTCTTCACCCACATAACCCGCTTCGGTTAAGGTAGTGGCGTCAGCCATAGTAAATGGGACATTCAATGAGCGCGCGAGTGTTTCAGCCAGCAGCGTCTTACCACTGCCCGTTGGACCAATCAGCAGAATGTTACTCTTGCCTAATTCCACGCCATCTTTAGGAGAAGAATTTCTCAGACGTTTATAGTGATTGTATACAGCGACAGACAGCACTTTCTTGGCTCTGTCCTGACCAATCACATAATCGTCTAAATGCGCACGCAACTCATGTGGCGTTGGCAATTTATCATTATCACGCTTAGGGGAGATTTCTTTAATCTCTTCACGAATGATGTCGTTGCATAATTCAACACATTCGTCGCATACGTATACTGATGGGCCTGCAATCAGTTTTCTGACTTCATGCTGGCTCTTACCGCAAAAAGAGCAGTACAGCAATTTACCGCTGTCACCATTATTTTTGTTGTCGCCCATTAATTACCTCATTTGCAGTCTGCTCTACTGCTTGTCTTAAACTTGCTAACCCTTTACTGGGCTTTGCTTAATAGAGCATAGCCCAGTCAAAAGTAAAAATCAGCCGCGTTTAGTCATCACTGCGTCAACTAAACCATATTCAACCGCTTGAGTCGCACTCATGAAGTTGTCGCGATCGGTATCACGTTCAATCAATTCGAGTGGCTGGCCAGTGTGCTCTGACAACATCAGGTTCAGTTTATGCTTGATGCCTAAAATCTCTTGGGCATGAATAGCGATATCAGAAGCCTGACCTTGGAATCCACCCAGTGGTTGGTGGATCATCACGCGTGAGTTAGGTAAGCAGAAACGCTTGCCCTTTTCACCACCGGCTAATAAAAACGCGCCCATGCTGGCCGCTTGACCAATACACACAGTGCTGACGTTTGGCTTAATAAATTGCATGGTATCGTAAATCGCCATACCTGCAGTGACTGAGCCACCGGGTGAGTTGATATATAAGAAGATATCTTTATCTGGGCTTTCTGATTCGAGGAATAGCAACTGCGCCACAATCAGATTCGCCATATGCTCTTCAACTTGACCCACTAAAAAGATAATCCGCTCTTTTAACAGACGAGAATAAATATCGAATGAGCGTTCACCCTTAGCCGTCTGTTCGATCACCATAGGCACTAAAGCACTTTGTATGTCTGACGCATTATGCATTATTCGTTTCCCTAAATAAAAATGGCTCGCATGAGGAGCCTCATACGAGCCATTATAAATGGCGAACTGCCAATCAAGTCAAGCTTAGCTTATGCGCGACCTGTAGCCTTGTTCATAAATTCTTCAAAAGCGACTTCTTTTTCGGTCACTTTAGCAGATTTAAGCAGTGCTTCAACAGCTTGCTCTTCAAGCGCAACGTTGCGCATGTTTTGCATCAGCTCTTTGTTGCTGTTGTAATACGCAACAACTTCACTTGGATCTTCGTATGCAGAAGCCATAGAAGCGATCAGAGCTTGTACTCGTTCATCTTCAGCTTTTAGCTCGTTAGTCTTGATGACTTCGCCTAATAACAGACCGATTTTCACGCGACGAGCCGCTTGCTCAGTGAATAATTCCGCTGGCAGTTCTGGCATGTTAGCCGTTTGACCGCCGAAACGTTGCATCGCTTGTTGACGCAGTACGTTAACTTCGCCATCGATCAGTGCTTTTGGCAGTTCGATGTCGTTGTTAGCTAACAGACCGTTGATCACTTGCTCTTTCACGTTAGCTTTTAACGCTTGCTCTAGTTCACGGTTCATGTTCTTACGGATTTCAGTTTTCAGCGCTTCTAAGCCGCCTTCGCTGATACCGAATAATGCAGCAAACTCATCGTTTACTTCTGGTAAGTTAGCCGCTAACACTTCAGTTAAAGTGATAGCAAACTTAGCCGCTTTACCTTTTAAGTTTTCAGCGTGATATTCTTCTGGGAAAGTCACGTCGATAACGAATTCTTCACCGGCTTTGTGACCTAAGATACCCGCTTCAAAACCTGGGATCATACGGCCGCTGCCTAATTGCAGTTCGAAATCGTCAGCTTTACCGCCTTCGAATTCAACACCGTCAACTGAACCAACAAAGTTCATTTTCACTTTGTCGCCGTCAGCCGCTTCACGCTCAACAGCTGCGAAAGTCGCGTGTTGCTTACGTAAGGTTTCGATCATGCTGTCTACGTCAGCATCGGTTACAGACGCTTTTGGTTGTTCTACTTCGATTGCATCTAAACCTTTCAGCTCAACTTCTGGGTAGATTTCGAAAGTCGCTACGAATTCGAATTTTTCACCGTCAGTCGCACCAGGTACGAAAGTGGGTGCGCCAGCTGGGTTTAATTTCTCAGCGATGATCGCTTCGATAAAATTACGTTGCATCACTTCACCAGTGATGTCTTGACGAATAGCTGCGCCATAACGCTTGTTGATTACAGTAACAGGCACTTTGCCAGGACGGAAACCTGGGATACGAGCACGCTTAGCTTCACGTTGTAAACTGTCTTTAACCAGTTTTTCAATTTGTTCAGCAGGAACAGAAATGGTCAGGCGACGCTCTAGGCCTTGGGTTGCTTCAACAGAAACTTGCATTGTTTTACCTCGAAATTTGTCTAACGTCCTTTGTAATAGTCGAGTCTTCAACTATTCAGGTATTCGTTTCTTGATCATTAAATTTGACTACAATGCCCACCACTATTGGCTTTCGGCACAGGTCGCTGTTAGTTGATATCTATCAAGACGCGACATTATAGCCACCGTTTTGTGCAGAGTCGAGCCTCTACGGCCGAATCTAGGGTATAAAAAAAGCGACCAGAGGTCGCTTTTTTTATTTTGTACTCAAAGTACTTAAAAATGGGGTGACTGATGGGGCTCGAACCCACGACAACCGGAATCACAATCCGGGACTCTACCAACTGAGCTACAATCACCACTGAAACTGGTACGCCCGGCAGGATTCGAACCTGCGACCATCCGCTTAGAAGGCGGATGCTCTATCCAACTGAGCTACGGGCGCATGGTTTACAGACTCTGCTGTATCCTAACCTAGGCGGGATAACTTTTCTTAATGAAGTCATCCGCTATTACCCGCTCAAACTACCTGAGTAATTTATGAGCCAATAATATTAATTTGGTCGGTGATAGAGGATTCGAACCTCTGACCCTCTGGTCCCAAACCAGATGCGCTACCGGACTGCGCTAATCACCGAGAATCATTGTTTTCAGAGCAAATGAGCACATCTGCTTGAGAACGGAGCGCATCTTAGCCCCTCACTTTGCACCCGTCAACGATTTTTTTAAGCATTCAAACTAGATGCTGAATTATCAGGCGAATACGCCTGTTTTTATCCATTTCGCCGCGGCTTTCACCATGACACACCCGCAACGCCCTGTTAAAATAGCCGCGATTGCCACTCTCTGTGTTAACGACAGTTTTCACCATCGCCCATATAAAGGATATCCTACACCCATGACAGCCCAAATAATCGACGGCAAGGCGATTGCTCAATCCATCCGCACACAACTTCGCGAAAAAGTAACCGCCCGCAAAGAGGCAGGACAACGCGTACCAGGTTTAGCCGTCATTCTCGTGGGAGCCGACCCCGCTTCTCAGGTTTATGTTGGTAGTAAACGTAAAGCCTGTGAAGAAGTGGGATTTATTTCTCGCTCTTACGATCTCGATACCAGTTATACCGAAGAAGCATTATTAGCCCTTATCGACGAACTCAATGATGATCCGACGATCGACGGTATCTTAGTGCAGCTCCCTCTACCTGCGCATATCGAAGACTCTAAAGTCATTGAGCGTATTCGCCCCGATAAAGATGTCGACGGTTTTCACCCTTATAACGTTGGCCGTTTAGCCCAGCGCATTCCCGTATTACGTTCATGTACCCCCATGGGGATCATGACCTTAATCAAATCAACGGGTGTTGATACCTATGGATTAGATGCCGTTGTGGTAGGCGCATCAAACATTGTCGGCCGCCCAATGACACTGGAGCTATTGCTTGCGGGCTGTACCACAACCACATGCCATCGCTTTACAAAAAATCTAGAACAAAAAATCCGTCAGGCAGATTTAGTGGTGGTTGCCGTGGGTAAACCTGGCTTTATCCCAGGTGAATGGATTAAACCGGGCGCCATTGTTATCGATGTGGGTATTAACCGCTTAGAAAACGGTACCTTAGTGGGCGACGTGCAATATGATGTTGCTGCGCAAAACGCCAGCTTTATCACCCCAGTCCCTGGTGGTGTTGGCCCTATGACGATTGCCAGCCTACTTGAAAATACCCTGTATGCGGCAGAGCAATATCACGACTAATGTGCTTCGCCATCTCGTAGATAATGGCTTAAGTTATGGCGTAAGTTATGGCGCAAATCGCAGCATTTAAACCTGCGATTTAGCCATCTCAGCTCAGTAGCCGGTAACGCAATAACATGAGCTTAATCAAACGCGTGAGACCAATAAAAAAACCTGCCATTGGCAGGTTTTTTATTATCGATACGAATCAAACTTAAGCGATGGGATTATTTATTACGCCAACCTATTTCTTACGCCAAGTAGTACCGCTTGGGCCATCTTCTAACACCACACCAAGCTCATTTAAACGATTACGCGCAACATCAGCCGCAGGCCAATCTTTTTCGACGCGGGCACGATTACGCTCAACGATCAGCGCTTCAATCTCTGCCACTTCATCATCGCTACCCTCGCCTTTAAAGAAGGCATCGGGCGCTTGGTGCAATAATCCCAATACATCGGCCAGTTGCTTCATGGCAACAGCCATAGCTGAAGCCTGCGCCATATCGGTGGTTTTCAAACGGTTGATCTCACGTACCATATCAAACAGCACTGAGTAGGCTTCTGGCGTATTAAAGTCATCGTCCATTGCCGCTTTAAACTTAGCGACAAACTCTTCGGCAGGTGCCGGCGCTACAGTCAGGTCAACATCTTTAATCGCAGTGTATAAACGCTCTAAGGCGGCACGCGCCTGCTTGAGGTTTTCTTCTGAATAGTTGATTTGGCTACGGTAGTGACCCGATAGCAGGAAGTAACGCACGGTTTCAGGATCGTAATGGCCTAATACATCACGAATAGTGAAGAAGTTACCTAAAGACTTTGACATCTTCTCGCGGTCAACCATCACCATGCCAGTGTGCATCCAGTAATTCACGTACGGCGTATCATGGGCGCAGCAAGACTGAGCAATTTCGTTCTCATGGTGAGGAAATTGTAAATCTGAACCGCCACCGTGAATATCGAAATGCAGGCCTAAGTGCTTGCTGTTCATTGCCGAACATTCGATATGCCAGCCTGGACGGCCCGGCCCCCATGGCGACTCCCATGTTGGCTCGCCCGGTTTAGACATTTTCCACAGCACGAAATCCATTGGATTTTGCTTGTTATCGTCAACCTCAACCCGTGCCCCCGCCTGTAATTGCTCCAGGTTCTGACCTGATAGACGGCCGTACTCAGGGAAAGAGGCCACACTGAACAGCACATCGCCATCGGCTGCCACATAGGCATGACCACGGGCCAGTAAACGCTCAACCATATCGATGATTTCGGTAATGTGCAGAGTGGCACGGGGCTCGAAATCGGGACGGATCATATTCAGCGCATCGAAATCCTTGTGCATTTCACCAATCAAGCGATCGGTTAATGTATTGCAATCTTCTTGGTTTTCGTTGGCGCGTTTGATGATTTTGTCATCAATATCGGTGATGTTACGTTGAAAATTCACTTCATAACCCGCGTAACGCAGGTAGCGAACGATCATATCGAAGGAAACAAAAGTACGCCCATGGCCAATATGACACAGATCGTATACGGTCACCCCGCATACATACATCCCAACTTTTCCGGGAGTAATTGGCTTAAATTCCTGTTTTTGGCGGGTAATACTATTGTAAATCTTCAACATCGGCATTCTCTTCAATGATAGATTCGAGTGTAAAATCAAGGAGTCAGTCTACCACGCTGACGAGGGTTTTGAATACTGCACTTTGCGTGCAATCCGAGATAAGTTAGAATCGCGCCACTATTTACTGAGAGTATGAAAACATGATCACATTACACACTAATTTTGGCGACATTAAACTGCAACTGAACGCCGAAAAAGCACCGCTGACCGTGGCAAACTTTATGAAATATGTTGACGAAGGTTTCTTCGACGGCACCATTTTCCACCGTGTAATTGACGGCTTTATGATCCAAGGCGGTGGCTTTACCGCTGAAATGAGCCAAAAACGTTGCCATGAGCCAGTGAAAAACGAAGCCAACAACGGTTTATCAAACCGTACTGGTACTATCGCGATGGCACGTACTTCTGATCCACACTCAGCGACGGCTCAGTTCTTCATCAACGTAAACGATAACACCTTCCTCGATTTCAAATCTGAAAGCATGCAAGGTTGGGGTTACTGCGTATTTGGTGAAGTCGTTGAAGGCATGGACATCGTTGAAAAAATCAAAGCTGTCAGCACTGGTAACCGTGGCATGCACCAAGATGTGCCATTAGAAGCGGTTGTGATTGAAAAAGTAAGTGCGGCCTAATTCCCTAGGATGCGGACCTTATTTATTGGCGATCTGCACTTAAGTGCCGATCGCCTCGATATCACCAAAGCCTTTAATCGTTTCCTCGATACAGAACTTGATGATGCCGATGCCCTCTACATTCTTGGGGATTTATTTGAGGTATGGGTCGGCGACGATTTGGCCGCGCCTTTTGCCCTCGAATTAGCACGCAGGCTCAAGCAAATCTCCCAAAGATTGCCCATCTACTTTATTCACGGTAATCGTGACTTTATGTTAGGCAAACAATTTACCGATGCTGCGGGTATGCAAATGTTGCCCGAAGTCACCTGCTTAGATCTCTATGGTGTTAGTACGGTTATCTTGCACGGCGATAGCTTGTGCACCTTAGATAAAGCCTACCAACGCTTTCGCAAACTACGCAGTTTTGCCTTCGCCCGTTGGCTTTATAGCTGTTTGCCGAAGAGAAAACGTCAAGCGATTGCCAATAAGATCCGCAGCAATAGTCAGAGCAGCAATCAACAAAAAAGCTATGTCATCATGGATGTGGAACCAAGTGCGGTGGATGCGTTATTTGCCCAGACCCACTGCAAACAGATGATCCACGGTCATACCCACAGACCCGCCATCCACAACTTCACTAATGGCTGCAAACGTATTGTGGTTGGTGATTGGTACGAGCAAGGCAGTGTGTTGGTGGTCAGCGCCGATGGCGTGGATTTAAAAAGCCTGCCCTTCGACGCCAGCTAAGCACCTATAGCGCCCTCACCATTAACACATCACGAACCGCTTAGGCCTCATACCTGAATATGATTGAGGCCGCTATTTGCATTGCCGCTAGGCAACTAAGGGTTGGCCACTGTGGAAATGAAACTCGTCATCGGGCGCCATAATTAATTCGGCCTCCCTCTCGCCAAAATAAGCGACTCTATCAGTTATATCTTCCGTTGAAACGAGCTGCGCCAGCTTAAGATAATCCTCAAAATGACGCGCCTCAGAGCGCAGTAAGGACACATAAAACTTACTTAACTCCGCATCCAAGTAAGGCGCTAATTTGGCAAAGCGCTCACAGGAGCGCGCCTCAATGTACGCACCCACAATCAACTTATCCCGCAGAATATCCTTCTCATGGGTGGTCACGTGGCTCATCATGCCCTTTGCGTAACGCCCCGCACGAATATTGCGATACGGAATGTGCCGTGCATGCATCAACTCCAACACTTGCTCAAAATGATGGAATTCTTCTTTTATCAAACGAATTAGTGGCGGAATAAGATCCCGAGCAAAAGCAAAATGCTGATTCGGCTGTAGATTGGCAACCAGCTCGTTCTTTTTAACATCGCGAGCCAAAAACTGCTCGATATCGCGATCCTTGTGATAAACAAATTCCTCATAGGGTTTTGCCCACGCCAATAGCGATTGCCCGCTGTCTTTATCTAATGCGTATCGCCTCAATAAGAACATCGCTGTCTGCGCCGCTTTTAGCTCACAATTACAATGGTCGATTAAGAGTTCATCTAACGAGATTGAGGCTCTTGCCAGATCAATCCAAGTTTGCGGCGTCTCACAACGAAGAAACGCATGAACAGGTGCCAATAATTGCTGCATGGGATCACTCAAAAATCATTAAAAAAATATCGTCATATTTTACGCGTAATTATCGACAAGCTATAGCTTTACACCGAGGGAAACTTGACGAGATGAACTTTTTGTTCAATAAATAATCTACACTTTAAGAACTGAGATCCTGATCACACCGTGTCTCAATTCGGAGTGTACGCAGTCGGGCGTTAAGGGATAGGAGAGCGTTTAACCCTGATTGTAGAGCTGTTATCAGCTCGTCTGACGTTTGGCGAGCCATCATCAATGCTGAACAAGGATAATTATAATGATATTGAATCACTTAATGGGGTTATACACTCATCCAAAACAAGAGTGGCACGCGATTGAGAAGAATCACGAGGCACTCAAAAGTAGCTTAAGTCACGTTATTCTCATTGCACTGATTCCAGCTGTCTGTAGCTTTATCGCCACTGCATATATTGGTTGGAATCCGGGAGCGGGGGATCCTATTTATCTCACTCCACAAAGCGCCATGTTTATGTCCGTCGGAATGTACTTCGGTCTGATTGCAGGTGTCTTTGCCCTAGCCTATTTAGCCTACTGGATGGCAAAAACCTTCGATGCCCAACCCACCTTCACGCAAGCCTTAGAGCTCGCATCCTACACCGCAACGCCTCTATTTATGGTCGGTTTAGCCGCACTCTATCCAGTACTCTGGTTCAT
This sequence comes from Shewanella sp. MR-4, assembly GCF_000014685.1. NCBI lineage: Bacteria > Pseudomonadati > Pseudomonadota > Gammaproteobacteria > Alteromonadales > Shewanellaceae > Shewanella > Shewanella sp. MR-4. Next base: position 2,973,608 of record NC_008321.1, read on the forward strand.
TATGATTGTTGGACTCGTTGGCTTAGCCTACTCGGTCTATTTGCTATACGCAGGTGTGCCCATCATTATGAATATCCCTGAAGAGAAAGGCTTTATTTACGCCAGCTCTATGGTCACAGCCGGTTTAGTGCTCTTGGTCGGTTTAATGGCCACTAGCGTTATTCTCTGGAGTATTGGCTTTGGCCCTATGTATCAATAAGGTATTAATCCGCACTCAGGCGCAAATGACTTGAAATACTCATAGTGGTAAATAAATAGTGGCAAATAGACGTGTTGAAAACGAAAAGTTGTAAAAACAAAAGGCCCTTAGCTTGAAAACACTAAGGGCCTTTTTATTCTTTACTGCAGTTGACTGTTAGTCGCGACAGAGATTATCGCGGCTAGCGACCTGCTATTCAAACGAGTCACGCAGTGCAACCGTTAGGTTAAAGACTAAATGCTCGGCTGATGAGTCTTTATTGTCAGCACAGAAATAACCTTCACGCTCAAACTGATATGCTTTTTCCGCTGGCGCATTCACAAGACTGGCTTCAACTAAACCATTCACCACTTCAAGTGAGTTAGGGTTAAGCACTTCATCCACGGTCTCTGCTGCAGCAGGATTTGGATCCGTGAACAAGCGTTGGTATAAACGGAATTCAGCAGGTTTAGCCGTAGTCGCTTCAACCCAATGGATTACGCCTTTCACCTTGCGACCATCGGCAGGGTTTTTACCCAAGGTATCTGCATCGTAGCTACAGTAAACCGTGGTGATATTGCCGTCGCTGTCTTTGTCACAACGCTCAGCCTTAATCACATAAGCGTTACGCAGACGCACTTCTTTACCCATCACCAGACGTTTGTATTGCTTATTGGCTTCTTCTCTGAAGTCCGCCACATCGATATACAGTTCACGGCCAAAGGCGAGTTCACGTGTGCCCATGCTTTCATCACTTGGGTGAGAAGCCGCTTGAATCGTCTCGATTTGACCTTCTGGGTAGTTCTCAATCACGACTTTTAATGGCCGCAGTACGGCCATCGCACGTGGCGCATGTTCGTTGAGTTCTTCACGGATGCAGGCATCGAGCATCGCGGCTTCAATCATGTTTTCTTGCTTAGTGATACCAATACGTTGGCAAAACTCGCGGATAGATGCTGGGGTATAACCACGACGACGCAGGCCAGCAATCGTTGGCATACGTGGGTCATCCCATCCAGAAACTAACTTACGCGTCACTAAGTCATTTAATTTACGCTTAGACATCAGCGTATATTCAAGATTTAAGCGAGAAAACTCGTACTGACGAGTACGGTTCGGCGCTTGGAAATCATCTAAATTGTCGAGAACCCAATCGTAAAGACGGCGGTTGTCTTGGAACTCAAGCGTACATAACGAGTGAGTAATGTGCTCCAGCGCATCCGAAATACAGTGAGTGAAGTCGTACATTGGGTAAATGCACCACTTGTCACCCGTTTGATGATGGTGAGCGAAACGAATACGGTAAATCACCGGATCGCGCATACACATGAAAGGCGATGCCATATCGATTTTGGCACGCAATGCACACTCACCTTCTTTGAATTCACCCTTACGCATTTTTTCGAATAATTGCAGGTTTTCTTCAACAGGAGTATCGCGATACGGGCTGTTTTTGCCCGGCTCTTTTAAGGTGCCACGGTATTCACGGGTTTCATCGGCATTGAGGAAACACACATAGGCTAAGCCTTTGTTGATTAACTCAACCGCATATTGATGTAATTGGTCGAAATAGTTAGAGGAATAACGGACTTCACCATCCCATTGGAACCCCAACCAACGCACATCCGCCTGAATCGAATTCACATAATCGATGTCTTCTTTTTCAGGATTGGTATCATCAAAACGTAAATTACATAGGCCTTGGTAATCGCGCGCAATGCCGAAGTTCAAACAGATGGACTTAGCATGACCTATATGCAGATAACCATTTGGCTCGGGAGGAAAACGCGTCTGCACACGAGTGTGCTTACCGCTTTTCAGGTCCTCATCAATGATATTACGGATAAAGTTACTCGGACGTACTTCAGTGTCCACATGACTCATGGAATTCCTCTTTGCGAACAATGGCAATTTTAACAAAACCCGCATGATCCTACAGATCTCGGCCAGTTACAATGCCCAGTATAAAAAACTATGGTTTATGGCATGGATAGTAAAACAATAAAAGCAGCCATGAAAGCTGCTTTTACCTTTGTCATCACTAAGCTGACATTTATTACTCTACGATTACTCGGTAATAATCCTAATGCCAGGGATGATCTGTTGGGTTCTGCGCCCTTTACGTTTAAGCCACAGATAGAACACCACAAGAGCAACGAGGAAGAAACCAATCCACAGACTCGATTGCACCGGATGCGCGCTAAAGGTCGCCGCTTGGTAAGCAATGGTCGCACTGCCGTAGGCCAGTGAGAATGTCCAAGTTGCCGCAAAGGTTGCCCAGCGGCTGCCAAACTCATGTACCAAGGCACCCATAGCAGCAACACACGGCGTATAGAGTAAGATAAACAGCAGATAAGAGAACGCAGCCACCGTAGTGGTAAAGCCTGACTGTAACGCACTAAAGGTTGACGTTGCTACACCTTGCGCCTCTGCGGCAACGTCGGTGCTGGACACATCACCCACAGATAGCTTAAGCGGATCTTCCAAATCTAAACCGAACAAGTTTGCAGGGATAGTCGCTAGTGCTTCGCTGAAACTATCCGCTAATGGCGTTAATTCTGCATCTTCATGGGCAACATTGGTATATAAGCTATTCAGCGTACCGACGACCGCTTCTTTAGCGAAAATACCCGTGATAATACCCACAGTCGCTGGCCAGTTATCTTGCTCAATCCCCATTGGTGCAAAGATGGGTGTCACTTTTTGGCTTGCCACACTCAAAAGTGAGGCTTGGCTATCTTCATGGCCAAAAGTACCGTCGACCCCAATCGCATTGATAAAGTTAAGCAGAGTTACCACAAGGACGATGGTTTTACCCGCACCAAGAATAAAGCTCTTCGTCCGCTTACCAGTACGCACCATCACGGCTTTAAATTTAGGCATTTCATAGCTTGGCAGCTCCATCACCACCGCACTGCTTGTGCCTGGTAATAAGGTGCTACGCAGTAATAACCCTGTACCAATCGCCGCAAAAATCCCAATCACGTACAGTAAAAACACCAGGTTTTGACCAGAGTCAGGGAAGAACGCCGCCGCAAATAACGCATACACAGGTAAACGTGCACCGCAGGACATAAAAGGCGCCATCATACCTGTCACGATACGCTCACGCTCACTGCCTAAAGTACGTGTTGCCATAATCGCTGGCACCGAACAACCAAAGCCAACAATCATAGGCACGAACGCTTTACCCGGTAGGCCTATACGGCGCATTAAGCCATCCACCACGAAGGCCGCGCGGGCCATATAGCCTGAGCTTTCAAGGATAGATAAACCGAGAAATAGCGCTGCGATAACCGGAATAAAAGTAGAAACGGTTTGAATACCTTGACCGACACCACCCGCGAGAATCGTCACCAACCATGCTGGCGCGCCCATATTGCCAAGGAATGCACCAAAATGATCGACCAGTAATGCCCCGACAAACACGTCGAAGAAATCGATAAACGCACTACCGATGTTAATGCTGAACATAAACATCAGATACATGACAAATAAGAACACCGGAATGCCAAGCACGGGATGTAAGACTAATTTATCGAGTTTATCGCTCAGCGTGAGGAAACCATCGGTCTTAACGGAACCTTGGAACACACGCTCAACAAAGTTAAAACGCGTCGTAGCGACCATCACTTCGATGTCATGCCCTTGCTGTGCAATTTGCTCGGTGCAAGTGCTGACTTCATCCTGTAGCTCGGCATTTTTGCAGCTGCCACAACCAGAACCGTTACCCAGCATCGCTAAAGCGCGGCCACGGCTTAAGTTGGGGTCTTTACTGCAAAGGAGTTGCACGCCCGCTTCAATTTGCTCGTCGTAATCGAGTAGCAGAGGCGCTTCGGATACGCGGCCTTGGAGTAAGTCCAAAACCTGCGCTTGCACTTTAGCCACATCGGCGGGATCGCGAGAGCACACGCCAATGACAGGGCAACCTAACTCTTGGCTCATTTTCTTTAAATCGACACGGATCCCACGCTTAATCGCCGCATCGATTTTATTCAATACCACCACCATAGGGATCGACAGCTCACGTAGTTGTGCCGTCAGATAGAGGTGGCGCTCGATATTGGTCGCATCGACTAAGTTGATGATGCCATCGACACGTTGTTCGGCGAGGTATTGCTGAGCAATCTGCTCATCGAGGGAACAATCACAACTATTACCCGCGGGGAGTAAATCGTAAATACCGGGTAAGTCGGTTAAGTAAACGTCGGCGCCATTAAGGGTAAAATGACCGGTTTTTTTCTCAACGGTCACACCGGACCAGTTGCCCACTTGCTGATTCGCGCCGGTTAGCGCGTTAAAGAGTGTTGATTTTCCCGCGTTTGGGTTACCAACAGTGACGCAATGAAACTGCTTAGTCATTCGCCTTTTCCACCTCTATGATGTCTGCCAGGTCTCTGCGCATACAAAGCTTACTGCCACGAATATCCAACTCTAAACCAGAGCCCATTGGCGCTCTGCGGATCAACGAAAATCGTGTATTTGGGGTGATGCCCATGGATAATAATTTACGCTTCACTGTCTGCGGCAGATCTAAACGCCCGATTTCAGAAATAATGCCACGGTCACCGGGACTGAGTTCGCTTAACTTCATTACCTATTTCACCTTGTAACAGCTTCAGCTTGAAAAACTGCGCCCATTGTAACTGAGCGATGGCTCTAATAACTTTACCTAGATCAAGCTTTATGACTGGTAACGATAATAGTTTTCAATTGTGTTGAGTATTATGTGACAAAAATCTCAATGAATAAACGCCTGACCAAAAATAAAAATCCCCATAAAGGCTCATCACTCTTCGCAAGTTAGAGTAAAAGTCAATGAGCTGTAAACGAGTGCCCCACAAACCAAAGTGAGAACAAGATCACACTTTGTTATTTATCACTAACAAAATCATCCTTCTTTACTGTCAATGACCATAAAAATGTTACGCGATTGTCGCAAATTTGTTCTAGTATTAATCAGCTAAATTAGTGATGTCGAAAGCTTGAAAAATAACAAATAAAACGCACTCGGGAATAGATGAACATGGATATTGGGTTAAAGTTCAAAAGCATAACTCAGGTTATGCTTGTTGTGATGTTATCGATACTCAGCCTTTCAACGTTAGCGACACCTTGGGATGACAAGCCGCCCGAGGAGGTCGTCGCGACTTTGGACAAAAAATTTGCCGAAGGTAAGTACTCGGCCAAAGGGGCTGACACTTGCCTGATGTGCCATAAGAAAAGTGCCACTGTGATGGCCATTTTTGATGGTGTACATGGTAATCCTAATGTCAACGATTCCCCCATGGCCGACTTACAGTGTGAGGCTTGCCACGGCCCACTCGGTAATCATAACAAGGGTGGCAAAGAGCCGATGATCACCTTCGGCCAGAATTCCCCCGTTCCCGCGCAAAAACAAAACAGTGTCTGCATGAGTTGCCATAACGACGATCAACGCATCGCGTGGAAAGGCAATCACCATGACAATGCAGATATCCCCTGTAGTAGCTGCCACCAAGTACACGTAGCAAAAGACCCTATCAGCGACAAAGCCAACGAAGTGGCGATTTGTACCCAATGCCATACCCAGCAAAAAGCGGATATGCACAAACGCTCATCCCATCCATTGCAATGGCAACAAATGGTCTGTAGCGATTGCCACAATCCCCATGGCAGTTTAAATGATGCCAGTCTGAAGCAAATGAGCGTCAACGAAAACTGTTACAGCTGCCACGCCGAAAAACGCGGCCCCAAATTGTGGGAACATGCGCCAGTCACCGATAATTGCGCGAACTGCCATAACCCCCACGGCAGCGTCAACGAATCCATGCTTATCAGCAAACCGCCACAGTTATGCCAACAGTGCCACGCCTCCGATGGCCACAGCAGTAATGCTTACTTTGGTAATCAAACCAATGCCTTCACCTCGGGTAATTCCTGTATGAATTGCCATGGACAAGTGCATGGTTCAAACCATCCATCCGGCAAGTTGCTCCAGAGATAACAAGGGAATGATCATGCAAATAATGAACATATCGACTCCTAAAGCTTGTTTCTCACTCACATTACTGGCTTGGGCGATTAGTGGCGTACTCAGCACAGCCCATGCTGAAGGGTATGAAATCCAAAAAGCAAATCGCAGTGGCGTAAAAAGTGAGGCATGGAGCTGTAAGCAATGCCAGCCCAAAACAGGGCGCCAAGGCAACGTCAGCGCCACCCTCGCCTACAATGACGGTGAAGATAGCCGTTTTGGTAATCGCACTGGCACGGATAAAGATGGCATGGTCGGTGCCGTGGGCGCCGATATGCAATATCAGGCAGAGAGTGGTTACCAAACCCGGCTAGAAGCCGATAAATTGGGATTTGACACAGGTTCAGCCAAGCTCACCACAGGCCAACCCGGACACTATCAAATCCAATTGGGTTATAAAGGTCTCGCCAATTATCAATACAATCAGCTAAAGAGCCCTTATCTCACCGATAACGATAAGATGCTATTGCCTGATAATTGGGTAGAGGGAGCAACGACCCAATCCATGCCATTACTGCAATCGAGTTTAATCGAACAGGACTTAAGCATTACGCGGGATAGATTCAACCTCGGCGGTTACTATGCAGGCCATATCTCATCGAGCAGCCGCTACAAAGCCTCGGTAAACTATCAGCATGAAAACCGCAGTGGCACGAAAAAAACCAGCGCAAATATTCTCACTAACAGTGTGATGTTGGCGCAGCCAATCGATGACAGCACAGATGAAATCGATGCCAGAGTCTATTTTGGCGGCGCAGGCTGGCAAGCGGGCATAAACAGCCAGATAAGCCAATACAAGAATGATCATCAGGCACTACTATGGCAATCGGCCTATACGCCCACATTTGGTGCGGCCTACTTTGGACAAAATGCTGTCGACCCAGATAACAAGGCCTATCGGATCGCAGCCGAGGCCAGTGGTGGCCAAAATGGCCATAACATCCTTATGCACGCGGGTATCAGCAAAATGTCGCAGGATGAGGCTTTTCTTCCCGCGACCATTAATGGCCCCTCCCCTGTACTGCCAACTGATAATCTGGATGCCCAAGTGGACATCCTAGATATGGTGCTTAAGTATTCAGGACGCATCACACAGGATTTGAGTGTTCAAGCCAGTTATAACTATCAAGACAGGGAAAACAAAACAGCTCAACTGGATTTCCCACAGGTCGTGACCGACAGCTTTCATCAAGGCACAGAACAAAATCGCCTCTACGATAAACGCAGCAAACAATTCGACCTTAAAGGTAAATACCGTCTAACGCCTTCAGCCTATGCTGAGGCGGGATATAGTCGTGATGAAGTTATCTATTCTGAACTAGACAGGCAATCCGTTGACGAATCGGGACTGTTTGCCAAACTCAGCTACCGTTATTCGCCCGCTTGGTCAGCTTGGTTAAAAGGAGAAGCATTAGACCGCAATGGCAGTGAATACAATCCTGTGACCAGCACCCAAAGTCCGAGTAATCCTTGGTTGCGTAAATCCTACCTCGCGGACAGAAAACGTCAAAAAGTCACCCTACACACGGATTATCAAAGTGATATAGGTCTGTCTGTAGGGGCGAGTTTACACAGCATCGACGATGACTATGACCACACATTAGTCGGACTCACCCAAGTGTCTTACCTCGGCTACGACGTATCAGCACAGTATCTGATTAGCGACAACCTAAGTTTTAATGCTTATCTCAACCAAGACTGGCGCGATTCAGACCAAGCGGGAAGCAATCGTTTCTCAACGCCGGATTGGTATAGCACATCGGAAGAAAAATCGACCCTGATTGGTGCAGGCCTCGCATATCAAAATCTGCTGGATAATCGCTTAGATCTTGGTTTGGACTACAGCTACTCCGATGGTCAAAGTGATACCGAAGTCACCTACGGTATTAACAGTCCCTACGGTGACTATTACAGTCGCAAGCACAATATTAACGCCTACGCCAAATATAAGCTGGCCGACAGTATGTCGTTACGCTTCGATTGGTTGTTCGAGAAATATCAAGATGCAAACTGGCAAAACCAAAACACCACTTGGGACACTGTCCCCAACGTGCTCAGTTTTGGCGATATCAGCCACGACTACAATGCTCATTACTTAGGTTTGACCTTAAGCTACCAAATGTAACTTAGGCACTGACAGCGTATTCCAAGGATAGAAATATGAACAAGTTTGCAAGATTTAGCACACAACTCAGTCTGTTGCTGGCCTTAACCACCCTTCTGACCGCCTGCGGTGGTAGCGATGGTAACGATGGCGATCCTGGCGAGCCTGGTAAACCACCGGCGATGACGATCACTAGCCTAAACATCATGGTCGATAAAGTCGCCGTGACCGACGGCATCGCCCAAGTCGATTATCAGGTGAGTAACCAAGACGATGAAGCCGTAGTCGGTATTCCCTCGGCCACCTTCATTGCGGCGCAATTACTGCCTCAGGGCGCGACAGGTGCGGGCAATAGCAGTGAGTGGCAACATTTCACCTCTGAAACGTGCGCCGCTTCTTGCCCAGGCACATTTGTCGACTATAAAAACGGCCATTACAGCTATCGTTTCAGTGCCACATTTAACGGCATGAATGGTGTGAGCTTCCTTAACGATGCGACCCAACGAGTCGTCATTAAACTCGGCGGAGATGCATTAGCCGATGGCACTGCGCTCCCCATTACCAATCAACACTACGATTGGCAAACCTCGGGTAATACCCTAGCCTACAGCCGTAACTTAATCACTATTGAAACCTGTAATAGCTGTCACAGTAATTTGGCGTTCCATGGTGGCCGTTACAACCAAGTTGAAACCTGCGTAACTTGTCATAACAGTAAAAAAGTCAGTGATCCTGCGGATATTTTCCCGCAAATGATCCACAGCAAGCACTTAGCGGGTTTCCCTCAATCCATCAGTAATTGCCAGACTTGCCACGTTGATAATCCTGATTTAGCCGAAGCTCAAAACTGGCATAGAGTCCCCACCATGGAAGCCTGTGGTGCCTGCCATACCCAAATTAACTTCCCTGCGGGCCAAGGCCATCCTGCGCAAGCAGATAACAGCAATTGCGTTGCCTGCCATAATGCCGATTGGACCGCCAGCGTACACGGTAATGAAGGTCAAACAGCCGCGTTAGCCCAGTTTAGTCCTAGCATCAGTAGCGCAAGTATGGATGCCAATGGCACAGTGACAGTTGCCGTGACGCTGAGCAATCCATCCACCGGTACTGTATACAGTGATAGCGCAGATAAGCTCAAATTTATCAGCGATCTAAGGGTCTATGCTAACTGGGGAACTAGTTTCGATTACAGTACCCGCTCCGCGCGCTCTATTCGTCTCCCCGAGTCCACACCAGTCTCTGGCAACAACGGCACTTACACTTATACCATTTCGGGTCTCACGGTTCCGGCAGGAACTGAAGCGGACCATGGCGGCTTAGCGATTCAAGGCCGAGTTTGCGCCAAAGATAAAGTATTAGTGGATTGCAGCACTGAACTTGCCGAAGTTCTGGTTATCAAGGCAAGCCATAGTTACTTTGATATGTCAGCCTTAAGTACCACCGGCAGACGCGAAGTCATTAGCAATGCCAACTGTGCTAGCTGCCACGGCGATCAACAACTGAATATTCATGGCGCCCGTAATGATTTAGCGGGCCAATGCCAGCTTTGCCACAACCCGAATATGCAGGCCGATGCCACAGCGGTAAATCCCTCCATTACCTCCTTTGACTTTAAGCAGTTAATCCATGGGATCCATACCAGCCAATTTGCCGGTTTTGAAGACCTCAACTACCCAGGCAAAATCGGTAATTGTGCTCAATGCCATATCAAAGATGCTGCAGGAGTTTCAACGGTTGCCCTCCCCTTAAACGCGGCGGTTCAACCACTTGCACTGAACAACGGTACCTTTACCAGCCCAATAGCTGCGGTGTGCAGTAACTGTCACTCAAGTGATGCCACACACAACCATATGATGCAGCAAGGTGCAGTATTTGCGGGAACAAAAGCAGATGCCACCGCGGGCACTGAAACCTGTGCTTTCTGCCACGGACAAGGCGCTGTCGCCGACGTTTTAAAAGTGCACCCTATTAAATAACCCTATGATGCAGGCCGAAAAGGCCTGCAACTGCAAATATAAAAGGAACTCATACTATGCAGTCATCTACCCCTAAAGAAATAGTCAGATCTCAATCACATTACCCGCTTAAAGTGACTGATAAATACCAATGACTTAGTTAGCCTTACAGGTGGGATCTAATTCCACACATTAAATGCGGTTAATGAGATTTATTCTTATTTGCTAAGCGCTTAATGATGATTAAAACTATTGCAGGGAAATATCATGATGAAACGGTTCAATTTCAATACCGCAACAAAAGCGATGTTGGGTGCCGGTTTACTTTCACTTCTTCTCACTGGTTGTGGTGGCAGTGATGGTAAAGATGGTGAAGACGGTAAACCAGGCGTTGTTGGTGTTAATATCGACTCAACCTCAACGTTAAAAGCGAAATTCACAAATGCCACTGTTGATGCTGGTAAAGTCACCGTTGATTTTACATTGGAAAATGCCAATGGTGTGGCCGTACTCGGCTTAACGAAAGATCACGATTTACGATTCGGTATTGCTCAGCTCACCCATGTGACTGAAGCAACGGACGATCCAGCTAAACCAGCGGATCGCGGCTATCAATGGCAAGCCTATATCAATGCCAAAACTGAACCTGGTGCTATTCCATCGGGCGTCGATAACCTTAAACCTTCTACTCAATATAAAGCTAACGTTGAAGCGGCAAGTAAATGCGACACATGCTTAGTTGACCACGGTGACGGTAGCTATAGCTACACCTATCAGGCCAACATTGCCAATGTAACTGAGCCACTCACAGTCACTTACAGTGCCGACGCGACTCAACGCGCCACAATGGAGCTTAAGCTACCACAACTTGCAGCAAATGCGCATTTTGATTGGCAACCTTCGACTGGTAAAACTGAAGGCATCCAAACTCGCAATGTCGTTTCTATTCAAGCCTGTTACACCTGTCACCAACCAGAAAGCTTAAAGCTGCATGGTGGTCGTCGTATTGATCTTGAAAACTGTGCCTCTTGCCATACTGCAACTTCTGGCGACTCAGAATCAGGCAATAGCATAGAATTTAGTTATATGATCCATGCTATCCACAAAGGAGCTGAGCGTCATACCTTCGATGAGACAGGCGCTGAAGTTCCAGCACCTTACAAGATTATTGATTACCGTGGTGCATTACACGACTACGGCAAAGTAACTTTCCCATTAAAACCTGCCGCGGACTGTTCAGCATGTCACGTTGAAGGTGCGGGAGCGCCTGCGAATGCCGACCTATTCAAAGCCGATTTAAGCAATCAAGCTTGTATTGGTTGTCACACCGAAAAACCATCTTCTCACCACAGCAGCACTAATTGTATGTCTTGCCACAATGCCACCGAGCCTTACGGCGGTACTGGCAGCGCGGCTAAGCGCCATGGTGACGTACTGAAAGCCTATTCTGATACTCAAGCAATGGGCATCAAGTTCAGCAATGTGGGTGTGAATGACACAGGTAAGATTACCTTTGATGTTCAAGTCGTTGATAAAGATGGCAACGCTATCGATAAAACATTTGTAAACCAAAGTTCACGTGTAGTTGTGGCATGGGATTCTGATAAAGATTACCCAAGCTATGCAGATGCCTCCTACAGCAACCGTCGTATCGCGCTGAGCGAAGGCACCTACAATGAAGCAACCAAAACCTATTCCATAACTGGCACTAAGTTCAATCTGCCAGCGGATGTTAACGGTAAAACCTTTGAACTCTGGTCAGCATTAGAAGTGTGTTTCAATAATGGTGGTTACGGTGTTGCCGAGGTAATTCTAACTAATTGTGCAGACGATACCGTACGTAAAGTGCCAGTGAAAGAAGCCCCTTACCACTTTGTCTGGAAAGACAATGGTGTAGATAGCGCAGCGTCTCCAGCTAGCCGTCGTCCTATTGTTGACACTTCAAATTGTCAAGGCTGTCACAATCAGCAAGTTCTGCATTACGATAACGGCGTGAACTGCCAGACTTGTCATACCCCAGACAAGGCGCTTAAAGAGACGGTTCGAAATTCAGGTAAGTTTGATCAAGCAACCAGCTTTGCTTGGAAAGCCCATGAAGCAGAAGGTCACTACCTGAAATATGCTGGCGTTCAATCAGGCACTGTTCTTAAGAGCGATTGTGCAACTTGCCACGTCGAAAAAAGCGGTGTCGTCACAGGTATTGAACTTGGCCGCGCTCCTGAGCGCACATGGATTTATCCAAACTCAACAACCTATGATAAAGCGGGTGTTTGGGTATCTTCAGATGCGGGAGCATGTTTAAGCTGTCACCAGAAGTATCTGTCTGATGCGGCTAAGTCTCACATTGAAGCTAACGGCGGTATCTTAGATGGTACCAGTTCAGCTGATGTTCAAACCCGTGCCTCTGAAAGCTGCGCAACTTGCCATACTCCAGCGCAATTAATGAAAGCACACGGTAACTAAATAAACCACCTCTTTAGCGATTAAAGAGACAGGACAAAAAGAGAGAGGTAACCCCTCTCTCTTTTTTATTTTTTATCTCACAATCCGCCGTTTTTTTGATCTAAATTTGTTTTTCCCCTGTGGTTTAACTACCTCTTTAGAAATAGAAAGATCCAAGTCACACATTAGCAAAGGCCTTGAAGATTTTAGGGGCATGTTAGGTTAGCCTTTCCTTGGGGAATTCTATTTCCAGCATCCACTTAAGTCGCCTTCGAGACCAAAGCACAGACAAAGAATCTGTCGGGCGAAGAAGACAAGCGCTTAAGTAATGCCAAACCTATGCAGGGAAAAAAATGATGAACGCACAAAAATCAAAAATCGCACTACTGCTCGCAGCAAGTGTTGTCACTGTGGCCTTAACCGGCTGTGGTGGAAGTGATGGTAACGATGGTAAACCCGGTGAACCCGGTGGAGAACCCGCTGGTTCCATCCACAAGTTAAACCTTGATATTACTAAAGTAAACTATGAAAATGGCTCACCTGTGGTCACTGTTTTCGCCACAAACGAAGACGACCTTCCAATTGTTGGTCTTACTAATTTAGAAATCAAAAAAGCACTGCAATTAATACCTCAAGGGGCGACTGGCCCTGGTAATAGTGCTAACTGGCAAGGGCTAGGCTCATCGAAAAACTATGTTGATAATAAAAACGGTAGTTATACCTTTAAATTCGACACATTCGATAGCAATAAGGTCTTTAATGCGCAATTAACGCAACGTTTTAACGTCGTGTCTGCAGCCGGAAAATTACCAGACGGAACTTCGGTCCCCGTAGCCGAAATGGTTGAAGATTTCGACGGCCAAGGTAATGCTCCTCTATACACTAAAAATATTGTCAGCCATGAAGTCTGTACAACTTGCCACGTGGAAGGCGAAAAGATTTATCACCAAGCGACTGAAGTCGAAACGTGTATTTCTTGCCATACGCAAGAATTTGCGGATGGTCGCGGTAAACCCCATGTCGCCTTTAGTCACTTAATTCATAATGTGCACAACGCCAACAAAGCGTGGGGCAAAAATAATAAAGTTCCAGAAGTTGCACAACATATAGTCCAAGATAATTGCCAAGTCTGTCACGTAGAATCTGACATGCTCACCGAGGCAAAAAACTGGTCACGTATTCCAACAATGGAAGTTTGCTCTAGCTGTCACGTAGACATCGATTTTGCTGCAGGCAAAGGCCACTCTCAGCAGTTAGATAACTCTAACTGTATCGCTTGTCACAACAGCAATTGGACTGCCGAGTTACACACAGGCAAAACCGCTGAGAAGAAAGCTGTTATGGCTCAGTTAGGTATGTCTGCAACGCTTGCGGGTCAAGAAGACAATACTGCGGTATTAACTGTGACTGTCTTTGACAAAGACGGTAATGCCATCGATGCAGCAAGCGTACAAGATAAGATCAAACGTTTAGAAACGATCACTAACGTCGGTCCTAACTTCCCGATCATGGGCTATAACCCAAGCCCAGTAACTGGCTACAAGAAAGTGGCTAAAGATCTGGTGAAAGATGGTGCACTGCAAGATGGTGTGACCTTAGTTGACGGTAAACTGGTATTTACTACTCCTGCACTGCCATTTGGTGCTGGCGATACTGATACCGCCTTTACCTTTATCGGTCTGGAAATGTGTAACACTGGCACCACGCTGACGGCTTGTACTGCAGATAGCACAACCACCAGCATGAAAGCCGACTTAGTCTTCGGTACTAAATCAAGTAATGCACCCAGCATGCGCCATGTGAACTCAGTGAACTTCAGCGCTTGTCAAAACTGTCACAGCGAAACCTTTGAAATCCATAAAGGTTACCATGCGGGCTTTGTGATGACTGAGCAGGTTTCACACTCGAAAGATGCCAGCGATAAACCTATTGTGGGTGTTGATGCCTGTGTGACTTGCCATACACCTGAGGGTGCTGGTTATTCAGGCACTGGTATGGCATTAGAAATCCGTGCGCATAAAACACATGCTGAAAAAGCCAATGGTCTTATTGGTGACAACTGTACCCAATGTCACAACGACTTCAACTTAGATGCATTTAAAGTCAAAGGTGCCATGGAGTTTAACAAAGGCAGCTACACCACCCCAATCACGGCAACTTGTACTTCATGCCACGCGCCAGAATCTATTGGCCACGGCTTAGAAAATATGGGCGCGATTGTGAACGGTGATTATACTCAAGCCAACCAAGCGGCACAGTCAGAAACCTGTTTCTACTGCCATACCCCAACAGTTGCAGATCACACTCAAGTGAAAATGTAATTTGCCCAAGCAGGGGGAGTTCGCTCCCCCTTTCTTGAATTTTGTTGGGACAAATTGGGAAGCCTATTATGAAGAACAGCCACAAAATGAAAAACCTACTGCCGGCATTGATGATGTCTGCAGTCATGGCATTTGCCATCGCACCGAGTGCTCACGCCTCCAAGTGGGATGAAAAAATGACGCCAGAGCAAGTCGAAGCGACCTTAGATAAGAAGTTTGCCGAAGGCAACTACTCACCTAAAGGTGCCGACTCTTGCTTGATGTGCCACAAGAAATCCGAAAAAGTGATGGACCTTTTCAAAGGCGTCCACGGCGCTATTGACTCCACTAAGAGCCCAATGGCTGGCCTACAATGTGAGGCTTGCCACGGACCTATGGGTCAACACAACAAGGGCGGCAACGAGCCGATGATCACTTTTGGTAAGCAATCGACCTTAAGTGCCGACAAGCAAAACAGCGTATGTATGAGCTGTCACCAAGACGATAAGCGTATGTCTTGGAATGGCGGTCACCATGACAATGCCGATGTTGCTTGTGCCTCGTGCCACCAAGTACACGTCGCGAAAGACCCAGTGTTATCTAAAAACACTGAGATGGACGTCTGTACAAGCTGCCACACTAAGCAAAAAGCGGATATGAATAAACGCTCAAGTCACCCACTCAAATGGGCACAAATGACCTGTAGCGACTGTCACAATCCCCATGGGAGCATGACAGATTCTGACCTGAACAAGCCAAGCATTAACGAAACTTGTTATTCCTGTCACGCCGAGAAGCGCGGCCCAAAACTCTGGGAGCATGCACCCGTCACTGAAAACTGTGTCACTTGTCATAATCCCCATGGCAGCGTGAACGATGCCATGCTGAAAACCCGTGCGCCGCAGCTGTGTCAGCAATGTCACGCCAGCGATGGCCACGCCAGCAATGCCTACTTAGGTAACACTGGTTTAGGTTCAAATGTCGGTGACAATGCCTTTACGGGTGGAAGAAGCTGCTTAAATTGCCATAGTCAGGTCCATGGTTCTAACCATCCATCTGGCAAGCTATTACAGCGCTAAGGAGACGAGAAGATGAAATTCAAACTCAATTTGATCACTCTAGCGTTATTAGCCAACACCAGCTTAGCCGTAGCTGCCGATGGTTATGGCCTCGCCAATGCCAATACCGACAAAGTGAAACTCTCAGCATGGAGCTGTAAAGGCTGCGTGGTTGAAACGGGCGTATCTGGCACTGTCGGTGTCGGCGTAGGTTACAATGGCGAAGAGGACATTCGCTCTGCCAATGCCTTTGGTTCTAAAAACGAAGTTGCGGGCAAGTTCGATGCAGACCTTGCTTACCGTGGTGAAAAAGGTTACCGCGCCAGTGTTGAAGCCTATCAACTGGGAATGGACGGCGGACGTTTAGATGTGAATGCGGGCAAACAAGGCCAGTACAATATCAATCTGAACTACCGCCAAATTGCCACCTACGATAGCAATAGTGCCCTCTCGCCCTATTCTGGTATCGGCGGCAATAACTTAACCTTGCCCGATAACTGGGTCACCGCAGGTTCGAGCAGCCAAATGCCACTGTTGATGGACAGCCTCAACAGCCTCGAGTTATCACTGAAACGTGAACGCGCAGGCCTTGGGTTCGAATATCAGGGTGAATCGCTGTGGAGCACCTATGTGAACTACATGCGTGAAGAAAAAACCGGTTTAAAACAAACCTCTGGTAGCTTCTTCAACCAATCTATGATGTTGGCAGAACCCGTGGATTACACCACTGACACCATAGAAGCGGGCGTGAAACTTAAAGGCGATCGTTGGTTCACAGCGCTCAGTTACAATGGTTCAATTTTCAAAAATGAATACAACCAGCTGAACTTTGACAGTGCCTTCAACCCCACCTTTGGTGCGCAAACGACTGGTGCCATTGCACTCGATCCCGATAACCAGTCACACACTGTGTCGCTGATGGGTCAGTATAACGACGGCAGTAACTCACTGTCTGGCCGTATTTTAACCGGACAAATGAGCCAAGATCAGTCACTGGTGACCTCTGGCTACGGTTATCAACTGCCAACGGATGCGGTAGACGCCAAAGTCGATCTGCTGGGCATGAACCTCAAAGTCGTGAGCAAGGTCAGCAACTCCCTTCGCTTGACGGGTAGTTACGATTATTACGATCGTGACAACAATACCCCAATCGAAGAGTGGACTCAGATCAGCATCAACAATGTCAGTGGTAAAGTGGCCTATAACACCCCTTACGATAACCGCACACAGCGCTTTAAAGTGGCGGCGGATTATCGTATTACCCACGGCATTAAGCTCGATGGTGGTTATGACTTCAAGCGTGACGAACGTGAGTATCAAGACCGTGAAAGCACAGATGAGAACACCGTTTGGGCCCGTTTGCGCGTCAATAGCTTCGACATGTGGGACATGTGGGTAAAAGGCAGTTACGGCAACCGTGACGGCTCACAATACCAAGCGTCTGAATGGACGTCTTCTGAAACCAACAGCCTGTTACGTAAGTACAACCTGGCTGACCGTGACAGAACCCAAATCGAAGCACGCATCACCCATACGCCACTCGAAAGCCTGACCATAGACTTCGGTGCCCGTTATGCGCTGGATGATTATACCGATACTGTGATTGGCTTAACTGAGTCAAAAGACACCAGTTACGATGCCAATATCAGCTATATGATCACCGCTGACTTACTGGCAACGGCCTTCTACAACCACCAAACCATAGAATCAGAACAAGCGGGTAGCAGCAATTACAGCACCCCAACCTGGACTGGCTTTATTGAAGACAAAGTGGATGTGGTTGGCGCAGGCATCAGCTACAACAATCTGCTGGAGAACAAGTTACGCCTAGGTCTGGATTACACTTACTCAGACTCCGACAGTAACACTCAAGTCAGACAAGGTATCACCGGCGACTATGGCGACTATTTTGCCAAAGTCCATAACATTAACTTATACGCTCAATATCAAGCGACCGAGAAACTCGCGCTACGCTTCGATTACAAAATTGAGAACTATAAGGACAATGACGCCGCTAACGATATCGCCGTTGATGGCATTTGGAACGTCGTAGGCTTTGGCAGCAACAGCCATGACTACACCGCACAAATGCTGATGCTGAGCATGAGTTACAAGCTCTAATCTGCGTTTATTGATAATCAAAAGCCCGCTCTGCGGGCTTTTTTATTACCAACTAACACTCACCGCGCTTTAGATACGGGTCCAGTCTATTCCAGCTACCAAAATCTTGAATAAGATCAGACTCTGAGGCAAAACTTACGCCGAAGGTGAGGTATTCCTTGAGTTTACTGGCACTTTAGCGGATGTTAATTCGGTGCGTTTACTATCATTGGATCTTAGATGTCGTCCTTCACTTGTTGCTTGTGGCGTTTGTGGCGTTTATCGCCTCTGCCCGCCTCGATAGGCTTAAGTTTGCTCGCTACCCCTGCCATGGCATTCGATTCCAGCGGTGGCACGGCGAGTTTATTTATCATCGTCGGACTGGGTGGATTTACCCTTATCAACGCATTGATGCAGGGGCTGTTCTTTTTTGCGGGTCAGTATCGTAATCCTCTCTTTGCCAAACGCCACGTGCTGACCGCACTGATAGTGCCTCTGCTCGCCTTTGCCTTAACCCTTTATGATCACCGTGCTTGGAGTGACTTTGCACTCAATCTCGGCATGATCATTGTCGGCGTTGGACTGGTTTTATTACCGCTGCAGTTACGCCAACTTAATCAGCCCAGCAACCAACACGCGAACTGGCTGCTCAGTCTTGGTGCCCTATTCGTCTTAGGCATCAGTTATCTACTGCCGCCCTGCGCCCTGTTTGCGATTATCTTGGGCCATATTGCATTAGCTTCCCATGCCGAGGCTCCGACTAAAGCCTTGGGCGCCAAGTTATTGAGTTACCTTGTATTAGTCGCCTCCTATGCGCTCTTTGGGTATTGGCTCTACCATCTATTGAGCAAACTTGGGGCTTGATGATGACAGACATGTCGCACCCAGCTATCGAGCCAAACGGCTCAGCCGAGCTCAGTATATTGCTCAAACAAATCCGCGCTTGCCAACTGTGTCAGGGCGAATTGCCCCTACCAGCAAAACCCATCTTACAAGCCAGTAGCCAAGCACGGATCTTAATCGCTGGCCAAGCCCCCGGCGTAAAAACCCACCATAAGGGCATCCCCTTCGACGATGCCAGTGGCGAGCGGCTGCGCGCTTGGCTTAATGTCAGTCGGGAACAATTTTATGACCCCGCACTGTTTGCCATAGTGCCGATGGGATTTTGTTTTCCGGGAACCATTGAACGCAATGGAAAAAAGCAGGGTGATAAACCGCCACGCCCCGAGTGCGCCGCAACTTGGCATGCGAAGTTATTGGCCTTGATGCCACAGATAGAATTAGTGCTGGTTCTTGGCCAATATGCCATTGATTACCATCTACCGCGCACACGGGCCATAGATACCACAGACGAAGCGTTAAGCTCTCAAGCGATAGTGGTATCCACTCCTCAAACGAACAAGAAGATCACAGTGACCCAAGCCATTGAGCAATGGTCGTTATATTGGCCTAGGCTGATGGTCATGCCCCACCCTAGCCCGCGCAACAATCTTTGGCTAAAACAGCATCCCGAGTTTGAGCGCGAACAGCTCCCCACACTTCAAGCGCGTATCGCAGGCCTGCTGGCAAGTTCTAAGCCTATGTAAACCCTAATCAAATCCCAATAAAAAGCCCCATTAAGGGGCTTTCGGAAACTAGAACTCAAAAACTGGAGCTTAGAAAGGTTTAGTCGAGCGACCTAAGCGTCCCTCAAAACACTGCACGGCTCTCAATATCATTGGCAACTCACGCCCACCACGGCAAATGCCGCAGCCACATCCGCCACAGGATAGGCAGAACCATTGGCACTCGCCGCCTGCTGCACGCCACAGGCCGCTTGGTTAAAGGTCGAGGTTGGTGTCCAATACAGCTGGTTCGCTAACACAAACACATCGAACGCCTTGCGAGTATTCCAACCATTCTTGGTAGCCAGAGTGTAAAAAGCTTTGTTAAACACCCCTGAGGAATAATGCACATCCATGGAACTAGTGTAATTGGCAGCATTGTCGATTGAGCGGCCATCCTTAGGCGGATTATCCATATAACGCAGTGCACCACTGCCTTTAACTATGTCGTAGCCCACTTTCCAGTCGTTACTGCCACGCATGTAGAACTCGGCCGCCTCACCGGCAATATCCGAAAACGCTTCATTGATACCGCCGGACTGGCCGCTGTAATTTAAGCCCGAGTTCTGCTCGGTAAAGCCGTGGCTCACTTCATGGGCGGAAACGTCCAAACTCACGAGGGGATAGAAGTAACTCGCACCATCACCGAAGGACATAGCCGAGCCGTCCCAGAAGGCATTTTCATAGTTACGGCCATAATGCACCCGCATCTCCAACTGGAAACTTAATGGTTTGGTGTTATACCATTCCTTATACATATTAAAAATAACACCACCGAAATAGTGGGCATCATTTAAAGGCGAATAAGCACCATTGACCATCTGATAAGTATTCTCGGGACAAGTAAAGGTGAACACAGAACCTCGACGAGTCGAGTTCGCCATGTTCACGGTTTTCACATTGGCGTTGGTCATAGTACATGTACCATTAGACTCACTCACCTTAAGTTTACCGTAAGCATCGCCGTAGTAGTAACCACCGATTTTGGTATTGCCGCCAGGACCCGTTGCATCAAAAGGAGTGCTGCTACCACCTGAACCGCCTCCACCACCGCCGGGTTTACCCACGTTATTCTTGGCGGTCATGATCTCATTCCAGTGCTCAAGCACCTCGCCGGTTTGCGCATCGACAAAACCTGTCGGCCGAGATAACGCATCGGTTTGATCGCTTAAGTAAGACACCCGATACACTAACCTCGGGTTATCCTCGGTCATCAAGATCACCAGTTGCACATCCTTTTTACCGGTTGCCGCCGAACCTGGATATAACCGATTCAACGCCGCAATCGCCTGCCCTTGAGAAATCCCTGCCGCTACCGAAAAATCATCCGCAATTTGTGCCACATCCCCCATGGCACTTTGTTCTGTATCATCCGTGCTCACAACCAGATGATGGCCATACACCAGCACACCATCGAAATACTGCAACGCTTTCGTTTTGCTTTGACCTTTATTGAGCGTTACCGTTTTGACCTCTTTAAAGCTGTGTTTTTGGCTCAACCCTGCCGCTGCCGAGAGGGATTGCCCGTGATTAACGTTGAACTCAGCGGCCTGCGCCTGAAGGCTTGCCGCAACGCACATACTGAGTACAGAAGGTAAGAGATAGACTTTCATCGTGATATCCTTCGCCCTGTCCACAAAGGGACAAATGACACTTAAGGGAACAAAATACCGCCATAACCTTTCCCCAACTCAATTGTTAAAAATAGGTTAACAAGAGTTAGGTTCAATTCTCAGTATAGAAGATAAAAAAACACCTGCCCTTTTCTGTCGTTTGCCTTTACCCTTATGGCGTCGCCGTTTAGGCGAACCTCTGTATCAATCCTTTGAAAATTAAGGTGAGTTATGTACGTTTTGGATCAACACATCGCTAAACAAATTGTGAGTCGCACCATGAAAATCATTGGGCACAATATCAATGTGATGAATGGTCAGGGCGTGATCTTAGGTTCCGGCGATCCCAAACGTATTGGCTCGACCCACGAGGGTGCGCTGCTCGCTATCGCCCAAAACCGCAATGTGGAACTGAGTGAAGAAGTGGCCTCTGGTTTACATGGTGTCAAACCCGGCATCAACTTACCCTTGCATTATCAAGGGCAAATTATTGGTGTGATTGGTATTACTGGCGATCCAGCCGAGTTAACCCACTACGGTGAGCTGCTAAAAATGACCGCCGAAATGATTGTCGAACAAGCCAACCAGCAGGATCAGCTGCAGTGGGAAAATCGTCAGCGTGAAGAATTTATTTTGCAGTTGATTAAGGCGCAAACCGATGACGATGAGCAATTGCATCGCTGGGCCAAGCAACTCGACATCGATATCAATTTGCCGCGAGTGGCCGCCATAATTGAAGTCAGTGAAAAACAATCCACGCCAACCCAGCAAAAATCCGCTGCGTTTACTTCATTAGCTCAGAGCGAGCAAAGCGCGGACGAGCGTAATCCCAGAGTCAGCGAAATCCTCAAGCAAGTGCTGCATTTACTGCAAAATCCCGATCGCGGCAACTTAATTGCCATGACCTCGATGTCGCAACTGGTGATCTTAAAACCGGCCTTTTTGGATGGTAAACAGTGGGATCCTGAGCTTGAAAACCAGCGTATCGATAAACTGCTGCAGCGTTTACCGGCGCAGATGGATTTAAATTTTAAAATCGCTCTTGGACATTTTTTCCCTGAAAAAGGCGGCATTGCACGCTCCTACCAAACCGCGCAGGAAACCTTGAACTTAGGCAAGCAGCTTAACCCCGAGGGCACTAAATACCTGTTTGAAGACTACTCCTTGCAAGTGCTGTTATCTGGGCTCAAGCATGATTGGCGTGGTCAAGCGCTGGCCAGCCCCTACCAACAATTAGCCAAGGCCGATAAAAATGGTCAGCTACGCAAAACCCTAGCCGCCTATATCACTCACTTTGGTGATGCACAGCAATGCGCCAATGCGCTGTTTATTCACCGAAATACCCTAAGATATCGGTTAGATAAAATTCAGCAACTCACCAAGAGTGACATCCATTCCCTCCACGGATTGTTAAGCCTTTATCTTGGCCAGTTGATAGATACCTCAAATTACCGACTCGAGTAGTGCCCCATATCACCGCTAGCCTAAAACTCAACATCAGCAAGCGTTAACTCAATGAATAAATTGAAATTAGCCAAGATATTTCATTCATACAAGCTCAGGCATAATCCAGCAGTCTTGGCTTAGTTTTGCCGTCCTCTGGCCAGATATTCACAAAATGAGTGAAAGATAATTTCGCCTCGTCCTTTCCTATCAATGCACAAGACACCCATACGGTTAAATTGTTAAGGAAGGAAATCCATGCAGCTATATCATGCCAAACTCAGCTCACTCGCCACTGCGTGCCTAATGGTCGGCTCAGTGTTTGTCGCCCCACTTGCCAGCGCGGCGGAGCGTACCATTCCAGAGTTAGTGGATGCAGTAAACGGTACGCCAGATGCGGCGAGTCGCGAGGCGGGTAAAAAAGTTAAACTGCGTAATCATACAAAAGGGTTTTGTACCTCGGGTTACTTTGCCCCCAATCCCCAATTGCACGATTCACTCAACATTCCCTTTTTTAATCAAAATCCCATCAAAGTGACCGCTCGTTTTTCCCTCGGCGGCACTAACCCTAAGTTGTCCGATAAAACCCCGGGGCGCTTTATGTCATTAAAAATCGATGGCGAGCGGGAAAACCTCAACTTTGTGACCACCAATGTGCCGATGTTTTTTGCCAGTAACCTAGAGGACTTTTATCTGTTCCAAACCAAGAGCAAGCAAGGCGCCGAAGGTAAGCAATGGCTTATCGATAATAAGCCCGACGCCAAAGCCTTTTTCGACTATCTCAAACAATTGCCGCCGAGTCCGAGTTTTGCCAATAGCCAGTACTTTGGGGTGAACAGTTTTCTGTTTACCGACAAGCAAAATAACAGCATTGCGGGTAAATGGATTTTTGAACCCGTAGCGGGCACGCAAGCCCTTACCCAGCAAGCGTTGGCACAGCTCAATGATGACTTTCTCAAGCCTGAGTTGCTCAATAGAATTCAGTCTCAACCTGCCAAGTGGGATCTGTATATTCAGTTAGCGGAACAAGGCGATGAGATTAATAACCCGACAGTGCTTTGGCCCGAAAACCGTCCGCGCATTCTCGTCGGGCAAGTGGTGATTGATGGCAAGCGCGACAGCGATCCTCAAGTGCAACAATGTGATAGAAGCATCTTTAACCCTCTGCTCCTGCCCAAAGGCATAGCAGCGTCGGACGACCCCATCCTCAATGCCCGCACCGCGGCATATGTCGAGTCCTTTATCCGTCGTCAATAAGCGCTACTCGCGGCTCGCGTTGCTTCAACAATATTCTTAGCATTACATTCGAATTCACGGCCCTTATTTTGTGCACACGCACAAAATAAGGGCCAGTTCTGCCCGTAATTCCGTCGATTTACCCAAAGCTATTCAATTGACAGTGTTCAATAATAGGCTGACCTTAAAGCAGCTTTTATTTGGACTTGGGATCAAATAAAGGCTGCGCCCTACAAAAACAGCCAAAACCACTTAAGAACTTCAGCCAAGACTGAACGGGAAAACATATGAACTTAGTGCTCATCCTCATTGGCGTGATTGCATTTATTGTTATCGCGACCTCAAAATTTAAGCTCCATCCGTTTTTAACCTTAATTCTGGCCGCCTTTATCGCCGCCTTCGCCTACGGTTTACCGAGTGGCGATATTGCCAAAACCATCACCACAGGCTTTGGTAATATCCTCGGCTATATCGGTCTGGTGATCGTGTTAGGTACCATTATCGGTATCATCCTCGAAAAGAGCGGCGCCGCCATTACCATGGCGGACGTGGTGATCAAAGTCTTGGGTAAACGCTTCCCAACACTCACTATGTCCATCATCGGTTATTTAGTGTCGATTCCGGTGTTTTGTGACTCGGGTTTCGTCATTTTAAACTCGCTTAAACAATCCATGGCCAACCGCATGAAGGTCTCGAGCGTGTCCATGAGCGTGGCGTTAGCCACAGGTCTGTATGCCACTCACACCTTTGTACCGCCAACACCAGGCCCTATCGCCGCGGCAGGTAACTTAGGGCTAGAGTCCAACTTAGGCCTAGTGATTGGTGTCGGCTTATTTGTTGCTGCCGTTGCCGCACTTGCGGGGATGTTATGGGCGAACCGTTTTGCCAGTGTTGAACCCGATGGCGAAGGCGCAGAAGAACTAAAAGCTCAGGCAGCTGATTTTGAAGCCTTAAAACAAAGCTATGGCACACTCCCTAGCCCATTAAAGGCCTTTGCACCGATTTTTGTGCCTATCCTGTTAATTTGCTTAGGCTCTATCGCCAACTTCCCGTCTGCACCACTGGGCAAAGAAGGCCTATTCAGCCTGTTAGTCTTCCTTGGCCAACCCGTTAACGCCCTGCTTATCGGTCTGTTCCTGTCACTGCTGCTATTGAAAAGCGATAACAAGATTGCCGAATTTAGCGAACGTATCAGCCAAGGTTTAGTTGCAGCTGCACCGATTATTTTGATCACCGGTGCCGGTGGTGCCTTCGGTGCAGTGTTAAAAGCCACACCTATCGGCGACTACCTAGGTAGCTCACTGTCGGCGCTAGGGGTGGGTATTTTTATGCCCTTTATCGTCGCCGCCGCACTGAAATCGGCGCAAGGTTCATCCACCGTCGCCCTAGTGGCAACCTCGGCCTTAGTCGCGCCTATGCTGGGCGATATTGGTCTTGGCAGTGATATGGGCCGAGTGTTAACCGTAATGGCGATTGGTGCCGGCGCCATGACAGTCTCCCACGCCAACGACAGCTTCTTCTGGGTCGTGACTCAATTTAGCCGCATGAGCGTTAAACAAGCCTATAAAGCACAAACCATGGCGACCCTTATCCAAGGCGTTACCGCAATGCTGACCGTGTATGTACTAAGCTTAGTGCTGCTCTAAGCCGCACTTTTCTCATCCTTGGGCGCATCCGTGCGCCCAAAAAGCTGTAGGATTTTGAATGAAGATAGTTATCGCCCCCGATTCCTTTAAAGAGAGCTTAAGCGCACTTGATGTGGCTAATGCGATCGAACAAGGCTTAACACAAGTGATCCCAGACTGTGAGATTGTCAAAATCCCCGTCGCCGATGGCGGCGAAGGCACTGTGCAATCTATGGTCGATGCCACTGGCGGCAGCATTGTCAATTTAGAGGTCATGGGGCCACTCGGCCATAAAGTCAAAGCCCATTACGGCATTTTAGGCCAGCAAGCCAAAGGCACGATTGCGGTGATTGAAATGGCCTCCGCCTCGGGTTTACACCATGTACCAAGGGATCAGCGTAACCCGCTGCTCACCACCAGTTATGGTACGGGCGAGCTGATTTGTGATGCGCTCAATCGCGGGATAAAACACATTATTTTAGGCTTGGGCGGCAGTGCAACCAACGATGGCGGCGCAGGTATGGCCCAAGCGCTGGATATTTTACTGCTAGATAAACAAGGTAAAACCTTAAGTGCAGGTGGCGCTGCGCTCTCTCAACTTGCCAGTATCGATATAAGCCACGCCCATCCACTACTGAAAGAATGTACCTTTGAAGTGGCCTGCGATGTCGATAATCCGCTGTGTGGCGAGCGTGGCGCTTCTGCCATATTCGGCCCGCAAAAAGGCGCAACACCCGAGATGGTGAGTACCTTAGACGCAGCACTAAGTCACTATGCCGATGTGATTGCCCAAAGCGGCGTCACCGATCACCGTAACCAAGCTGGCGCGGGCGCAGCAGGCGGAATGGGACTTGGCGTGATGGCCTTTTTAGGCGCCGAGCTTAAACCCGGTGTTGAGATTGTGATGCAAACAGTGGGACTGGCAGACAAAATTCGCGGCGCGGATCTTGTCATCACCGGCGAAGGCCGAATCGATGGCCAGACCATATTTGGCAAAACCCCGATGGGCGTATTAAAGCAAGCGCAGCTGCAAAATATTCCGACTATCGGGATTGCGGGTTGCCTTGGCGACAATGCTAATGCCGTACTCGAGCAAGGTATGGCGGCGATTTTTCCCATCATTCCACACTTAAGTCCACTGGACGATGTGCTGGCGAACGCCAAAACGAATCTGACCAATACCGCCCGTAATATTGGCGCCGTCTTGATGCTGGGCAAGCGCTAACTTTACCTTAGCGTACTGATAGCGTTTAGATAGCCTAACAACACACACCCAAGGCGCTATTCATAGCGCCTTTGTTTATTCTATGACCCAAGCACAGACTTAGGCGGTGTTTTAGTGCTTGATGCCTAAAAGGCCTTGCAGTAAAGTGAGCTCCCTTTTTGGTAATCCGTAAACGGGTTTAAGCGCCATGTATTTGGTTATACTCTTAATCACCTTTGCGGTTTCACTATAAGAATTAATAGACGGCAAGCCCCATGACCCAAAAACTCCCTCGCCAAGCCACCGCGTCTGAAGACAGTTTGATGCGAATTTTCACTGTGCCCGAAGATGCGGAATCCACCTTAAGCATTATCGAGCAGAAGCTTTCCGAGGACTTAGCGGGCTTTTTGGGTGACAGCATTGCCGCGCTAGAAAAGCCGCTTTCCGAAATCGAAACCGATTTTCAAGCCTTTGAAATTCCAAGCCAGCCGCGTTTTGTCTCCGACTACACCGACGAAATCATGCAAAACCTCGTGGCGCATTCGGTGCATACGGCGGCCCCCAGTTTTATCGGCCATATGACCTCGGCACTGCCCTATTTCGTGTTGCCACTGTCGAAAATGATGGTGGGGCTGAATCAAAACTTGGTCAAAATCGAAACCTCCAAAGCCTTTACGCCGCTTGAGCGCCAAGTGCTCGGCATGATGCACCATTTGATTTACGCTCAAAACGATGATTTTTATCGTAATTGGATGCACAGCGCCAACCATTCCCTCGGCGCATTTTGCTCCGGCGGCACTGTGGCTAACATCACCGCCCTGTGGATTGCCCGCAACCAATTACTCAAGGCCGATGGCGACTTTAAAGGCGTGACCCGCGAAGGCTTAATCAAGGCGCTGCGCCACTATGGCTTCGATGATTTAGCGATTCTGGTCTCCGAGCGCGGCCACTACTCCTTAGGTAAGGCCGTCGATCTGCTCGGTATCGGTCGCGACAATATCATCAGCATCCCTACCGATGGCAATAACAAAGTCGACGTTGCCAAAATGCGCGAAGTCGCCGCCGAACTGGCAAATAAACGCATTAAAGTCATGGCGATTGTTGGGGTGGCTGGCACCACCGAGACGGGCAATATCGACCCTCTGCGCGAACTTGCCGCCTTAGCAAGTGAGCTAAACTGCCACTTCCATGTGGATGCGGCTTGGGGCGGCGCAAGCTTATTATCCAATAAATACCGTCACTTACTCGATGGTATTGAACTCGCTGATTCAGTCACCATCGATGCCCATAAGCAAATGTATGTCCCCATGGGCGCGGGCATGGTGTTATTTAAAAATCCTGAGTTTGCCCATGCGATTGCCCACCACGCCGAATATATTCTGCGCCGAGGTTCCAAGGATTTAGGCAGCCAAACGCTCGAAGGCTCACGCCCCGGCATGGCGATGTTAGTGCACGCCTGTTTGCAGATTATCGGCCGCGATGGTTACGAAATCCTGATCAATAACAGCCTTGAAAAAGCGCGTTATTTTGCCGAGCAAATCGACGCACACCCGGACTTTGAACTAGTCACCGCACCAGAGCTGTGCCTGCTCACCTATCGTTATGTGCCTTCGAATGTGCAGGCGGCCATGCAACTGGCGATTGAACAAGGCGATAAGACCAAACTCGCTCGCTATAATGAGCTGCTCGATGGTCTAACCCAATTTATTCAAAAACACCAACGCGAACAGGGTAAATCCTTTGTCTCGCGCACCCGAATTCAACCCGCGCGCTACTTTAGACAACCCACAGTGGTGTTTCGCGTGGTATTAGCTAATCCGTTGACTAGCCATGAGATCCTTAATCAAGTGCTTATCGAGCAAGGTGAAATTGCCGCATTAGATAAAGAGTTTTTACCTGCGCTATTAGCCATGGTCAATGAATAGCGAGTGATTTAGCGTAAGCTTTAAATCTCATTTAAATACAGAGTGTTAATCAAAAACAGCCGCAAATATTTGCGGCTGTTTTGGTTTGCAGAGCTGGGATGAAGGAAGGTTAAGTTAAAACCAAGCAATTCTGATCTCGTTGCGGATACGCCGAATTCCATTGCTTCCGTGACACGCCGTAAAGCCATCCATGGCGGCTCTGCGATGATATCCATATCATCGAAGGTCACGTCCACAATCGAATTCGGCTTAGCAAATCTCGGTGTAATCTGCGGCATTAAGAAGACAAATAGCGCTATTAAACAGCTGCGATGTTGAGCACATTAGGGATCTGGAAACCAAGGGGTGGAATCCAGATTTTGCTCAAAAAAACAAACCTACCTATATAAATCAATACATTAAGGAAGTATGCTGAGTTGTCAGGACATAAGGTCGCTAAATCTGCTTCATTTTTATCGAGTTCTAAGTAGTCGGCACTTGTGCTCTAGTTCTGGCTCTTTCTTGTTCTCGAATTTGTTCCTCGATTACTTCTTGAATCTCTTGGTACAACTGTATATCAACACCTTCAGCAACCTCTAGAGTAATTGCCAAGCTATACTGAACAGGCTCTATAATCTTAGCCGCGTTTTCCTTGCAGTTAACTTTTATCTCAAGCATTCGGTCTTCAGTGATAACCGCTAGCTCCTCACCTTCAAAAACCTCATGCTGTAATGTCCCCCGACGAACCTGCATCCAATCAGCGGAGCATGAGCTCCTAGAAGTAAGATGCTTGTTGTCTCCTTCCACCGTGAACCATAATGCACTATCTCTGTACTTCATGTGAGTTGGACAAGGTTTAGCAAACCAAGATAATGTAACTGTCAGGCGACGCCAAATATCTGCACCACCGAGACCTTCAGGGATAGGTAGTTTGTATACATGAGCTTCATCATTATCTAAGCTGCCATAACCAAGAATAGTAGCTCTAGTATCTAGGCAGAACTTAGCCCTATTTACATCAGGTTTTCCATAACCAATGTTTCTTGTAATAACATTTTTTAGTGACGTAGCATCAGGGTTCCCTAAGCAGTTTGAGATTCGATCATACATTGCTCCCCATGACGCTCCGTGGGTGATAAGAGATTTAAGAAGGAGCGGCGAATACTGTTCGAACTCACCAACTTTATTGCTCTCTTCAAACAAGTTTTCAAGAACATCGCAAACTTCTGCGCAACCTCTTGATATCAGAGCTGCAGAGTTACTTGTTCCCCGAATATAAACTCGATGATTAAATGCTGATGCATGTGGATGAGCGACTTTTTGCCCTGGGGCAGCATAGTTGCTTACAGCAGTTAAATTTGAGTGGCCGATAGCTTCATTGTAAAGCATTCGACCACCTGGCATAGAGATATCAGGCTTAACAGATCTTGCATAACCGTTACCTTGACCAGAATAGGCTGCAGGCATTTCTTCACTATATATATTGTAAAGCCCTACACGCAGCACAGGGGATGACTCATCAGAGTGAAGAGAGCCGACTGTTATTGCATTTACACTCTCTGCAGGCGATAAGAGCTTTCTAGCCCAAGTGTCATTCTGTACTGCTTTAAAGAACTCAACAGCTTTTACATCTTCAGTGAACTGATGGAATGTACTTCCCAATTGTTGAACAGTCACTGCTTTCGGATGGTTCCCTGCGCTTACTACGAACAACACATTATATTTAGAGCTCAACCAATCAAGCAGTCGAGCAAAAGGACTCATTTTGCCATCAAAGTGGATATTGGGATCGCCGATTGAAAGATTAATAACTTTTATGGATGGTGCCACAGGCAATTCAGCTCCATCACCTTCAAAAATACGCTTAACAGCTCTATGAATTATATCCAGTGGAAGCTCATCGTCCGGCAAAGCTTCTGCATTATTAAAGGTATGTGGATCAGGCTTCATCACTGGCCTTACATATAAAGGAGTAGATAGCTTACTTCCACCATCAGTAAGGTCTCCATTAACTATAAGGGAAGCCATTGCGGTACCATGCACCCGATTTTGAGCAGGATAGCCCGCCTCAAAATTGTCTGGGTCATCAATTATTAAGCTACCACGCAGATCAGAATGGTTAGAAAGAGGTAATCCATCAAACAGAGCTACTCGAGGAGCTCTTTCAAACTCTGGAGGAGTTAAGTCATGAGCACTATCCGTTTCTTCCCCGACTGCAACTGACTCATCATTATTCCATAGAGGCTCCACAGACATTTGTCCCAGCGGTCGGAACAGCATGATTTGATCGCAGCGCACAAGTGAAACTTCGTCTTGATTTAGAATTAGGTCTACTTGACGTGCTGGCAACTCTATCAGCAGAGATTGATAGTGGATATCGGGAAGACAGCAAGCCGAAATAATTTGCCCGCCCAACGCTTGAGTTAATTGAGATATCCTCTCTTCTGCAATATTTCGCTTGCTTTCATTCGTTCTAAACCATAATTCTGCTTCAAATCGAACTGGCTGGTCGGGTTCGAACTCTAAGCGTTCTTGCCAATATTCAAGAATACCTGTATTTCTGAGTCTATCTTGAGTATCCCAATAACGAATGTCTTTTAGTAGACGGAATAAATCTCTGAACTTTGCCCAACCTCGCATGAACTGCATGTTCGGGTTTTGACCGTAGTTACGCCAAAGAGACAAAAGCTCATTAATCGCTCGTCTATCTGATAGCATCAGTATGACTTGACCATTCAGAGGTTTAGCTCTGTCGCTCCCTGCACTGTAAAAATCATCGTCAGGTTCTAGTCCTCTCAGCTCATGCTCACCGAGCCACTCCAGACCTTCGATCTTTTTTATAGCTTTAAAAAAATCAGACACACTACCATATGTTTCAATAACTACGGAGTATTCAGGATCGACTCCGGGGGAATCTCGTTGAACTTCAACTCGGCGATTTTCTAATGCTAATTCTAAGCGTGAAAACTTAGGACCTAACCTTTGAGCTTGGCGAGTAACGGATGGATGATTTGGAGTCCCTCCTCCACCATTTCGACTTGATGGGCTAGACGTATCAGGAGCAGGAAATAGAAGTAAGGGACGGCGGCTCATTAATTAATCCTCTTTAGTTGGAGGACAGAGTCCTCTCAGACCATGTTTTTAAAGCCGATGATATGATAGAACGCATTTGTGAACTAGGTTGAGTAAGCACATACTTGCGAAGTATCACTCTGCCAAACTCTTCTATTTCAGCAAAGTTAGAGCCATAAAGCCTTTTAGATAAAGTCTCATAAGCATATTCCAAAGAGATATCATGTCTTTTCTCAAACGCTTTAAACCATGACTCTATTTGAGACCGAGTTGGTTGAGGAACTTCTAATCTCAATTGAAAACGACGCCATACAGCTCTATCAAGTAACTCAGAGTGGTTTGTTGCAGCCATAACAATAACATGGCTAGGAAGGGAATCAACCTGCATCAACAAAGAGCTAACTACACGTTTGATTTCACCTGTTTCATGCGTATCCCCACGCTCTTTACCTAAAGTTTCAAATTCATCAAACAACAATACACAACGCCGTGTAGCTGCGTAGTCGATTACTTTTTTAAGCCTAGAAGCGGTCTCACCAAGGTAAGAGCCAATGATCCCCTCATAACGAACAACCAGTAAAGGAACCATCATTGACTCTGCAAGAGCCTCAGCAAGAGATGTTTTACCATTACCAGGAGGGCCGACTAAAAGAACTCGGTTTCTAGGCTCTAAGCTGTAGGAACGTAATAAATCAACTCTAGACTGCTCTTCAACCAATTCATTTAAAGATTCCTTGACCGAGTCTGGCAGTATAAGGTCTTCGAATCGAAGTTTAGGTGAAATCTCATCAACGAGAGATGATACACGATTATCTTTAGCGGTAGGCGTATCTACTGTAGAGTTAGATGTGCTGAGCTTTACCAACTCTTGTTCTAACCTATCCGCTATAACGTGATGTCTTTTTTGCCTTTCATCAGCTATCAGAGACTCTACAACTCTCTTAAATTGTATCTTATCTCCCATAGCCCCAGCTCTTACTAAGCTGATGATTTTATCTGACTTTGCCATTTACAGCTCACTCCACACAATCATTTTATACACAAACTCCAACTAAATACTTGATTATGAATGGAGCAGCTAGGAGTGTATGGCGTACATATTCAACCTCAAAAATTTTCATGAATGAATTAAAAACACATGGCGATATTAACACACAAAAAACCTAAATAGTGATGAATCTAATTGACTATATTCGTAGTTATTGTTTAACAAGACACCCATTGTTAACTTCTTGAAATGCCTTAATTGTTGATAACAAACCATCTGCCATACCAACGGCTTAGCGGGATTCGGGTGCAGGGGTGAAACCCCATGACCTCGCTGTTGGTTTTTACACCACGACAGAGTAATCTAGCAAAAATCAACAATGGGGTGTTCTATGGACAGAAAATCATTATTGCTAGTGACACTTATCCTGCCTTTTTCGGCCAATGCCGCCGTATACCAATGTGCCGATGGGAAATATCAGGCCGATCCCTGTGATGAAAATAGCCAACCCGTAGATCTCAGCGGCGTCGGTAGCGTGGTTAAAGGCCCTGATATTGCCCATGCAAACGCTGTTACTCACTCGGATAAAAAACAAGAAATAACCGATTTTATTGATAAACAACGCATTAGCCGTGAAATCACTAAACTAGAGAACGACCGAAAACTCATTATCGACCAAAGGGATAAACGTATTGTCGAGCTGAGAAACGATAGAAGTTACGCCAATAACAATCTTGCCGGAGCAACTTGGGAGCAAAGCTTAGCGCAAGAAATGTCGGCTGTGGCGCAGCAAGCAGATACACAGGTTGCGTCTATCGATAGGCAGATAGAACAATTACGACTCAAGTTAAAGTAGAACAAACACAACCACTCACACTTTCCCATTCGTAAATACACAAGAACAAATACAAAATAACCAATGCAAAGGAGTTGCGATGAAATACTATTTATCGATGTTGCTCACCCTCTGTTGTCTGCTGAGTTCCTCCGCAAATGCGAGCCAAACTTGTGATGCTGAGTGCCAATTACCGCAAATTCACGCCTACTTTAAAGCCTTAGATAAGGTCAGCCAATCGGGTTCTAGCGAACAAGATGTCGATGATTTTCTGGGATTACTGCATCCGAAGGTGAATTATATCCACCTAGAATACGGTGCTAATTTTGATAGGGGCAGTTGGCGTAGCGCCTTTATCCGCAATATTGCTCGCGGCGCCTATCAACAACCAAAGGAGCAGCGGGTATTAAATTACATTGTGGGTAAGAACCATGTCGCCGTCGAATACGCCCACGGCAGCATTCAACCCGATGGACAATGGCAACAAGAGCAGCCCCTACTTGTCTTATTTGGCTTTACCGATGGCAAAATATCCCTTGTAAAAGAGCTCTGGTAAGGCTTGTGCGATAAAAAGGGGAAACCGATACAGGCTTAGGGTTGAAAGTATCGATTAAACCATTGGATAAATGTTTTAAGACACCTCACATGACAAGGAATGGCGATGTATTTTATTGCGGCTTTTGGCCTATTGATGCTGTTATTCAGCCTTGTTATGGTCGTCAGGCCTGCGGCGTTCGCTAACGGTATCATTGCATTTAGCGAGCAGCCCTACTTCCATATTGTTGAAGTCGTCAGCCGAATTATTGCGGGTGTGATTTTTATCCAATATTACGCCGACACCCGATTTCCACAGCTCATTCTTGCGATAGGCATTGTCTTACTCTGTGTGGGAATAGGCTTGGCATGCACACCGCCAAGTCAGCATCGTAAATTTGCCCTATGGTCAGCCCAAGCGTTTAAAAATCAATTCCGCTTAATCGGTGTTGTTTCCGTCCCGCTGTCTTTGCTACTGATTTATGCTGCTGGCGTTGCCTAAAACTCATTGATAATCCAACTCTTAGCCATTAAATAATCAGGGAGACAAACATGCCGACGCATTCTCCATCCCAACTGGGACCTAACCCGAATGACAAATCCCCCTTAAAAGGATTTCCTCAGGTGGGGTTTCATTAGCCGTGACACTATTATCGTCGGCGATTACACCTATTACGATGACCCTGCAGGGCCCGAAAGATTTTAGTCAAATGTGCTTTATCACTTTGACTTTATTGGCGATAAGCTGATTATTGGTAAATTTTGTGCCATTGCACGGGACGTTAAGTTCATTATGAATGGCGCCAATCATCAGGTATCGGGCTTTTCCACTTATCCCTTTTATATCTTCGGCAATGGCTGGGAGAAGGCAACACCTAAGCCCGAGGATTTACCCTTTAAGGGCGACACCCGCATTGGCCATGATGTGTGGATAGGCTATAACGCCACCATTATGCCCGGCGTCAACGTCGGCCACGGCGCCATTATCGCCAGCCAATCCGTGGTCACTAAGGATGTGCCGCCCTATGCCATCGTCGGCGGTAACCCTGCGACTGTGATTAAGTTGCGATTCGAGCCCGAGGTAATACACAAGCTACTCACCATTGCGTGGTGGGATTGGCCGATTGAGAAAATCAGCGAGCATCTACCTGCCATTGTGGGCGCCGATCTTAGCCAATTAGCCCGCTTAGCGGATGAAATACACACGCAGCCGTAACCGTTGACGGCAGAAAGCGGTGCCCAAAACTTCCCCGAAAACACGGCAAAGCGCAATTTTGTACAAAAGTGTCGAGGCGTTCTGGGTTACTATCTGGCAAAACAAGCATTAAACGCCTTGGTCTTGATAAACGCACTCACCCATTCATCCAGTCGATAAAGGAGGCCGAATGAACACTGAACATGCGGCCTACCACATCGCCAATGAACTTGGGGGGCTTGAGCTACTTAACGCCCACTACCATAAGCAAAATTTTAGTCGCCATACCCACGAAGGTTACACGGTTGGCGTGATTGAAACGGGCGCTCAGCGTTTTTATCGCACCGGTGGCAACCATGTGGCGCCAAAGCACAGCATTATTCTTGTCAATGCCGACGAAGTACATAATGGCTGTAGCGCCACCGAGGACGGCTGGTCCTATCGTGCTATGTACCCCGTCCCCGCCCAATTTGCCAATATCACCCAAGAGTTCACTTCAGCTCGCGGCGCGCCCTATTTCCCACAACCCGTAGTACAGGATCCCGAGCTTGCCGAATTGCTGCGCCTCACCTTTAGCACCTTAGATACCTCGGACAATCGCCTACTGCGCGAAAGTCTGGTCTATTCGAGCCTGACGCAACTTATGGCGCGCCATGGCCGTAATTATCCCAGTGAAAACTTGGGGGCAAACGCTAAGCCTGCATTAGCCTTGGTGAAATCCTTTATTGACGATCATCCCGCGGCCGATATCTCCCTCGAAGAGTTGGCCACACTCGCGGGATTAAGCCCCTATTATTTGCTCAGACAATTCCAACGTTGTTATGGTCTGCCGCCCCACGCCTATCAAACTCAGGCCAGAGTCAGACTGGCAAAACAGAAAATCGGCCAAGGGATCAAGCTGCTAGATGTCGCCATGGAGTGCGGTTTTCATGATCAGAGCCATTTAAACCGCCATTTTAAAAAGACTGTCGGGCTCACCCCAGGGCAATTTGCCAAGGGGATCGGCCGCAATATTATCCAAGCTTAAGCCCTGATTTTACGTTAGCCTTAACCCCTTATATTCTTTTTATCCCAGCGTTGTGAGGAGCCAGAGTGTCAGAGCCGTATATTGTCCACACCCATTCATCCAGTAAGACCAAGGCCTTTTTCAAGGGCACACTCGCCATGTTGCCACTCACCATTGCCGTTGTACCTTGGGGGATCCTCGCAGGCTCATTCGCGATTGAGGTCGGACTAACACCAATAGAAAGTCAGGCCATGTCAGCGATTATTTTTGCAGGTGCCGCGCAATTGGTCGCGCTCGGCATGGTTAAGGCGGGGATTGGTCTGTGGAGCATTTTAATCACTACCTTGCTGATCACCTCGCGTCACTTGCTGTACGCCATGGCGATGCGCAGCCAAATCAGCCCCTTACCACTCAAATGGCGCCTCACTCTGGGCTTTTTATTGACCGATGAACTCTTTGCCATCGCCAACCAAGGCAAGCTGCATAAATTCGATCCTTGGTACGCCTTGGGCGGCGGCCTAAGTTTTTACCTCGGTTGGAACCTCGCCACCCTCCTCGGCATTATCGCGGGCAATGCTATCGATAACTTAGGCAAATTAGGGCTCGACTTTGCCATTGCCGCGACCTTTATTGCGCTTGTAGTCCCGACGGTGAAAAAACCATCAATCCTAGTCTGTGTACTGGTATCGCTCACCTTAGCTGTGGTGTGCGCCGTGCTGGATATTCAGGCGGGACTGTTAATTGCCGCCCTATCGGGGATGAGTGCTGGCGTGCTCTATGCCAAACTCACGGGCGAGGATAAGCCAGCCCCCCAAAATGACACGACTGCCACCCAAGCTGAGGAAACACTATGATCTGGTTAATGATTTTTTCAATGGCGGCGGTGGTATTTATCAGTCGGCATTTACTGCTCGAGCCAAAACTGCCGCTAAGGCTGAGTAAAAATACCCAGACCTTTTTGAGTTATTCGGCGCCCGCCGTACTCACGGCCATCTTTGCACCTATCGTATTTGTGCAGGAGGGAAAACTCGATTTAAGCTTAGATAACAGCTACTTGATATGCGCTGTGGTCGCAACAGTATTAGCATTTGTCACGCGTAATACCCTATTGACCACAGTGCTGAGCATGGGACTTTTCTTTGCTATTCATTAACCATAGCAGTGCTAGAGGCCACTTTGGCCGTTAACTTATGGCCCCAAATGGCGTAGTAAAAAATTAAGCCGTAGCAAGGTAACAGTAAGAAATACGCCATTTGGCTGTCACCTTGGCTATGGGCGATGTAACCATAGAGCAGTGGCAGAATCGCACCGCCCGCAATCCCCATGATCAGTAGCGCCGATGCCGTGGCCGTTAAGCGCCCGAGTCCTTCAAGGGCTAATGGCCACACCGCAGGCCATACCAAGGCGTTTGCCAACCCAAGCAGGGCTAAGTAAAGCACGGGATCGGGCACGGGTAAGACGCCTAACCAACCGAGTAACAGCTCAGATAAACCTTGGCTTTGACTGTCGCTGAGCAAGACCCCAAGGGTAAATAACAAGCCCGCGACGGCCGAACCCACTAATGCCGTTTGCTGGCTGATCCATCTTGGGATCAGCACGATTCCGAGCACATAGCCAAGTACCATAAATCCCATGGTGTAGGAGGTCATCATGCCAAAGTGGGCAACCCCGAGTCCTTGACTAAATAGTCCTATGCTATCACCGGCAATCACCTCGGCACCCACATAACAGAAGAGTGTTAGTGCCCCTAAGATCACCTGCGGAAACTGTAAAATAGCCTTCCAATCGGCTTGAGTACGCTCGACTCGCTCACCTAATTCGGGCTCTGGCAGCGGTGAAAACCACACAAAGGCCATCAATCCCAGTAGTACAAACATCATCATTAAATAGGGTTGTACTAAACGATTGGCTAATTCCGTTAACGCCAATTCGCGCTGCGCTTCGGACAGGCTGGCCAATGCCGTTTCACTGTAAGGTTCCATGCCCGTTAAAATCCAGGCAGTAAAGATAATTGGCACAATAAAGCCCGCGCCCTTATTCACAATCCCCATTAAACTTATCCGCATTGCCGCACTTTCCCGTGGGCCAATACAGACAATGTAAGGATTGGCGGCCGTTTGCAGCAAGGTTAAGCCCGTGCCCAACACAAATAACGCCAAGAGGAAGGTCGCAAAATGGCCGACCAAAGCCGCCACAATAAACAAGCCCGCGCCTGCCGCCATGATCCCTAAACCTAAGGTCATGCCCATCTTATAGCCAAGACGCGTGAGGATGGATGAGGTCGGTAGCGCCATCACAAAATAAGCAATGTAAAACACAAAGGTGACTAAATAGGCTTCAAACTCATTCAACTGACAGGCAATTTTTAAAAATGGGATCAAGGCACCATTGAGCCAAGTCACAAAGCCAAAGACAAAAAATAAAATCCCTATCAATAACATAGGAATAAAACTGCCCTGCGGTGAGGCCGTGGCTTGGGTACTGTCGGACGTGAATTTCATCGTTTCACCTTATTGTTATTTTGCTTGTTGAATGGGCAATGAGTTGAGTACTTATCTCCCCAACTAATGCCACTTTAATTATTGTTTTAATTGATATATCGATAACTTACGCAAACCGAGCCTACTCGGCTTGATACAGCAACTCACCCGCAATCCAGACCGCTAAGACCCTGTGCTCGTCATCGAGCCAGACCCAATCTGCCTGCTTACCTTCGGCTATATCCCCCAATTGCGGCCGCTGAATAAAGTCGGCGGGCGTGCGCGTCGCCATCTGCACTGCGTTGCTAAGGCCAAGATTGAGTTCGGTGGCGGCATAACGCACCGCGCTTGCCATATCCAGCACTGAGCCCGCTAAGGAGCCATGCAGATCCCTCAGCGTCATTCCTTCACGAACCACTTTACCATCGAAGAATTGAAATTCCGTTTGCTCGCTCCCTAAGGGCGACATGGCATCGGTAACCAACATCAGGTGCTCAGTTCCCTTTGCTCGCCAGGCCGCCAGCGCCGAGATGGGATGCACATGTTGACCATCGAGAATAATCCCGCAGTAAGTGCTTTCACTGGCCAATGCCGCGCCCACCATTCCCGGTTCGCGGGAAGTCAATGCCGACATGCCGTTGTAGAGGTGGGTAAAACCCGATGCACCAGCCTCAATGGCCTTAAGGACGGTATCGCCTTGGGCATTCGAATGCCCAAGGCTGACAATGGCGCCGGAGGCAACGAGGCGTTTGATTTGTTCAGGGGTGACTGATTCTGGCGCTAGGGTGATGAGCCTAACACCGAGATCTTGCCTTAAGTAAAGCTGCCACTCGCGCTCAGTGATGCTGCGTAAATGTGCGGGAGGGTGGCAACCGCGTTTTGCGACCGACAGATGCGGGCCTTCAAAATGGATACCGATAATCCCAGGAACTTGGCAAACCATAGCTTCGGCCACCGCATCGGCCGCCGCCTGCATCACCTCAATATCGTCGGTGATCACCGTAGGTAACATGGCCGTAGTGCCAAACTGGCGATGGGCCTGCATCATCAGCCTTAAGGTTTCCAGCGTCGGTGCATGATTGAACATCACGCCTCCGCCACCATTGACTTGAGTGTCGATAAATCCCGCCACTAGCGTGCCAGAGGTCAATCGGTAATGTGGTTTATCCGCTGTCCACTCTGCCGATATTGAGGTTTTAAGGCCGCGAATAATGCCATCCGACACTTCAATCGTGCAGTGCTCAGCAAGTTTGCCTTGAGTTAGCACCTTAGCACCGTCGACTATCAGCTTAAAATCCGTATTAGGCTTCATAGCTTATCCCCGCATCGAGCCCGTGGCCGAGCAAGGCCGCGCCGC
Organism: Shewanella sp. MR-4; assembly: GCF_000014685.1. NCBI lineage: Bacteria > Pseudomonadati > Pseudomonadota > Gammaproteobacteria > Alteromonadales > Shewanellaceae > Shewanella > Shewanella sp. MR-4. The sequence goes on from NC_008321.1 coordinate 3,013,854, forward strand.
GCACGCCACTGGCCGAACCAAAGTCGGCCAATTTAAATTGCGGCAATGTCACACCATCAAAAAGATGCGCCTTGGTCGCTTGGGGTAAGGCAGCGAGAATTTCTTCCACCTCGGATAACCCGCCGCCCAACACGATAATATCCGGGTCCATCGCCAGCACTAATGAAGCCATTAAGCTTCCGAGAATATCCATATAAGTCTCAAAGGTTTTGATGGCGAGCGGGTCGTTTTGCCGCAGTGCACTCAGCCATGCAAAGGTATCGGCCGTTTGCCCCGCGATATCTTGGTAGAGTCTGCCAAGCCCAGTGCCTGACACATAGGTCTCGGCGCAGCCCTCAAGCCCACAGCCACAGGTATAGAGCGGCAGTTGATGTCGACGGGCAACATAGGCGCTCACGGCTTGATGGCCAAACTCTCCGGCGAGTCGATTTGCACCGAGATACAATTTGCCATCAATACATAAACCACCGCCAGTGCCCGTGCCGAGAATCATCCCCAGTACGCGGGAGTGTCCCCTGCCCACCCCAAGTACCGCTTCTGAGAGGGCAAAACAGCGGCAATCATTACCGATAGCCACGGTTCGATTGAGCAACTTAGCAAGATCATGGGCAACACGGCGTTGATTAAGGCAAGGCACATTACTCGAAATCACAGTCCCGTCGGCTTTCACCACCCCGGGCAGCGCAATCCCAACAGTACCGCGCTCACCACATTGCTGATCCGCCTTTTCGATTTGCTCGGCAAGCGTTGCCATAAAGGCACTGTAATCCTGCCTAGGAGTACTTAAACGCCACTTATCCTGTAGCGCTAATTGAGTATCAAAAATCGCTAACTCAATCTTTGTTCCACCTATATCTAAACCGTAATACATGCCCTTGCCCTTATTTATATTTATTTTACAAAGGGATATACATTGACACCCTGCACAACTCGATTGACTTGCCCCGTAGGACAAGGATTATCCGGCGATACTTTAAGTTGAATCGCTTTATAGATGGCTAGGATTTGACACCACAAAATAAAAGGTAATCCCAACCAGACTTCGTTAAGCCCGCGGCTGCCAGTTAACAATTCTTCGGAGAGCGTCAACACTGATAATGCTTGATTATCTCGCTTAAGCTCTTGAATTAAATCGTTATCATATTGGCGAGTATAGGGAGCCGATGACACCATCACTAGCACTTGCGTATAACTATCGACTAAAGATTTTGGCCCGTGGCGAAACCCGAGCGGACTCTCATAGGCACTTACCACTTGCCCTGCGGTGAGTTCAAGGTACTTAAGCGCCGCCTCTTGGGCGATGGCTTTAAGTGGCCCGCCTCCGAGGAACACGACCCGCTTGCTAGGCTGCTCGGATTGCAGACGAATTTCAGCTAAGCGCTCAGTTAAGATGTGCTCGGCCATCTCGATGCATTGCGCTAGCGCCTGAGGGTTTGGCGCAAAAATCAACAAGGTTGCCAAGTACATACAGGTAAAGCTGCTGGTCATGGCAAAACTCACGTCGTGGGTTTCATCGGGCAACTTATACAAGTAACAATGGGATTTGTCGGCGCAATAGTTGGCGAGCTTTCCCTGACCATTACAGGTGATCGCCAGATGGTAACAATCATCGACCAATTGCTCCGCCAGTTCGACCGCCGCCATACTCTCGGGGCTGTTTCCCGAGCGGCCATAGGAAATCAGCAGTGTGGGAATATTGCCTCGCAGATACAGCTCTGGGTGACTCACGATATCCGTGGTGCTGATGGCTTCCACTTGTTGGGTTGCCAAAGGTAAATGCTGCTGAATATGGGCCGCGAGCACATCACCTATATAGGCCGACGTCCCTGCCCCAGTGAGGATAATCCTTAACTGCGGCTTTGCCAGAATCGGCGTTAACCAAGCTGCAATTGTGCGATTATCACTGTGCTGCTCGCTCACTTTGCGCCACATTTTCGGCTGCTGGCTGATTTCCTTCGCCGTCCAAAAGGCGCCATATTGGGTTAATTGCTCTGCACTCAATAACAGGTTGCTATCTTCATGTTCGAATGGAGAAAGAGGACTGGTTAACATCAAAATATCATCCCTTTAAAGGTGATTGCATCACAGGAAGCTGGCAGGCATTGGCGTAATCGGCCAATACTTCGGTAATTTTATGCAGTACGAGTTCACGGGCCGTGGGCTTAAGTTCCCCTGCCAAGACCGCCGTATACTGGTTCGGTAAATACTGGCTGATCAGCGGCAGAGGAATGCTCTGGGCTAAGTTGCTCAATAGCTGCTCGACCTTGTTTTGCAGGCTCGGCCAGTAGTAACGCACTCGATCACTAAAGCTAAAGCCCAGTTGCCACTTCAATGCCTCGTTGTCGGCATAAAACCCTTGCCAATACTTAGGGTTATCTCGCATCAACTCAAAACAGCTTTGGCGTAAATCCGAGCATTGCTCGGGCTGGCACAGCACATTTTCGATATGGGACAGGGCAAACAAGGCCTCCCGCAGAGCAAAGGTAAGCTGTGGGCCCACTTTTAAAATCGCGAAATGCTGCTGCACTAAGGCCTGATATCCCATGCTGAGCTGATAATCGGTCGAATGCGCCTCAAACACTAATCTGGGATAACTGCGAATGAACTCACTTTGGGCATGGGTTGCCTCGGGTTCGAACAAATGCACTTGGCTGTTATCAAACTCCACCCCAGGCTGAACCACAACCGCAATCACCTTTTGCCACACCTCCTCTCCCAGCCCTGCCGCAGTAAAGGCATCGCGGTGGCAATTTAAGGTATGTTCAATGGCACTGACAGGCGTGACCGCAAGTTCGGCCTCCATCTCACTCACACCGCCGGGCGCGGGCACTTCGGTGCCTATCACATAACAGAGCGCTTGCTCGGGCGCACGATGGGCTTCGGCCACCGCACAGAGCCGCGCCGCACGCGCCGCGATAAGTTCATCCGCTAAGGGAAGCACATCACCGCCACAAGCCATGCTGGTGTCGAGGTGGATTTTGGTAAATCCCGCCTTAACATATTCGGCGATAAGGTTTTCCGCCAATTGCATCGCCTCTTCGGCGGCTTGCTGGCACCAAACGACGGGGCCTAAGTGGTCGCCGCCAAAGAGTAATTGTGAAGGTTCAAGGCCAAGTTCAATGGCCATTTGAGTGACGAAGTCGATGAAATCCTGTGGTTTCATCCCGGTATAACCGCCAAACTGATTCACTTGGTTGGCGGTCGCCTCGATAAGTAAGGGCGTGCCATTCGCCTTTGCCTGCAATAGCGCCGCCTGTAACACCAAGGGCTGGGCCGAGCAGACGGCAAAAATGCCCGCCTGCTGACCTGCTTTATTGGCGTCAATGATAGTTTGAATCACTGACATAGCGCTTACCCCACAATGCCGAGGGGTTTCGCGGTTTGCCAGACACCACGGGTAAAGTCTGGGAAGTCCTTGGAGTTACCCCGGTCACCGACTGAGGCCACCGACAAGGGGAATACCGCCGACCATGCCGCGCCGTCGTACACATCCTGATCCAGTGCCTCGCCATTGCGTAGGCAGTAAATCATCCGCCAGCACATCAAGAAGTCCATGCCACCGTGGCCGCCATTCTCCTCCGCCTCTTTGCCCATACGGGTCCACAGAGGATGGTCATATTTGGCGTACCATGAATCCATGTTTTCATCCCACTCGTGATAACTGCCAGAGCCACCGTTTTCCAGCGCGATACGATTAGGGAAGCCACCAAACACGCCGTTTGTCCCTTGGATCAGGTTATGGCGGCTATAAGGACGAGGCGTGGTCGTATCATGCTGCACCATGATGCTGCGGCCCTTCACAGTCTTGATCAGACTGGTATTCATATCGCCACCGATATATTTCAACTGGTTACGCTGATGATCCGCTGGGAACTCACGTTTGGCATAGGCGGCGCGGCCTAAGGAAGGAGAGCTCACAGAGGTTAAATAGTCTAAACGGTCGCCACGGTTGATATTCATATACTGGGCGACAGGGCCTAAACCATGGGTTGGATAGAGGTTGCCGTTGTATTTAGCATGGTAAGCCGTACGCCAAGAGCCTGTTTTACGGTCGATTTCCTTCATCTGCCAGCGCAGTTCGTGGATGTAGGCCGCTTCACCGTGGAGCAGTTCACCAAACAGGCCTTGGCGCACCATGTTGAGCACCATCAACTCATCACGGCCGTAACAGACGTTTTCCATCATCATGCAGTTACGCTGGGTCAGTTCGGCGGTATCCACCAGATCCCACAGCTCTTCAATCGTGCCCGCCATCGGGACTTCGACGAAGGCATGCTTGCCCGCTAACATGGCTTCTTTCGCCATGGGGTGATGCCAGGCCCATGGTGTGGCAATCACGACGATATCCACATCATCACGGTTTAACAGATCGCGGTACGCATGGTCTCCCTTGCTAAAATAGGCAGGTTTATCACGCCCATATTCGTTAATAGCTTTTTCAGCGCGGGCCAGCACTAAGGTATCGGTATCACAGATGGCGGTAATGCGGGCACCTTCAATACGGCTGAAATGATGCACAAACCCAATGCCGCGCTCACCCACCCCGATTAACCCTACTCTAACCTCATCCATCTTGGGCACGACCAGCCCCATCACAGATTTACCCGCAGCCTTAGGTGTTGTGCCTGTAGCACGTTCACTGCTGGCACAGGCCGCAAGGGCCGTTGCCGCAGCGGTTACCATAGAAGCCTTTAAAAACGAACGACGATCAAAACCCGACATAGTAATTCCCCGTTATAAATTAGCTTTCTCAATGAGGTGTAATTGCACACCTTGTTTAGTTAATTCATCAACATAGCGCTCTGGGATCCCGGTATCTGTCACTAGGCGCGTAATACGGCGACTGCTGCAAATAACGTGGAATGCTTGTTGATCAAACTTTGATGAGTCAGTCACAACGATAATTTCACTCGCTATCTCACACATCATTCGGTTGAGGCTGGCCTCTTTTTCAAAGTGAGTGGTTAATCCCACCCGCAAATCGAAACCATCTACCCCTAAAATCAACTTGTTAAAGTTGTAATCCCGCAGGCTGTTCTCGGCGATATTGCCGTAGAACGACAGGGATTTTTTACGTAACAGCCCGCCGGTTAACATCACCTCCACTTCGTCAGCCTTAGCCAATTCGGTGGCGATATTCAGGCCATTGGTCATCACGATCAGATCCTTATGCTCCATCAGGTTCGCCGCCACCTGTTGGGTGGTCGTCCCCGAGTCGAGCAATAAGCGATCGCCGTTTTGCACCAAGGCCGCCGCGGCCTTACCTAACTCTTGCTTTAAGGCCGAATGGCAACTGCCCTTCTCCTTCAGTGATAACTCCCGGATCAACTCGCTGTTGACCATAGCGCCGCCCCGGGAGCGCACCAGTAACTGCTTTTGATCCAACATGGCTAAATCGCTGCGGATCGTGACTTCAGATACCCCAAAGTGTTCTGCGAGTTCGGCAACAGAGACCTTTCCCTGTAACTGTGTCATTCGCACAATTTCCTGCTGCCTTTCTATCGTGTTCAAAGTACTCACAAGCTTCTCCATTCTTTCGATTAACTATCGATTGAAAGGTAACACGTCGAGAACAACTTTCAAACACTTTCGAAACCACTTTTCGCCATCACAAAAACAAATAACAAAATTAACAATAACTTACGAAGTTTTAGCTCAAGTTTTTACCATAAGTTGATTTTCATCATGCATGAATGTGAAACTTTTTGAAAGTATTTTTACATTTTTTTATTGATCGATTACAGAATTTAACGCTATAAATAAGACTTCGAAAGGTTTGCGCAGTTTCTTTCGCTTTCGAAATTGTATTAAAAGACACGGCAACGACCGTGCATCACACTCATGCGGGGATACTATGAAACTCTTAACCACCAAGCCTGCCGCGATTGCCCTAGCCATCGCAGCGGCTCTGACAGCAACTCACAGCGCTGCCAATGAAATACCAGCAGAGCAACAAACCGAAACGAAAGAGCAAGTTCAACCGAAGGACACTGCGCAAACCCAGGATGCTGAAGTCGAACGCATTCAGGTAACAGGGATCAGAAACAGTATTAAGGAAGGGATGTTCCTAAAGCAGAATGCCGTGAGCGTAGTCGACCTTGTGGTCGCCGATGACATTGGTAAATTTCCAGATGAAAACTTAGCCGAGGCGCTACAGCGCATTCCTGGGGTGACCATTACCCGTAACGGCGGCGAAGGACAAAATATTCTGGTTCGCGGCCTTGGCGATGGTTATAACGTCACCACCCTCAATGGCCGTAAATTGGCCTCAGAAAATGCAGGCCGAGACTTTAACTTCGACACCATCGCCTCGGAGCTGGTAAACGTGCTGGCGGTGTATAAATCACCCGAAGCCAGACTGACCGAAGGTGGCATTGGCGCTATCGTCGATATCCAAACCCGTAAACCGCTGGATTTAGAAGGCCGTACCATTCAAGCCTCCGCCAAGGGGATTTACGAGTCCCGTACCGAGGATATTCACCCCCACGCCTCACTGATCATCGGTGATAAGACGGATGACGATAGTTTTGGTGCGCTGGTCTCGGCGGTATATTCCCGTAAAACCCTGCGGGCAGACACCTATTCGGCCGAAGGCTTCTTCGATGAAGATGAAGGCTGGGGCGTCGACAGCGCCGGGGTGCCGGTCGATACCAACAATAACGGCGTGATCGACCCAGGTGAGATTTATGCCTCTAAGATCCCAAGCTATATGTATTTTGCGAACGCCCAAGACGTGCGTGAACGCGTAGGTGGCACGCTCGCTCTGCAATGGCGCCCATTGGATAATCTCGACATTAACTTCGACGGTCTCTATTCACGCTACAACACCGATGGCCATAAATACCAAATCGGCTTCGTGAACTACGACGAAGAATGGACGCCGGGCACACCGCTATTTACCGACGCCATATTTGACGATCAGGGCCGTGTGGTGAGCATGAACCAAACGGGTGACAACACTATGGTTGAATTGCTCAACCTCAGTACCCCAAGAAAAACCGATACCTACCAAATGGGTCTGAAGGCCGACTGGTATGTTATGCCCAATTGGTCGATTACCGCCGATGTCGCCTACTCCGCCGCGCAAAATGCCAATAATGGCGATAACCGCTTCGTGGTTGCCCGTGGCTTTGTCGATGGCATCGACATCGATTACACCCGTGGCAATATGCTGCCCGATGTGGTGATTAGCCCAGGTCTGAGTGCCGATCAAAAATACGGCGCCCACTACAGCCGTAACAGTGGCGTCGATGTGGACGATAAAATTACCGACATCAAACTGAACAGCCAATACATTCCCGATGAAGGCATCATCAGCAAGGTCGATTTTGGCGTCAATTATGTCAAGCAAGTGAAAAAGCAGACCGAATTTGCCTCATCCAATTCCAGCCAATTTAGCCGTGGTGGTTATTACCTGACACGCGATGGTTATACCTTCGATAACAGCACTGTCTTTACTCAGGGCGAATTTGAACTGTTCCAAATTCCTTCGAGCGTATTTGTGCCCGCCAACTTCGATAACTTCCTCGATGGTGAAAACAGCATCTCCCCAGAGCCTTGGCCAAGCTTCGACTATGACAAACTGCTTGAATACTACCGCAGCATTAACCAAGAAGCGGCGGATAAGAGCATTGTCGCTAGCCTCAATAAGGCTGGCAGCTATGAAGTCACAGAAGCAGTGACCTCCGCCTATGTGCAGGTGAATATTGAAGAGGAAATTTTCGATCTGCCGTATATGTTGAACTTAGGCCTCAGAGCGAGCCAGACTAAAGTCACCTCCGACGGTTATGCCTACGATTTGGCTAAGGTTGAGTTAGACAGTGCCGGCCAACCCACCAACAATGATTGGAAAAACGTTGTTCAAACCAGTTACGACGATAGCTATACCAATGTGTTACCGAGCATGAACTTTAAGCTCAATCTGCAGGATGATTTGCTGCTACGAGTCTCCGCCGCTGAAGTGTTAAGCCGCCCATCACTCTATGCGCTGCGAGTGTGGGCTGCACCGAGTTTCACGACCCGTGAGAATGGCTTACCGACATTGACACGCGGTAACCCAAGCGTCGCCCCCGAAAAGGCGCGCCAAGGAGATATCTCCCTCGAATGGTATTTCCACGAGAGTAGCTCACTGAGCGGTGCCATTTTTATCAAAGACATTGAATCCTTTATCACCGACGACAAAGGGCCTCAAATGGTTGAGGGGACAGAATATTATGTTACTCAGCCCGTATCGGGTAAGTACGGCGCCAAAGTGCAAGGGGTGGAAGCCGCATGGCAGCAATCCCTCGACGAATACCTGCCAGAACCCTTTAATGGTTTAGGTTTCCAGCTGAACTACACCTATGTGGACAGCAGCTATGATGATCCCGAAATCGATGCGAAAGGCTTACCCTTTAAGGGCATGTCGAAAAACTCTTACAACGCCGTCCTTTACTATGAGCAATACGGTCTGCAGGCCAGGGTTGCCTATAACTGGCGCAGTAAGTTCCTGGTCGATCCCGAAGCTTGGGGTGGTCCAGCTTGGATCCAAGATTACGGTCAGCTCGATGCTAGCGCGAGTTATGACATTTTTGAAAATGTGTCGATTTTCGCCGAGGCTTCTAACCTGACCAATAACCGCTATTCGGGTTATGTGAAGTATGAGGACCAAGTGAATTACCTAGAACGTTTTGGCACCCAAATCGCCCTCGGGATCCGCGGCAGTTTCTAATAAAAATTCATAAAGTTAATCACCATAAAGCCACTCTATAAGTGGCTTTATTTTTCGGCTTCACGCTCGCGCATCTGGGCGTCCATCAGACAAATATAATCCTCTAACTCCTGCCCCGGCGTCGGTTCAAAATGTCGGTTAAGCCTTAACAATCCGGTGATACGATCGACCCGAAAGTTGCGAAAATCTTGGCGTAATTCACACCAAGTCAGCAAGGTCCAAGTGCCGCGCCAAAAATAGATGGCGAGCGGCCGCACTTCGCGCTCGGTCAGGGCTTTATTAACATCTTGATAGAAGAGTTTGACGTACTCACGGCGTTGGGCCGCATTACGCAGCGGGTCGAGAAACTGAAACTCGTTGGAATCTAAATAAAAATCCGGTGAAAACATCAAGGATTGATAAGCTTGCAAACGCTTAGGTAGCACGGCTTCCACTTTTATCATCGCCTGACGCGCCGCACTGCCAAGCTCTTTGCCACCCCATGTTTGCACCATACGCATGCCAACTTGAATCGCTTCTAATTCGGCCTCGTTAAACATCAGTGGCGGCACATTCACTTCGTGGCGCAACAGATAGCCCACACCCGCCTCCCCTTCAATGGGAATTCCGCTCAAACATAAATCCTGCACATCGCGGTACACGGTGCGGGTCGAGACTTCTAAACGATCCGCCAGTTCTTGGGCGGTCGTTAATCGTCGATGTTTAAGAATTTGCACTATTTGAAATAGGCGGTCGGCACGGCGCATGGACAGTAATCACACCTCAAATTGGCTTTGCTGCGAAAGTTTAGGGATCTTAACCGCTAAAGCTTACCCGCCCAAGCGATACTGTATTGGCAAAGTGTTATGGATCCGGCCTACACGATCCCGATATAAATCTCGACCTTATCGGCGCTTCGATAGACCTCAAAGTCCGTTTGATAATCACGCTGATGCGGACAATCAGGTGCACTAAAGTAGCGCCAAATCTGTCCCCAAAGATCAACCACACAGTGGGGCATTTCCCCTTGTGCACTGAACTTAAGGTAGTTTCCTTCTCGTAGCTGTAATGCCGTAAAAGGGCCGGTCTCGCTGACAGACTCAACGCTTTTCCCCACTAAAACCGAATAATCTCCCGTCATATCCGATTCATAGTCGTAGTAAACCCCATACATGGGAGAATCGAGCATCGCCGTGAGTTGTGATGATTCAAAGAATGTCTGCCAAAGCGCTGCAATCTTGCCGCCCTCACCCGCCATTTCGCTGCTATTGTTGGTGCGCGTACTCAGTCCAAGCATAGGTTGAGCCGCCATAAAAACCTGTTCCATTATCCTTTACCTTCATCACTGAAATTTGCTGTTACTTGTTTAAGGCTATCGCGGGACGTTATTGCATATCGCTCTTATCCGCAGAACTGACTGTATCCACTCGAATTAAAGATCGGCGTAAACATCAGTACCAAGAGCCGTGCCAAGGCACGACTCTGCAGCGGTTACATTACTGATTTTGCGACCAGAGGCCGACCTTGTTGCCTTCGCTATCCACGAACAGGGCGATGTAGCCACAACCGCCGTCTTTGATAGGCGTCACAGGCAATAGCATAGTCACATTGGCGGCCACGAGTTTATCCACTAAAGGTTGCAATTGTGCACTGAAATGCAGGTATACAGTGCTACCTTCCATCGACGGTTTGCTCATGCTGCATTTAACGAGGCCAATGCTGGCTGCACCTTCCTCCTCTGTTACGAGCGTCGCGTATTGCATGTCTTCCATATCGTCACGTTTAAATTCAACGCCGAAATGTTGTTGATAAAAAGCGATGGCACGATCCATATCACTGACAGGAATTTCACCCCAGACTAACGGTGCAATTGATAACATTTTCACTTTCTCCTTGTTGAAAAATGCCGATGATTCATCATGTTATAAATGTGATTCACCAGCGGACGACAACAAGAATAAAACAAGGCTACTGACAACATCATGTCAGTAGCCTTTGAGTGAAGCTGATTTTATTGAGTGCGCTAAAAGCGCTTATTTAGGTAGGCTCGCCTGATGGGCTGAAATAAACGCCTCCATCGCCTGAGTTGCCCGAGCTTGGGCGCTGGCCAAGGTGTCTTGCGCCGTCATAGGCTCGACCACCTCGTAATAGCACTTGATTTTTGGCTCAGTGCCCGATGGCCGTACTATCACCCGCGCGCCATTGGCTAAGCGATAGGTTAATACGTCACTGGCGGGCAGATTGATTTTCTCGACCTTGCCATCGGCAAAACGGCGCTCTAACGCCTTGAGATCATCGGTCGACACCACGGCATGTTCACCAATTGCCAGCGGCGGATGTTCACGCAGATAGGCGCCGATATTAGGCGTGTCGGGTTTTAAGGCAATGCTAACTTGAGCATTGAGATGGAAACCCTGCTCGCGGTATATCTGTTCGAGTCTATCCCAAATGCTTTGCCCTTTGGCGGCAAGCTCGGCGGTTAATTGGGCGAAGGCGACTAATGCCGATAGGCCGTCCTTATCCCACACCATGTTACCGACGGTGTAACCCAGCGCCTCTTCGTAGGCAAACAGGAATTGATTATCAGGCTGAGTCTGCGCAATCCCCACATTCATCAGCCATTTAAAACCGGTGAGCGTGGTATAACTTTCAACGCCAAAGCCTTTGGCGATTTTAGATAATAGACTGGAGGACACAATGGTGGTGCCCACCAGACGTTGGTCTTTCGCGGCATGGCTTAACAGATAATGGCCAAAGAGCACGCCCACTTGGTCGCCCGTTAGCATTTGATACTCGCCATCATCCTTACGTACAGCAACCGCGAATCTGTCGGCATCGGGGTCATTGGCGCAGGCAAGCATAGCACCATGCTTTTTCGCTTCGGCGATGACTAAGTCCATCGCACCTTTTTCTTCCGGATTCGGGAAATTAACCGTTGGGAAATCGCCATCAGGTTCGCGCTGCGCCGCCACCGAATACACTTGGGTAAAACCCGCATCCTTGAGCACGGTTTCAGCCATTTCTGCGCCCACTCCGTGCATCGCGGTATAGGCAAGACTGACTTTTTCAGGCGCGGTGTTATTTTGCAGCACATTGGCGTGCATCACGCCGCGGCGATAGGTTTCGTAATAATCGTCCTGCAACCAGATAAGCTTGCCCTGTTTGGTCGCCTCCACCTGATCCATAAACGGAATTGCTTGGGTTGCCGCCAGCTCAATTTGAGCGGCGATACCTGAGTCATGGGGCGGGATAATCTGCGCGCCGTTTTCCCAATACACTTTGTAGCCATTGTATTGTGGCGGGTTATGGCTGGCGGTCACCACAATACCGGCGGCGGCATTAAAATGCTTAACCCCAAAGGCCACCAGCGGCGTTGGTGCCACTTTGGCGGTGAGGCGCACTTTAATCCCCATCGCGGTGAGCACACTGGCGGTATCATGGGCGAAAGTGCGTGAATCGTGACGGCCATCGTATCCAATCACGACTCCGCGCTCGGCAGCATCTTTAATTTGTTCAAGTAGATAGGTACCAAGCCCTGCAGACGTTTGGCGGATAACCAAGCGATTCATGCCCATAGGACCTGCGCCCACTACACCGCGTAATCCGGCGGTTCCAAATTCTAAACGTCCCGCAAAACGTGCCTCGAGTTCGGTGTCATTTCCGGCGTCGATTAAGGCTTGCAGTTGTGCCTGAGTGCGGGGATCTGGGTCATTTTCGAGCCAATGCTTAACCTGTAATTGCAAATGGGTATTCATAGGGGGCCTCAGTGAAAATCATTTTCAATCACCTTAGGAAAATCCATGCCGAAGAACAAGCGAATTTGCACTTTTCGCGGCGGATTTAAGTGTAAAGAGGGAGAGTGTAACTAACTTAGGAGAGATGAAGTAACGCAAAAAAGCGGATTTGTTAACCCTGTTAATCCCCATGCAACAGCCTGCGCAACAGGATTCTGTGGCGCGTTGAAATGACTCACCAATTCAGGCCCAATTGCACTGATACAAGCCAAGGATTGCCGTCTTAACGTAGCAAATTAATCGACACTACGTTAGAAAACAGCTCCTTTTCAGAGTCCTGCTCCAATTGATTGCGCCAAGGTTTGTCACATACCCGTACAAGATAATAAGTATCCCGCCCAGTGTCAGTCACAAAAGCAATGCCAAAACGCATCAACTCGTAATGAATATCATGGACAAATACCAATGAAAAATTTTGGCGCCCGGTCAGCTGATTGATATCTTCTCGGGTTAAACTCACGCCCTTTTCCACACCCTCGAAGCGTTTCATTAACCAATGAGCGAATTCCTTCGCACTCACCATAGACATGATCTTTCTCCTCGTAGTACGAACCTCGGCGACAACGGCCTGGCTCGCTATCAGCTATTCGCTTATTTGTATTGATGGCGTGGCGCAATGGCCAAGATCTCTGAATGAGCCCAACAGTTACTCCATTCAGGGAGATAATGAGCTAAGCCACAAAGTTGATGATGCTAATAATTTATTGTTATTAGTACAATTTGATGAAAACAGACGTTTTATTTCTGACTCGATGCAGTGCAAGGCAAAGCATTACTCAGGTAGAAAAAAGCCCGAGCCAAACATCTGTCTATACGAAAAATAGAACAGTTTGCACACTTTTACCAAACCGAAAAACCGTAAATGGAAATTATTTCATCGGCAGATGACGCAGAGAAGGCGCCACACAGATAAGGGATAACCAAAGGAAAACTGGCGCCCTAGGCGCCAGTTTTATCTATAAAAACATTAATCTGCTTTCTGCTCGCGCGTCTTCCACAGGGAGAATAGAACTCCCGCCAGCAAGAGGCCGAAGGTGACGCCAAGGGATAAGGCCGTAGGGATCTTAAAGTCCACAATACCTTCATGATTAAAGTACACCAGTCCGACTTTCACGCCGATAAACACCAACACGACCGACAGTGCGTACTTGAGATACTCGAAACGGTGCACCATAGCAGCTAGGGCAAAATACAATGCCCTCAGGCCTAAAATCGCAAAGATGTTAGAGGTATAGACGATAAAGGGATCTTGAGTGATCGCAAAAATCGCAGGGATACTGTCCACCGCAAACACCAGATCCGCGGTTTCGACTAAGATCAACGCCAAGAACAGAGGTGTTGCCCACCAACCTTTACTGAGCTGATGCTCCTCTCCCCTTACCCAAAACTTCTCTTTATGTAGGCTTGGGGTAAAGCGCATTTTAGAGCGTAACCACTTGTAAAACTTATTATCTTGGATATCACCATGCTCATCATCGGAGAAGAGCATCTTAATACCCGTGAAAATCAAAAACAGGCCGAATAACACCAACACGCCTTGGTATTGCGCCACCAGCGCCGCGCCTAAGCCAATCATAATCGCCCGTAGCACGATAACGCCCATGATCCCCCAGAATAACACCCGGTGTTGATACAACCGGGGAATGCCTAAGCTACTGAAAATAAGCGCGATAACGAAGACGTTATCCATAGATAAGGATTTTTCGATAAGGTAACCCGTGAGGTATTCCATCCCCGCGGTCGAGCCCTTGTACCACCATAACCAAGCGCCGAACAACAGCCCCATACAGATATAAAAGGCCGATAATTTAAGGCTCTCTGCCACGGTAATTTCATGTTGCTCTTTGTGTAGCACACCTAAGTCGAAGGCTAACAATGCCAGCACAAAGCCAAAAAACATTAACCAAACCCATATCGGGTAACCCACAAATAGCGTGGTTAAAAACTCCATAACACTCCCTAAAATCTAAAAATACCGAGTTTTCTCGGCCTCATCGCCACGTTCGATCTTAGTACTTGGCGATACCAAAAACAGTGAAACAGGGTAAAAACCTTAAAATGTCAGATTAAAATTTGTTTAAACCCATACTCATCAGCCAAAACAACTCGTTACACTAGACTCTACCATCAGAGCATTTGTCGTACTCACATCAGATTTAAGCCTAGTACTAACACTCACGGGTTCACGGAGTAAAATAATCGCGTGAGCTCATCACTATTCACGCCTTAACTAGCACCAATCGACAGTATTTTTCGCTAAGACGATAAAAAGCGAGCTGTTTCAGCGCACTGTGTAACACTTGAGCATTAAGCGAAAATGAAAAAGTTCGCGGGCAAGAATGGCCGTTTGAAATAGCGTAAATGACGAGTGTGACCGCTCACCACCAAGGATAAAAAGGAGATTCGATGAGAAGTGAAAAACTATTCGCGACCGAGCAGACGACGCGCGACTAATACCACAAAATGTAGTAACAACAGGCCACTAAAGGCTAAGCAGAAAAACAGTAAGGCGATGGAGTTGACCTCTCGAGGAGTGTCACTGTAGAGATACCACCACAAAGGCCAACCGATAAGCGACAGCAGCGTCAACTGCCACATGCAGCGTTTGCAGCGGCCAATCTTTTGCCGAAATATTGAAGTATTACAATCGTCGCACGCCATTAACGCTCTAACCCATTAGATTACCGTGACGGCATAAGATAACACGAAGCAGACTCAACCCCCGCTAAATAAAGCACTAGAGCGATGCCTTAAGACGCTTCATCCCCTCTTCTATCGACACTAGGGCGTGATAGCCAAAGTCCCGTTTTGCTGCACTGATATCGAAATAATGGCTACAGGAAAGCTGTTTAGCGACAAAGCGCGTCATTATCGGCTCTTCTTGCTTTTTCAGCAGCCGATACGCCGTTTCTAACACTGTGCCCACCACATAGGCCAGCGTCTGTGGCACTCGCTTAGTTACAGGCGCAAGTCCATCGCAGGCTAAGATGAGGTTCAGCATCTTGGCCATAGTCACAGGCTCGTCGTTACTGACAAAATAGGCTTTTCCTTGGCACTTTGGCGAGACTTGGCAAAGCTCCACGGCAGCCAGAATATGGGCATAGGCGGCGTTATCGATATAAATGGTATCGACCAGTTTATCCTCGCGCCCCACCAGCTTGAGTTTACCCAAACGACCACGGGCGAGCACCCGTGGCACCAAATGCGGATCATTCGGCCCCCAGATTAAATGCGGCCGCAGGGCGACTGTCTTTAACGCAAACGCCGACGTTGTTGTCGATGCTTGATTAGCATCGAGCATCATTTTCTCGGCGATGGCCTTGGAATGGGCATAATAATTTAAAAAGCGGCTGGCGTAGGGCGTTGACTCATCGATACCCGATTCATCCTCGCCCGCAAAGGTCACGCTTGGAGTGCTGGTATAGACTAATTTACCAATTTTAAGCGCCTTACAAGCGGCAATCACATTGGCGGCGCCCTTCACATTGGGGCAAAAATAGCTGTCTCTATCGCCCCAGACACCCGCCTTTGACGCCACATGAAATACGATATCACAGCCCTGCATCGCCTGTTTAACTTGCTCTGGATTGACTAAATCCCCCTGCACCATAGTCACGCCAAGGGCTTCAAGCTCAGGGTAATGGCAGCGGGCAAAGCCTGTGACCTTAATACCGGCTGCGATTAAACGCTGACAAATCGCCTTCCCCAAAAATCCGCCCGCGCCAGTGACAAAGGCATGGCTGATCTTAGTCGCTAAGGCATTAAGCGCGACTTGCTCACGCGGCTCAAAGCCTGCTTGGACGAGATTATCGCAGCGGCCAGTTTGCGTCGCATCGGTTTGGAGAAGAGAAAAATTGTCGGTCATATCGCGATTCCGTGACAGTGAGTGTCATCTTAGTATTAAATTCAATGATTGAGTGCAACAACGCACAACTCGCGGCAAAGCATACCGCGAAAGAACGGCCTAAATATCGACCCTATTTAAGTTAAAAATTGGCTAAATTGAAATCAGCCTTTGGTTTGCGATTGCGCCCAAACGGCTAATTTTTCTCTAAATATTTTGGCATTATGGCGCACATCCACGGGGAAATCGGGATGAATAAGAAAACGCCTTATCCCCTGAGTTTGGCTATACTGCTCGGCAATCGCCAGCAAATCCTGATAGAGCTGCGCGCTCTTATTGCACACCAAGGATTGATCAAGCTCGATGCAGATGAGTGGTTCAATCTCACTCGCGCCATCTTTTCCCTTCACTTTGATCCCCACTAACGCCGAGCGCTTCACATTCGGATGGGTATTAAAAATACGCTCACAGGGAATGGAATAATAACGTTTAATACACTGCCCGCCTTGGGTGGCATCGACTCTATGGGCTTTGCGACCACACATCCACAACCGGCCACTGTCGTCCAGATAGCCAAGATCGCCCATTCTGTGCCTAAAGGTTTGCTGCTCGCGGTCCCAGATTTTGGCCGCCGTCGTTGCCGTTTCGCGGCGATAATAGGACTGGCTCACCATAGGGCCTGTGACCACTATTTCGCCAATTCCCCCCGCGTTAAGGCGCAGGCCATTATCCCACTCAGGAATATCAGCTTCAGTGATGGCGATAATCTCGATACTGACGCCATCGATGGCGCGGCCGACACAAATCCCACCGCCATTGTCCGTGGTTTGAGTCGTGGTAAATAGCTCATCGCTGGCGATCATGCTGATAGGTAAGGATTCGGTGGCGCCGTAGGAATTGAGTACAGGCACGCCGTCACTGAGCATTTTGCTAAAACGGGCAATCGAGGCAATGGTCGCGGGCGCCCCTGCGGAAATCACGCGTTTCACACTGCTGAGTTTGTGCTGCTTTTTCGACTCTGTTTGCTCACCGGCGCGGCCTAAACGCTCAAGCAAGGCTGGATTAACAAAGATATTGCTGCATTGGTATTTCTCAATGGCGGCAAATAAAAATTCAGGATTGGCCGTGATCGGTTTGCTGGCATCCATCTCAGGTACAATCGATGCCATACCGAGCGCCGGACCAAAGAGGGAAAATAGCGGGAATGTTGCTAAATCACGCTCGCCGTGTGCAATGCCATAATCCTGCTTTAGCGCCTGAATTTGCGCCTCAAACATGCCGTGACTATAGACAACGCCCTTTGGCGTTCCCGTGCTGCCGCTGGTAAAAAGAATCGCCGCCATCTCGTCATGCCTAAGCAGCGCCATCGGGTACTCGGCCTGTTCCGGCAATTTAGCCACAGATGTCTTAGCTGTAGATGACTTAGCTGCTGATGACTTTTTTGAAAACGAGAGTATCGTCGCTAAACTTGGCGCGCCCGTGAGTAAGCGCGATAGCGTGCCAGCAAGCCCGCTGGGATTGCCATCCACATTGATAAGATGCTGCACGCTGCCCTTACCCCAGCCTAATAAGCGTCTGGCGATATGGGCTTTAGGGATACCGATAAACGCATCGGGCGCAGCTTCAATAAAACATTGCTTAAGGTTTTTAATCCCCATGCCCGGGTCAACCAGCACGGGAATAATCCCCGCCTTGAACAAGGCGAAAGTTAACGCAAAAAAATCCAGACTCGGGGTGACCATCAGCACCGCCTTCATCCCCCGCCTCAGCCCATGGGCACTGAGCGCGAAGGCGATGGCATCGCTTTGTTTATCGAGGCTAATAAAGTCGAGTTCTTGGTAAGTCAGATTGGCAAGGGATTTACCCTTGCCCTGTTGCACCGCAACCGCGAGATGATGGGGAATGTGATGGGCGGCCTGCTTTAAATGCCGACAAATATTGGCATCGCTTGCTCGCTCGACGCTAGATGTCCCATGGCCAAGCTGCGCATCCTCCACCCTAACCATTAATGTGCGGCCTGTGGCGCTTGAGTTTCTACCTCAGGCTCTGTGACCGACTCCGTTTCAACCTGCTGCACTTCAGGCTCTGGCGTTTGCGCCTCAGCCATAAAGTGTTTGATATGGGTAATCACCTCATCGCTCGCATCTTCGAGGATATAGTGACCACAATCGGCAAATTCATGCACCTGTGCATGGGGCATATGTTCGCGCCATTTGGCTAAAAAGTGCTTATCGAACACAAAGTCCTGTAAACCCCAGCAAATCAGTGTCGGCACCTTGGCAAACTTTGGCAGACTGGCGGCAATATCCGACACCAGTTGATAGTTTCTGTCACCCGGTTTTAACGGAATATCCTGCACAAAGCGCAGGGTCGAAATCCGATTTGCCCATGAGTTAAACGGCGCGACATAGGCCTCACGGATGTACTTGGACATCGGCTGGCGCTTCACCCCAACGTAGGAGGCAATCGATGAAAAGGCATTAAAACCACGCACTAACACTGTGCCGAGTAGCGTATTGCGACAGATCCACAGCGCCAGCGGTAAAGGCTTAGTATCGGGTAAATGGAAGGCGCCAGTATTTAAAATCACCAGACGTTTAATTCGCTCAGGATAACGCGCCGCGTAGCCCATACCGATCATGCCGCCCCAGTCGTGAACGACTAAGGTAATGTTTTCGTTTACCTTTAGACTGTCGAGCAACGCCTCTAAATCATCGATGCGATTCTTAAGGGTGTAATCGTAACCGCTATCATCCGGCTTATCCGACAGGCCACAACCAATATGATCGGGCACGATGCACTGGTGAGTATCCTTAAGGGCACTCACTAAATTCCGGTAATAAAAACTCCAGCTTGGATTACCGTGCACCATGACCACAGGCTCACCTTGGCCTTCATTGATGTAATGCAGCTTGTTGCCATTACGGCTAAGAAAATGACGTTTAAACGGCAACAGAGTGTCTAACATGACGCTTCCTATCTTTTGTTCTAATTGTTTTTGTATTGGCGGAAGGTTGCGGCTCATTTGCCTTAACCTAAGCTCATCGCTAAACCAATAAGCATAAAAAATGCCCTAGCAAACCTTGCTATCAAGCGTCGGCTAAGGCAGATAACAATCTTGGAAAACTACCACTTAATACCCAGCATCATGCAGTTTAAGCCACTGCCGATGCCTAAAAAGCTCACCTGATCCCCTGGCCGTAAAAAGCCTTGATCGTGTGCCATGGCCGCAGTGACGGGTAAAGAGACTGTGCCCATATTGCCAAGCAGTTGATATGTTGGAAATTCTTTTTCAGGCGGGATATTTAACGCACTCAAGACCTGTTTACGGTTTGAGGCACCAACCTGATGGCAGATCACTTTATCGACCTGCTCGACCAGCCAATTACGCTGGGTCAGGAAATGCTCCCACGTATGTTTCGCCAGCTCGACCCCTTCTTTGAGCAAGGTCACCGCATCGGTACGCATAAACTCACGGTAAATATTGTGCCCCACTTCCTGCAAGCCCCACTGACACAGTTGATGGTGCTGCGGCGCAGATAAATGGGAGGCGCCAAGTAGCTGATGCTTACGCACATTCGTCAGCGGCAAACTGCCATCGGTCAGGATCACCGCCACCGCGCCAGAGCCGCCGGTTAAGGTCGCCAGCGACTGAGCAAAATTCTGCATGGTCGGATCGGCCAGCATATTATCAATGGTCACATCGACAATATCCCGCGCCGATTCGCAGGACACCACCATGCCCGCCTTAATTTGGCCAAGCTCGATACGGTTGGCAATGTCTAAAATGCCCGATAACACCCCAAGACAGGCATTGCTGATATCGTAAATCGCCGTGTCCTTCGACACACCTAATGCCGCCGCAATCCGGCAGGCGGTGGCGGGTTCGTGCTGGTCGCGACAAACGCCGGTATACACCACAGCGCCCAGTTCGGCGACTTCTATTCCCGTTTCTGCAATCGCCTTTTGCGCCGCTTTAATCGCTCCATCGGATAATTGATGCCCTTTAGGCCACCAACGGCGTTCGGTAATGCCCGTTAATGCCGCAAGTTGCCCCATAGGAATGCGAAACTTTTGATATAGAGGCGCGAGGCGAGATTCTAGCTCGCTACTGGAAACCACCACAGGTGCCAGTTCATAGGCAAGGCTATTAATAAATACGCGGGAATATTTCATGAAACTGTTTTATTCGCTCACTAAGATCACTGATCTTTTAGGTCAGTTTTTAGTTGTTATTTGTCATTAAGGCGACATTTGAACAAGAAAAGCCCGATGATTCAATAAAAAACCATCTTTCGTCTTAGACTTGTCTCACAGGGTTTATAAACCCTTGTGACGATCATGCCGCCTATCCGTTAATTCAAAATGAACTAATAAAGAAATACTTCATAAAAAACAGGCAAGTATGACCTCATCATTCAGATTATTTTTCAATCGCTCAATTTTTGCGCCAAAATCAGCGCATTTCGCGGCGTCACGCTGGTTGCACAAAATTCCCTCAGGCTTGCCCGATAACCGTTTTCCTGCAAAAAACAGCAACGATCGAGAATTAACCACAGCTCCAGCGCACGGCGGAACAAATGCGCGGCCAAATCGATGCGCCGGGTTAATCTTTGTCGCTGTTTACCAATCTCAAGCCAAGCAGCAAAATCACAATCTGCGGCTAAGGTAACCGTCTTTTGCGCCGCCGCCCAGTCACAAAACTCGGCAAACTCGCCGCTCAGCTGGCTTTGCTTTATGGCGGGCAAAGGTAAATAAGCATCTATGCCACGGCAATTTCGTTGCAGCGCATCAAAACCCAGCCGCCAGGCGATTTCCTGATGTCGCAGCGCCTGTTGTTTCGGATTTGCGATCACGCTCTGTTGTAAGGGCAACTGCAAGTCATGGCGACTTAAACGCAGCGCGCTGTGTTTGGCGAGTGTCGATAAGCCTTGATATTGATTAGCCTGAATTAAATGGTAGCAGCAAGGTGAAATCGCCAGTGCCTGTGTGCCCGCCGCTGCGGCCAATTGCAGTAAACGCACATGCAAATCGCCACAGGCATGCAGCGCCACCGCCTGTTGCGGAGCGCAAAAAGGATTAGTTTGATGAGCGGAATTGTCGCTAGTTTTATCGTTGATAGCGAAGGCGTCGGCGCAGATAAACCGCTGCGATAACTGCCATTTATCGGCAAAGGCTTGGCCCTCTTCACAGAGCATCGCCTGCCACTCGAGGCTTAACACATCCACACCACGTGCTTTGGCAATCAAACGGCCCAAGTGCCCTTTGCCCGCACACCACTCGAGCACGGGTAATCCCGCATCGGGCAAATGCTGCACAAAGGCAGTGATCTGCTCCCACTTACGGCCTTTTATATGGGCGCTAAAGTGAGCCAGCTCGGTAAGATCAATACAAGGTGAAGTAGCTGTTTCAATATCGTCAGAGCTAATGTCAGAGCTAATATCAAAGCCTATATCTGAATCAATATCTGAGCTATGCGAAAGTTCGGCAAAGGACAATGTGAGTAAAGACAGATCCCAGTCGTATCCTAACGCGGCAAGATCCTGCAGGAGTGCGGGAGATAAGGCATCGACTAACGCCGATTGCTCGGCATCCAAAGTATCGAGCACGGCATCATCGAGTTCCCACAAGACTTTTGCTAGGGTCGGGAATTGTTGCTGCCACGGCAGTGTTTTTGCCTCAAAAGCGAGTACTTGCCATAGGGCGCGGCTCTGCTCAAGTAACTTATCCAATTGGATAAAGTGCGCCTTGAGCGGCTGCTGACTCTCGAGCATATGATTGTCGTGCTTAATTACCATGCTGAATTTGCTTTACTCTGATGTTTTCCATTTGCCTATCTTATTGCAAAGGCCTCTTTACAGAGCCTTAAAAACAGCGCCGTTATGAAGCTACTGTTTTGAAGTGCTCTGTCGTAATTAAGCCTTTACGAATATCAAGGCGCATTTCATCGTATTATCGCTGCCCAAGGCGCTTAAAGCTGCTACTATCGCCGCTGCTTTTGTCAGCTTGCTGATACCTGCTAGCAATCCATAAGTGTGTATACGCTAAACAAGCCATCTAAAGAGAAGAGTTTTAGAGGAAAAATATGCTCTCCCCCTGCGTCGCCCGCTGCGGCTTAAATGATGAAGATTATTGCATGGGCTGTTTTCGCCATATCGATGAGATTGTCGCTTGGCGCGATAGCAGCGATGCAGAACACGCCGCGATTATCGCGCAACTTCCCGCCCGCAAAGCCCATTTCGAAGGCGACGAAAATCAACAAGTGTTAAGCCGCGCTAAATGGCTGGAAGCCGAGGCGCGACTTGCGAAAAAAGCCTGAAAATTTCAGGCCTTTTACTTTTATCGTTACTTTTTCATCATCGCCTTTAAATCGGCAAAGGGATTATAGGTCGCCGCCGCTTGCTTGGTTTCGGTAGTGTTGCCGTAACGGATCAATTCTTCGAAACGTGAATGTTCATTATCGTGGCAATAAAGGCACAATAATTCCCAATTCGAGCCGTCTGATGGGTTGTTGTCGTGGTTGTGGTCTCTATGGTGAACCGTCAACTCGCTTAAGTTTTTTGAGGTAAATTCACGAGTACAGCGGCCACAGATCCAAGGATACAATTTAAGCGCCTGTTCGCGGTAACCACCCTCACGTTTAGCGCGGTATTCCCGCTCTTGGGCTAAGACTTGATCTAACTTACTCTGGCCTGGATTTGCTGACATGCTCACACCTAACTCATTACCCCTAAAAAAGTGCCCCAAGGATAATCCGAGTTATTCCTTGGGGCAATATTTCTGAACGCAAAGCGTTTAGGTTACATGTCCTTGGTCGGCATTGGACAAGTGCAAATAGTGCAGGTATTTCTCGTATTGGGTAACCACGTCAGCCAATAGCTGCTCTTCGGTATAGCCCATCACATCATAGTGTTGGCCGCCCTGCTCTAAGTACACTTCGGCGCGATAGTACCAATTGTTGCCCTGCTCTAACTCTTCACCAACCGGATTGACGATTTCAAAACAGCGCATCCGCACACCGTATACGAAGGGTTGATAGGCTTCGTTGCTGATCACCAATCGCACTTTGCCGTCGAGATACTCGAGATCCGCCGTCAGGCCCTTGGTCATAAATTGCTGACACACCTTAGATAACGCCGGTGTCGCGACATTATTGAGGAAAATTCGCGCCTCATCTTCGGTAGGATGGGACACTAAGACTTCGATACGCTCCTCCCAACTGATATTGGTCTTAGCGTATTGCACACTGGTGGTATGCATCTGCACACTGTTGATCTTAAGCCAATCGTCTTTCAGCGCCTTATACAGCCCCAAACACATCAGCAGCATCACACATAAAAATGGCATGGCACTGGCAATGGCCGCAGTTTGTAAGGCCTGTAAGCCGCCGGCAAGCAGCAGCACCGAGGCCACTACCCCTTGTAATAGTGCCCAAAACACCCGTTGCCAGACGGGCGCATTGTTATCGCCTCCCGAGGTTAGGTTGTCGATTACAAGCGATCCAGAATCCGATGAGGTAACAAAAAAGGTGACCACTAAACAAATCCCAATCCCCGACAGGAGATGCGGGAACGGCATATGTTCAAAAAACACAAACAAGGCCACGGGCACATTGGTATTCACTGCATCGCTCAGGTAGGTCGCGCCTTGATTCATAATGGCGTCGATAGCCGAGTTACCAAATACCGTCATCCACAAAAAGGTCAGCGCCGAGGGCACAAATAAAATGCCGACTAAAAACTCCCGTATGGTGCGGCCACGACTCACCCGCGCAATAAAGGTGCCGACAAAAGGTGACCAGGAGATCCACCAACCCCAGTAGAGTAGCGTCCAACCGCCCAGCCAGTCTTCCTTATGCTGATAGGCGTACAGATTAAAGGTTTTATTAACAATATCACTCAGATAACTACCGGTATTTTGTACGAAGGCTTGCAGCAACATCACGGTTGGGCCAAGAATTAACACAATCAGCAGCAGAATAAGAGCTAAACCTAAGTTAAGCTCACTTAAGCGCTTCACCCCTTTATCTAGGCCCGAAAATACTGACAGAGTCGCGAGTAGGGTAATGCCAATAATCAGCGATACTTGCACTGTGGTGTTATTCGGCAGTTGCTCGAATAAATAGCTTAAGCCCGAGTTAACCTGCAACACCCCAAACCCTAGGGAGGTCGCCACCCCGAACATAGTCCCCAATACCGCAAAGGTATCGACGCAGTGGCCAATCGGGCCATGGATGCGCTCACCGATTAAGGGATAGAGTGCGCTGCGGGGCAAGAGCGGCAACTTATGCCGATAGGCAAAATAGGCCAAACTCAGGGCAACCACCCCGTAAATCGCCCACGCATGTATGCCCCAATGGAAGAAAGTGATCTTCATGGCCTCTTTGGCGGCGGCCAAGGTCTCAGGCGTTGCATCGGGCGGCGCCAAGTAATGCATCACGGGTTCGGCGACGCCAAAGAACATCAACCCAATCCCCATCCCCGCCGAAAACAGCATGGAAATCCAGCTCTTATAGCTATAGTCGGGTACCGCATGGTCGGGGCCGAGCTTAATATCACCAAAGCGGCTGACCATGACAAAGATGATAAAAATTAGAAAAATCGCCACGCCAAGGATATATAACCAACCCGCCTTTGCTTCTAACCACGACTGCATGGATTTAAAAAAGTGATTGGCCTCTGTCGGCCAAATGGCGCAGATCATCACCATTAATGTGATAAAAAAGACCGACGAATAAAAAACCGGTGGATTTATACTCGACTTAATAGACATAAAACTCCCTAGTATTAGGCAATTCCTATTGAAATCCCTTCAATTTTGAAGAGATAGCTCAATAATAGATAACTCTTGCCTCAGCAGTATGTGATCAGGATGAAATATGCACAAATAATCCATGACAAGGGCTCGCGTCCGGCAATTCCTTGTGATGTCATACTCGTGTTAATAACGACGCCCACCTTACCCTGTTTACTCGACAGCAACATCGGCAAACAATTGACTCGATAAAAGGCTAAACCGCTGTTGTGCAATATCATTTCGAAACCCGTTGCCATCTCAAAGACAGCGAGCATCGACACCATGCGATGAGATCGCAGTGGTTCAACCTCAATGGCGCATAATGCATGTAAACGGTTCGATATCCGCGTGTTACCGAGTGTGAGGAATGCAAGGCCGATTGATTAGTAACAGATAGCGAGTTAGGCAGATAACGAATCGCTACTAAAAGATAGCGACTGTTGATAGCAATATTAGCTATGTACCGACGCAACCTTGCTTAAGCCCTACTGAAGCGCGTTCGAACAGAGACCACAAACTGTCGAAATAACGCTCAATATAGACACAGATAATGCTAAATAGCTCGCGCTAAATCAGCATAAAAAATGGCGACTTGTTAAGTCGCCACAAAATTGTATCACAAAAATGCTTGTATTTGATGCAAAAAACCAAAACCAACTTATTCGGCTTTGGTTTTTACCGTTGCCGCACTCGGCGTTTGCGAGATCCCCGCCGTTAAATTGAAGCGCATCGCCTCTTCAAAAGACCAATCCACTAAAATCAAATCTTCACGTTTGACTAGGCTAGTCACCCCCGCCATTTGGTAACTGAGTTGGAATAACACAGGCACCCAATCCCCTTCGGGTAAGGCATCGAGCAATGGTTGCGGCGGTGTATCCGTCATAATAAAGCCCACCACAAACCCGCCATTGGCCTGTTTAACCAACACGGTTTGCTGAGTATTGGGTTTACCCTCACGATTCATTAAGGAAGCAATATCACGAATACTGCCATAGACGGATTTAAACAGCGGAAAACGCATCAGCTGACGTTCAATCCAGCCATAGAGCCACACAATAGGACTTACCGAAAACAACAAGCCCACCGCAAACACTATGGCCACGACTAAGATAAAGCCCGCGCCGACGAAATGTTGGTTAATCCCTACCAACTCTAAAATAAAAATCCCTAAACCATCTAACGATACAAACAATGACCAAAATAACCACAGGCTTAAAGCCATCGGCAGCAGGTTCATCAAGCCACGGGCTAAGGTTTTCTTCATTACAATCTCATCAAATCCAATGGGATAAAAAAAGGCATAAATTATTTACGCTAAAAAGCGCGTTAAATGCTACCACAGAGTCACTTTTGCACCAGCACTTGATGTAAGGTAAGGCGCAGAGAACACCAAACCGCTACGACATCGAGGGAAAGAATATGCGCGTGACCCGCCTAGACCATTTAGTGTTAACCGTGAAAGATATCGAGGCCAGCGTCGACTTTTATCAACGCGTGTTAGGGATGAAAAAGTCCGTATTTGGTCAGGGCCGTATCGCCTTAAGCTTTGGCGATCAAAAAATCAATCTTCACCAAGCAGGTGCCGAATTTGAACCTAAGGCAAACCTTGCCACTCCCGGCAGCGCCGATCTCTGCTTTGTGGTCAGCCACAATATCGAAGAAGTAATCAACCACTTAAACACCCTTGAAGTTGAGATTATTGAAGGCCCAGTACTGCGCACCGGCGCGACAGGCCGCATCAACTCAGTCTATATCCGCGACCCCGATTTGAATCTATTGGAATTATCCGAATATCTACCCGCCTGCGCGCTATAACCCCAACGCGCTCAAATGTCGGTGTACCTTGGCAGGCGGACGAACAAAACTGGACACCCATCTTTAATGGCGAGGTAGTTAAGCTCAGGCTATGCTTGGCTAAGCATTGAACAAGGAGGTTTGTATGCCGCGCCCTCGCAGAATCCAAATCAGTCTTGAAGACACTCCCTATTATCACTGTTGTAGCCGCGTGGTGCGCCGTGCATTTTTATGTGGCGATGATGCCTATTCGGGGAAAAACTATGACCATCGCAGAGCTTGGGTTGAGTCATTATTGTTTGAACTTGAAGCGGTTTTTGCTATTGATGTAGCTGCTTATGCTGTGATGCCCAATCATCTGCATCTAGTGTTACGGGTCGATATTGACAGTGCCAATCGCTGGAGTGACCGCGAAGTGCTTGAACAATGGCATAAGTTGTTTAAAGGCGATGAACTAACGCAAAAGTTCGCTAAAGGAGCATTGGTCGAGGCCCATGAGGTCAACAGGTTAAAGCATTCAATCGCCATTTACCGCAGTCGATTATGTGATATTTCATGGTTTATGCGCTGCCTTAATGAACCGATAGCTAGGCAAGCAAATCAAGAAGATAACTGTACAGGTCGTTTCTGGGAAGGTCGGTTTAAATCCCAGGCCTTACTGGATGAAGCTGCGGTATTAGCCTGTATGACTTATGTGGATTTAAATCCTATCAGAGCCCAACTGGCTGATACGCCAGAACAATCCGACCATACCAGCATTCAGCTACGTATTCGGGCTGCATTAAAAGGTGAGCAGCCTAGCAATCTCCTGCCTTTTATTGGCAACGAGCACGATAACCAACCCAATGGCATTGCGTTTTCCTTAACAGATTACCTCGAATTGGTGGATGATACGGGCCGAATTATTCGTAATGATAAACGTGGAAGCATCAGTGAGAATAGCACCAAGTTACTGACTAGATTAAATATCCCACATGACAATTGGCTCAAACTGACCACCGAATTTGGCAAGCTATTTCATGGTCCAGTGGGCACATTGCAAGCACTGACCGATTACTGCGAACATCTCGAAAAGCGACGACGGCACTTTGCGGCAAGCTGCCAGCACTTTCACAGCAACTAACAACATAAATTATCACTTCGAAAGCAATCCTTACCTAGCACTCCCCAAACACTATGGGACGATATCGCTCGACTGAAATACACCATTTTTGAAGGAATTAGCGCAATTTATTCTCTTAAATGTAGTCCCTGTGACTATTAATGGTCCTTATTTAAGCCATTTTAACTCGGGAAAGTTGTAGACAAACCGAAAGTGCATTATGTTGTTGATTTAAAATGGGTGGCCGGATTTATTTTTTAGGTAGGCATTCAGAACCTGAGGTATTTGAAGTTTCATTTACAAGCTTTATAAATGGTCTACATAATGGTTCAATTTCTTGTAAAGCAATTCCGCAAGAATGGGCCGGTGGCAATATTAGCTTTGTGCCGTATACCCCCTAAAAGCCATCGCACTACTCTACCTGACGCCATTCCATGGACAGAGAACTAGACTGTACTTAAAATAAACACCTCAAGCTTTAATAGCGCGCTAGTTTTAAGCTCCTACTATGCTTTATTTAAGCATTAAACAAGGAGGTTTATATGCCGCGCGCTCACCGCCCTCTGATAAGTTTTGAACAGCTCACTTTATATCCGATGATTAGCCTAGCGATGAGGCTCAAGTAATGACTAGCATTGCGCTGGCGAATCTTCTGTCCAATGACTCAAATAATCATCGGCGTGATAAAGAAACAATGATTGCTGTTTCATCCTCTGTATAAAACTATGCGAATAGATAACCGCTCAGCACACTATTATCGTTAACTCGCTAATGTCTCCATCCTCGCATGCATTTTTTGTGCTGCCACATTTTGTGCCGCGAGATAATCCAGTTTTAGCTGCTTGATAATGCTAGTGATGAGGACCAGCTCCTGCTGTAACAATGGGATCTTTGACATATCCTGTGTGGGCAAGTTGATGTCCACATTATCAAATAAATTACCAAAATAGCTCGCCATAATAAGCACTGTATTATTTTTAAACTCGATGCTTATCCCTGAACCTCGTGCGGTTTTCCGGAATAATTGCTCCAACTCAACCAATCGTTCCATCACTGCGGGTGACAATAAATAACGCGCATAATGTTGATCGTGTGAATACACTTCAAACATGGCCTCAAAGGTGACACTTTCTAGTTTAACTCTGGGTTGCTTGATGCCTGAAATGGCATTCCCCAGGGAACCATAGTCTTGGCTAACAATGGTGTGAGATTCAAAATGAAAGGGCATAGTGATAATCACCACCCCACCCTTAAATTGAATTTTATCCGACTTGCTTCCACGGGATTTTAAGGTTAACTCGCAAAACTCGAAGCTAACATCTTCTACCTTGCCGCGAATATGGTCTTCAGCTTCTTTCTTGCTAAAACTGGGCATAAGTTCAAAATCAGCCACGGCATCCAGATTGACACAGGAATCGGGGCTATATTGGTAATCCCCTAATTTATCGAGTAAAACAGGTAAAATTTTATTCTTATAATGGCGCTTAAATTGTATTTCAGGCAACTGAACCCACATCAAGATGCCTGCGAGAACAATCAAGCTCAGAATGCTTGGGTCACTATTTGAGGCTAACGACATCAAATCAACAACCAGCGCAGGCAAGCACAGGAGCCAGCCTAACCGCTTGGCCCATTTCTTCCGAGAAAGTTTCGTTTCAAGTTTTTCAATTCGATAAGCTTCTAGCGGCTCGAGTAGTTGCAACAGTGCCGCTTTCGCCTCTTCTGATATCGGCGGTAATTCGGGTCGAGGGAAATCTGCGGGTAAATTCGCTTCCACTATATGATTGCGAATACTTTTCAGGGCTTCGAACCCCTGCTTTAAAGAATACAACAATTGGCTCATCTACTTATCCCTGTAATCGCCGATACAGCGCCCATTCCATTGTGCTGTTTCTACTCTCGAGTGTCGGTTAACGCCGAGATTAACCTATAGCGAGTGTCAGATTAAACAAAGGGTTATTTATTGTAAATAACAAATTTCAAACAACGATTTTATGCAAAAAGATAAACTTGCTAATTGGTAACCCCTCTTATAGGTCAGAGGCGTAAACCAAACTTATTGTCTGACTTACAGTTCACTTTATCCCCCCAAAGAAACACAAAAAAACGCTCTGCGGTTAGGCAGAGCGTTTGTGGATAAAGCCCTGTGATAAAAGGCGTTTAGTCCTTTAAATCCTTTTCCATATCTTCGTAGGAAGTATGGCGAACGTCTTTACCTTTCACGTAGTAAATAATGTATTCGCAGATATTTTTACAACGATCGCCTACACGTTCAACCGCACGGGCTGCCCAGAGTACGTCTAATACATCGGGGATTGAGCGTGGATCTTCCATCATGTAGGTCATTAATTGACGGATAATGCCTTCATATTCACGGTCGAGCTTGGCATCTTCTTTATGAAGTTCCAGCGCCGAATCGGCATCCATACGGGCTAAGGCATCGAGCGTTGCGTGCAGCATACGAATCGCATGGCGGCCCATATTTTCAATGCTGACTAATAACGGTTGCTGATTATTCAAACGCTTATCTAATGCAGCCTTGGCAATACGCACACAGGCGTCACCGATACGCTCAAGATCGGCAATCGATTTTGAAATCGCGATGATCAGACGTAAGTCGCTCGCCGCCGGTTGGCGTTTAGCGATAATGCGGGTGCATTCTTCGTCAATCGAGACTTCCATGCCATTCACTTTGTGATCGCCGGTGATCACCTTTTGCGCTAATTCGGCATCTAAGGTGCTTAAGGCGTCGATGGCTTGCTCTAACTGACGCTCAACCAAGCCACCCATGGCGAGTACACGGTTACGGATATCATCTAACTCGGCGTTAAATTGCCCAGAGATATGTTTGTTTAAATTCATATTTTCCATTTGGCCAACCTTTTACTCAACTGTATCAACGCCTAGATGGAGTTTGCAATGTTTAACTCTGTTCTAGGCGGTGGCTTATTTCGTTTATCGCTTATCACTCACATCACCACTGCCAAAGGCAAGGTGATTAACCGTAACGGCCGGTAATGTAATCTTCGGTCTTACGTTTTTTCGGTGTGGTGAAAATGGTGTTGGTATCGGCGTATTCCACCAATTCGCCCATATACATAAAGGCTGTTTGATCCGACACCCGCGCCGCCTGTTGCATGTTGTGGGTAACGATAACCACTGTGTACTTAGTCTTAAGCTCAGTGATCAGCTCTTCGATGGTTAAGGTTGAAATCGGGTCGAGGGCCGAAGTGGGTTCGTCGAGCAGTAATACCTCTGGCTCGATGGCAATCGCACGGGCAATCACCAGACGTTGCTGCTGACCACCGGATAAGCCAAAGGCGTTATCGTGCAGACGGTCTTTCACTTCATCCCAAATCGCCGCGCCGCGTAGCGAACGCTCGGCCGCTTCGTCGAGTTCACGACGGTTGTTAATGCCCTGCAGACGCAGACCATAAACCACGTTTTCGTAAATCGACTTAGGGAATGGGTTAGGACGCTGGAACACCATACCTACGTTGCGGCGCAGGGCGGCAACGTCGATTTTTTTGTCATAAATATTTTGACCGTGCAGCAAAATCTCGCCGTCGATATGGCAGTTATCGACCAGATCGTTCATGCGGTTAATGCAGCGCAATAAGGTGGATTTACCACAACCGCTGGGGCCGATAAACGCCGTAACTTGCTTCTTCGGGATCTTCATCGACACATTAAACAGCGCTTGCTTGTCGCCATAGCGCAGGTCTAAGTTGCGGATCTCCAGTGCGGTATCGTTCTGGCTCAAGTTTGCTAAGTCAAAGTTGTTGGTTTTCATGGCTGTCGAATCTATAGAAATCATATTCAGTCCTAATACTTTCAGGATAATCGCTGATTAATGCTCAAGCGAACGATATTTTTCACGTAAGTGGTTACGCACACTAATCGCGGTTAAGTTCAGTGCCACAATCACTGTTACCAGCAAGAAGGAGGTGGCGTATACCAGAGGACGTGCCGCTTCAACGTTAGGACTCTGGAAGCCCACATCATAAATATGGAACCCTAAGTGCATGAATTTACGTTCTAAATGCACGAACGGGAAGTTTAAGTCCAGTGGCAATGTCGGTGCTAATTTCACTACACCC
The DNA here is from genome assembly GCF_000014685.1 of Shewanella sp. MR-4. Taxonomy (NCBI): domain Bacteria; kingdom Pseudomonadati; phylum Pseudomonadota; class Gammaproteobacteria; order Alteromonadales; family Shewanellaceae; genus Shewanella; species Shewanella sp. MR-4. The sequence goes on from NC_008321.1 coordinate 3,045,973, forward strand.
ACCAGCATTAACGGTGCAACCTCACCCGCAGCGCGAGCCACGGCTAAAATCAGACCCGTCATGATCGCAGGGCTTGCCATGGGGATCACAATCCGCCATAGGGTTTCGGCCTTGGTTGCGCCCAGTGCCAAACTGCCTTGACGCACCGCGCTAGGAATACGGCTTAAGCCTTCTTCGGTCGATACAATCACCACTGGCAAGGTCAGAATCGCTAATGTCAGCGCCGACCAAATCACCCCTGGTGAACCAAAGGTTGGTGACGGTAAGGCTTCGGCGTAAAACAGTTGGTCAATCGAGCCACCCATCATGTATACGAAGAACCCTAAACCAAACACCCCGTACACAATCGATGGCACACCCGCTAAGTTGATCACCGCAATGCGGATCATCTTAGTGATTGGGCCTTTTTTGGCATATTCATGTAAGTAGATCGCAGCAATCACCCCGAATGGCGTCACGATAATCGCCATCAACAGCACCATAAACACGGTACCGAAAATTGCAGGGAACACGCCGCCCTCGGTGTTGGCTTCGCGTGGGTCGTCGCTGACAAAGCGGCCAAGCCCGACAAACCATTTGCCGATTTTACCCATCAAGCCTAAGTGGTTGACGTAGGTGACATCGAGAACCGAATCCAGCTTAAGTTCAACCTCAACACCACGCATATCGCGAACGATAACAGAGTCGCGAGCCGCTTCATCACGCAGGGCAAACAGCTCTTTTTCAAGCACATGGTATTCTTTTTGGAGCGCTTCCTTCGCGGCCGCTAACTCCAGCTTACGGCTATCGGTCAGCTCACCATCTAACTCGTAACGACGCTCTTTTAAACGCAGTTTCTCGATGTTGTAGTTAATCGCACCAATATCTTGTTTTTGCAGTGATAACGCTTTGTCAGACAAAGCAACGGCACGGTCGATATGCTCCATTAAAGAGGATTCAAGCGCATCGTTTTTCAGCTCTAAGCGTTTACCGTTTTCAATCACGGCCACTGGGTAGCCATAAAAGTTACCGTTTTTAGCACGCTCAAGCATGGCCACATCGGCAGGCTCGCTACGGCTGATAATGTCTGTTGCTAAAATCCAGCGGAAATCTAAGCCCACAAACTCACGGTTACCGGTTTTCACTAAGTAACGTGTCACAAACTCACCGGGTGGCTGTTTAAACACATGGCCCGCGGCGGTTAAGCGTTCGGTCGGCACTTCTTCCCTATCGTAAATCTCACCGATTAAGGTTGAACGTGCACCAGTGTTATCTTCGAGTTCCCATTGATAAATCGTTGCAGGCCAAAAGTAGCTTAATCCGCGCCATGCAATGAGCAGTAACAGGCCTAATACTGCAATCAAACTGATGCTCACCGCGCCACCTGTCATCCAAATCCATGGCGAGCCTGATTTTACCCACTTACCCATTGCACAAACCTCTCAAGGTCATTGGCGAAATAGTATTTAGTATCATTATCTTATTTCCATTACAGCGAGCTATAGCGGTCACGTAGACGCTGTCTTACCACTTCGGCAATCGTGTTAAAGAAGAAGGTAAATACGAACAGAACGAAGGCCGCGAGGAACAGCACTCGATAGTGCGAGCTGCCAATTGCCGACTCTGGCATTTCCACCGCGATGTTAGCCGCCAGCGTACGCATACCTTCAAATACGCTCCATTCCATGATGGCGGTGTTACCCGTTGCCATCAGTACGATCATGGTTTCACCCACAGCGCGGCCAAGACCCATCATGACCGCAGAGAAAATCCCTGGACTTGCGGTCAACAGCACGACACGTGTCAGGGTTTGCCAAGGCGTCGCGCCCAGCGCCAAACTGCCGTTAGATAAATGGCGTGGCACAGAGAAAATCGCGTCTTCGGCAATCGAGAAAATCGTTGGAATAACCGCAAAGCCCATGGCGATACCCACTACCAGCGCGTTACGTTGGTCGAAGGTGATGCCTAATTCGTTAGTGATAAATTGACGAGTGTTACCATCAAACAGCGCCACTTCGATCATCGGGCTGATGGCAAAGGAGAACCAACCCACAAAGCAGATAACCGGAATGAGCATCAGCTCTTGATAGACTTCAGGCAGACGTTGTTTCCAAGTACCGGGTAATTTGCTCCAAGAGTACGCCGACACCAGAATCGCCGTTGGCAGCAGGATCAGCAGTATTAGGATGCCCGGTAGATGTTCTTCAATCAGCGGTGCTAACCAAAGTCCGGCGAGGAAACCTAAGATAACCGTCGGTAAGGCTTCCATGATTTCAATCGTTGGCTTAACGATGCCGCGCACCTTTGGCGACATAAAGTAAGCAGTATAGATGGCGCCCGCAATCGCTAATGGTACGGCAAACAGCATGGCGTAGAATGCCGCCTTCATGGTGCCGTAGGCCAATGGCATTAAGCTGAGTTTGGCTTCAAAGTCATCGCTACCCGAGGTGGATTGCCACACAAACTTAGGCTCAGGGTAACCTTCGTACCACACCTTATTCCACAGCGCGCTCCAAGACACTTCTGGGTGCGAGTTTTCTACGTGGAAGATATTCAGTTGCTTGTTCGCTTCAACCACTAAGCCGTTAGAACGTGGGCTAAAGCCCATCACGCCTGGGTTTTTAAGGTCAAACTTTTCATCAAACAGTTCGCGCTCACTGGTGGTATACAGGAGTGATAACTCACCCTCTGGGCTCACCACGGCAAAACTTTTACGGTAGAACTCAGAGGCAATCGAGGCCACTGGCGCTAAGTCGGTAAACTCACGGATCTCTTTGTATAAACGGCCTTTTGGACCATTCACTTGGAAGTACTGGGTTACCACACCTGAGTCGTAGCTCACCAGAATCGAGCTGGCACCGGCAAGTAAGGCAATGTTGTTAACCTTAGACTTTTCCTTTTCCGCATCAATCACCTGCATTAAATCCAGGCTCTCAACATCACGGATATTGTAGATAAACACCTTGTTGCCCATTTGCAGCATCAATTGGCGTTGATCCGGCGTCATCAATTGGTGTGCAACTTTTTTAGGTGCATCGGGCAGTAGTGCGCCCGTGGTCGTCCATTCCACCTCTTCGGTCATCATGTTTTCTTGACCTTCGAGACGGCTTAAACGCCAAGCACCATTGTCATCTTGGTAGGCGAAGCTGATTTTATCGTTGCTGTAGCTAAAGGCTAAATGATGGATAGCGCTGCCCGATTCATCGATAGTGATCGGCGCTTCACCCGCGCTGTAACGCAGTTTTGGGGTAATAAGGCGCTTGTTGTTAGGGTAACTTAAGCCAAACTCAATCCCTACGATTAAGGCTTGACCGTTACTTAACCCCAGTGCGAAGCGTTGCTCACTCGGCGCGGCAATCGCGGCGCTGGTTACGCTCACACCCGCAGGTAATGGCGGTGTAAAACTGGAGAGTAAACTGCCATCGGCAACAGTGTAGAAATCCACTTGGCCATCGGCGGCCACGCGATACATAACCTCATTTTGCTCGTCGGCACCGACCATCAGAGTCGCGACTTCAGCATGTTGATAACTCACGCTTTTTACGGGAGTCACATCCGCGCTGTCGAAAATGGGTTTAATCACGTACAGCAAATAGAAGAAGATCAACAATAAGGCGACAAACACCATAGTGCCGCCAATCGTGACCCCAATTTGAGCCGCTTTATCCTTAAATGCCCTGCGACTTGAACGTCCGCCTTTCAGCATACTTTGCGGCGCAGAACCAGGTTGAATGACCTGACTTTCCATTAAGAACCTCTATTATTAAAGCCTGTGAGTTTTTTCGCTAGGAATTGCGAAATGCTATGCTTACACTGTTTGAGCATAAACTGAGCAATAACAACACCCTTCATTCTAAGTGCGTTGAATTATATGACGCAAAGATGACAGTTGTGTTACACCCGATTTTAAAACAGGTGCCTTTTACAAAAAATAGGAGTCAGTCGCCATGCTACGATATTTAATCACGCTTCAAGCACCTGATAGAAAAGGATTAGTCGAGCAAATCGCCCATGCCGTGAGTCGCCATGGCGGCAACTGGTTAGACTCAGAGTTGCGCCATATCGACGGGATCTTTGCCGCCATATTGTTACTCGAGGTGCCTTCCCTGAAAATGGATGAGCTGATTGAAGCCTTGGAATGTATCGACGGCCTCACCCTCACCTATTCAAAAACCTCGGTCGCCCTCAAACCCGTTAAGCGGCTCACCTACAGCCTAGTGTCCTACGACAGACCCGGATTAGTGCTGGATATTTCCAATCGCATCACCGCCCTAGGTATCAATATCGAACAGTTTAGCAGCCAGTTTGAGACCGCTGGCCATACTGGTATCGCCTTGTTTCGCGCCACCATTGGCTTAGGTTTAACTGACCTAGCCCAAGAGGAACAACTGGTGCAGTCCCTCTACTCCCTCGGTGATGACTTAGTGCTGGATAAACTCAGCCGTTAACCCTCAACCCCTTCAATAAAAAACGCCGCGGGCACTCCCAGCGGCGTTTTTTATGGTGAGTTAACTGACTTTCTGGTGCCGAGACTTAATCAAATAGCGCAGCGGCACTTGGGAAATCAACATCCCCAGCAGCATCAAGCCGCACCCAAACAAGGCGCGCAGTCCTAAGCTTTCACCAAGGAACAGAATACCGCCGATGGCCGCAAACACGGTTTCTAAACTCAAAATAATCGCCGCGTGCGCAGGATGAGCATGCTTTTGCGCCAGCACCTGTAAAGTGTAGGCAATACCCACTGAAATCAGCCCCGCGTAGGCCAGTGAGCCCCAAGCTGCAATCACCTTATCGACTGTCGTGACCTCAATGGCCGCCGACACAAGTAGGCTTAACACGCCGCACACCAAAAACTGCATCATGGCGAGTAACACAGGCGAAATTCGCTTGGCAAAATGATCCACCGCCAAAATATGCATCGCCCAAAACAGTGCGCCAATCAATTGCAGCGTATCACCATAACCGAGGTGAAAGCCGTCTTTAATGCTTAAAAAATACAGCCCCACCACGGCGATACCACAGCCCACCCAGGTATTGGCGCCGGTAGCATGTTTCAGGGCTAAGCCCAATATCGGCACTAACACGATATAAAGCCCAGTGATAAAGCCCGCGTTAGCGGCCGTGGTATAAAGCAGTCCCACCTGTTGTAGCGATGCGCCAGCAAATAACAGTCCGCCCACCGCAACACAGCCAATGGCAAAATCTTTGGGTGTACCGAGATGAATTTTGCCTTGCCGAGCCAAGTACCACACCAGAGGAACGAGTGACACAGTACCAATTAAGAAACGTAGCCCGTTGAATGCAAACGGCGATAAATGCTCCATCCCTAAGGTTTGGGCGACAAAACCAAAGCCCCAGATAGCGGCGGCGAGCAGGAGTAAAAAATTGGCAGGCAAGATACAGTCTCTATGATTCAAAAGGATGACAAGATTACCCAGATGCTGGGCGCTTGTCCAAATATGTTGCGATACTGTTAGCTTTTACGCCACGCCCTACTGGCGAGTCTTGCCTTGTAGGCTGTTGGCCTGACTCAAGATTTCATTTAAAACACTGAGTCGGATTGCTTTGCCAACTGCACTGCTTTGTTGGAAGCATCAATCGCCAGAGCGGTTTGACCATCAAGATCGTAGGCAGTTGCTAAGCTATCCCAGAGCACCTCAGACATAGGAAACACCTTTGTCCCCTCCTGTAAAATCTCCACTCCCCACGCCGTTTTTTGCTCATAGCTGGCCTTGAGACCATAGACATTGTACTGCTGTGCAGAAAGCGGAAACTCATAGCCAAAGACCGCCGTTTGCTGGTGATATAACTGCTTTAACGCCTTTAGCGGCATCACCGCGACTTCGGGCACCGCATTCCAGCCTGCAAACAGCGTCTTTAATGCCTCTACATTGCCGATAAGCGGGGTACTGTCATGGGTTTCTTCAGGGAATCGTTTATCAAACCATCGCAACATTTGGGCTGAAGGAGGCTTCACTGACGGGCTGCTACCCAAGGTATTTTGCAATTGGGTGATTTGGGCAGCAAAGGCGCTGGCCATCTCGTTGGGTTCACTGGCGATACTCAAAAACCAACGCATGGGTTTTGTCCGTTTGGCAACAGCTAACTTAGCGGACTCGTGTACGAGCCAATTATTGTCCCACCAAAGGCTTGGGCTAATTGATATCGCCGCATTAAACCGACTATCGGGCGTCAGAGCCACATAACTGCTGAATAGCCCAGCCAAAGAGTGCCCGGACAGAATGTGGTAATCGGCCATGCGATATTTCTGGCTCAAGCTGCTGAGTAGTTCTGTTTCTAAAAACTGCCTGTAATTCTCTGCTCCGCCACTTCGGTCTTTGAACTGTTCTAATGGGGTCGGCGTAAACGACTTTAAGCGATTATTCGAGCTGACACCCACCACGATCAGTTCGGGGACGATGGCATAACCACTTAAAAAACCGACATTCGCGGCAATATGCTCAAATTGTGTCGAGCCATCCAAGACAACTAAAACGGGATAACGAAAATCGCTGGAATGACCATAGGTTTCGGGGAGTCTGATTTGTAAGTTAATGTCATCATTCAATATTTCAGAATGGATCTGCATTTTGTCTGTCTGTGCCATCACCTGCATCGACAGGAAAAAATCAGTCCTAATACCATCCGCATCGTTAACCTCCTTGAATAATGGCAGCTAAGTTACTGGTTTTTATCAATACAATCAATTCATTAACATAATTACGCCTCCAGAAAGCCCTGATTAGCCACGTATGGCAGTCAGGCTCTCAATCGAGAATTCCTATCTAAACTCGGCGGGATAATCTTGTATACTGCACACCACGCAATGACGAATGCATAAGTGCGCTGGATGTCTTACCAAACCCAGTGACACCATAAAAAACTAGGAACACCTATGTTAGGAACGCTAAAAAAGCTGCGCGCACACTTAGATGAGGCGCAACAAGTACAGTATCAACTGGTTGTTGGCGACGAGTTGCTGCCACTGAATCCCTTAATTGGCAAGCCGCTGACCCTGACCCACACGGGTAACATCTTCTGCTGTAACTGCGGTAAAAAGACCAAAAAGAGCTATTCGCAAGGCCATTGCTTTGTGTGTATGCAAAAGCTCGCCAGTTGCGATATGTGCATTATGAAGCCCGAAACCTGTCACTTTGACCAAGGTACTTGCCGCGAGCCAGAGTGGGCACAAAGCCATTGTTTTGTGCCGCATTATGTTTATCTATCCAATACTTCAGGTATCAAAGTCGGTATCACTCGCCACACGCAATTGCCTACTCGCTGGATAGATCAAGGCGCGACTCAAGGTTTACCGATTTTTAAAGTGTCGACACGACAACTCTCGGGTCTAGTGGAAGTGGAGTTAGCCAAACTCATCAACGATAAAACCCACTGGCAAACCATGCTTAAGGGCCACGCCGACGATATCGATTTAACTGCTAAGGCGGCGGAACTGATCCCGCAAATTGAGGCTAAGTTGCACGAAATCGGCATGCAAAAAGGCGATTACAGTATCGAACGTTTAGATGAAACGATTCAGTCGATTCACTATCCCATCGACACCTTTCCGAAGAAGATCACTTCCCACAACTTCGATAAAAATGAGGTGGTAAGCGGGATTTTACAGGGGATTAAAGGTCAGTATCTGATCTTCGATACCGGCGTGATTAACATTCGTAAATTCACGGCCTATGAGGTCAGCGTAGGGTTAACTGACTAAGATCAGGTAAAACTCTCGTCAATTGAGTGTGTTGAGCGCCGCTATGGCAGTCAGCACACTCATTGCTCTTATTGCAAACCCGTGAGATGAGCCAAGTGAAGCGGCTAAATAGCTTGATTTGGCATAGAAGCGTTGTGCAAAGCTTAAGAGCCCCACGCAACGCTCGCCATTCTTGGATAAGCCTGAGGTAGATGAGATTGAAGCAATCGAACTGAGGCTTTGCCCTAACCAGGCTGCGCCGTCATATAAACAAGTTCCCAGATATGTCCATCGGGATCTTCAAAGGCATGACCGTACATAAATCCTTGATCCTGCGCTTGACGATAGGCTTTGCCGCCATGTTGCTCTGCGAGCTTGACCAAGTGATCGACACGCTCTCGACTGTCGCAGTCTAGGCAATTGAGCACTTCTGTCGTGGTGCGGGCATCGGCAATAGCCTTATCGGTAAAACCAGCGAAAAAAGGCTTCGCCAGCAGCATCACATAAATATTGTCGGCAATCACCACGCAAGCAGCCTGCTCATTGCTGTATTGCTCATTGATACCAAATCCTAGGCCAGCGTAAAAAGCCCGAGATTGTTGAACACTTTCAACCGCTAAATTAACAAAGATACTTTGTGCCATCATAACCTCCCTTTATAAATCCTCTGCGGACGTCACATCCTGTCCTGTAAAAATACCTGTAACTGTAAATAGCTTAGAGAACAGTCTAGTCAATCATTACGGCATCCTAAACCTATGTTCCCACAAGAGCATAAGGCGAGTATCTTACTCGCCTTATGGGGATACCTTATGACAGTGATCTTAAGATTTCAGCCTTAAGTCTGTCAGTTTATAAGAGTCAGTTTGGAACCGAGCTGGGATAACCGCACTATTGCACCGCATGGGTGACGGGCAGCGATAACAGCATTTCATCGATTAAACCATCGAAGCGGGCCTTAACTTCGTCCATATCTTTAATGTTGGCAAAGCCTTGGGCAAGGACTCGCCAGACCATTTCGGTGGGTTGGCCTGCGACTCCCGTCGGCTTAAAAAAGCTAATCAGCACTGAGCCTTTATCGTACTTTTTAGGGTCAACACCTTGATTCGACAACCCAGGCACTAGGCCTGCGGCGGCGAGTATCTGCTCATCCGACATTTGTGTGCCCATGGCAACGCCAAACCCCACTTGAAAGTCAGCAAGCTGCGGATCTTCGACCCAGCGATAACCTTTTGTCAGCAGTACTTTTTTCAGCGTATCTTGCATATGCTGCTGCACTTGCTGCTTATCGAGCCTGCGGTCAACAAAGATCTTCTGTAGGGTGGGATGCCAGGTATAGGTCATGGCACTCGGCGGTAATTGACTCAAATCCCCCGAAGTCACAATCGTGGTTCGCAGCGCCTGCGAATCATCCACACTCACACAGGCCGTCAGCGCGGCCAAACTGATGGTTAATAGCGTCAATAAACGCCCAATGGTTTGTGATAAATACATGCTCTTTCCTTTATTGCGATTTTTACAGCTTAAGGATAGTTGCTATTTCTCAGACTGAAAGTCGATATGCATCATTGTGTTAAATCATGGTCATCGACAAGGATTGCGGCAAAATAGCAGCAAGGCACTCAACTCCGGCCAATGCGTTATGATTTGTTACTTTATAAAGCCCGCAGGGCGTATAGGCGCGGCCCAATTTACCCGCTAGAATGCCTCGCCTAGCGTCTGTACCGACTCGTGCCACTAGGCGACAAATTCAGTCACAATCACAATGCCAAAAACGACAACAAAAGGTGTGAAATAGATCTATGGAGTTAATACTCGCTATCGCGTTGTTTGCCTTCTCATCGGGGATCACCCCAGGGCCTAACAACATTATGTTGATGACCTCGGGGGTCAACTTTGGCGTTAAACGTAGTATTCCGCATCTGATGGGGATTAGCCTTGGATTTCCTACTATGATCCTCGCCATCGGCCTAGGCTTAAGCGCCCTATTTCAAGCCTATCCGATTATCCACCAAGTGATTAAAGTGATTGGGATTGTGTATCTCCTGTACCTATCGTGGCTAATTGCCAACAGCAGTAGCAAGATGGAGGGCAAGAGCATCGCTAAACCCTTTAGCTTTTTGCAAGCCGCAGCATTTCAATGGGTTAACCCCAAAGGCTGGATTATGGCCGTGGGCGCGATTGCCACTTTTACCTCGGTGCAACAGGATCTCACACCGCAAGTAGTTACTATCGCCACAGTGTTTTTATGTGTGGCCTTTCCCTGCGCCGTGGTATGGCTTGGGTTTGGTGTGGCGCTTAAACGTATTTTGAAAAACGAGCGCCAGCAGAAGATCTTTAATATCACTATGGCCATCTTGCTTGTGGCGTCTATCATCCCTATGATCGCCCCCTAATTTTGGCCGTAAGAGTTAAGCACTAGCATGAATGAGATAGATCTGATCATTGAACAAACCGATAACTGGGTGAAAAAAGTGATCATGAAATACAATATTTGCCCCTTCGCCAGACGTGAGGTCGAGCGCGGCAGTATTCGCTATCTCGTTGTTGAACAAACCAAAGTCAAGCTAGTGCTTAAAGCCTTGATTGAAGAATGCCAATATCTAGATGCCCATCCCGAAGCCGAAACCACGCTGTTTATTCTGCCGCGGGGTTTTGAGGGCTTTTACACTTACCTCGATCTCGTCGATATGGCGAACGACGCCTTATTCGACAACGACTATGAAGGCGTGTATCAACTCGCGCATTTTCATCCCGACTATTGCTTCGAGGATGAACCACAGGATTCTGCGGCCAATTTTACCAACCGCGCCCCCTACCCAACCCTGCATATAATTCGCGAGGCCAGTATGGAGTTAGCCCTTGCTAACTACAACGACCCCGAATCGATTCCCGAGCGCAATATTCAATTTTGTGAGCGTAAAGGCAGCGAATTTTTTATTAAATTACTCGCAGAGTGCATGGGGAAATAGCTTTTATTTCAAAGCTATAAACTCAACAACGTCTAAGCATAGGCTTTGGGAAAGACGCGCCGCTTTACACCCAATTACAGGATTTGTGCGCTCCATTTCTCATTGCCATAGCGACGATTCTTATAGCTATCGATACGTCATTCATCGGCCTTTTTAAGGACGATAAACAGATACTCATCTTCGAAGTGAGTGTTGGTTTTGATATAGATTTCGGCTCTGCGCTTATGTTTGAAGTTAACGAGCAGCCCAAGGGGATAATTGCAGCCATTAAACTTTGAAGGAAAGCCAAAGGAATGGTGCATTTTACCACCGTAAACACGGGGCTTATCGGTACAAAACGTATCGAATAAGGGGGAGATTTGTTCATTGAGCAGTGCAAACCAGTCGGTTCGCTCTGTATAGTGAAACTCAGTTTCGGGTAGAGCCTTTCTTAAGGCGTCTTCCTCTGCTTGCAGTTTGGCATAGAGATTATTTTCGATCTCATTCCAGCTTTGGCTGAAAGATAACACACGCTGTGTTAAATACGCTTTTAATTCAATGTCATCCATATCGATTATCACGTCCCCTCCTTGGGGTACAGGCGACGACACTATAATCAAACGGCCAGTTCATCACAAGCCTTGGCTCTAGATATCACCGAACAAAATACTAATTAAAATTCAAAAACTTAAATTATTTTACGCAGAAAATATTCCTCTAAATTTCGCTGCGTTTTCCTCTCCAATAATTGTCATTCTTTGTTTACAGCTCAAAATGTTTACAAATTGCTACTTTTGTTATTTATTTGTTAAATACAAATTCCTGTGTTAGGTTGAAATCGCCTAAGTCAGCAGACGCCCGTCTGTCCATAGGAGCGCAAGTAGATGCTCCGTGTCGCTTAGGTCTTACAACCTTGATAACAAATGGAGCAAGCACAATGAAATTAACCAAAATCGCGAGTGCCGTTATTGCCTTATCTGTGGGCGTTATTGCCCAAGCCCATGCCGACGATAATCGTTATGTCATCCAAGTAGAAGCGGGTCATGCAGGCATTGTGAAGGCACTGGCTAAAAAATTAGGTGCTGAAATCAATCTTGAAGGGGATGAATTTATTGCAGCGACTTTTACCGGTAAAGATCTCGCCCAAGTAAAAGGCCTGCTAAACAATCCACATATCACCCTGATTGAAGAAGACGTTCGCCGTCATCCTATGGCGTTGTATAACGACGATGCGGGCAATCCAATGACCCAGCAAGTCACGCCGTATGCGGTATATCAATCCCATGCCAACGAAGTGACCTTTAACCCAAATGCGGGCATGAAGGTGTGTATTATTGACTCTGGTTTAGATAGCTCAAACCCTGACTTTAACTGGAACAACATCACTGGCGACAGCGACCCAGGCACGGGTAACTGGTTCCAAAATGGTGGCCCACACGGCACTCACGTAGCGGGTACTATTGGTGCGGCAGACAACAATATCGGTGTAGTCGGTATGGCGCCAGGCGTACCTATGCACATCGTAAAAGTATTCAACGCATCGGGCTGGGGTTACTCCTCTGACTTAGCCTATGCAGCCAACAAATGTAGCAATGCTGGCGCTAAGATCATCAGCATGAGTTTAGGTGGCGGCGCAGCTAACAATACTGAAAAGAATGCCTTCGACGCCTTTACTGCGGCGGGTGGTTTAGTGGTCGCGGCAGCGGGTAACGACGGTAACTCAGTGCGCTCTTATCCAGCAGGTTATCCATCTGTCATGATGATCGGTGCTAACGATGCCAACAATAACATTGCCGACTTCTCCCAATACCCAAGCTGCGTGAGCGGTCGTGGTAAAAAAGCCGTCAACGATGATGGCATCTGTGTTGAAGTTACCGCCGGTGGTGTCGATACCCTTTCAACCTACCCAGCAGGCATGGCAACGGCGTCAACCTTAACTGCCGATGGCGCGACAGTTGCGTCATCAGCGATGGAAAACCCAGGTTCAGCCACAGGCAATACCTACTTTATGGGCACGGCTCAAGCCGTGGATTCTGGCGCGAACGGTAAGATTTGCGTAATCGATCGCGGCGTGATTTCCTTCCACGATAAAGTACTTAACTGTGAAAACTCAGGCGGTGTCGGCGCAATCGTTATCAACAACGTCGCGGGCATGCTCTACGGCACTTTGGGTGATACCAACGCCACCACCATTCCTGCAGTTGGCGCAGCTTTCGAAGATAGAGCGAGCCTAATCGCTGCACAAAACGCAACGGTTTCAATCGATTCGGTTGACTACGGCTTTATGAGCGGTACTTCAATGGCGACACCAGCAGTATCGGGTATGGCGGCACTGGTATGGTCTAACCATTCACAATGTACTGGTACACAAATCCGTAAGGCACTCAAAGCGACAGCGATGGATGCGGGCACTGTGGGCAAGGATAACTACTTCGGTTATGGTATCGTCAACGCGAAAGCGGCCGATGCTTACCTCACCACCTATGGCTGCTCTGGCAAATAGTATTTAGCCAAGATAATCAGCCAAGGTAATCCCAATAAAAAACCAGCACTTGTGCTGGTTTTTTATTATCGACAAGGTTTACTTAAACCAACCTTTGATACTGCTCAGCAGTGAGCGGCTGTAAAAAGGCGCGCTCTTGGCTTGGCAAAATGTAACAATAGGCTCGACGCTGTCGCCATGTAAATGGTGCACCTTAATGGGCCAGCTGTCCTGCCCCAGTTGACGCTCGAGCGACTTCACATCGCCACGAATACGATTAAAATCCGCTGAGTTTTCAGCGGGTAACTGGATCACTAGACTTAAGGCGTGGTCCGACGTACTTCGTATAAAATCCAAGCGTGACGATTCCAACAGATAGGCCTTCTCGACGGCTTTATAGTTCGACAGCAACGCTTTGAGCTGGGCGAAATGGGGATACTCATGGGGCTCGATATTGCCAAATAGCGAGAGCGCGCCCCTGTGCTCCACCAACTCAAGCTGTGATGACAGCATCAAGCGTACTTCGTGTGCATCCAAGGATTTCGACATATTGCTGTTAGGATTCAGCGCCATATCGCTCCCCGATTGCAGCAACACTTGGAACAGCGTCTCGGCATCGAGCGTCATCACCCCATGGTGCGCAGTGCCTTCGCTCTTCATCAATTCGATGGCCTTATCGACGGCGGTTTGAGATGTGAAAATCGGCGTAAAAGGATGATCACTGCCATCCTCGAGGGGGACATACCACTGGGTGATGCCGATAGCCATCGCACCCTCACCCGCCTCGGGCGCCTCAGTGCTACTCTCACTCAAGATAAACAGGGTTGATTGGCTAAGCTTTTGATAAAACTCGGCCGCATACAGATTGTCTTGGAGGGCCTTCACAAAAATTTGTTCGAGTGGGGTTGTCGCTTCTAGGGTGTACAACATTGGCAAACTTCCTGTTATTAAGCGGCTCAGTCCTTTACTATCAAAGAGTTAAAAATAATTTTTAGCCATTCGATTCACACTGACCAGATTAAATCGCATGGGCATGGTAAAACATTGAGGGCGTCGAATCGAGCAAAACATCCCACAATTGGAATTAAAGCAGGCACTTAGTACTGTACCGAGCCTGCGCAGTCGCAAACTCGGCACTCACTGACTCGGCAATTAGGGACAAGGCAAGGATTGATTAGAGGCTTAATCCCCACACCTCGAAGGCATCGCGGCAAAGCTGCTCACGAAAATCCGGATGGGCGATGTTGATCAGCGCCTGCGCCCGCTCGCGCAAGGAGCGGCCACGCAGGTTCGCCGCGCCATACTCGGTCACTATGTAATGCACATGGGCACGCGTCGTCACAACCCCTGCACCTGGCGATAACACAGGAGCAATGCGGGAAATCTTGCCGCCCGAGGCGGTACTTGGCAAGGCAATCACTGAGCGGCCACCTTCGGAGAGCCCTGCGCCGCGAATAAAGTCCATCTGCCCGCCAACACCCGAATAAATCTTAGTGCCTATCGAATCGGCGCAGACTTGGCCAGAAAGATCGACCTGCAATGCCGAGTTAATCGCCATCACATTGGGGTTTTTACGAATGATGGCAGTATCGTTCACCTGCTCGATATCCATAAAGATAACAGCAGGATTATCATCCACATAGTCGTATAACTTCTGGCTACCTAAGGCGAAACCTGTGACCAGTTTTCCGGGGTAAAAACGTTTCTTGCTGTTGTTAATCACACCCTTTTCGACCAACTGCAAAATCCCGTCAGAAAATAGCTCGGTATGCACGCCTAAGTCTTTATGCTCGGTCAGGCAAGAAAGTACCGCATCGGGAATCGCGCCAATGCCCATCTGCAAACAATCACCATCGCGCACTAATTCGGCCACATTTTTACCTATCGCCAAACTCACGGCATCGCCGGTGGCAAAGGCATGAATGGGTAAACTGGCGCTCTGTTCATACACGGCGGCGAAACGGTCGATATGAATAAAACCATCGCCGTGGGTGCGTGGCATTTGCGGGTTGATATGGGCGATAATTTTACCCGCCACTTGGCAGGCGGCTAAGGTGGCCTCCACCGAAATCCCTAAGGAACACATGCCGTGTTTGTCGGGCGGCGACACTTGGATAATCGCGGTATCGATTTTTTGCTCGCCGCTGCGGAACAGTTTAGGCACTTCCGAGAGGAAAATCGGCACATAGTCGGCGTCACCGCTTTGTAATAACGGCCGAGTCGGCACTCCACCAAAGAAACAACGATGGCGCAAATGACCACGCAAATCGGGATGACTTAAGGATTCGGCGCCTTCGGTATGTAGCTGTAATAAGGTGAGATTTTCAAGGGTGAGCGCATGTTTTGCCAGCGCATCCAATAAGACTCTGGGGGTCGCCCCCATGGAATGGGTCCACAGAGTTTCGCCACTTTGAATGAGCGATACCGCTTCGAGGGCACTTTGACACACAATCGCAGGCATACTGAATTCCTTCGCTAAACTGATCCCCATCCCTTTGCGCATCTTGTGGCGAGGATGCGCCACACGCTTCGCGTCTCCACTCCCCCAAGGGATCCACAAAGCCAATACCGCAAAGGAACATTTTATTAGCAGCAGTGTAAGCGAGTTCTAAAGTAACTAACATCCATTTCAACGACTTAGTCCGATTCTTTACCAATACTTTGCGTTAAGTCAAAACTCACGCCCAAAGCGAGAGCCGTTAATCCAAACGTTTGGAGAATCGCAGGCTTGCCACCAGCAGCCCTAGACAGGTAAAGCCAATCATCCACAGCGCATCAAATTGCAAGTCACTCACCTCGGCATCCCTCAGCACAATCGCGCGGGACATACGCATAAAGTGCGTCGCGGGTAACGCCTCGGCAATCCACTGCGCCGCCACGGGCATGGCCTCGTAGGGAAACATAAAGCCCGACAACAGAATCGACGGCAGCAGGATAAACACCGTCATCTGCATCGACTGTAACTGGGTTTTCGCTATGGTCGAAATCACTAGGCCTAAGGTCAAACTGGCGCAGATAAACAGCATGGCCGCCAGCGCAATCGAGTCCAAACCGCCGCGGATCGGCACGGCAAACAGTAAATGTCCGGCGGTGAGAATAATGGCCAATTGCACAAAGCCCACTAATACATAAGGGGTGATTTTCCCAAGCATTAGCTCGAGTGGCCTCACCGGCGTGGTGATTAAAAACTCCATATTGCCCTGCTCACGCTCGCGCACAATCGCGGCCGAGGTAAACATCACCATGGTCATAGTCAAAATGACCCCCAAGAGGCCGGGGACGATATTCACCACAGAACGCTGCTCAGGGTTAAAATACTGCACCACCTCAAAACTGGGGGGATTCGATTTGACCGCCCTGCCCGCAATTTCATCCAGTGGCATTTGCCTTAAACTGCGAATGGTGGAGGCGACCACAGTATCCGAGCCATCTACCAACCATTGCCCCACAGGCTCGGCAAAATAGGCCTGCCCCGCAAAGGCGGGATGTCGCACTAAACGCTCGTCGAGATCGGCGCCTAAATACAGCACGGCTTTCACTTCGCCCCGAGTGATGGCCGCATCCGCCTCGGCGGCACTCAAATACCGATGTTTAAAATCAACGACTTGAGTCGCTTCTACCGCCTTGACCAAGGCGAGGCTATAGGCGGAATCGCTTAAGTTCACTAAACCTGCGGGCAAATGGCGCGCATCGGTGTTGATGGCATAGCCAAACAGCATCAACTGCACTAAGGGGATCATCACTATCATGCCGAAGGTCATGCGATCCCGCGATAGCTGCCTGAGTTCTTTGACGACCACGGCCCAAATTCTACGTAGCATCTTGAGCCTCCACTGTCGTGGCCTGACTGCCGTTTGGCGGTGTTAGCTGGGCACGTCCGCCCGTGCAAGTGACAAACACATCCTCAAGGCTTGGACGCACCTCGGTCAGCGCCCGCCCCGCAACCCTTGGGCTTAACCAAGCCAGCGGATCTGCAATCGAACTTTGCACCAATACCCGTAAACGACTGCCAATCTGCGCCGCCGATAACACATTGGCGTCGCTGATAAGCGACTGTTTAAGCTTACGTAAATCCTCCCCCGACACTTCAATGACCCGCGCACCCATGGCCGCCATGAGTTGTTGCGGCGAGCCGTCGGCGCGTTTTATCCCGCGCTCTAAAATCGCGAGACCATGGCAACGCTCGGCCTCATCCATATAGTGGGTCGAGACTAAAATCGTGGTGCCTTGGGCACAGAGGTCGAACAGCCGTTCCCAAAACTCGCGGCGATTTTCAGGGTCTACCGCCGACGTCGGCTCATCGAGAAATAACAGCTCGGGGTGATGTAAGGTCGCGGCGGCTAAGGCTAAACGCTGCTTTTGCCCGCCACTCATGGAGCCCGCCATTTGCTTCTCGCGCCCCGCCAAATCGTAAAGGCTTAATAGCTCGGCCAAACGCGCCTTGGTTTGGCGACGATTCAGCCCATAAATTTGTGCCACAAACTCAAGGTTTTCCCGCACCGACAAATTGTCGTAGAGGGAGAATTTTTGCGTCATATAGCCAATGCGGCGGCGCAGTTTTTCCTCGGCGCCGGGCAAGGTTTCGCCCAGCACCCGAATATCCCCCGAGGTTGGACTCAGCAGTCCAGTTAACATCCGAATAGAGGTCGATTTACCGCAACCATTGGGGCCTAAAAATCCATAAATCGTGCCCTTAGGGATAGCTAAATCGAGATCTTCGACCGCATTGATGCCACCGAAGGCGCGGGTCATGCCGCGGGTTTCGATAGCAAACTCAGTAGCCGCGTTTGATGTTTCTGCCGCTGATGTCCCAGCGACGGATATCCCTGCTGAAGCCTGTTGAGCACTCATGGCAGCAGTACCTCAAGGGCCATTCCCGTGGGTAAATCCTCTCCCTCTGGCGCAATATCGATATCGGTGAGATACATCAGTCGTGCCCTATCACGTTCATTTAACGCATAAAAAGGGGTGTAAGCCGGTTGACTGCGAATATTACGCACAGTGCCTGCAATAGGCTGGGTGCGGCCATCGACAAGGATCTTCACTTGGTTCCCCGCCTTGACCCTATCGAGCCAAGTTGCTGGCAGATATACCCGCACATAGGGATGCTCAATTGCCAATAAACCAATGAGTTGACTACCTGCGGCCACCCTGTCGCCCACCCGCCAAGGTAAGGTATCCACCACTGCGGGTTTCGCCGCTACTAGGCTTAAATCCTTGAGAGCTTTTTGCTCCTGCGCCACGCCAGCCATGGCCGCCTCGACTGCGGCTCTGGCTTGCTCGAGTTGCTCACTACGGGTACCGTTTTGCAGCAGTCTTAGGCTCTGCTCGGCTTCGGCCTGCTTGGCAAGGCTGGTATCACGCGCTGCGCGCGCCGCATCTAAGTCCGCTTGGCTGAGCACCTTAGTCTTAAATAGCTGTTGCGTACGCTCAAAATTCTGCCGCGCCTCTTTCACGCTGGCATTGGCGCCATCAAGGGCCGCGCGGGCTTTATCTATGTCTTCCGAGCGAGCCCCCGTCACGGCTTCCTCCAGCTTGGCCTGCGCCTGTTTAAGCTCGGCCTGACGCTGGCCAAGGCGCGCCTGAGCGGCTGTACTATCCAGCTCGAGTAATACTTCTCCCGCCTGCACTTGCTGGCCTTCAACTACATTAATTCGATTAATCAGCTCCCCCACAGGCGCGGTGAGGGTTAACCTGTCACGCTCGACGGTGCCCAGCACGCGGGGCGATTCATCGCCGCAGGCCGTCAATTGCAGTAACAGCGCCGCGCCCAATAGACTCGCCAGCAGCTTGCCCCATCCTCGGGAAGAAGGTTGCCGCGTCTTAACTGACCTAACTGTTAACCTATTGGTTAAAATCATAATTCACTCCTAGGTTCACGCATCACCCCCTGCGTAAATACCTGCATATTGTGCAGCGCTAACCGTTGTAAATCCGTGCCACTGGTACTAAAGAGGCCAAACTGACGCATTAATACCGGAGGCGCGATCAGCGGAAACACCATCAAACTGACAAAACTGAGGCGCACAAAATTCGGATCTAGCCCCTCCTTGAGAATGCCTGCGCTAACAAATGAGGCTTCGAGCCATTGGCGCGAGAGGGACAGCATTTGCTCAAACACAGACAGCATGATCCGATAGGCTTCGGTGCCATCACTCTCCTGCAGCACACGGACAATCAATCGCGGTAATCCGGGGTTGGGCGCCATCACCCGATAATAGGTTTGCATTAAATCGCCCACATTATTAGGCGCTTGCGCCGTGGACACTTCTCGTAAACGGGTAATTACAGGCTCGAGGGTTTCGCGCACCATCTGCTCAAACAGCCCAGCCTTAGAACCAAAGTAATAACGGATAAGCGCCGCATCCACCTCGGCTACTCGGGCAATTTCACGGGTCGACACTGTGGGATAGCTGCGTTCACTAAAGAGGCTGACGGCGGCGGTGATCAGCCGTTGGCGCGCATCTGAGTTACCCTTAGGGCGGCCTGCCGCCTGAGAGGTGTCGGCATGGGTAGCAAATGGAACCACCCCACGGGGGCGGCTGGGAATAAGCGACATAACCAGCTCCAGCAGAATTCATCTATTGATGAATATACTGAAAAGCTGCTGGAAAAGGCAGCAGTTAAATTCCTCATTTTGATTCAAATTGAGGAATTTAACCTAAAAGGCTTAAGGTAGAGGTTTCAGCCGCTTAAGCCACTTTTACCTCTCACTGAACGGCTTAAACGCAGGAATTGAGTTTAAGCTTAAGGCTCAGGCTTGAAGGCTGATATTTTAGCCTACAGCTTACGCCCCTTTAACGATGGCGCTTAAACGTGCGATAAATTGCTGCACAGCTTCAAGGGTATCGAAACTAAACGCCAATCCGTAGTGGGTTTCGTTAAGGCTCTTATGTAAGCGCTTGGGAAAACGCGTCATTTCCGCATTGTGGTAATAGTCATACTTGGCATGTACGCCCGCTAAGGTGGCTAACTCGCTGGAAAACACCTCAAAGGCCGGGCGAATAATCAGCTGCGCGGTTTTGCCCTCCATATGCAGATAAAATGCTTCCTTGGTTTCCGGCAACATATATTCGGTAATGCTCTTCACCGAAAAATTGCTGCGACAATTTAGCTCGGTTAAACAGCGGCTCATTTCCTGTTGTGTAATAGCCAAAAGTGCCTCCTGAAAGTGTAAACATCTTGATATACAGAACAATAAACTGATTAGCCTATCAGTGTTAATAAAAATAATTTCCCACAGCTTTGGATAAATTTAAACAGCTTAATACGCCATGCGTTTTATTAGCGTTTACTGATCAAGTAATTAGCGTGTTCCTCCCCCCTATTAAAACACAGTCAAAAGATTGTCGCCATGTCATTAAATTGTATGGTGAATTTTTGCTTGCCAGCAGAAAATGTTGCAACTAGGTTAATAACCCTGAGTGGAAGTCGGGCCAGTTTAACCCCCGATGCTAAAGCCTAGTAATGATGTGTTTTCGGCTTCCATTCCCAAGGTTTCGCCGTATTGATTAAACCTGACAAACGCTTGCCATGCCGAACGCTGCAACTTAACGCCATTCACCCGACACTCAATGGCCGTTAGCAATGGACTGCAAGGCCGTGCTCAATCACTAAGAGATGAGAAACACCCATGAAGATAAAAAACACCTTAATGCTCTTGGGTCTGTTAGCTGTCAGCCCCGCGGTATTTGCTGCAACAGGTATCGCCTTTGTCCACGGAACGGGGCACCAAACCAATGCGTTAGCCGACTATTGGACGTCGGAGTTTGTTAACTCGGTGCGCCAAGGGATCCCCGTTCCCAATAATTACACTGTCATCAACTGTGACTTCGACCAATATATGTGGGAAGAAACGGCCGCAGGCTGTCTTGCCACTCAGCTCAATAGCTTTATTCAAGCGAAGAATATTGATGATTTAATCCTGCTCACCCACTCCAATGGCGGCAATGTGGTGCGCTGGATTTTATCCAACCCCACCTGGGACAGCCGTTATCCAGCGGTGATCAAAGCCACCTCCAGAGTCATCGCCCTCGCCCCCTCGAGTGGCGGCACGCCGCTGGCCGATGCGGTCAATCAAGGCAATGTGTTCGAAACCAGCCTAGGTTGGCTCTTAGGTTATGGCAGCAATGCGGTCAAACAGCAGCAAGTCGGCTGGATGGCAAACTACAACAACACTTGGCTCTATGGCACCTCGGGTCGGCCAAGTTTAGGTAAACCCTTCGAGGTGGTTGTCGGTTCGGATGTGGATTCTGCCATTTGGGACAGCGACAGCTACTGCGCTGGCTATCAATATCAGGTCGCCCTCGAAACCACCCAAAACTGGCTCGATAGCTGCTCCGACGGCTTCTTAAATTGCAGCTCGCAAAAAGCCGCAGGCACAGTCTGGTTTACCGATAAACAAAAGACCCGAGGCCAAGAACCGTTAAGCCATCAGCAGAGTCGCCGTGCCTGCTTTAACTTAGACACGCTGATCCGCAACCATATTTAAGGAGCCTAACATGCAACCTTTTACACTCCGCACCTTAAGCAAAATGGTCAGCCTCGTTATCTTAGGTAGCCTGCTCGGTGCCTGTCAGGATGAGGCGCCCGCGCCAGAGCCACAAAAAGAAGCCAGCCCAATGTATGCCAAGGGCTTAACCTTAGCCGCGCCGACACAGAGCGACCTTGTCGATACTAATATCGCCTCGCCAACCCTCGCGCCGATTAATACCAGTACCGATTACGTCAGCTTTATCACCCCGCTCTACGGCGAATACCAAGCCAGTCAGCCCATGCTTGAGCAGGCAAGCCAGAGTGATGAGTATTGGCTTAATGTCACCGGCGCCGATCTAAATGCTGGCGTGCAGCTCAATTTGAGCCAAGCGGGCAGCTTAGTGCGGATTGCGCCCCGCGGCGATGTCAGCACAGGCGCCTTAATGCATGCCGATGTCGTTTCCCCCGAGCGGGTGCAAATTAAGCGGATAGGCCAAACGCCGCAGGGGAAAAACGCCAGCCCACAAGCCACGGAATCCTTGGTTAAATCGCTGGTGAGCGCCGACGCCTTAGCCAGCGCAGGCTTAGCCGATGACTCCAGTGCCCTGCAAATGTCTGAAAAGGCCACGGCCGGAGAATATCGCCTGCAAGTCAGCCAGCCCTTAGTCGCTAAGGCCAACTATCTGGTCAACGTGAAGGAAAAAGGTTCGCCCTATCAACTGAGTATCAAGGCGCCCGGCGCAATTGCGGCCGATGCCCAAACGGTTGGGGTAAAACTCGCCTTAAGCCAAAGCGATAATCAATTTGCGCCTCAAGCCAAACTCAAGCAAGCCGATGGCACAGAGCAAGCGCTGGCCATGGTGAAACAGGGGGATGAATGGCAGGCTTTAGTGCCCGCAGACTTACCCCTTGCCAGCAGCAATGCGGGGCTGAGTGAAATCGAAGTCACAGTCCAGACTCAGGTCGATGGCCGCCCAGTACAGCGCACGGTGAAAACCGCGTTTAAGTCCTATGTAAACTCGGCCAGCATCAAACCCGAAGTGCTAACCGTTTGGGATAAAGGCGTACCGAATCAAGTCAACTTTGAGCTCGATATCGCTGAAGCGGGACGCTTTGGTTTGAGTGGCGTGCTAACGGGCACCAATGCCGAGGGTCAAAAAGTGGCGATTATGCGCACCCAAGCGGCGACTTGGTTAACGCCCGAATCCCCCAAACTCAAGCTGATGTTTGACCCAACGCTCATCCAAGCATCGGGCCTGCAACCGCCCTTTGAACTCAACGAGCTAGAGCTGCAAGACCAAGGGCAAATGGCGCGATTAAGTTTTCAGGCCAACGCACTGGTGCTTACTCGCTAACTCAATTGAACCTAATCCCCACCCTTTTCTCCCTTCGCAACCGCTTTGAGTGCCCACCTTGGGCACTCTTTTTTTTTGAGCACTGTCGCGAACCAGCCACAAGCACCAAAACTTAATAACAAAGGTTGCCGCGCTATAGCTCAAACTCACAATTCTGTGACAAACAGAGTGCCAAACTACGCAATATCATCACAATGACGATATAAAATTTACATTGATTACCTAGGGTTATTCCTTTTAAATAACAAAGGGTCTAGGCATAATGTCAATGTTTTGACGTCATGCGAAATGATGACGCTCAATGTACAAAACGCGCTAACAATAAAAATAACAGCGACTCGCGGCTCCCTATTTCCCGCCTGAGTCGATGCTCAAGCAATGGAAATCCTATGAGTGACAGCACATTTTTTTTGGGTGAATGGCAAGTTAATCCCAGCGCCAACAGCCTGCTTCTGGGTAAACAAGTTAAACAGCTTGAGCCTAAGGCGATGGATGTGTTGTTATTTCTCTGCCAAAACGCCGGTGAAGTGGTCAGCAGCGACGAGATTGTTAGCCATTGCTGGCCGGGAGTCGACACAGGTGATAATCCACTGCACAAAATTATCAACCAGTTACGTCGCGCACTTGGCGATAGTGCCACCGAATCCCGTTACATTGAGACCATTCGCAAACGCGGTTATCGCACCTTAGCCGAGGTGCGTTTTCCCGTCGGCCATGAGGCCAGCGCCACGCCACAAACCTGGCAAGGTGGCTCACCGTTTCCGGGCTTGCAAGCCTACAGCGCCAACTATGCCGACGTGTTCTTCGGCCGCAGCGAACAAATTAGCACGCTGCTGAATCGCATTAGCCAACAAATCCAATTTGGCCGCGCTTTCTGCTTAATTTTAGGCCCCAGTGGTAGCGGTAAATCCTCCTTAATTAATGCTGGTGTATTGCCTAACCTCATGGCCGCCAATGGCTTTAATGGCGTCGGCGTTGTGGCCTATAGCAGCCTCGATTTTGCCGATGTCAGCAAGGGACAACTGCTTACCGATCTAGCCAGTACCATGCTCGACTGGGAACTAAACGACACCCCAGTCTTTGAGGGAATGAGCGCCGATACGCTTGCCGCCAAGCTTGAGCAAGATCCGCAAAGCATTATCGATATATGCAAACAAAGTCTTAAAAATCAGACCTATGCTACGCCACGCTTTGCCTTATTTATCGACCGATTAGAAGTCTTATTATCATCGCCGCTGTTTAGCGATGCCGAGCGCAGCGCCTTTATCGAGCTATTAGAGCGCCTTGCCACTTCCCATGCGGTGTTGATTTTAAGTGCCTGTCGCAATGACTTTTATCCGTTGCTGGTCAATTACCCCAGCCTGATGGCAGGCAAAGCGCGCGGCGCCCATTTCGACTTAGCACCGCCCACTCGCACCGAGCTGCTGCAGATGATCCGCCTGCCAGCCGTTGCCGCCAATTTATCTTGGGAAATCGATAGCGACACCGCCATGCCGCTCGATGAAATGCTCTGTAGCGATGCCGCCAGCAACCCTGATGCGCTGCCTATGTTGCAATACACCTTGCAGGCGCTGTATTTACAACGCAGTGACGATGACAAACTATTGGTCTCTGTGTATCGCACCTTGGGCGGTATCGAAGGCGCTATAGGTAAAAATGCCGAGCAGGCCATCTCCCATTTAACCGAGGCCGAAAAAGCCAGTCTGCCGCGGATTTTGTCCCTGTTAGTCACCCTGCGTGAGGATGAAAAATCCATCACCAGCCGCACCGCCCGCTGGTCACAGTTGCAAAGCGCGGCCGAAACCGCCCTAGTGCAAGCCATGGTCGATAGCCGCTTATTTGTGTCCCATCTGCAAAATGGTGAACCCTGTTTTAGCATCGCCCACGAAGCCCTGCTGCGCCGCTGGCCAAGGGCGACGGCGTGGATCAGCGAACATAACGACAGCCTTAGCATTAAGAGCCGACTACAGCATTTATCCCAGCGCTGGCTAAGCGAAGACAAACACAGCGCCTACTTATTGGCCGAGGGTAAACCCTTAAAAGAGGCTCAAAGCCTTAAGCAAAACCCCTTGTTTGACTTAGACGAGCGGGAAACCGACTTTATTGCCGCCTCCAGCAAACGCGCCACTATGCTGCGTTGGACGAGGCGCATCACAGTCGCCCTGCTGTGCGTACTCACCTTAACCTCAGTCATTATGAGCGTTCGCAGTATCGAAGCCGAGAAGCTGGCCCAGCAAAAACGCCTCGCCGCCGAAGATCTGCTCGGGTTTATGGTGGGTGACTTCGCCGATAAGATGCGCGGCATCGGCCGGATGGACTTACTCGACGGGATCAGCAATAAGGCATTGGAATATTTCACGGATTTCTCCAGCCAAGACGATGAGAAGTACTTAAGTTTCGACGCCCGCTTCCAGCATGGGCAGACCTTAGAGGCCATGGGCGAAGTCGCCTATTCACGCAATAAAATCGATGAAGCCCGCAGCGCCCTACTCGCCGCGCAGGAAAAAATGCTGCCGCTGCTCGAATTGCAGCCAGACAACTTAGCCCTGCTAAAAACCTTAGGTGCCAATGCCTTTTGGTTGGGTCAGCTTAAATATGATGTGAGTGATTGGGCTGCTGCACGTCCTTTTTGGGAACAATATTTACTATACAGTCAAACAATGTATGTCATTGCGCCAGAAGATAAAGATGCGCTAATGGAGCTGTCCTATGCCCATAACTCGCTGGGTTCTGTATCAATGAACCAGCAAGAATTTGCTAAAGCACAGCAAGATTTTGAAGAATCATTACAATTAAAATTATTGGCGCTCAAAAATGTCCCTGAAGATAGCCAACTGATTGCCGATGTTGCCGATACACGTTCTTGGTTAGCGAGTGCATTAACCTCCCTTGGCAATCTCGATACTGCAATCAAGCTCCAAGAAGAAACTCAAAATCAATTACTCAACTATCTAAAACCAAATGATGCCTATATGCGAGATAGATTAGCTAGTACTCTAGGCAGATTAGCTGAATTACTTGAGTACAAAGGCAATTTTGAATCTGCACTTGAAAAATTGTTACAGGCCCAAAACTTCACAGAAAAATCTCTGCTTTTAGACGCTGATAATGAAGTCTGGAAAAGAGATTTGTTCTATATTCGGACAAGAATATTATTTTTAAATAGTTTTATTAACAATCCAAGAGTAAAAGAGACTTCTCAGTCACTTTTAGATTTTTTTGACTCCAACTTTAAATCAATGGACAAACAAAGAAGAGATTACCTATACGCCAACGCATTATTCTCTGTTGCCACATATGAAATTAAAAATAATTCACCTCTCGGCTATGACAGCCTAAAAAAATCAAATACTATCTTCTCTGAGCTAGTAAAAAATGCCCCACAAGAAAGAAAATACATCATTGGTTTCGCAAGAACTAATATGGCAATAGTTGAAGCTAGGATGACAGTAGACAACAAAGAAGAGTATTTAACACTTTGCAAAGAGACCCAAAAAATATTGCAACCATTAATAGAAAAAGATAAGAATCCCGAAATAACCATGCCTTACTTAGACTCAAAGAACTGTCAAGAAAGATAATCTTAACTCCAGAATATAATCAGTAACTGTACTTTAAAGAGGAAAATGAAATGACTACAACACAAGGCTTATCTCAGTTTATTAAAGTGAATGTCACTTTAGAAAATGGCGAACCTGTATTTATTTACACCGATGCCAGCGGTCACCAATGCCCTGGTGATGTCACCATCACTCAAGCTGGTACTGTAACTTACCTACTCAATGACCAAACCGGTAAAGGGCTAAAATTTGTCGGTGTAGGTTTTGTCACCCCATTCGACGAAATCGTCGATGCAGTCACCATCAGCAGCGATGGTATGTTAGTGCAACTTGTTGACCTCGATAGAACCCCTGGTACCACTAAGTTCCAATTTGTATTGAGTAATACAACAAATACCTTATTAGTATTAAGCCCAGATCCGCAAGTTATTAACAAGCCAAATCTATAATTAGAGCGGGACTGCTAAGCAGTCCCCTTTTTTCCCCTTCCACACTCCCTCTGCTTGCCACAGCCAAACGCCTGAGTGTCAATTCCCCCCCTTTTAACCAATTCTTCTTTACAAATTTGCGCATTTTTTCACCTTTACACGGCATTAATCGCGCCGAATCGACGTGAAGATTGCCTTAAATCATTCGGAAGTTAATTTTTTATTCATTTATAAACAACAGGTTAAACCAGAAGGTAAGCAGAAGGTATCTTTTCTTCCACCAGAATAAAGTCATCCTCAGAAAAGCGCCTAGCGCAGATGATTAAAGCTCACGGAGAAAGATAACAATGACAAACTCACCGAAACTGGCTCGCCAACAACCCGCCTTATCCATTGTCGATGATGCTGCATTGCCCGCAACTCAACCTGCAAAGAGTGCCGAGTTACCGCTGAACTTTTTCGAGCATTCTTCCCTCGAGACCATTGAGCTCTTTATTCAACATTTAACTGAAGCCGTGATCTTAGTGAATGCCAATGGCTTTATCCGTTCGTGCAATCAGCGCAGTGCCGAGCTACTCGATTGCCCGCAGGCGACTTTAAAGGGCCAAGACTGGCGCAATTTTTTGACTGAACATCATCAAGCGCGCTATGACAATCTCCTGAGCCACGATGTGCAATTAGGTACCAACTGCGGTCAACCCGTGCAGCACCCAGCGCAGGAAACTACGCTGATCTGCGCCTCTGGCAAGGCCAAAGATGTGGAGTTGTCTATCTCTTATATTCCCAGCCATGAACCTGTGTTTGTGATGGTAATGCACGATTTAACTCAGCATAAGGCGGAAAACCAAAAGCTGCGCAAGTTGGCCGCCACCGACTCCCTCACCCAACTGGCGAACCGTCGCTATTTTGATGAAATGCTGCAACAACACTGGGAAGAATGCACCGCCAAACTGCGCCCTATCAGCGTAGTCATTATCGATGTGGATTATTTTAAGGTGTTTAATGATCAGTTTGGTCATATCCAAGGTGATGAATGTCTTAGAAAAATTGCCAAAGTGATCGCCACTATTGTGCCTATCGACATCGGTCTTGCTGCCCGTTATGGCGGCGAAGAATTTGCGCTGATCCTGCCTAATCACAATGCCAAAATGGCGCTGACCATAGCGCAAAAAATCCAGCAAGGGATTAATAACATTCGCTTTACCGACCAAGGGCTCAGGGATTATGTCTCGGTAAGCGCTAGCCAAGGGATTGCCAGTGAAGTCAATGGCCAGTTCCGTACCTCACTCGCCATGGTGTGCGCCGCCGATACCGCGCTTTACCGCGCCAAGGCCGATGGTCGTGACCGGATAAACGCCTCGCTGTAGGTCGTAGCGATTGCAGCTTAAGCAATTGTCAGGAATGAAATTAAACAAGGATGTTGCCGATGAAAACGCCGAATAAAAACCATAGCACTTCGGATACGTTAATCAACACTGTGGCTCAAGCACAGAGCCAAGAGACAACCGCCTCGATGAATTCACTTTCCTTAACGCCATTGCCCCTCAGTCACACGCTCGATGTATTTACCTTTCAGGCGTGGGTGAAAACCCTGCAGGGCGGGACGGTATTTCAATATTGCGACCAAGCCAATTATCCCAGCTTTATCGTACAAGTTACGCCACTCGGCCATATTGAGATTCGAGTTAATAGCCAGTTATTACAGATTGACACTATTTCCACCTTAGGCGGCTTAAATGATGGTTATTGGCATTTATTATCCATTACCTATCAATACCATGAATTAAGCTGTTTTATCGACGGTGATGAAATCCATTTACAGCAGCATTCAATCCCCTTAACGGATGAGGCCAAATTAAAAGCTGCCACGCAAACCATGAATGCTTTTGATGGTGAAGTTGTTAATATTAATTTGATTGAAACCTGTTTAACCGAAGCCGAAATTTTAGATTGTTATTTACATCCACACCAACAAGCGGCGCTGATTGACAGTAATTTATATATTTATCCTAAAAAACATGCAAAGCATGAACTCCACTTAATGCCAACTCAATTGGCAAGACAGGAAGTCATGCTCATTATTTTTAATGACACCGAATATAGTTTTAATAAGCAGAACTTAAACAGCAACCACTTTAATAAGCAGCTACCCAGTATTATTCCTGCCCATGAACGCTGTGCTTATATGATTGAATCCAGCAGTGATAACTGGCCACATTTTATTTATAAGGCGAATTATCAAGCTAAAGAGAGTGCCGATATCAAACTGAGCTTCGATATTTTAAAATCCCTCACGCCCCATCGCTCGCACATTGATTTACAACTGAGCAATGAACTGGAATTTGATTGCTTTATTAGCCAGTCGACCTCGAGCCGATTAACGGCCGAGATCCGCATCAGTGAAAATGTGGTCACCCGACAAGCTAAGCATTTTATGCGCTTTATTAACGAAGTGCGCAGCCATATTGCCAGCGACCATATCATTACCGATGGCCAGTATTATGCTGAGCAGGATTTTTGGGTGAGCACGGGACAACAGATGTTGGCCTACGAAAAAGCCTGCCAACTGTTTAATCGCCGCTTGCAAAAAAAGCCTCTTGCCATCATCAAATGCCGCAGCAGCCAAGAGGTAAAACTGGTCTATAAAACGGCGGTCGATTATCACCTTGCCATTAGCGTGCGCTCCAGCGGCCATGATCACGAAGGGGAAAGTGGCGAGACCAATAGCATAGTGATCGACTTATCCTCGATGAACAGCATCGAGCTCGATCCCATCAGTGGCATTGTCGCCATTGGGCCAGGTTGTACCATGCAGGCCTTAACCCACTTTCTCGCCCAAAAGGGCTTAATGCTGCCCCACAGCACCAGCGCCTCCCATGCCTTAGCGGGTTTTATTATGGGCGGCGGTTGGGGACCTTGGTGCCGCAAATACGGCATGTGCTGCGAAAGCTTAGTGCAGGCGGAAATCGTGTTGGGCATAGGTGAAACCCAAGTGGTCTCGGCGGCCAATAAGCCCGAACTCCTCTGGGCGCTCAAGGGCGGCGGTGGCCTAAGCTACGGTATTGTCACCCGTTTTTTTGTGCAAACCTTTGCCCTGCCCCCAAGCCTGTTGAAATTTGAGCTGGAGTGGAACCCGTATCAGAAGGACAGCCAACAACTGCAAGAAACCACCCCGACCTTAAGATTATTGGAGCGTTGGGAGCAGATTATTCTGGCCGATAATTTGCCTTGTTTGCTCGGAACTAACCTTAAAATTCAAGCCAAACCCGCCCTGCTGCAAGGAGGAAAACCGCCATTAAACATTGTGACGCAGGCGCCCCAAGAGGCTAAACATAACTGCATCATGTATGGCTATTGGGAGGGCAATCCTGCAAGCCTTGCGCACTTTATTAAGGCCCAGTTTAGTGAGGTCGGTTTAAAACCTAACCGAGTGCAAATGGCGGCCATGGGCGGCTTAACTCAATCCTATGGCGATGAATTGATGGAGAGCTGGAACCGCGAAGCGATTCAGGATTTACAACCCGTCTTAAACCATAGATTGGCTGAACTGCTTAATGATAAGGACATACAACTCTATAAAAATCAGCGGCAACATTCACAGGATCTACTCAGACCCGCGCCCCATAGGGTGACATCACGCTTGGCCCATGCACAGGGGCTAAAACAGGGGCATATTGCGCTTATCGACAGCCTCACCTCACCCCAACTGATTGATGGCAATCGGCAATTAGGCTTGTTTACCTATGTCACCCTAAGCGCAATTGCTGGGGATTTTTATCGCACGCTCAGTGAAGTACAAAAAAGCCAGAGCGCCTTCCCCTACAAGGAGCAGGCCTACATTATTCAGTATCAAGCATGGTGGAATAGTGAACTCCAAGAGCAAGCCTTAATGCAGGTGAACTCTGTGTATCCCCGAGTGAATAAGGCGCTCGACTGGATAGACACCTGCCGCGATGCCAGCATTGCCAATAGCGCTGGCGCCTTTATTAGCTTTAAGGACAATACCATTCCGACTGCACGCTACTTTGGGCAAAATTACCAAATGTTGCAGCAGGTTAAGGCCAGTTATTGCCAAGACCCCTTAAATCATTTTCGCTCGCGTAAGTCGATTGTGTAGCTGAGGATTGATGGCTTGCTAGCGCAGTCAACCCATCAATCTCGGCTTGTGTCGGGCGGTCTGCTTCTTTATCACACCGCGCCAACACAGCGTTCGCAATAGCACTCGCCTAGGCGGCATTTTTAAGGCAAACTCAGCTCCCCTCGTCGTTGAATTATTTGCATTAAAGGTGATACATGACACCGCCACCCGCACTGGCCATAGTGCTTGCCCTGCTGGCCGCGAGCCTAATGGGCACCATTGGCGTATTCGCCCGTTTTGCCGCCCTGCCCGCCGAACATATTACCTTTTACCGCCTACTACTCGGTGCGCTGTTTTTAATGGTCTATATGCTGTTAACGGGTAAGGGACGGCAAATTCGCCATAAACCAAGCAAGCGCACCTTGATAAATGGCGCTATGTTGGCGGGATTTATGGCTTTTTATATCGAGGCGATTGAATATACCCAAATGGCAACGGTGATCATGATTATCTATCTCGCCCCTGTGCTGGCGTCACTCTTTGCCCATTTTGTGTTTCACGAGAGGCTTAAGCGATCCAGCATCGCCAGTGTGGTGCTCGCCTTGCTAGGCTTTATGCTGATGCTGCCCGTGACCTCGAGTCAGTCATTCTACGACAATGAAATCATGGGATATTTTTATGCCCTGCTCGCATTGCTGACCTATTGCGGTTTTATCTTAATCAACCGGAAACCGAGTGCCGCTTCGCCCTATCAAAGCACCTTAGTCCAGCTCAGTGTCGGCGCCCTCTGCTTACTGCCCTTAGTGTTAACGACGCCCTTAGTGCCAAGTCTGAATCAATTTGCTTGGGTGCTGGCGATTGGCTTCTTTCCGGGATTTTTAGCCATTCTGTTTGCGGTAAAGGCCCTCGCGCAGCTGCCTTCGGTCACCTATGGCACCCTCTCCTACGTCGAACCTGTAGTAGTGGTCGCACTCGCTTGGTGGTTATTTGATGAGGCGCTCACAACGCAGCAAATGCTGGGAGTGGCGCTGATTATGTTGGCGGGTATGGCACAGGGCTACTTAAGCCTGCGCCACTCGGCCAGCAAAACCTTGAAGGATTGCCCGACTTAAGCGTACAGTTAAACGCACAATTAACCATATGGCTAATAATGGGCACTCGGGTTTAACAGGAGTCTTAAGTGAAAAAACTACTCTTACTTATCAGTGTATTAGTGCTATCGGGTTGTTTGGGCATGCCACGCAATGTCGAACCCGTTAAGGATTTTCAGCTAGAGCGTTACTTGGGCAAATGGTATGAAATTGCGAGGCTCGACCATTCCTTCGAGCGCGGATTAACCCAAGTGACCGCCGAATACAGCCTTAAAGCCGATGGCGGGGTGAAGGTCATTAATCGGGGTTATTCTGCCGATACCCAGCAATGGAAAGAGGCCGAGGGTAAGGCCTATTTTGTCAATGGCGACGAGGAAGCCTATTTAAAGGTCTCCTTCTTCGGGCCATTTTATGGCTCCTATGTGGTCTTTGGGCTCGACCAGCAAGATTACCAATACGCCTTTATCTCTGGGCCGGATACGGATTATTTATGGCTATTGGCAAGAACCCCGACCGTATCCCCAGAGGTGATGAAGCAATTTGTCGAGATGGCAAGCGCCCGCGGCTTTGATACCAACAGCTTGATTTATGTCGAGCAAAAAGCTGAAGTTAAGCCATAACCGCTCATCCAAGCGCAAACACTCTAGGCCAATACTCAAGCTAAAAGCCAGCAATAAAAACGCCGCTAATAAGCGGCGTTTTTGTTTCTGAACACTTAAGGCAAAACCAGTGATTAACCTTCGATGCCCTTGCTCACGAGGAACTCATCGTAGGTGCCCTTGAAGTCATTCACGCCGTTCGGGGTGATTTCAAGGATACGGTTGGCCAGTGACGATACGAATGCGCGGTCGTGACTCACAAACAACAAGGTACCTTCGTATTTTTCCAGCGCGTTGTTTAATGATTCGATCGATTCCATATCCATGTGGTTGGTTGGTTCGTCGAGCATCAGGATATTTGGCTTTTGCATGATGAGCTTACCAAATAACATACGACCCTTTTCACCACCCGACAGCACTTTGACTGACTTTTTGATGTCGTCGGCGCTAAACAGCATACGGCCTAAAATACCGCGTACCGCTTGGTCGTCATCCTCTGGTTTACGCCATTGGCTCATCCACTCGAAGAGGGTCATATCGTTTTCGAAATCTGACTCATGGTCCTGCGCGTAGTAACCGATGTTGCTGTTTTCAGACCATTGGATCAGACCTTCATCCTGAGGAATATCATGGATTAAGGTACGCAGTAAGGTCGTTTTACCCACGCCGTTCTCACCGAGGATGGCGATACGCTCACCTACTTCAACGATAAGGTTTAAGTCTTTAAACAGCGGCGTGTCGTAACCTTTGGCTAAGTTTTCAACCACTAATGCGTTACGGAACAGTTTCTTTTCCTGATCGAAACGAATGAATGGGTTAACGCGGCTAGAGGCTTTAACTTCTTCCAGCTTGATCTTATCGATTTGACGCGCGCGCGAAGTCGCTTGTTTTGCCTTAGAAGCGTTTGCAGAGAAGCGCGCCACGAAGGTTTGCAGCTCAGAGATTTGCG
Organism: Shewanella sp. MR-4; assembly: GCF_000014685.1. Lineage (NCBI taxonomy): Bacteria > Pseudomonadati > Pseudomonadota > Gammaproteobacteria > Alteromonadales > Shewanellaceae > Shewanella > Shewanella sp. MR-4. The sequence goes on from NC_008321.1 coordinate 3,079,619, forward strand.
CTTTCTTCTTGGCGTTGTCGGCCAGCAGGCGCTCACGGGCCTGAGAGGCCGCTTGCATATATTCGTCGTAGTTACCTGGGTAAACGCGCAGTTCACCGTAGTCTAAGTCTGCCATATGGGTACAGACTGAGTTTAAGAAGTAACGGTCGTGCGAAATGATGATCATGGTGCTATCGCGTTGGTTCAGTACGTCCTGTAACCAGCGGATAGTGTCGATGTCCAAGTTGTTGGTGGGTTCGTCGAGCAGCAGTACGTCTGGGTCAGAGAACAGCGCCTGCGCCAATAACACCCGCAGTTTTAAACCTGGCGCGATTTCAGACATCAGACCGAAATGGCTTTCGATACCAATACCCACACCGAGCAACAGCTCACCAGCACGAGATTCGGCGGTGTAACCGTCCATTTCGGCAAATTCCATCTCAAGGTTTGCCACGGCAATGCCGTCTTCTTCGCTCATTTCTGGCAGAGAATAAATACGGTCACGCTCTTGCTTCACCTTCCACAGTTCACGGTGGCCCATGATCACTGTGTCGATGAGGGTGAATTCCTCATAACCGAATTGGTTCTGGCTTAACTTCCCCAGACGCTCGTTGACGTCTAAGGATACGTTACCGCTGCTCGGCTCTAGATCACCGCAAAGGATCTTCATGAAGGTTGATTTACCGCAGCCGTTCGCACCGATAAGACCGTAACGGTTACCGCCGCCGAATTTAACTGAGATGTTTTCAAACAGTGGCTTAGAGCCAAACTGCATGGTGATATTCGCTGTAGTGATCAAAATGAACTTCCAAATCGAGTTAGGTTGGCCGGACGTCTGGCAAGGCAACTAAGTATAACCCTATTTGCGAAAGCCAAGCTGTCTAACCTGAGGGGGTAAAAATAAACGTGGCACTATAGCAGTTTGGGCTAAATTATCAACTAAAAAGGCCTACTTAGCCGCGAATCGTCAAGCAAAATAACGGGCTATAACGCTTATTTTAGTGCTGGTATTAACCTAAGCTAACGGCTTATTTCAGCAACATTTTTACCGGATGATTCAAGCTAATGGAATGGGATGACAGCAGGATGAATCCGCAAAGTAATTCGCGAGTCGAATGTAAGGTTTGTGCTTGAGTTTGGGCAGGCATTTAGGCTGAGGCGGATATTTATGTTCAAACAATACAGCCCGCAAAATGCGGGCTGGATTGGGAGTGCTTACTCACTGTATCTCGATTTAGTGAGGCAAAGTATTATCACTCATGCGAGCGCAAGCGTTATAACTTTTGCTGTCTTAATCGATTCGCATTGGTGACCACAGTTAGGGATGACAGCGCCATCGCCGCCCCGGCAATCACAGGGCTTAACAGCATACCCGTGAGCGGATACAAGACGCCCGCCGCCACAGGAATACCTAAACTGTTGTAGATAAAGGCCCCAAACAGGTTCTGTTTAATATTGCGAATGGTCGCGCGGGAAAGTGCCAATAAGTTAGCAATCACTATCAGCTGATGGGACAGCAGAGTCATATCCGCGCTTTCGATCGCCACCTCTGTGCCCGTTCCCATGGCGATCCCCACATCGGCGCTCATCAGGGCGGGCGCATCGTTGATACCGTCCCCCACCATAGCAACCACATGGCCTTGCTGTTGTAAGGCTTTAATATGCTGCAGCTTTTGCTCGGGCAATACGCCCGCAATCACTTCCTCTATGCCCACTTGAGCGGCTACCGCCTGCGCCGTTTGCGGATTATCTCCGGTCAGCAGCACCACACGAATCCCCTGTGAACGGATGGCGCTGATCGCGTCTTTGGCGTCGGCCTTGATCGGATCGGCAATGGCGATAGTGGCCACTAACTTGCCCGCCTTGGCGACATAAATCGCCGTCTTGCCCTGTTTGGCAAATTGCGCGGCGGCTTCTACCGCAAAGCCTGAGTGGCTGCCTGTCACGCCCTTCTCTGACTGCACATCAAATGCCGCCATTAAGGCTTGATTGCCCACTAAAAAGTCGGCGCCATCAACTCGCCCTTCGATGCCCTGACCTTGATGATTGGTAAAAATCTCGGTCACGGGCAATGGAATCGAGGCTTGCTTAACATAACTAACCATTGCGCTGGCCAGCGGATGCTCCGAATGCTGCTCAAGACTGGCGATAGCGCCAAGCAGTGCGCGCTTGTCTTCATCACTGAGTGCTTGGTCATTAGGAGCTTGGTCATTACCTTCAATCCAATGGATATCAGTCACTTGGGGTTTACCCTGAGTCACTGTGCCGGTTTTATCCAGCACCACGCAATCGACCTTGCTGGCGCTTTGCAGTGCCTCACCATTTTTAACCAAGATGCCCATTTGAGCGGCGCGGCCAACGGACACCATGATAGACATAGGTGTCGCTAAGCCTAAGGCGCAGGGACAGGCGATGATCAGCACGCTGGTAAGCACCACAAGCGCATGGCTGAGCGCGGGTTCTGGCCCTACAAAATACCAAATCGCCGCCGCGAGTAAGGCGATGACCACGACCGTTGGCACAAATACCGCCGAAATTTTATCGGCCAGACGACCAATCGGCATTTTAGAGGTTTGCGCCTCCTGCACCAGTGCAATAATTTTGGCAAGGCGTGTATCCTGCTGCCCCGCGGTCACCCGATAGACTAAACTACCGTTACCATTGACTGTCCCCGCACTGAGATTATCGCCAACATGCTTAGGTACGGGAATAGGTTCACCCGTCAGCATGGCCTCATCGAGTAATGACTGGCCGGACTCCACCACGCCATCGAGTGCGACCCTGTCACCGGGGCGAAGTCTGAGTTTATCCCCCAATTTAAGCTTATCGATTTCCACCTCTTCATCGCCATTGTCGCCAATACGGATTGCGGTAGAAGATTGCAGACCGAGTAAGCGCTGCACCGCTTCGCTGGTCTTGCCCCGAGCTTTCAGCTCGAGGGCGTGACCTAAGTTAATCAAGCCTAAGATCATCACGCTCGCCTCAAAGTACACGTGGCGAGTGTCTATTGGGAACGCACTCGGGATAAGCACCACCAGCATGGAATAGAGCCATGCCGTACTGGTGCCTAACACGATTAAAGTATCCATATTGGTGGTTTTGGCTTTAAGCGCACGCCACATTCCCTGATAGAAATGGCGCCCGGTACCGACTAAAAGTGCTAGGGTGACTAAGCCCATAATGCCCCAGCCAAGCTGCATGTTAGGGCTATTAATCATCATTTCGCCGCCCAGTAATCCCCATAACATCATAGGGATACCGACAGCGAGCGCGGCGATGGCCTGACGCATCCGCAGGCGATACTCCGCCGCATCTTCGACCCGCTTTTCCTCAGCGGCTGCCTTTGCGTCCACAATCAACTGGGCAGGATAGCCCGCCTTATCCATCACTGCCAGCGCCGCATCGCTGCTCATCTTGCCATCCACAGTCACTTGCTTATCGGCGAGATTGATACGGGCACTCACATTCGGCTCGGCCGCGAAGGCCTTTTCAATTTTGGCCACACAGCCTGCACAATTCATGGTGGCGACATAGAGTTTTATCTGCGACATGGAAGATCCCTCACTTGAACTTAACCGCTATAGGATTAAGATAAAGTCTCCCATCACGGGAGAGTCAAGGGTGTTTTTGTGGCAAGTATCACACTTGTCTGCACGAGTGTTTAGGTAATCGAAAACGGATTACACAATCGAGGTCAGTATGAAAATTGGTGAAGTCGCGAAACACACAGGGTTAAGCGTAAAAAGCATACGTTATTACCACGATATCGGCCTTGTCTGCGGCGAGCGTAACGAGGCGGGATACAGGGTGTATCGCCAGCAAGATATTGAATCGCTTAAATTTGTGCACCAGTGCCGCGACTTAGGTTTTAGTCTTGAGGATTGCAAACTCCTGCTTGGCCTTCGCAATAACGATAGCCGCAATGCCGAAGATGTGAAGCAACTCACCCGCAACCATTTGGCCTATGTTGAGGAGCAAATCAGCAAGTTACAAAATCTTCGTAGCCAATTACAGCAGATGGTCAGCGAGTGCCAAGGCGGCGAGCAACCCCACTGCGCGATTATCGATAGCCTTAATCACCAGCATTAACACGCTGCCATAAAAAAGCCTGCTTAGATGCAGGCTTGTTAAACGAGTCTTTTTAAAGCTAGTGCTTTAGCGCCATCGCATTATCTAGGGTTAATTTGGGCAGTTTACCCGCAGGGGTAAACTTAAACACTTGGCCATAGAAGGCTAACTCGGTCTCTAACCCCGCGGCTTTATGCTCAGGTGTGCGCCCCTCGTCGGAATCATCACCATAATCGATATAGGCCGTCGGTACGCCTTTGGCTTTCAGCGCATCATAAATTTGCCGCGACTGCGCCGTCGGCACTATCTTGTTTCTCAAACCTTGGAAAATCAGCAAGGGTTCATTTAAACCATTTAAGTGATTGAGTGGCGATAACTCGCGATAACGTTGTTTCAGCTCTGGATAGGGGCCAATAAGCTGATCTAAATAGCCCGACTCAAACTTATGGGTGCCCTTAGCGAGCTGTTCAAAATCACTGATCCCCTCATAGCTCACCCCCGCCTGAAACACATCGTAAAACGCTAGGGAGGACATGGCGGTTAAGCCGCCAGCACTGATCCCGCGGATCGCCAGTTTTTTCGCATCGACCCAGCCCTTAGTCACTAAATACTTGGCCGCATTGACCGCATCTTCCACATCGCTTTCCCCCCATTTGCCATATAAGCTCTGGCGGTAGGCGCGGCCAAAGCCACTGCTACCACGAAAGTTTAAATCCAGCACCGCAAACCCACGGCTGGTCCAAAACTGGATTTCACTGCGATAGGCAAGGGAAGCGCGCGCCGTCGGCCCGCCATGTAACATCACGATAAGCGGCGGCCTTGTATCATGGGGCGCAATGTAATTGGGATTCACCGGACCATAAAAATAACCGTAAGCCTGCTGATTTTTGCCCGTATTGAAGGCGATATTTCTCGCCCGCGACACATAGTTAGGGTCAAGATTCGGCAGCGCTGGCGCATAGACTAACTCAGTGCCACGGCCGACAACCCGATAAATACCCTTCTCTGGCGTCGCCTTAGCGCCGACAAAATAAACCCCATCTTCGCCCTTCACCACCTGAGTAATCTCAGCAAAATCAACGGCAAGGGATTCGGTCAATCCCGAATCTAAGTGCATACGCAGCAATGCCGCCTGATTACCTTCAACATAGCTGGCAATCAAGGTCGAGGCATTTTCAAAGGCATAGTTATGATTGCCTAAGCGCCAATCGGGCACGGCAAACTCGGCATTTTTACTCAGTACCGGCTTTAAGGTTTCTTTTGGGGTGACGCGGTAAATATTCCACCAGTTACTGAGATCGGACACCACATATAAGTTGCCGTCGGGGCCGAATAAGGGCTGAGTCACCGAAGAATCCTTGGGCGTATTCACCTTACGAATATTTTTTAACTGGCCTTTGCGGTCAAGATCCCCAAGCCAGAGCACGCTGTTATCCCAAGGCATATAGGGATGTTCCCAGGTGATCCACGCCAATTGCGTGTTATCGGGGGAAATCGTGGGAGAGGAAATAAAGTCATGGCCACTGACAAAGGTATCGCCTTCACCAGCAAAGTTAAGATTGATGGTCACTAAGCTGGCTTTAGGTTCGCCGCCCTGACGGTGGTCTTCACGCACACAAATAATCCGCGAGCCCTTAGGGTACGCCACGCAATCGGCATGGCGGGTACCATTGGGGGTTAAGGGCAATGGCGGCTGATTCGGGGCGAAACGGTAAAACAGCTGATCCTGTAGTTTAGTGGCAAATAGGCTCTGGCCTATGCCCAAAAATGCCGCGCCACCATACTCATGCACGGTAGATTTGACATTAAAATCAGGGGGAACGACTTCAGTCACTTTACCAACGCCATCGAGGCGCTTAATGCCGACTTTGCCCTGTGCGCTGCCACTGGATTCAGCAAAATAAATCGCATTGCCGACGCTTTGCAGCTCAGCAATATCATCGGCCCGTTCAAACACCTCGGCTGCAGACAGAGGTGATTGCCAGCTGCCATAGGGGGCAACTTTTATATCGCCGTTTTCCTTGGCACTTGAATCTTGTGTATCCGTACGCTCACACCCACCAAGCAGTAAAACTGCACTCAGCAGATATGGTAAATAGCGTCCTAACCCCATTGTATTCCCCAAGTTTGCCAACTGAACAAACCGAAATATGCAACTGCCCTTTTCGGGCTATTTTTTCACTTTTTTGATAAACCACTTAAGCACATTGGCCTGCTGCACTTGCGTGAGGCCAAAGTAAATACAAATCCAAGGCGATAGCAGAAAAAACCACGGGATCACCGCAACCGAACGACCAGTGAAGAGAAGAAAAAAGAAGCCGCCGTAGATCACTATCACACCTAAGACACCGACTATCAGCATCATGCGTTTAGTGATTTTTTCAAGCCAAAGGGCCTTATCCTGCCATGACATTCAGATAATCAACTCCATCACTATAATGTCAACCCTATTTGTAAAGTTATGTAAAAAAAGTGGAGTGCGATTGTTGAAGGATAGCCAGTAAATGTCAACTCCGATCCACCGCACCCTTAAGCCTAAATCACGCCCCACACACAAATCTTTACCAAATAAAAAACCGAGCAAAAGCTCGGTTTTGTTTAATTTCAATAAGATACCATATTACAGACGGATACCGCCATCGACTTCGAAGACACGACCATTTACATAATCGTTTTCAATGATAAAGCGTACGGTAGAAGCTATCTCCTCCGCTTGGCCTAAACGGCCAACGGGCACAAGCTTCTCTAAACGCTCAAGGGCTTCTGGCTTCATTGCCGCAGTCATTTCAGTGGCAATCACCCCTGGTGCTACCGCAGCGCTACGGATATTGTAGCGGGCTAACTCTTTTGCCCAGCCCACAGACATCGCCGCCACACCCGCTTTAGAAGCCGCGTAGTTAGATTGGCCTACGTTACCCGCCTTGGCGAGGCTAGAAATGTTCACAATCACCCCAGCTTGACCCGATTCGATCATCGCCGCAGCCGCCTCACGGCCACAGAGGAAGGTGCCAGTGAGGTTAACATTGATCACAGATTGGAATTGATCGAATGACATACGGTCAGTCACTTTGCCGTCTTTAGCTTTGATTAACATGCCATCGCGCAGGATGCCAGCGTTATTGACTAATACGTTGATTTTGCCGAAATCTTCTAATATGTAGGCAAAACCTGCGACCACATCTTCTTCGTCGGTAATATCTAACGCATAACCTTGGACTTCGGTGGCTGAGCCTAAATCGGCACAGGCGCGCTCGAGTTTTTCTTGATCCACATCGATCAGCGCCAACTTAGCACCCGCCTGCGCAAAATTGTGCGCCATCGCTAAGCCTAAACCACCCGCGCCGCCAGTGATGACGACAACCTTATCTTTTAAATCCATCTGGTTATCCCTTGTTTATCTATTTTTTAAGTGGTGCAAATTGTTCAAAAATACTGGAGAAGTCTCGGCGACCATTGCCTTGTCTTGCATGATTCACATACAAGCTGCGCGCGAGTGAGCCCATTGGCGTGCTCGAATTGCTCAATAATGCAGCTTCCTGGGAGAGGCCGAGATCTTTTACCATCAAATCTACCATAAAGCCGCCCTGATAGTCCTTAGAAGAAGGCACATTCTCCATCACGCCTGGGCAAGGATTGTACTTCTCTAACGTCCAGTTACCGCCGCTACTGACCTTCATAATGTCCGACAGCACTTTAGGGTCGAGACCATGGTCAATCCCCATTTGTAGCGCCTCAGAAGTGCCGACCATCAACACAGATAACAGCATGTTGTTGCAGATTTTAGCGACCTGACCCGCACCGGCGCCGCCCGCATGGAAGATATTCTTGCCCATGGCATTGAGAACGGGTTGCGCGCGCTCAAAGGCGATGTCCGAACCACCACAGATAAAGGTCAAGGTGCCTGCCGCCGCGCCCGCCGTACCGCCCGATACTGGCGCATCGATAAACTCGATACCGCTCTTGGCCGCTTCGGCTGCCACCAACTGAGCACTTTGGGCGTCAATGGTCGAGCAATCAATCAGCAAGGTATCGCCAGCGACTACGTCGAGTAGCCCCTTCTCACTAGCATTACCTAAGTACAAGTTTCGAACATGCTTACCCGCAGGCAGCATAGTGATCACCACATTGGCCCCCGCCGCCGCGCCGCATGCCGTGCTCGACACTAAAGCGCCTTGGTCGGCCAAGGCTTGCATGGCGGCTGGCACTAAGTCGAAGACACGTACCGTCATGCCCGCTTTTAATAAATTGGCCGCCATTGGGCCGCCCATATTACCTAAACCGATAAATGCTACTGTACTCATGCCATCACTCCTGTGTTCTGGTGTCTTTATTATTCCAGATAGTTGTTATTCCAGACAAAAATGGCAGGCAAAGCATTCGCTTTGCCTGCCATCGATTGGCTTAGCTTAATTGGCTTAAGGGATGATCTCCCCAAGGTGAGGTCAATATGTCCTCGATAACGCTGTTTGGCACGGATTGCACATCGGCAAACTGCCACTTTGGCTGTCTGTCTTTGTCAATCAAGAGTGCACGCACCCCTTCGCAGAAATCGCCTTTGGCGCAAACATTAACGCTGACGGTTAATTCCCATTTAAAACATTGTGCGAGGCTGAGTTTGGTGCCGAGTTGGGTTTGGATATACGCCAAATGCCAACTGATAGGACTGCCCGCCAACATGGTCGTGCAGGCTTTATTTAACCAGGCTTCTTCGGTGCTTAAGGTTGACATCCGGCTGACGATATCCGTCAAGCTGCCTGCCATCAGTCGGTCGATCATCTCTTGGCTCTCGGCCAGTAAACTATCGCCCTTAGGGATGTCCACTTGGTTCGACAGTTCGTTGATCATCGAGTCGAGTCTTTGATGATTCAGCGCTGGCGTATCGCTCCAATCGAGGGTCGCCATGGCATCGAACATCAGCTCTTTATCGTCACGATTCAGATAATGATCGGCAAGGCCAACGTAACAGGCATCGGCGGCGTTCATTTGATAGGCCGTTAGCCCTAAAAACAGCCCCATTTTGCCCGGCATACGGTTGAGGAAATAGCTGCCGCCCACATCGGGATAAAGCCCAATGGTGACTTCGGGCATAGCGATACGGGAGGTTTCAGTCACGACTCTATGACTCGCGCCCGCCATCAGGCCCAGACCGCCGCCCATCACTATGCCATCACCCCATACCAGCACAGGTTTGCCATAGGTATGCAGTAGATAATCGAGACGATATTCTTCTTCGAAGAATACTTTAGCGACCTCAGTCACTTGTCCCTTAGCAGCAACAGACGCGTGATATAACGCGCGCACATCGCCACCCGCACAGAACGCCTTTTCTCCGCTGCCATCGAGTACCACACAGGCGATTAACGGATCTTTTTTCCACAAATTGAGCTGCACCGTCATGGCTCGAACCATATCGAGATCCAAGGCGTTGAGAGCTTTTTCAACATTGAGCGTCACCACCCCAACTAATTTACCCGAGGCGGTGGCTAAGGTTTGAAAAACAACATTTTGTGTGGTGGACGTGTGTGCAGCCTTATCTACTAAATTTGTCATTAGCGGTTCTTCCAATCAGCTTTACGTTTTTCCAAAAACGCGTTCACGCCTTCGGCCTGATCTTCAGTATCGAACAATCCGACAAACAGTTCACGCTCTATCGGTAAGGCTTGGCTGCGCGGCATTTGACGCCCTGCTTGGATAAGTGTCTTACAGGCAGTTACGCTGCTTGGGCTTTGATTCGCCACTTTGGCGGCCAGTGCAATCGCCGCATTTAAGGCTTCACCCGTTTCAACCACTTCCTCGACTAAACGCAAATTCAGCGCTTGGGCGGCATTCACCCGCTCACCGCAGAGGATCATCCGTTTCGCCCAACCTTCGCCCACTAAAGCGGTCAGGTTTTGGGTACCGCCCGCACAGGGCAGCAGGCCAACGGTAGCCTCAGGCAGCGCCATCACGGCTTGGGTTTCGGCGATACGAATATCACAGGCCAGCGCGACTTCTAAGCCGCCACCCATGGCATAGCCGTTAATGGCGGCAATCGACACGCCGCGGAACTGGCTTAAGGTTTCAAATGCTTCGCCAAAGTGTTTTGCCATGCTCGCCGCATTGCCCTTATCACCATCGCTAAACAGTTTTAAATCGGCACCTGCGGAGAAAAACTTGTTGCCCTCGCCTGTTAACACCAGCGCGTAAATGTCCTTGTTGGCATTAAGCTCCAGCACTTTGGCCTTGAGCGCCTGCAAACTCTGGGCGGTCCAAGTGTTGGCCGGCGGATTATTCATCGTCAGAATTGCCGTGTGGCCTTCGATACGCTCAACTAAATATTCCATCTGTTTCGGCTCCCTTATATTTCCAATCGGTTATCGCCAAATCCTACAGTCCCATCAGGGCAGCTTAGAGGATTTGTCCGGCATTTTCGTCGAGTAAACGACGGGCGATAATGAGGCGCATAATCTCGTTAGTGCCCTCTAAAATCTGATGTACACGCACATCACGGAAGTGACGCTCTAAGGGGTACTCCCTGATATAACCATATCCACCATGAATTTGCAGCGCGGCATCACAAACTTGGAAGCCCACATCGGTGGCAAAACGCTTCGCCATCGCGCAATAGGCGGTAGCTTCTGGGTCGCCACTGTCGAGTTTAAAGGCGGCCAAACGCACCATTTGCCGCGCAGCCACTAATTCGGTCGCCATATCGGCAAGCTTAAATTGCAATGCTTGGAAGGCTGCCAGCGGTTTACCAAATTGCTGACGCTCATTCATGTACTGAGTTGCACGCTCTAAAGCCGCCTGCGCCGTACCGACAGAGCAAGTGGCGATATTGATGCGGCCACCGTCTAAGCCTTTCATCGCAAAGGTAAAGCCTTGGCCTTCTTCGCCGAGCAGGTTCGCAACGGGTACACGCACGTTATCGAAGGTAACTAAGCGCGTCGGCTGCGCGTTCCAGCCCATCTTATCTTCGGCCTTGCCATAGATAATGCCCTCACTGTCGGCAGGGATAGCAATCGCCGAAATACCCTTTGGCCCGGGTTGACCCGTGCGGCACATTACGACTAAAAGCTCAGTTGAACCTGCGCCCGAGATAAACATCTTAGAGCCAGAGACCACGTATTCATCACCTTCACGCACCGCTTTGGTTTGCAGTGAAGCCGCATCCGAGCCCGCACCGGGCTCAGTTAAGCAATAAGAGGCGAGCATTTGGCCCGTGGTCAAAGGCTCTGACCAAGCTTGACGCAGTGTCTCAGTGCCCCAAGTGGTGACCATCCAAGTGGCCATATTGTGAATTGTCAGCATGGCGGTGGTGGCAGTACAGCCTTTCGATAGCTCTTCGAAAATAATCGAGGCATCTAAGCGCGACAGCCCCATACCGCCTTCCAACTCGGGGGAATACAGGGAGCAGAAACCCAGCTCACCGGCTTTTTGGATCACATCCTTAGGGAAATGATGTTCTTCGTCCCATTTGGCAGCAAAGGGGGCGAGTTCATCCGCCGCAAACTGGCGAGCCAGCTCGGCAAATTGGCGTTGGTCTTCGTTGAAATTAAAATCCATTTGGCTCTCCTATGACTCTTTGGCCATTTCTTTTCGTCAATATCTTTTGCGTAATACACAGTGAATTTATCGGCAGGCTTATCATCAATGGGCGCCAACTGGCGCCACGTTTAGACTAAAAAACCTGCTGTTTCACAATGCGTTGAAACTATTTTTAAAACCGCTTAGCGCAAGTTAATGCTCATATTGGGACCTGCGGCCACGGCAATGTCCGACTCGAACCAGCGAGAGGTAATGGTCTTAGTTTCAGTGTAGAAACGTACCGCTTGCTTACCGTAAGCGTGTTGGTCGCCATAGAAACTGCCCTTCCAACCCGTGAACGAGAAGAAAGGTAATGGCACAGGGATAGGCACGTTGATACCGACTTGGCCAACTTCGATTTCGTGTTGATATTTACGGGCGGCGGCGCCGCTTGCGGTAAAGATAGAGGTACCATTGCCGTAAGGGCTGGCGTTAACCAGTTCGATGGCATCTTCTAATGAATCGGACTCCATACAGCAAAGCACAGGGCCGAAGATTTCTTCTTTGTAGATGCTCATATCGGTCGTGACCTTAGTGAACATGGTCGGTCCTACCCAGTTACCCGACTCGAAACCTGCCACGCTAAAATCGCTGCCATCGAGTAAACACTCTGCGCCTTCTTCCTTACCTTGGGCGATAAGTTTGAGCACGCGTGCTTTAGCGGCTGGGCTAATCAGCGGGCCGTAACCGGCTTCTTTATCGTCCCATAAACCTGGGCGAACCTTCGCCAGCGCTTCTTTAAGCTCTGGGATCCACTCTTTAGCCGCGCCGACAAATACCGCGACCGAAATCGCCATACAGCGTTGACCCGCCGCGCCAACCGATGCGCCCACTAGGTTGTTGATGACTTGCTGCTTATTCGCATCAGGCATGATCACGCAGTGGTTTTTCGCACCAGCAAAGGCTTGCACGCGTTTTAAGTTATCGGTACCGGTTTTGTAGATGTATTGACCTACAGCCACAGAGCCGACGAAGGAAATGGCTTTCACCGCAGGGTCTGCCAGCAGGATATCGACCGCCGTCTTATCGCCATGTACCAGCTGTAATACGCCCTTTGGCGCGCCCGCTTCGACAAACAGCTCAACTAAGCGCTGCGGCGTCATTGGGTCTTGCTCTGATGGCTTAAGGATAAAAGTGTTACCGCAGGCAATCGCCAGAGGGAACATCCACAGAGGGATCATTGCTGGGAAGTTAAACGGCGTGATGCCCGCACACACACCCAGAGGCTGAGTGTAGCTGTAGGTATCGATTGAACGCGCGACGTTCTCAACGGTTTCGCCCATCAATAATGAGGCAATGTTGCAGGCATGTTCTGCCACTTCAATTCCGCGCCACACATCGCCCTTGGCATCTTCAAAGGTTTTGCCAGTTTCTTTGGCAAGGATAGTCGCCAGTTCGTCGTGGTGTTCTTTTAACAAGTGTTGGTAGCGCAACATGACACGGGCACGCTCAGATACTGGCACTTCTTTCCACGTCTTAAAAGCCGCCTTGGCACTGGCAATAGCCGCGTGCACTTCATCGGCCGTAGCGCTATTGATAAGGGCGATTGGCTCGTTATTGGCGGGATTGGTCACTACGATTTGTGATGTTCCTGTGCCTGTGGTGAATTCGCCATCGATGTAATGCTTAACTTGTGTGGTCATGTTGCAATCCTTTTCCTTGTTTAGGGTGGAGCTGGCGGTGCGATATTATGGGTATCCTCGAAGGGATGTTTGCCCTTGCCAGCTCAGTCTTGGTCTTGTTGATTGTTTTGCCGTTATTCGCGATTAAGCCTTTGATTAAACTTCGATAGCCATAGCAGTCGCTTCACCACCACCGATACAAAGTGAGGCTACGCCACGCTTAAGCCCACGGGCTTTAAGTGCATGGATTAAGGTCACCAGTAAACGTGCGCCCGAGCAACCGATAGGATGACCTAAGGCGCAGGCGCCACCGTTCACGTTCACTTTTGCCATGTCTAAACCTAATTCAGAAACGGCTAGCATAGTCACCATGGCAAAGGCTTCGTTGATTTCGAACAGATCAACTTCATCCTTTGACCAGCCCACATTGCTCAGCAGTTTTGCCATAGCGCCAACGGGCGCCGTGGTAAAGAGTGATGGCTCCTGGGCATGGGTAGTGTGGCCCTTGATAGTGGCGAGCACAGTTAAGCCTAACTGCTCGGCATTCGCGCGGGTGGTTAGCATTAGCGCCGCCGCACCATCTGAAATTGAGCTTGAGTTTGCCGCAGTAATAGTGCCGTCTTTAGCAAAAGCTGGACGCAGGGTTGGGATTTTTTCAGGACGGGCATTACCTGGCTGCTCATCGGTATCGATAGTCACATCACCACGGCGATCGCTTACCGTGACAGGCACAATCTCCGCCTTGAAGGCACCAGAGTTAATGGCCGCGTTGGCTTTTTCCAGTGAGCTTAAGGCAAAGGCATCCATTTGCTCGCGGGTTAGGCCGTATTCATCGGCGGTTTTCTGGGCGAATGTGCCCATGGCGCCGCCGGTGTAGGCATCTTCTAAACCATCGAGGAACATATGATCTAATACCTTGCCATGGCCCATACGCATGCCTGAGCGCGCTTTATCTAGCAAGTAAGGGGCTTGGCTCATGCTTTCCATACCGCCAGCAACCACCAACTTAGCACTGCCCGCCTTCAATAAATCATGGGCGAGCATCACGGTTTTCATCCCAGAGCCACAGACTTTGTTCACTGTGGTTGCACCCACAGACAGAGGTAAACCTGCACCTAAAGTCGCCTGACGCGCTGGCGCTTGACCCAGACCCGCTGGCAATACGCAGCCCATTAACACTTCATCGACCTTGTCAGGCGCAACTTGGGTATCAGTGAGCAGGGCTTTGATGGCGGTGGCCGCTAAGCTCGGAGACGTTACACCAGACAAACTGCCTTGAAAGCCACCCATTGGGGTGCGTTTAGCGGCAACAATAACGATCTCTTGGTTAAATTGTTCAGTACTCATGGGGACTCCAAGCTAAATGTGCCATAGCGGTAACACTCGCCAGTGGCGGATAAATAGTGACATTGAAACCACTCTGACGTTTACGCGAACGTAAAGCAAGTATTCCTTGGTCTAATGTGTCGATAAAATCCCACAAAAATTGTCAGTCAGGATTTACAGTCAAGGGGACGAAATGTTGAAGTGACGTGGTGAAATGAAATTTGCAAAAATCACAAGTTGATTAGCTTGTGGCCAAAAGCTGAGTTATAAAAGAGGCTTATAACGCGAGAGAAAGGTAAATCAGGACTTGGAAGCTAAGATTGAACGCTTGTGATGCAATCAACCGAATGATTAAGCCAGCCAATGATTCTGTCAGTAAAACAACATGGCAATAGCCACTTGATAAGACGTGTGGCATTGGTTGCCAATGCCACACGGTTAAAACGAGCATCTCAATAAGTGCCAAGCCAAGAAGAAAGCTATTGCGACTCCCACGGCGTCATCGCTGTCATATCACTCAGATCGTAAGGCGTTAATTGGTACACATAATAGTTGAGCCAGTTGCTGACTAACAAACTGCCATGGCTGTGCCAACGGGCAATAGCATCGGCCTGGGGGTCGTCATTACGATAATAGTTTTGCGGCACATTTGGGTTTAATCCCTGCGCCAAATCCCGATGATATTCATCGTTTAAGGTAGATTTTTGGTATTCGGGGTGACCCATCACAAACAGGTTGCGATTATTGCGACTGAGGACTAAGTAGGCCCCTGCCTCATCGGATTCTGCCAGCACTTGTAGCTCAGGGTGTTGTTTAAGTTCCTCGATATCCATCTCAGCAAAGCGGGAATGCGGCGCAAAGAACTCATCATCGAATCCGCGCAGCAGCGGGAAATGTTGGCAAGTACGGCGATGCACAAACACCCCTGAACGCTTTTGCTGCAGGATTTTCCGATTCAAACCGTAGAGATGGTAAAGCCCGGCATGAGCAGCCCAGCAGAGGAATAATACCGACGTCACATGTTGCTGTGACCAATCGATAATCTCGCGGATATGATCCCAGTAAGTGACCTCTTCGAAATCGATTTGCCCAAGGGGCGCGCCCGTGATGATCAGGCCGTCGTAGTTTTTATGACGCACGTCCTCAAAATCACGGTAGAAGGTGTTCATATGATCGATTGAGGTGTGCTTTGACTCTTTATCGTGAATACGCAGTAAATCCACATCCACCTGCAAAGGCGTGTTACCTAATAGGCGTAGAAGCTGGGTTTCTGTCTCGATTTTATTGGGCATCAGATTCAGGATCAGCACCTTCATCGGTCTGATATCCTGATTGGCAGCCCGGGTCTCGGACATTACGAAAATATTTTCAGATTCTAAAATCCCTGCAGCAGGCAGATGATCTGGAATTTTAACTGGCATACCGCGCCTCTTCTATTCAACAATCAAAGGTTCCGGCGCGCGTATGCCACTCATCAAAGAGCAAACAAATTAGCGACCGACTTTCTCAAGCAGTATCTTCATAGGCTCTGTCGAATTGAGGTCGACATGATAGGCTTGAGTATTAATAAACAATAACTTATCACCGAGCATTATCCTTGCCCCAATGGCATAGGTATGCCCCGCTTCAAACTGATCACGCCCCATCGAAAAACTAAACGGCGTTGGGGTTTTCGCTCCTTGGGAAACGCGCTCTGCCATAACTACGGCGGGCACATCCATCTTAGAGACATCAAGCAACTGCACAATCAACTTGGCATCGACGGGCAATGCGATACGCTCGCGGTACATGGCCTCACCTTTAATCTCGACAATCGCATTAGGTGTGGCACAACCTGAAATCACCGTGGTGGCGGCGAGTAACACAATAGCCGCTAATTTTTGCCATGCAGATGTCAGTCCGCTAATCCTTAACCCTTGTCTCATTTCATTTCTCCTAATCATACATAAAGACTTCTGGATGTCTATACGCCTAAGCTATAAATCTTGTCATGCTGGGCATATCTTCCTATGATAAGCCACCATTTCGTTGTCGAAAAATTTATGACCCAAGCAACTGCGATAATTGTGGGCGCTAGCTCACATTTAAGCCGCGAACTTGCCAAACAATTGGCCGATCAGCAGGTTGAATTAGCCCTTTTTGCCCAAGATGTCGAATCACTCCGCGAATTTGCCTCGACCCTGCCCACTAAAGTTCAGGTCTTTTCACTGCAAATTGAACAGCCAAGCGTCATCATCAAGCAACTCGAAAGCGTCTGGCACGACTTAGGGGGCGCCCACTTAGTCTTAGTGAATACCGGACTCAATAGCTACGATCCTGAGCTGCCATGGCTGCCTGAACAGGACATTATCGATGTCAATGTGCGAGGCTTTGCCGCTATCTGCAATACGGCATTTAGATTATTTCGCGAACAGGGTTATGGCCAGCTTGCTGCCATCAACTCGATTGCCGGTCTGCGCGGCGGCCCAAGTGTGGCTTATCATGCCTCTAAAGCCTTTGCGCAAAATTATTTAGAAGGCTTAAGCATGCATGCCCAGCGGCTTAAGTTGCCCATTACCATTACCGATATCCAACTCGGTTTACTGGATAAGGCCGCCATGCAACAAAGTAGGCTGTGGCTTGCTCCACTCCCACAAGTGGCGGCACAGATCATCAAGGCCATGCAACAGGGTAAACGCCGTGTCTATGTAACCAAGCGTTGGCGCTTAGTGGCTTGGCTGACGAAATTGCTGCCGGAGTTTATCTACAACACTCGCCACTGGAAGCCGAAAAAGGCTAAAAAGTAGTGTTATTCCGCGTTTAGGTTTATAAACTGCGAAAAACAAAAAAGGAGCCACAGGCTCCTTTTTGTTACTTTAAAATCAGATAATTAGAAAGTGTAGCCAACGCTGACCATATAAACCCATGGGTTAATATCGGTATCGATAACCACTGTATCACCCGCTAATTTAAACTTCACATCGCTGCTAATTTGCGCATACCACACAGAGGCGTTCACTAACCAGTTTTTGTTCACTTGGTAATCTAAACCCACTTGCGCCGCTAAACCCCAAGAGGTGCTCATGCTTAAGTCAGTTAATGCACCATCTAAGTCGTTGGTGAATTCATTGTCGAAGAAGTTAGTGTAGTTCACACCAACACCCACATATGGACGTAATTTGGATTGAGCATCACCGAAATAATACTGTGCAACTAAGGTTGGTGGTAAGTGCTTAGTTTCTGCAATTTTACCCACACCTTTTAAAGAAACATCGTGGCTAAAAGGTGTTGCAGCTAATAACTCTACACCGAAGTTATCGGTCAACATGTAGCCAAAGTTCAAGCCCAGTTGAGTGTTATTGCTGATTTGAAACTCACCAAACGTAGCAACAGGATCACTAGATTCACTTGGCGCGACAACCACAGCACCAGCACGAACAATAATATCGCCCGCTTGATGGGCAGAAACAGAAGCAGAGAAACCAGCGGCTAACAAGGTGGCAGCGATCAGTGTAGAAACAGTAGTTTTATTCATCATCATACTCCATATGTACAACATAGGTTTTTGTTTTAAATTACATCCTTAACAATTGACGCCTACACTGCCAGATAAATTCGTTTACCTTATTGATCCAAATCAAGGTTAGGTGGTGATACTTATTTTGAGGTATGAGTCATGGGATCCGCGTCACGCTATCTAAACATTTATTGATAATGCCAGTTCATTTTTTGTGACTTGTCGCATTCATTAGCCACAACTAAATACCTCCACAAGGAGTAATTGCACTATCGCGTCGCTTACAAAATGTTTACATCGGTTTTAAGAAAAACTCAGCTCATTGAGGTACAAGCAGGCATAAAAATAGGGAGGAATAAACTAGACACAGATTTCAGTCATGACAGGAGTCATCACATTCAAACTCGTTTATCTGGTGAGCTTGATATAGGTTTGAGTCACTAACGGGTGAAGGAGTCTGACGTTAACGATTGATGCACTTACTCGGCCAAAGTCAGCCTCGGATATTGCGAAAGCCAACCCTTTGCGGCAAGGCGCTGCTCAAATACCGCCAACGCACGCTTGGGATTATGGGTTAACTGCAAGGCAAATAATGAGGTTAAACCGAAGGGAGCGATAAGCTGTAAGCTCTCGATGACGGAAGTGGGTGTGTTAGGAATTGGCGCAAGATACACGGCGACGGCAGTTTCCTGTTCTGGCCAATAGCACATTGCATCCTGTGTCGATTGATAGGGGTTGTCGTGATTTTTAAGATGCATGCGCGCCTGATTTTTTACCGACCAAGGTAACTCTGGCGCCAGTGTTTGCAGGTATGCTTCTATCGCCCTATCCCGCTCGGGACGAGTATCCAAGGGGCAATAGTAAATCAGATCGATATCGTTTAACGGACGCTGCTGAATATCGTGCAATTTGTCCCACACCAGATTACGGACAAACCCCGCCGCCAAGCACCACTGCGGCAAGCGATGCACTTGGGCGCATTGCTGCGCCAATGTAAGCGCCCTCATCCGATGCTTATCTTGGCTTAGCCAAGTGCGTAATACTGCAGCTAATTCCGTTTCAGTCATGCCTAAAATCCGCGGCTATCTTGGCTAGCACATAAGAATGGCCAATCACTGGCCGTCGATTCATGCGATTTCATCATCGTGACTAGGTTTCGTTATTAGAAATAGTGTGCATAACCACTTGATGATATTGAGCTTACTTTGCCAATACTGGCACTTTTTACTGATAACCACCTTAGCAACGCCATCGCTATGATAAGACTCATAAAATGAGTCTTATCATCCAGGTTAATATGTCGACAAGCTTAACCTTATCTTGGACAAATTATGCTCACAGCAAAATGACTTAAACCGCGTCGGCTTGGCGCTCTGGTGCCGCATCCGCAAAGGCTGGCAACAGATTACACTCAGCCCATACCCGCATGATATTGGGGTACGGCGTTAAATCCACATTAAAACGCTGGGCGTTGTAAACCTGCGGCACTAAACACAGATCCGCCAGCGTCACTTTGTCACCAAAACAATAACGGCCACTATGGCGCGCAAGTTGGGTTTCTAGCGCCGCAAACCCACTCGCCACCCAATGGTGATACCAAGCGGTTTTAGCTTCTTCGGCGACGTTCAGCTTCTGAGTTAAATACTGCAATACCCGCAGGTTATTGAGTGGATGAATTTCACAGGCGATGGTTAATGCCATGGCACGCACATGGGCACGTTCAAGCGCCGATGCAGGCAGTAGCGGCGTCTTTGGATGAAGCTCGTCCAGATACTCGATAATGGCGAGGGATTGAGATAAGGCATCACCATCCTGCTCATCATCGACCACTAAGGTCGGCACCAGCTCCTGCGGGTTTAGGGCGATATAATCCGCCTTGTGCTGCTCGCCACCATCACGCACTAAATGCACCGACAGCTGCTCGGCGCTCACGCCTTTAAGATTGAGGGCAATACGCACACGATAGGCGGCGCTAGAGCGCCAATAACCGTATAGTTTCATCTCACTCTGTCCTTATGTCATCCTGAAAAAAACGGGGCTAAAAGCCCCGTCAATATTATCTGTCACTGTGTAAACACAAAAGCCTTACGCCTTGTACTCAACCACTTTTTGATCGATAGAGCCAAAAATAGAGGCGCCGTTATCATCGAGCATTTCGATGCGCACAGTGTCGCCAAAACGCATAAACGGCGTGCTGGCTTTGCCGTCGGCGATCACTTCGAGCATACGTTTCTCGGCCAAACAGCTTGAGCCGGCACTGCGGTCATAGTTAGAAATCGTACCCGAACCGATAATCGCGCCCGCGCCTAATGGACGGGTTTTAGCAACATGAGAAACTAACTGACTGAAGTTAAAGGTCATATCCACGCCCGCATTCGGGCGACCGAATAGTTTGCCATTTAAATGGGTGATAAGCGGTAAATGCACCTTTGAATCTTCCCAGCGGTGGCCTAATTCATCTGGCGTGATGGCGACAGGTGAGAAGCTGCTCGAAGGTTTGGATTGGAAGAAACCGAAACCTTTCGCCAGCTCTGCGGGGATCAGGTTACGCAGAGATACGTCGTTCACTAACATCAACAGCTTAATGTGTGACGTAGCATTTTCAACACTCACGCCCATAGGCACATCATCGGTGATCACGGCGATTTCCGATTCGAAATCGATACCCCAGTCTTCGCTCGCCAGCGAGATATCCGCCTTTGGCGCGATAAAGCTGTCAGAGCCGCCTTGGTAAAATAGCGGATCGGTCCAGAAGGTTTCTGGCATTTCAGCGCCGCGCGCCTTACGGACTAATTCCACATGGTTAACATAGGCGCTACCATCGGCCCACTGGTACGCACGTGGCAAAGGTGATAAACATTTGGCTTCATCGAAGGCTTGTGCGTTTGGTAATTTGCCTTCGTTCAGCGCATCATACAATTCTTGCAATTGTGGCTTGAGCAGATCCCAACCATCGAGTAATTGTTGCATCGTATGGGCAATCGCGGGTACGGCAACCGTTTGAGTAAGATCGCGGCTCACTAACATCAGCTGGCCATCACGGCGACCATTGTTATAACTGGCAAGTTTCATATCTGCTCCTGTGCTTCTACGGCTCGGCGTACTGCGCTTTTTATCTATTTATGGTTAGCCGATACGTTCAGCTAACGGGAATGGGTGACAACGAGTGCGGGCAATCTAGCCTTTTTAGACTCGGCGTTAGGGTTTGCTGCGCGTAGAAATACCCGAAGCGACGGCGGATTCCTATAGCGTGAGCAAAATCACATTTCACCCTATTATTTCACATTTTGTAAACTAATCATTACGTTTCATCCCCTGTTGCCGCTGGTCACTATTTCGCAGAACGATATGGTGAAAAAGCAGGCAACAAAGTGGAACGATACTGTTACATCCTAAGCTTAAAGCAAGATTACTTTGGCTTGGCTATCTTGTATTCCCTGAGTTTGTTGGCGATGGCCGTGTGGGACACCCCTAATTTTTTCGCCAATTGGCGAGTACTGGGGTAAGCCGGATATAAGCGGCGCAGCAAGCTGGCCTCAAACTGTTTCATCGCATCATCGAGATTGCCTTCGAAGGCATTATCGAAATAGCCAAAACCTTCGGCGTACGATGGCAACTTAAGTTGCTCAACGGTCAACTCGCCCGAGCCATCCCACATAGATACCGCCCTAAAGACCGCATTCTTAAGCTGACGCACGTTACCCGGCCAGGCATAGGTTAAGAGATGGTCGCGGCATTGGGCCGAAATTCGTCTCACTGGACTCGAGAGTTGCTGACTGTAGTGCTCGAGGAACATCTCCGTCAGCGGAATGATATCGACTTTGCGCTCGCGCAGTGATGGAATATGATAGCTAAGCACATGGATGCGATAGTACAAATCTTCCCTAAACTCACCGGTTTGACACAGCTCGGCTAAGTTTTTCTGGGTCGAGCAGATGATCCGCACATCGGCGCGAACTTCTTCGTCGCCTCCAATGCGTCTAAAGGTGCCATCCTGTAATAACCGCAGCAATTTAACCTGCGCCGCCTTAGACATTTCGGCCACTTCATCGAGGAACACAGTGCCGCCCTTCGCTTCTTCAAAAAAGCCGCGCTTAATCACTTTGCCCTGGCTGACGTAGCCAAAGAGTTCCTCTTCGGCGGCGCTATCGGGCAGTGCCGCACAGTTAATAGCGATAAAAGGTTTTTCGCGGCGCATGCTGGCATCATGGCTGGCTCGAGCCATTAGCTCTTTGCCCGTGCCAGTCTCGCCAGTGATTAATAGCGGCGCGTCGAGCTGCGCCATACGGCGAGCTTGTTTCAGCACTTCTTTCATCTTGTCACTGCTGGCTAATACATTTTCAAAGCCCGCGGTTTGATTTTGCAATGCATTGAATTGTTTACCGACCCGCGCCGGCGATTTAAGCGATACTACTGCGCCCACGAGGATGGTCTTATCATCCTCATCGGGTAAGTAAATCGGTAACATTTCGGCCAGATATTCGTTTTGGCCGATATTGACCCGCGCCGCCTGCGGCAACACTTGGCTCTCACTGAGCCAGCGGCTGAAGTTGAACCCTTGCACCCAATGGTTTAAGGACTCATCGAGCACTTCGTGCTCCCCCATGCCCATATTGAGTAGCGCCGACTCGTTGACGATACGAATGCGCGCCTTCACGTCGATGGAGAACACTGAGTCAGGGAGGGTTTTAAGTAGGGTTTTTAAGGCGTAGTGTTCCTGCTCCGAAGGCATAAACGACACAGTTCGCACATCGTGAACACTCTCCACTTTGCGGATCTGCGGCATCAAGGCACTTAAGGTTTCAAAACTAATTTCGGCAAATTGCAGGTAGAGAAAGCCCTGGTTACTGGCATCGATGGCGATGAGATTAATGCCATAACGTTCTAACACGACTAAGATGTCTTTCGCTAAACCCACGCGATCTTGACAGCTAACTTCCAAGCGCATAATGACTGATATTCCCTATTTTGATTCGAATTTTGGGATAAACCGTGCAGAGCTATTATCTCGAGGTTAATGCCCTAAGGCTTAGCCTCGTAAGACATTCGTTTGACGGAACCTCTATAGTTTACGCAAACGTAAAAGGCAGGATAAATAGCTGGGCGTGTATACGTTAGAAGGTTACGCTCAAAGTGGCAAGTCTAGTTTACAGCGTATTTGTAACAGGAAGAAAAACTCAGCGTCAAAATTTAATTAAGACGCTGATTTAAATGTTTAATTTTTTAATCTAACAACTGGTCGGTCTTGGCAGCCATGATAAAGTCATTCTTATGCAGGCCCTTGATTGAGTGTGACCACCAAGTCACAGTCACCTTGCCCCACTCGGTTAAAATACCTGGGTGATGGAATTCTTCTTCGGCCAGATCCGCTAACTTATTGGTAAACGCCATCGCTAACTTAAAGTTTTTAAACTTGTAAACCCGTTCCAATTGCATGATACCATCACGCACTTGCACGCCCCAATCGGGGATCATGCGGATAAGCTCGGCCAATTCTTCATCGGTCACCTTCGGCGCATCGGCTTGGCAAGCTTCACATTTCATTTGGGTTAACGCTGTCATACATACTCCTCTTGGCAACATTAGGGGATCAATCCGTTGCACTTATTACGCTTTATTCAATTCGTTTTTTAATGGTCAGCCATTAGCTGGCTTTCTTGGTCTTGGGCGGATATTTAGGGGAAAACAAGCCCAACTGACGCGCCTTAGCCACATAGGCCATGATGTCCATCTTGGCAATTTCATCCAACATATCAATATGTTCAATCACATAATAAATCGGCTGCATAATATCGATACGATAAGGCGTGCGCAGCACATCTAAGAGATCGAAGGGCTTACGCTCAGGCACTTGGCTTTCCATGGCATACAAGGTTTCGCCGGGAGAGCTTAAAATACCGCCGCCGTAGATACACAATTCGCCATCTTGAGGTTTGAGTAGGCCAAACTCGACGGTAAACCAATACAGGCGCGCTAAAAAGACGCGGTCTTCCTTGCTGGCATTTAAGCCCAATTGACCATAGATATGGGAGAAATGGGCGAAAGAAGGATTGGTCAGCAAGGGGCAATGGCCAAAGATCTCATGGAAAATATCCGGCTCTTGCAGGTAATCAAACTCTTCCTTGCGGCGGATAAAGGTCGCAACTGGAAATTCCTTATTTGCCAATAGCTCAAAGAAGCGGCCAAAGGAAATCAAAGCTGGTACGGCCGCGGTTTTCCATCCAGTAGTGGCCTGCAATACTTTGTCTATCTCTGCCAATTGTGGAATGCGATCCTTGGGCATAGCCAAGGCATCGAGTCCTTGAAGATATTCCTTACAGGCACGCCCCGGTAGGTTTACCGCTTGGCGAGCATACAATTGGCTCCAAATCTCATGTTCTTCCTGCGGGTAATGGATATACCCTGAATCATCTGCACTTCTCGCAACGTAGGGAGCGGTGTGCGCTATCTCTTTAGTCATAAAATTCACTTCATGGCTGACGCTAATGCCACCATAGTGATCTAAGCCTCGATTTTTGTTAACTCCCTCACAGTTTATTGTTTACACGATAATGTGACGCAAACGTAAAGTAAATATTACAAGTCGTTTAAAAGGCTTGGGCAATATGCATTCAAACGCATTAAGCGCGGTAGCCATCCTTGACAGTTGAGCGCAAAAATGACGACGATAGACTGATAATATGCAGAAAAACCGACAAATTTCGATGTTTACAAATGGCTTTTCTGCGTGGGTCATTTACAATATTGGCCAATAATCGCCTCTCCTTAATCTGAAGGTTCGCAATGAAACAACATCAAATTCGTAAAGCCGTTATTCCTGTCGCTGGACTTGGCACTCGTATGCTTCCTGCGACCAAAGCAATTCCTAAGGAAATGCTACCCGTTGTTGATAAACCATTGATCCAATACGTGGTTAGTGAAGCCATTGATGCTGGGATCAAAGAAATTGTCCTCGTGACCCACGCCAGTAAAAACTCTATCGAAAACCATTTCGACACCAGTTTTGAATTAGAAGCGCAATTAGAGCGCCGCGTGAAGCGTCAATTACTCGAAGCGGTTCAATCCATTTGCCCGAAAGACGTGACAGTGATCAGCGTGCGTCAATCCCAAGCGAAAGGTTTAGGCCACGCGATTTTATGTGCTAAATCCGTGGTAGGTGATGCGCCGTTTGCCGTATTGCTGCCGGATGTGATTATCGATGATGCCAGCTGCGACCTCAAAACCGACAACCTTGCCGCTATGGTCAATCTGTTTGATGAAACCCAAGTGGGTCAAATCATGGTTGAAGGCGTGCCACATCATCTAGTGAACCAATACGGTATTGCGGATGTGAATGGCCACGATCTGCAACCTGGTGAGTCTGAGCCATTGGTCGAACTCGTTGAAAAGCCACCGGTTGATGAAGCGCCATCTAACTTAGCTGTAGTGGGTCGTTACGTGCTACCTGCGGCAATTTGGCCACTACTAGCCAAAACTCCTGCTGGCGCGGGTGATGAAATCCAATTAACTGACGCGATTGCGATGTTAATGAAGCAAGAAACCGTAAACGCTTACTACATGCAAGGTAAGAGTCACGACTGCGGTAACAAGCAAGGTTATATGCGTGCTAACGTAGAATACGCCCTGCGCCACAGCGAAATCGGTGAAGATTTTGCCCACTATTTAAAGACAGTTGTAAAAGGAATTAAATAATGACGATTTTAGTGACCGGAGGCGCCGGTTATATAGGCACTCATACCGTCGTGGAATTACTCAATGCGGGGAGCGAAGTAATTGTGTTAGACAACCTGTCTAACTCAAGTATCGAAGCCCTTAACCGTGTCGAGCGCATTACCGGTAAAGCGGTCACCTTCTACCAAGGCGATATTCTCAATAAGGCCTTACTGCAGAAAGTCTTCAGCGACCATAACATTGATGCCGTTATCCACTTTGCTGGATTAAAGGCGGTTGGGGAGTCAGTCGCTAAGCCACTGAAATATTATGAGAATAACGTCACTGGCACCTTAATTCTTTGCCAAGTGATGGCAGAGTTTAAGGTGAAAAACCTCGTCTTTAGTTCTTCTGCTACTGTGTATGGCGATCCTGCCAGCCTACCGATTACCGAAGATTTTCCAACGGGTGCCACTAACCCATACGGTCAGTCTAAGTTGATGGTGGAACATATTCTGGCGGATTTACACCATAGCGATCCAAGCTGGAATATCGCCCGTTTACGTTACTTCAACCCCGTTGGCGCCCATGCCAGCGGTTTGATTGGCGAAGATCCTAACGATATTCCGAATAACTTGATGCCATTTATCGCCCAGGTAGCGGTCGGTAAACGCAAAGCGTTAAGTGTGTTTGGTAATGATTACCCAACCCACGATGGAACTGGCGTTCGCGACTATATCCATGTGGTGGATTTAGCCCTTGGACACCTCAAAGCCCTTGAAAAGCTCGCCACCAAACCAGGACTTGTCACCTATAACCTAGGCACAGGCCAAGGCTACAGTGTGCTCGATATGGTCAAAGCCTTCGAAAAGGCCTGTGGTAAATCGATTGCCTATCAAATTGCGCCGCGCCGTCCGGGCGATATTGCCGCCTGTTATGCAAACCCAGATCATGCTAAAACCGATCTGGGCTGGCAGGCGACCCATAGCCTTGAGGATATGGCTAACAGCAGTTGGCATTGGCAATCAACCAATCCAAATGGTTATAAAGGCTGATCACCTAAATGGCTTGTGGTAACTCCCAAGCCATTTTTCTTAACTATCAATAACGACTAAGTAAGTAAAACCTATGACAGAAAGCATCAATCACAGCCGCCGTAATCTCTTTAGTCGCCGCAAATCCTTGGCTATCAGACCGCCTTGGGTACGCGAAGGCATAGAATTTACCGATGTCTGTACGCGATGCTCAGCATGTATCACCGCCTGTGAGACTAAGATTATTTATAAAGGAGATGGCGGCTTTCCCGAAATCTCTTTCAAGGATAATGAATGTACCTTCTGCACTCAGTGCGCGACGGTCTGCCCAGAAGAAAAGCTGTTCGATTTGACCCAAACACCTTGGCAATACAAAGCGGTTATTCAAGATAACTGCCTAACCTTTCAAGGCATTTGGTGCCAGAGCTGTAAGGATGCCTGTGAGCCACGCGCCATTAGTTTCACCTTAAGCGTGGGTAAAGCTCCGATGCCGAAGATTGATGCAGATCTCTGCACGGCTTGCGGCGCCTGTGTCTCCCCCTGCCCCAGCCAAGCAATCAGTATTAAGTAGGCAAAATAGTGCCAAACCGAGCGCGTCACTGGGCTTCATCGCATATTTAGGTTACTATTTCACAGTCGTTGTCACCTCCACTCACCTAGGTTCTCCATCACCATGTTTGGCAAAAAATTCACCTTTACCCGAAGCGCTTCCCCCGCACTTAGCTTTATTGCCGAGGGAACTAAGCTTACGGGTAATATTGAATTTGCCGGCGATGTATTGATAGGCGGTGATGTGCAAGGTCAGATCCTGTCACAGGCCAACGTCATCGTTGAGCGAACGGGTAACCTCCACTGCGAGGTTAAATGCCGCGAGTTGATTATCGATGGCTATTTTAAGGGGCGTTTGATTTGCGAGCGCTTAGTCATTCAAGCCCATGGTATTGTCGATGGCGATGTGGCTTGTACCTCGATGCAGATCAGTGAAGGTGGCCAGTTTATCGGTTTAAGGATTAAAGAAGACCATCAGACAATCCATGCCCATAGCCTGCCATCAGCGGCTTCGAAAAGTGCATTAATGACACCTGTGACCAGCTTGTCACCCGAGAGTGCTAACGAGTAGCGCTATTGCCAAGCTCGAAGCTTAACGCACTTTATCCATTGGTTGGCTCGTCACCCTAAAGCGCTTTTACTTATAAGTGCCCAGATAACCTCACCCACCTATTCAACGCGTAATACAACAATCGTTAAGTAATTGTTAATTTGACGATTGAGATCACAGTTACGCCGTACGGCAACTGCTAACCTATCTGCAATTCATTTCGAGCATGATTTCTGCCACCTAATAAATTGTAATAATGTGCCTTGGCGGAACAATACAACATGGCCATTGCAGACAAAGACTCATCCCAAGGCGAGACCAAATGAGCAACCCATTACTAAAACAAATCTGCGAACTGGATGTCTTCACCTTATTGGTATTTAAAAGTATTTTTGATAACGGACATGCCAATAGTGCCGCCAAGGCGCTCAATGTATCTGCGCCTAAAATTAGCCGCTGTCTTAACGCGCTTCGCTTGACCTTTAACGATGAACTGTTTTATCGACGCCAGCAGGGGTTAAAACCCACTCCCCTCGCGGAAAGCTTATATGTCGCCATTTGCCAGTTTACCGATTCAGTGTATTACTTAGAGCAATCGGCACTGCAAATTCAAAATGCGGCAAGCCATGTCGAGCGTCCGCTACATATCGCCGCGAGTAATGGATTATTAAGCTTTTTAGCCCCCCAACTCTGTACACCCGAAGCAATTAGCGAACTCGGCCAAGTCAGGTTACACAAATGGCAGGAAAACACTCCTGAATTAATCCACGCAGGGGAATTAGACTTTGGGATCACCATAGAGCCGACAGATACGAAAGACTTGAATGTCTCCCGCTTAGGTTGTATTTCCAATGTGTATGTAGTGGCCTCCAGACTACATCCCCTTTGGGAAAGCCTGCAAGAAATCAGCTTAGAGCAAATCTGTCGTCATTCCTTTTTGTGCCTCGAGCTAAAAGGCTTTAATAGCCGTATTGATCCGCTAGAACTATTTTGCCAACGCCAAGGGCTGCTGCTGCCATCGATTGAAAGGGTGATCGATCGAGAAGAATGGTATGCCCACTTGCTGACCATGCAGAGCGTCGCCTTCTGCTCGAGTATCGATATGCATACGGTCAAGCATATGCCGGGGTTAAAATTGGCGCCGCTTCCGGTATCGGAGCAACACCGTCTTCATGAGACTATTATGCCACCGCAGTATTTTCTCGTTGAAAAGCCACGAAGCCACAGGCGCTATAGCCAAAACCAGTGCGAACTTGTAGTCAGCTCATTGTTAACAGCCCTAACAACCAACACTCGTGTCACTCAATAGCTCTCTTGAAGTGTTGCCCTCAAACAGTTGACACTTTCTTTGGTGTAAAAAGAAAGTGTCAAATGTTAAATTCCAGAATTTAAAGGACGTATCCTAACCGATACTGATTAATCTCTCTGGCGATTCCCTCCCTCTAAAACCGCACGATAAAACAACAAATATAAGTTTCAATAGTCTCCATTTTGAAAATTAATCGAAAATTAACTTCGTCAAACCACTCAAAACAAAAACAAAAATTTGTTACCCACCTCTTATTTTTAAGGGTGAATTCTAAATTTAGAAATACTTAATTTCACAATCTAGAATTGCCATTTTACTGTGTTAAATCACTGTTCACATATCGGATACAAACTTATAAATACCACTTTATAAGTAAGTGAATAGACCTATAGTAGAGTCACTGCACACGCAGTCTTATAGAAAGAAAAAGGGACGCGATGATGAAAAACTACAATAAATCTCTACTGGCACTAGCACTCACTAGTGCCATGTTTTTAACCGCCTGCGGGGACGGAGAAGACGGGCAAGATGGTGCGCCCGGAACACCAGGTACCCCTGGAACGCCCGGAACCCCTGGCACACCTGGTTTACCAGCGGGTTCTTTTGCTAAAACCGCAGAATCTATAACCGATCTGAAATTCACCCTCAGCCCAGCTGACATTAAAGTCACCAGCAGTGAAGGCTTTAGTGTTAAGTTCAGTTTAACCGGAAAGAGTTCAGGCAAAGATGTGCCCTTTATGGGACTCGATAAAATTGCACTTTACTCATTAACGGCAAATGAAAATACTTCAGGTACAGGTGCCCCTATCCAATGGCAAAACAATGCTATGGCAAACAATGCGGGCAGCTCATTAACTTGTACACTCAATGGCTTAAACGGTACTAAGAATGCGTGTACATTAACTGAAGATACTGAAAATCCAGGTAGTTACACCGCAACTTGGACCTATGATGGCGCAGCGCCAATCATCAATCCAAACGATAATCCAAATGCGGTACACAGAGTCTTCGTCCGCGCTTACAACATAGTCAACAGCGAAGGCGTGGCTTTATCTGATAAAGTGCTCTCAGTACCAGTTGATTTTATCCCTGCAACCGATGAGCTTGCCGCATCAGGCAAAGACACAGTATCCAGCGCTGCATGTAAAAACTGTCACGGTGAAGTGGACGGCCATATCGCTAAGATTGAAGCCCACCATAACTACCAAGACGTTAAAAACTGCGTAACCTGTCACAACCCAGAGCAAGTCCCAAGCGATGCGCAGCTCGCTGAAGGCTGGGTATTTGATTTCGCGCCGATGATCCACCGTATCCATGCTGGTGAACACAATGCGGACTACCTGTCTGGTGAAGCGAAAGAGTACTTCGGTGAAATTGGTTTCCCATCAGACTTGAAAGAATGTAAATCCTGTCACGATGGTGCACCTAGCTATAACACCAATATCTACGCTCAGGCTTGCGTGGGTTGTCATATCAATGTCAACTTCGCAACCGGTGAAAACCACTCAGAATTTGGTTTGGCTCAAGCCGATGATACTCAATGTAAATCCTGCCATGGCAGCGGTAGCTTAACGCCAGAAGCGGTTCACAGTGTTGGTAAACGTGCTGAATACGGCCCATTAATGACCGTCGACTTTACCAGTGCAACGCTGGGCACTTCAGCAACACTAGGTATGCAAACTCTGACATTGAAAGCCAATGTCACACTCAATGGCGCGCCTATTGCTGATGGTACTAGCCTGAAAACCTACAATGCCACCAGCAACCCAACAGGTATGTTTGCGGCAAACGGTCTGCTACTGGGTAATGTGGCGACAGATGGTACAGTGTACTCATGGCGCGATGTTAAGCCTTTAGCCATCAGCATGAAACTGGATAACGGTACTCTGTCAGGTGGTGTATTAACCTTCGTGAAAGATATTCCAGATGCACAAGCAACTGGCACTATCTACGTCGGTTCTGAAGCCAACTTCTGTGCGAAAGCGGGTAAAGCGGTGAGCTGTAATACCGACGGACTTGAATATGGCCCAACTAGCCCTGTAGGTAACATTTCTGCGGTTAAATTCTTCAACTTAAGCGGTGGCACTCCAGCCGTAGCTCGTATGAAGGATCCAGCACGGATTACCGTTGAAGAAGCAAAATGTAACGCTTGTCATGGCAGCTTAGACTATGCGAAAGGCTACAGACACGGGGTTTACACCTTCGATCAATGTATGCACTGTCACAACGATACCACTGGCGCTTCAGGTCATGGTCAAACTGGCTACAAAGGCGAAGATGGCAAGTTAGTCGTCACTCCTGAAGTGACCTTCAACAACAAAGATCTCTTCACCGTGGCTCACCGCTTCCACAGTGGTAACTTCGGTGTTGTAGAAGGCATCTTCCGCAATGCAGCTGGCGAACTAGAAGGTTATCCATCACCCGAAACCGCCTGTTCTGCCTGTCACAAAGATGGTGCAACCCTGTTCGCAACTGATGGTGGCTTAACTTCAGGCAAACGTGCTATCAAAGTGGGCAGTAACTACATTAGCCCAGTGGCTGAATCCTGCCGCACCTGTCACGCTCACTCAGATGCAGCAGCAGTGGCTCACTTTAGAAGTAACGGCGCGATTGTAGAAGCGGATGCTGCAACCGATCCTAACCTACCAGTAGAATCATGCGCGACCTGCCATGCTGAAGGTAAAACCTATGGCATAGATAAGGTACACGCAGAGGTAGCACACTAGTACTAGTACCTTTGGGTTGCCCCCCTGCACAACCCAAACTTCCTCTCTGCAACTTATTGGGGCTCCTTCGGAGCCCCTTTTTTATCGGTACTTTTAATGTGTTGTCACATCAATTTGAGTCACACTCTGCGCGATGCGTTGCCTTAACAGCTTAATAAACTCTCGAGGGTCACGGTCTAAGCTGTCGTGGGGAATATAGAGATGGTAGCCAAGGTGAGTATTGAGCATCACACAACGATGACCAAACATCGCCAACACGCCGCGGTAACGGTCTCCCTCGATAACGAGCGGGCTAAATTCGGCGCCAAGATAGGTTTCTAAGGTCGCCAAATCCTCTTGCTGTGAGGCTGCTGTCACCAATAACGGCCGCTGCTCAGTCAATAAACCCGCCGCAAGGCGCAATGAAATATTATCTAGGATAGGATTTAGCTGTTTGAGCTTAATGCCAATATAGGAAAGTTCAATGGTATCAACCCCCTGAGTGACTCGAGGAATATCTACCCGTTGAATGTTACTCCAGTTTATCGCGACTTTGCCGCGGCGATGAAAATAGGTCAGTCCCTGCGCATCCATGCTCAAGGTGGTCTCAGGTTCATACACCTTCGCCAAGCCCAATATCAACGCAATCGCACCTAAG
This sequence comes from Shewanella sp. MR-4, assembly GCF_000014685.1. NCBI lineage: Bacteria > Pseudomonadati > Pseudomonadota > Gammaproteobacteria > Alteromonadales > Shewanellaceae > Shewanella > Shewanella sp. MR-4. Next base: position 3,112,131 of record NC_008321.1, read on the forward strand.
CTGAAAAACACTAAACCCACGGCAAATAGCTCGGGAAATAGTACAAATAGGCCAAAACCTAAGACAAAGGCGCTGGCGCCCACAATCGTTAAGGTTAAACCATTACGTTTAGATAGTGGGCGAACCGAGACAACATCGGACTCTAGCGTCATATTTTTATTCCTGTTTAATCCAGAGCCATAAACGGCCTATGTATTCGTGTATCGCCCGTTGCGAAGCGAGCAAGTTATCCGCAGTCAAGCGCCAGTAGAAACCGTCTCTGGCCCTAAAATCCGTCGGTGCGGCGCTAGCCGTTAATCCTTGACCGCTAAAGATCGCCATCGACCTTGGCATATGGGAAGCCGAGGTAACTAATCGCACGGCTTGATTACCAAAGTGTTCTTTAAAATAATGCGCCTCTTCGATCGTGTCGCGCGGCAGAGGCAATTGAACGATACGTGATGCATCGACACCGAGTTCAACCGCCGCCTTGGCCATCACTTCGGCGTGGGGATGCTGCGTTAGCTCGCCCTCCCAACCACTGACCACTAAAGTGCAGTCTTGACCTAATTGGAGTTGCCTCAGTCCTTCCGTTAGCCGCGCTAAGGCGACCGCCGATAAAGATTGTACCGCCGTTGCACCTGGGATATCCGAGTGTGCTGACCCCAACACCATTACCACACAGGTACCCGCAATAGGCGTGGAATTAATGGGATATTGAGTCTCGAGCGGTTTAACGAGATAGTCGACACTCAATTGGCTGCTGAGCACTAGGAGCAGCGAAAACGCACCGCCTATGGCCCATTTGGCTAATCTAGGTTTGCGCCAAACCCAAAAAGATAGCAGTAATAACAACAGGATAAATGGAATAGGCATGATTGCCTGAGAGACAACTTTCTTAACCCAAAACATGCATTAGTGCCCAATGGTTCAAAGGAGGGCAATCATAACATCAAAAGAAAGCAAAACGCATCGCCAAGGCGATGCGTTGTCACGAGGGAAAACGTAACGTTACTGGGTTATTTTTCCCATAACCACGCGGCGCCGCGCACACCCGAAGAGCAGCCATAAAGGTTCTGTACGACAGGCGTTCGACACTCTCTTCCCACAACATAACGAGTTAATAATGCAGGTAATCTTGGATAAATCGCCTCAATATTAGACATGCCGCCGCCGAGGACAATCGCATCGGGGTCCAGCATATTAATCACATGGGCGAGTGAACGAGCGAGTCTATCCATGTAACGATCAAAGGCCGCGATGGCCATTTCATCCCCCGCATCGACTAAGGCCATGATCTCAGTGCCAGATTTCGCGGGCGCTGCTTGGACATTCACCGCACGGCTTAGGGCCTCGTTGTAATCGCGAACAAAGCCAGTGCCCGAAATAAAGGTTTCGATACAATCGGGATTACCGCAGAAACAGCGGGTAGTATTAAACTCCTCCTTGGTCATCCAAGGCAGCGGATTATGGCCCCACTCACCGCCAATGCCATTACCGCCCGCGTGGACTTTGCCGTTAATGGCCACACCCGCGCCGCAGCCCGTGCCAATGATCACCCCAAACACCACAGATTTTCCCGCAGCAGCACCATCGACGGCCTCAGATACCGCAAAACAGTTGGCATCGTTAGCAACCCGCACTTCGCGGCCAAGCAGCTCCCCTAAATTCACATCGAGGGGATGACCGTTGATCCAGGTCGAGTTGGCATTTTTGACTAATCCTGAATAAGGAGAGATGACTCCTGGGATCCCCACACCGACCGTGCCCTTTTCACCTAAGGTCGCTTCGGCCTCATTCACTAAATCGACGATGGCATTCAGGGTGCCCTGATAATCCCGAGGGGTATTGATACGCTTACGAAAAAGTTCATTACCTTCCTCACTTAAGGCGACGAGTTCTATTTTTGTGCCACCTAAATCGATGCCCATGCGTATCATGAATGACTTACTCCACTGTTATTCGACCAAGGCGTCAGTACAGACGCCCTTGGCATTGTTCGTTATTCTGCCCAGCCTGGCGCCGTGGCAATAAAATAAGGGTTTAATATGTCAGGTTTTTGATTGTAGGTTAAGGGTAAACCTGAGTCATAACACACCACTTTGCCGCCTGCACTTTCCAGCACAGCCTGCGCAGCTGCCGTGTCCCATTCGCTTGTAGGCCCTAATCTGGGATAGAGATCGGCCTTGCCCTCTGCCAACATACAAAACTTCAGCGAGCTTCCCACGCTTAACATCTCATGTTGACCGAAATCCTTTAAATATTCCGCCACATCAGGGCTTAAATGCGAACGACTGCCGACAACAATTGGCACTTCTCTTGGCGAGTTACAGCCCTGAAGCTCTCGCTCTTGCAGCCCATCCCGTCGCCAAGCGCCTAAGTGTTTGGCGCCAAAATAGACAGTATTGAGCACGGGCGCATAAACCACACCAGCAATAGCAACACCTTGATGGATAAGCGCAATATTGACGGTAAACTCACCATTTCGCTTAATAAATTCCTTAGTGCCATCCAAAGGGTCTATCAGCCAATAGGTCTGCCAGTGTTGACGTTCATCCCAGGCAATATCAGCTGCTTCTTCCGACATCACGGGAATGCCCGCAAATTGCTCGGTAAGCTGGGCTAAAATAACTTTGTGAGCCGCCAAATCGGCCGCCGTCACTGGGCTCGCATCACGCTTTTGCGTAACGGCAAAGTCCTCTTGGGCATAAATCGCCATGATGGCGTCGCCTGCCGCATGGGCAATCTTCACCACCCGCAGTAAATCGGCCTTCGAAAAATGCGCTGCCATCGCTGTATTATCTGTCACTTAGCCACCTGTATTCGATTTGCTTTTCGGCATTATGCCACTGGCAGCAATTGATAATTAAGAACAAATTCATCATACATCGAGCAAAATCGACTAAGGCACTGACAAATTCTGTCAGGCACAAGGCTTACGCCATGGGCATAAACATTAAATAAGTCGAGTCTAAGCCAAGCTGAATACGCTGAAAAGAGACATTGCCTAGGCTGCATTCGTATTCACAGCCTTGAAAACACTGCAAAGATGAGAAAGAAAACGGCGGAGTAAGATGAGGCCACTTGAAACTAACACTTGCCTTAGACCAAGACTAAGAGCTTCATCTACAACCACTTATGTTGAGAGATAACGCTTAATGAACTTGCGCGGCATAATCCTCAAGCATGGCCTTAAGCTGCCATCGCCAGTCACGCCACAGCTCGGGGCTATGGGTTAATGCTGTATTTTGCCCAGTTAAGCACTGGCGTACTCTACCGCTATTTAGCGCGCTGTAACTGGGTCTTGCTGCCAGTTTATTACCTTTCTCAAGCGCTTTTGCCGCATAACTTAGGCTATCTATGGCGCTAATCGGCACGGCTTTATCTAATAACTTCAGTGCCAAGGCTTGGCGCTGGATTTCGAGGGCAAATTCATACCAACTGCATTGCCCCTGCCCGGCATAATGGAATAATCCAGATCCGCAACCGACGTTTAACGGACTCGCTATCAACTGCCAAATAAGATGTGCGAGCGCATCTGTCCATGTTGGCGAACCTATTTGGTCGTTTATCACGGTAAGTGGCTGACCTTCTGGCATAGTAGCCATCAACCTCAACATGGTTTTCACAAAATTATGCCCATCGACACCGTAGAGCCATGCGGTGCGAATAACAATCGCCCGCTCAGCCAAGATGCACAGCACCGCTTGCTCCCCCGCGAGTTTACTCTGCCCATAGACAGATAAGGGCGCAGGCGTGGCGCTTTCGGTTAACCCGCGTTCAGTTAAGCCACTTTCAATTAAACGGCTATCGGTTAAGCCGTTCTGATTTAATGCCTGTACAGCAGCGCCCGCTGGCTCGCCACTAAATACGTAATCGCTAGAGATATGCACCAAACGCGCGCCCGTGAGCGCACATTCGCGTGCCAATAACTCAGGCCCTAGGCTATTGACACGATAAGCCTCTTCAGCCGCCGTTTCCGCCCTATCGACCGCATTATAGGCGGCGCAGTTGATCACCCAGTCAGGTTTAAAGCGGGCAAAGGCAGCGGCAACACTTTGTTTATCAGCGATATCTAACTGGGCATGGCTTAGCGCGTGCACACGAAAGACGCGGCCATCGAATCTATTTGCCGCCTTGGCAAGCACTCGTAATAAAGCCTTAGACAGTTGGCTATCTGCGCCAGTTAACAATACTGTTATTGTTGATTCTGGCTCGCCATTAGGCACATGCATCGCCTTGATATCCTTTTGCATTCTTAACGTCGGCGCCTCAAGCGATATCGTCGCTAAACAGCGGCATTAAATCGGCAACGCTTTTATGCCCCCGCTGAGCTAAGAAGTTAAGCAGCGCCATCGGCGAGCGGTTGAGTAGCTTATCCTTTGGATAATCAACCGCTTCAATAATACTTAAGGCACGATCAAACCCGCCAAGACTAAAAGCCACATGGGAATCTGAGCCCATCACTAAGGTGGCCCCCAATTCTTTTGCTGCTTTGGCAATCGCGGTGCAGTTAGCTTCGCTGCCCTTGCGAGAGACTTCAAAGGAGGAATTATTGATTTCAAGCGCCACCCCATATTCGGCAGCAGCTGCGGCTACAGCTTCAATATCAATGGGATAAGCAGGATTACCCGGGTGGGTAATAATATCGACCTTGCCACTTTTAATGGCGTTGATCATCGCCTCGGTATGGGTGGCCTTATCCGAAGGCGGAAATACCGGTTCATGGAACCCTGCCAACACAATATCGAGCTGCGACAAATAATCGCCAAAGTAATCGATTTCACCTTCGCGGTTTTTAATGTTCGCTTCGATGCCGCGTAAAATCCCCACGCCATCGACCATACGCGGAAGCACGCGTAAATTCACAAAATGCCAAAAATGCGGTGCATCCGCCATCGCCGGGCCATGGTCGGTAGTAGCAAACAGACGGATCCCCTTTTGCTTCGCCACCGCCAAATAATCGTGGATAGTGCTATAGGCATGGGTTGATGCCACGGTATGGGTATGGGTATCGACTGGGTACTGCATGGGTCACCTCTGTCTTGTACTATTGTGTTCTGACTATTGTGATCTGTATGCGTTAACCATTAGTCGGTTAACGTCCCTTAGGCTCAGCTAGTGGAATAGCGAGAGCAATTCATCTGCACTGCCTTGCCACGCGCCTTTGCCTTTTCCTTCGAGAATACTATCCGCTAAACCTTGCTTATGCTGCTGCATTTCTTGGATTTTCTCTTCGACCGTGCCTTCGGCAATCAGCTTGTAAACGAACACTGGATTTTCTTGGCCAATGCGGTGCGCCCTATCCGTCGCTTGCTTTTCTGCCGCCGGATTCCACCAAGGATCGTAGTGGATAACCGTATCCGCCGCAGTGAGATTAAGCCCTGTGCCCCCCGCCTTTAAGCTGATTAAAAATACCGGCGTATCGCCTTCTTGGAACTTATCAATTTGCCCCTGACGCAGCCGAGTTTGCCCCGTCAGTTTGCTGTAGTCGATGTCGAGGGATTGCAGCAATTCCTCAATTAATATCAACATACTGGTAAATTGGCTGAAGATTAAAATCTTGCGACCTTCCTGCACCATTTCCGGCAGGTTTTGGCTCAGCCAGTTTAACTTGGCATTATTTTTAACCTTTTGTGCCTGCTCGAGTTTGACTAATCGCGGATCGCAGCAGGCTTGGCGCAATTTGAGCAAGGCATCTAAAAACTCGATATGACTGCCCGCCACGCCTTGGCTTGCAAATAATTCTCGAATTTTTTTCTCCATACTCAGGCGAATACTTTCGTATAGATTACGCTGATCTTTCTCAAGCTCTAGGGTTTGGTAGATCTCGGTTTTAGGTGGCAGCTCAGTCACTACCTCGGCCTTGGTGCGCCTTAACACAAAGGGGGCGATGCGTTGACTCAACACCTTCGCCTGCTCGCCATCGCCATAACGCTCAATCCGATAGCGAAACGCCTTATTAAAATAGGCGGTTGTTCCCAAGAGTCCCGGTAAACAAAAATCCATCAATGACTTGAGTTCACCTAAATGATTCTCAAGGGGCGTGCCGGTAAGGCAGAGTCTAAACGGCGCTTGCAACGCCTTAATTTGCTGGCTCACTTTGGCTTGGGCGTTTTTAATCTGCTGCGCCTCATCGAGCACTATATGCTCAAACGGCTGAGTCTGGTAATAATCGTAATCCCGCACCATAAGGGGATAAGTTGTGACGACGACATCAAACTCGCTTAATCGCGATAACAGCGGCCCACGCTGGGCGCCATGGATCACCGCCAAACTTAACGACGGCGCAAACTTGGCCGCCTCCTTCGCCCAGTTCCCCACTAAACTGGTTGGGCAAATAATCAGGCTCGGCAATCTTGGCTGCCCTGCTGATTTAGCCTCCTGCTGCTTTAACAGAAACGCCAAGGTTTGAATGGTTTTTCCAAGCCCCATGTCGTCGGCTAAGATGCCGCCGAGTTGATATTCCTTTAAAAAACAAAGCCAATTTAGGCCTTGCTGCTGATAAGCCCGCAGCTGTGCATTCAGTCCTGTCGGCGCACTGACCGCAACCACACCATTAAATTCGGCTAACTTTGTTGCGAGCTGACGCACCCTTTCACCATTGAGCAGGCTAATCTCGCTTTCGGCTAACTCATTGAGTAAATGCGCACGGTACTTAGGTATGGCGATACTGTGGCCGCGATGCTGCTCAAACAACTCTTGAATAATGCTCATTAAAGGTTTGATAACACTGGCTTTAATTTTAAGCCATTCGCCAGAGGGGCTGGGTAGCAATAACTCAGCATCATCGGCGGGCTCGCCATGTTGTTTTAACCAAGTTGCCACCAGCGGCAACATAGGCAAGCGTTGACCATTGATATCGGCATGCAACGACAGGGAGAACCAGCCCTCTTGGCTGTCATCCAGCTCAACCGTTAACGGCGTATCGACCACCTTAAGGCTAAACTCTGGGGCCAATCGCACCTCTATGCCTTGAGTTTGTAATCTTGGGACTTCTTCATCGATAAACGCTAGCCATTCCCGAATCGCATCGGGCAAGTGACCTAAGCTCCAAAGGGAAGCCCCATTTGCAGCGCCCTCCAAGGAAAAGCGGCTAAAGCCAAGGGTTTGCAGCTTTGATACGGCTTGCAGCTCTTCTTCAAGCGCGCGGTTTATCTGATAGGTGGTGCCGCCTTGAGTCACTAGGGTTAATGCTTCTTTGGCGGCATTGCCACTTAAGACGAGATCTCCGTAGACAAACTCCAGCGCCAGATACGGCTGGGCGATGCGGGTCTCCGTTGCAGATGACAGAGCGCTGCCAGGTGGCATTGTGCCTGCGGGGACAACCTTAAGCGTCAAACGAAGCTGTAACTTATCTCTTAGCTCAACAAAATCAATCGCACTTGGCGGCGGCACAGTGCGCGCCGAAAAATGCTTGATCAGTCGATGGCTCACCAGTTCAACCTGGGTGCTCGGCACGGGCGGCATTTGGCTAAGTAGCCGCAGCTTATCGACGCTAATGTCGGTATCGATAAGGCCTATGTGAAAATAATCCAGTTCGATATAGTAAGGCGGCTCTGTCGGCACGAGTTCCCAGTTATCCCGCTCGGGCAAGACTAGGCGCATTTGCTTGTGCTCGCTGTCGATATCTTGCCAGAGAAATTGCGGTGTAATGGCCTCGCCCGCGGTTAATGCGAGGCGGCTCTCCTCCCAGAAGCAGCGCTCGGTGGCGAGCATTTTCTCAATCGCTACCGCCCCTAACTGCGCCTTAAGATACAGGCGCGAAGCGCCGTGGCGTCTGGTCGACATGATAAGATTTAAGATCAGCACATCCTCGGCGCCAATCCAAGCGGGCATATAATATTGCACGTCCGAGAGCGCAATCTTAGTGCCCTTGTTGTAACCACCCTTCTTGCCAAGCTTGCCGCGCCTAAGCTCGATAAACACCCCGTTATCGTCCTTTGAAAGGATATACAGCACCCTGTCATCGTAGAGGGATTCGACATCATTCACATTGGGATCATCGGCTTCATCGAGTAGGTGTAACCACTGGGCGATACGTTGGTCCTCAACGGTCTTATCCGTAAGCAGACTGTAGAGCACCGCGGCCATATGCTTGCAATTGCCGCTGGCGGGGCAGGAACAAAAGCCATTCATCACTAGCTTATGATTGACACTGACCAGACGAATATCCTGACGATAGGGCGTGGTTTCCGTGCCCGTGACTGTGCCTTCGATATGGCGAAAATCGGCATTGGCTTTCGCGCTTAACACCCTCCCCTGCATCACATAATCACGGGCGCGCATCAGTGTCGGCGGCGTGAATAAGGACTCAATAGCCGTTTGAGTCAATTGGATTGGCTCTTGGGGGGACAAGCGATTCATCTGCAAAACCTTGAAACTCAAAAATACCTCGACGGACAATAAACCATGATTGTCTAAGGCATTTATCAACGTGTAAGGGAGAATTGTATTGAAACCGAATGGGGAAAGCCAGAATAGGACTCACATACGAGAGCCGGATAACATACCCGCAGGGATCACCTGCGGGTCGTTAGCTCATGCAAACTTAGGCTTGGCTGCGTTTTTCGGCGATATAACGGTCCACTAATTTTTCTAGAATATCTAAGGGAACGGCACCATTTTTCAGCACTACATCGTGAAAATCCCGTAAATCGAATTTATCACCTAGGGCTTGTTTGGCTTTTTCCCGCAGCTCGAGAATTTTCATCATGCCCACCTTATAGGCCGTCGCTTGGCCAGGCATAACGATATAACGCTCGATTTCGGCGGTCACGTCGCGGTCGGACATACCGGTGTTTTGTTTCATATAGTCAATGGCTTGCTCACGGGTCCAGCGACTGTGGTGGATCCCCGTATCCACAACCAGACGCACGGCCCGAAACAGCTCCGCCTGTAAGCGACCGATATTGTCGAAGGGATCTTGCTGAAAACCGAGTTCCCAGGCTAAACGTTCAGAATAGAGTGCCCAACCTTCGATATAGGCCGTAAACGGCGCCATCTTGCGGATCAGCGGTTGTCCTTCCAACTCCATCGCCACCGCGATTTGGAAGTGATGCCCTGGGATGCCCTCATGGTAAGCCAAAGTACGCATGCCGTATTTAGGCGTGGCTTTGATGTCGAACAGGTTGGCGTAGAAACGTCCCGGACGACTACCGTCAATCGCCGGCTGCTGATAATAAGCGCCCGGTGCAGTTTTCTCTTTAAATTCAGGAATGCGCACCACTTCCATTCCCGCTTTCGGGCGAATACGGAAGGCATTGTCTAAGCCCGCATTCACTTCATCGAGGATTTTTTGGTAATCCACTAAGATCTGCGCTCGGCCCGCATCTGAGTCTTCATAATAGAATTTTGGATCGGCGGCCAGCGCTTCGATTGCCACCGAAAATCCTTGGCTGGTGTCGTATCCCTGTGCGGCCAAAATCGTCATGATTTCGTCCTGAATACGGCTCACCTCGGCTAATCCCTTAGCATGGATTTCATCGGCGCTGTAATTTGTGGTGGTAAAAAACTTCAGCAACTGCTCGTAGGCCACATCGCCATTCGGCAAAGCCCAATAACCATCGTCCGTGCCCGCTTTGGCTTGTAACGCCGTGAAATAATCGATAAAGAGTCGATATGCCGGTTTAACGTCGGACTCGATATTGGCTTTTGCCTGCGCGAGCAAACGCGCCTGTTCATCGGCACTGATTTGCGTGTCGGCGAGCTTAGTCTTAAAGGAGCTGTAGAGAATATTGTCTTCGACGGGCGCGTTGATGAAGTCATTCATCTCGGTTAGCACCCGCTCAATCACAAACTTAGGCGGAATAATGCCCTTAGCCTCTCGAAGCTTTAGTCCTTCTAAGGTTTGGCCAAATTTAGTCTTCACAGCAATTAAGCGTGATAGGTAGTTTTCCGCATCCTCAACCGAGTGAACTTGGTGCTGGGCCTGCATGAAGCTTGGATAACCATTTTGCACACCAAACAATTGATTCACCGGATAATTATGGTAGCGATAGGGTTCAGAGGCCAAGGCAAAATCCGCCAGATACAGGGCGATATCCTTAGATATACGCTGATTATCATCCAGATCGGTATCTTGGTAGCTGAGTAAAGTATCCCTTAAGGCGCGGACTTGGGTAAAGGTTTTATCCATGGCCGCGGGGCTATCATCGTCGAGCAAGGCATTGTGGCCTGTGATGCCAACGGATTCTAAAAATCCCAAAGAGGTCAAGGTCTCGGGACTTTCAAAGGCCATTTTCACCATGCTTCTATCTAAAAATGCACGGAAGAAAAAAGGCTTTTTCGCATACCATTCATGGGCGGCAAGCGCCCCGAGCAACAGCACTAAGGCAAGAGTGCCAAGTCCGATTCGTTTTAATACCGTTTTCAATATTCACGCTCCACTGGTCGTTATTCTCAACATCAATGGGACAATATCCCGAGAGCAAACAATATCACCACCAAAAATTAACAACAATTTAATAAAGTGACAAAAGATGACAATGAACCAATTCCCCCGCTAGATGATTAAAACCAATTTTATTGCCACACAGGGTTGGGCTAATAAATTATTTTCACCTAGGACTTCCGGAGGGAACCACCTGCTATCCTCATGAATACGTACAATAAAAATATTTATTTTTTTCAATAACTTTTCTTTGACTGCCAAATGTAAATGCCCTTATTAAAAATAAAGCTATACAAAAAGTCAGTGTATGCTATTCTGCGTCCTGGCCTGTGAGTCAGACCTATTTATAAGCAATATTATGTTTTTGAAAACCTTCGCTGCACCCTGTAATTTGTTTGCTGTCATGAAGCTTTCCACTCATAACTTATCATCAATGTAAATAATTCTATTTCTGGCTAAACTCCCGCATTGTTGCGAATTATTTTTTGATAGAAATTTGGAGACATTCATGTCTAAAACTACTGGTATAGTAAAATGGTTTAACGAAGACAAAGGTTTTGGTTTTATTTCCCCTGATAACGGTGGCGCTGACGCATTCGTTCACTTCCGCGCAATCGTATCTGAAGGCTTTAAAACTTTAGCCGAAGGCCAAAAGGTTTCTTACGAAGTCGAACAAGGTCAAAAAGGTCCTCAAGCTGCGAACGTTGTTGTTCTGTAATTAAACTCCCGTAAGGGATTAATTAACAACAAGTTTACATACAAAAATGCCGACTCAGTGTCGGCATTTTTTATTGGTGTCTTTTGGGAATTCTCGTTTTTTTACCTAGTCGTAAACTCTACTAGGGCGTGTTGATGTTTCGAGATTAAATTTTGTTCGTTCTGGCAAGCACGTGCTCGCGAAACGAGGAATGATGTGTAGTTATTCTACTCAAATGACGAGTGACAAAGAGCAAGGGCTTGCCAGACGAACCCTTCGGGCAGCATTTGGCTGGCTTTTTTGCTGCGTTATCGTCCGTTTATGTAGAATAACTACACTGCACGGACTTTGCCTTGCATAAAAGCCAGCCACATTGCTGCAAAAATAACCCTGAAACGTCAACACGCCCTAGCCATGTAATAATTTCGCTTCCGCTTTTTCTAATCTTCTTGGCTTACCCACAATCAGCAATATATCCCCTGCACGAAATATCCAATCCGATGCGGGATGTTCAATTTCCTGACCGCTACGTCGAATTGCCCTCAACTCTACCCTTAACAGTTCCCAATCGATATCCGCCACTTGCTTACCCACTGCATCGGCACCGCGGTGTAACAACACGGCGTGCAGCGACTCTAAGGTAAAGTCGGTTTCGGTTCCCGAAAAGAAACCGTGTAAAAATTGGTAATGATTGCGCCGCTCAGACTCTAGCCGCTTTAGGATCCGCGCCAGCGGCACACCACATTGATGCAGCACCTGCGAGACCAACATCAAACTGCCCTCTAATGATTCGGGGATCACCTGATTCGCCCCCGCTTTTTGCAGCATATCTAACTCGCTATCATCACGGGTCCTGACCAAGATTTTAGCGTCGGGTGCCAACTGCTTACACAGGGGTAAAGCTTCTTCTAAACTGCGGGTCTCACAGAAGGTGATAACGATCATTTTGGCATGTTTAATCCCCACCTGTTTGAGGATCGCCCGCTTGCACACATCGCCAAAATAAATCGGCTCTCCCGCGCGGCGCGCCTCAGACACCCTAGTGGGGTCAAGATCGAGCACTAAATAGGGCACGGCTTCTGTCTTTAAAAACCGAGCTATGGTTTGCCCAACGCGGCCGTAACCTAAAATCAGCACCAGATCATGATCATCGGTAACAATCGGCACCACTTCATCCACATGCCCAGACTGGCGGATCCCCAATAGCCACTTGGCAATGTCCACACTGTGGCGCACCAACCAAGGGGCAATACTCATAGACAATACCGCAACCATCACCAACATAGTGCTGGTCTCGTTACTCAATAGTCCATAACTCACGGCAAGGGCTAACACCACAAAACTGAATTCACCGACCTGCGCCAGACTCAAGGCCGTGCTGATGGCAATCCGGAAAGGCTCTCCGACCAATCGCAATAAGCCATGGATAATCAGTGCCTTGCCAACGACTACCGCCAGCAGAATAAGTAAAATCTGCCACCAAAATTGAATAACGAGTGCGAAATCCAGCATCATGCCGATGGAGATAAAAAACAGCCCCATGAGTAAATCGCGAAACGGCCGAATATCCGCCTCAAGCTGGCGGCGGTACTGGCTCTCGCCAAGTAGCATTCCTGCCATAAAGGCCCCTAGCGCCATAGACAAGCCTAACCACTGAGTAAAAGCCCCCGTAACTAAAGCCACCACCAGCGTCGAGAGTACAAAGAGTTCATTTGAGCGCGATCTTGCCACCTCATCAAATAGCCGAGGTAAGGCCCATTTGCCTAAGGCCATCAATAAGAAAAAAGCCAGAATCCCCTTTAGCAGCGCCAAGGCGATTGCCGCTAGCATTAAGGGTTCGTCATTCTGCCCGAGTAATGGCAGTAAGATCAGCAGAGGTACAACGGCTAAATCCTGAAATAACAACACACTGACCGACAACTCGCCATGACGGCGCCTTAGCCAGCCCTGCTCATTGAGCAGTTTCAGCACTATGGCCGTGGAGGAAAGTGCAATCGCCGCGCCGATAACCAGAGATTCAATCCAATTCTGGCCACAAGCCAACGCAACCAACATAGTCAACACTGTGGTCACTAGCACCTGCGCGCTGCCTAACCCAAATACGGTTCTGCGCATCGCCCACAGGCGAGGCACCGAAAACTCGAGTCCTAAGGTAAACATCAACAGCACGACCCCAAGCTCGGCGACAGACTGCATTTGTTGCTGGGTAAACCAGTGAAAACCGCTCGGACCACTGAGCACACCCGTCAATAAATACGCCAAAATTGCTGGCAAACCGATACGTCGTAGCAACGCAATCGCGATGATCGCAATCACCAGCATCAGCAGTATTTGGATCAAGAAACCATGCTCCATCGGTGAGGTAACTCCTGTCAAATTACTGGCGTGTCAAAAAATGGGAATGCGCTTTAAGCTTAACTGAGTGACATACAAAGACAAATTTTATTAATAAACAACACGGCACATATATTGCTTAACTAAGGTTATAGTTTTTATCGCCATTTCATTTGCTGGGGTAAACATAATGGACTTTGGCTTAGCGACAACCTTGTATCCAGACGATTATAACTACCAAACAGAGGCATATAGTCCAGCATCCACGCCACTGGATTTAGTTCAAGTGATCCAGCAACTTCACGCTAGCTTAGATCCGCGGACAGTCTTTGCCTGCTACGGCAAAGTGCTGGGGCAACATTTGCCTATTCAAGGAGTACGCCTGCAAGCAGAGCAATATAAATTAAGCTGGGGCAAACGCTATGGGATCAGTCTTAAACGGCAGCTCATTTGCAGTGGCACTCCACTCACTCTGCAGTATCAACTACTGACGCCGCTGACGCCATCACAAACACTCATCTTGCAAGAGATTGAGCCCTTGTTGCTACAGCCATTATTAAATGCCATGCAATATCAAGAAATGTCGATGCAGGCAATGTTCGATTCCCTAACGGGTTTAGGCAATCGTCACTATTACAGCCAAAGCTTGAAAAACGCAGTCGCCAGAGCCCACAGAAAACAAGGCGCCGTTTCGCTTATCGTATTGGATTTAGACAATTTTAAGCAACTTAACGATAAATATGGCCACAAATGCGGTGATTATATTTTGAAGGAATTCGGTGAGATTATCCGCAGCAGTATACGCAGTACGGATCAAGCCTTCCGCATTGGTGGCGACGAGTTTGTGGTAATAGTGCAAGGTAACATTCATGCGGCAGGATTACTGTGCGAGCGTATTGTCACGGCGACCAATACCCATGCGAGCTTCCATCAATTTGGCGTCAGCAGCAGTCTCGGGGCGGCTGAGGCGAGCGACACCATGGAAGCCGAACAACTCTATGAGCAAGCGGATAAAACCTTGTATCAAGCCAAAGCCTCTGGCCGTAATTGCTACAAGTTAAGCCCAACCCAACTATCTTAATCGAGCATGGATGCTATTCACTTGCGATAAAGCATGGCAAATAGACTTTGCTATCCGATTGCATGCCCATCAAACTTAAGCCCGACATCATCCCCTTGGGCACAAAATGGCTTTTCGACCCAAAGCCCCAGCACCATCACTAAACGCTCGTTATAGAACAAGAACCCCACATCGGCACGTAACCATGGCGGCACAGCGCATTCTTGCCAGAGTTTTTTAAGCTCACGGCCCTTATCACGAAAATGCGGCTGACAGCGAAATTGCCCCGGCAACTGATAACGCAGGCTCACCACCTCATCCGCATTGGGTAAACGCAGCCGAGGGCCAGTTGTAGCCAAGGTAAATGGCGCAATCTTGTCTTCAACCATTGTTGATGCTTGAGTCAGTAAAGCCTGAATATCATGATGCAGTTTACGCGCTGTGATTCGCGGCGCGGCGGATACAGTGCTTACCGTATCCAGATAAAGCATCCCAGCGAAGCGGCGCAGCACACAGTCACCAATTTGGATCTGCACTTTGGCATCCTCTTTTGCTCCCATTAACTGCTGCAGAATTTGCTGCAGCTGCACATAGGAAGGCAATGCAAAGCCTTGGGATTCGATAAAACCCCGCAGCAGTAATCCTTGCCATTCGCTGGTTTGCGTAGAGAGCGCATCAAGCTTAAGCACGGTTTGCTGGGTAAAGGACGCCTCGGTTAACAGCTTAGGTAAACGCTCACTCACCTCGGCATCCACTATGGCCTGCTGCTCGGCGCAGAGCTGGGCGCTGCGGCTTGCGGTAGTGGCAATACTGGGCCAACGCGCTTTTAGGCGTGGGATAATCTCGAGGCGTAAAAAGTTACGATCGTATTTATCGTCTTGATTACTTTCATCTTCGATATGCACTAACTGCCGCGTTTGAGCGAAAACTTCAATCTGCTCACGGCTAATATCGAGCAAGGGCCGAGCCTGCAAGCAAGTCCCCTTCTCGCCGAGAGAGAGCATTTGGATTTGCCCCATGGCGGCTAATCCTTTGGGGCCCTGACCGCGTTTGAGGGCGAGGAGAATCGTCTCGAGTTGATCGTCTTCATGGTGGGCGGTCAGCAGCACATCCTGAGGCTTAAGGTGCTGTAATATCGCCTGATAACGCATTCTTCGCGCCTCGGCTTCAACACTCACTCTCGGCCCTAGGGTCAGTTGCACCCGCTCGACTGTGATAGGCAAACCGTAACTGGCGGCGCGAGTTTGGCAGTGCTTGGCCCAAGCATCGGCATTAGGGCTCAAGCCATGGTGCACATAAATCAATTGATAATGTAACTCGGGGTGATGTTTGGCGAATTCACTCAAACCGTAGGCGAGCACTTCGGAATCGACGCCGCCACTGTAAGCGAGGACTAACTTGCTCCCCGTTTGCAGAGGTAAGCTCGCTAAAAATCGCGCTATATGGGCACAAAGATCCACCGCCACCATTGCTCTCACCCTATAAAATCCATCACTCGCAGATGCTCAATTATCCCTAGCTAACCCCAAGCCTTTGTCAGGTTATCGATTAGGGGAACAAGATCCGCACCTTATTTGGCCCCAAGAGGCTCTCAAGGGCAAACACCAATTCATCGCTGGGGTTGACTCGCCAATGTTCCGCCAACCTAAATTGGCCCTTGGCCTGCGCTTGACTGTAGTTAATCACCACGGGCACGGCACCGTTGCGCCACGGGCTTATCGATTGCTCGATACTTTCGAGCACGCTTGGATTTAACTGCGATGCGTCTAAATCGATTTCTAAGGCGCTGGCAAAGTGGCTGCGCGCCTCGCTGATATCGATAATATTGCGCGCCGTCATGCGGTTGCCACCGGCAAAATCATCGAAGCTGACTTCACCTTCGCAGATCAGGATCCTGTCCTTCTCGAGCAGATAGTTAAACTTCTCAAAGGCTTCGGTAAAGAGCATCACCTCGAGGCGCGCACTCTTGTCATCTAGCGTCAACAGGCCCATTTTCGAGCCACGTTTAGTGAGCATCACCCGGGTTGCAACCACAAGGCCTGCCGCCTTCACGGTTTTGCCGCGATCGGTTGGATGCACGTCCTTTAAGCGCCCAGAGGTGTAATGCTTAAGCTCTTTAAGATATTGATTAATCGGGTGACCGGTTAAATATAGACCTAAGGTCTCGCGCTCCCCTTCGAGCCAAATTTTATCGGGCCACGGAGTGCATTCGACAAACTGTTGCTTACTGTCCTCAGGGTCGCTATTGAGCAGACCAAACATATCATGCTGGCCGATGGCCTCGGCCTTAGCATGCTGATCGGCGGCGCTTATCGCCTCGGGCAAGGTGGCCATCATAGAGGCGCGGTGCGGCCCAAGTGCATCTAAGGCGCCAGCACAGATAAGCTTTTCAATCACCCGCTTGTTGAGTTTTTTAAGATCGATACGGGCGCAAAAGTCGAATAAATCTTTAAAGGGGCCGTCCTTACGCGCCTCAAGAATGGACTCAACCGGCCCCTCACCCACACCTTTGATGGCACCGATGCCGTAAACGATGCGTAGATCGTCATCGACGGTAAACTTAAACAGACCTTTGTTCACATCCGGCGGAATAATGGTGAGTCCCATGCGCTCACATTCATCCACTAGGGTGACGATTTTGTCTGTGTTGTCCATATCGGCAGACATTACCGCCGCCATAAACTGCGACGGGAAGTGAGTCTTGAGCCACAGGGTTTGATAGGACACGAGCGCGTACGCAGCGGAGTGGGATTTGTTAAAGCCGTAGCCCGCAAACTTTTCCACTAAGTCGAAGATCTTCATCGCCAACTCGCCGTCGACGCCGTTCTTAATCGCCCCTTCTTTAAAGGTACCGCGCTGTTTGGCCATCTCCTCAGGCTTTTTCTTACCCATAGCGCGGCGCAGCATGTCCGCGCCACCTAAGGTATAACCCGATAGCACCTGCGCAATCTGCATCACCTGCTCTTGGTACAAAATAATGCCGTAGGTGGGCGACAACAGCTCCTTCAAGGATTCATGCTGGTATTGAGAATCAGGGTAAGACACCTCTTCACGACCATGCTTACGCTCGATAAAGTTATCCACCATGCCCGATTGCAGAGGCCCCGGGCGGAACAGTGCCACGAGTGCGATCATATCTTCGAAGCAGTCAGGTTGCAGACGCTTAATCAAATCCTTCATACCACGAGATTCGAGCTGGAATACCGCGGTGGTTTCGTAGCGTTGCAGCAAGCGGAACGAAGCTGGGTCGTCTAGGGGAATCGCCTCAATCCGCACCGGTGGACGGCCATTTTTAACCTCCACCTTGTTGATCATCTCCAGCGCCCAGTCGACGATGGTCAGGGTTCTTAACCCTAAGAAGTCGAATTTGACTAAGCCGGCGGTTTCCACGTCGTTCTTATCAAACTGGGTTACCGGGTTTTTACCTTCGGCGTCGCAGTAAAGCGGCGAGAAGTCGGTGATCTTGGTGGGCGCAATAACCACGCCCCCTGCATGCTTACCGGCGTTACGGGTCACCCCCTCGAGTTTACGGCACATGTCGATAAGATCTTTCACATCCTCATCGGCATCGTAGGACTCCTGCAGCGCAGGCTCCACTTCAAAGGCCTTGGCGAGTGTCATGCCTGGCTCTGGCGGAATAAGCTTAGAAATGCGGTCCACAAAGCCATAGGGATGGCCGAGCACACGACCCACGTCGCGGATAACCGCCTTGGCCGCCATGGTACCGAAGGTAATGATCTGCGATACCGCCTCACGGCCGTAGAGCTCGGCCACGTGGTCAATGACCTCATCACGCCTATCCATACAGAAGTCGACGTCGAAGTCGGGCATAGATACCCGCTCTGGGTTGAGGAATCGTTCGAACAGCAGGTCGAATTCTAAGGGGTCTAAGTCGGTAATCTTAAGGGCATAGGCCACAAGGGAACCCGCGCCCGAACCACGACCGGGACCAACGGGAATGCCGTTATCCTTACCCCACTGAATAAACTCCATCACGATAAGGAAGTAACCGGGGAAGCCCATCTGGTTGATAACTTTTAGCTCCACATCGAGACGCTCGTCATATTCGCCGCGGCGCTCGGCGCGCACTTGTGGATCGGGGAATAAGAACTCTAAGCGTTCTTCGAGCCCCTTCTTAGAGCAATCAACCAGATAATCCTCAATCGACATATCGCCAGTGGGGAAGTTCGGTAAGAAGTATTCGTATAAGCGAATGGTAACGTTGCAGCGTTTGGCAATTTCAACGGTATTTTCGAGCGCGGCGGGAATGTCGGCAAATAGCTCGCACATTTCCTCTTCGCTGCGAAGATATTGCTGCTCACTGTATTTTTTAGGACGACGGGGATCGGCAAGCGTAAAACCATCGTGAATCGCAACGCGGATCTCATGGGCCTCGAAGTCTTCGGGTTTTAAAAATACCACCTGATTGGTGGCGACCACGGGAATGCCCTTTTCCTGCGCGAGCCCCACCGCCATATGCAGGTAACGTTCCTCATCGGTGCGCCCCGTGCGCAATAATTCGAGGTAATAACGCCCTTCAAAATGTTGCTGATAAAACTCGCATAAGGACTCGACTTGAGTATTGTTGCCCTTAAGCAGCGCCTTACCCACGTCCCCTTCTTTCCCACCAGACAGCAATAAAATGCCTTCGTTGTAGGTGACAAGCCACTCTTGGTCAATCACCACCCGCCCAGCCACATGGCCCCGTAGATAGGCTTGGCTGATGATTTGGGTGAGATTTTGATAGCCATCATTATTCATCGCAATAATGGTTAAGGCACAAAACTCGTCATCAAACCCCGGCACTTGCATCCAAAAGTCCGCGCCAATAATCGGCTTAATCCCCGCACCATGGCAACCACCATAAAACTTGACCAGACCGCAGAGGTTGTTTTGATCCGTTAAGGCCACCGCAGCCATACCCTTAGCCTCAACTTGGGCGAGGATGGGTTTGACCTTAGCCACACCATCGGACATAGAGAAGTCACTGTGGACACGAAGATGCACAAAACGAGGATCGGACATAATTAGAATTATCTTTGAATAGCAGGTTAACAATCACTAAAAAAGCAGACTAGCAAAGTCACAGCCCTGGGGCTAGTGACTTCGCTCTCAAGCTGAAATGAAAACACCCAATCGGTGTTAACGCTCCAGTAATGCCTTGACGGGTTTGAAACTTTTACGATATTGGTCGAACACGCCGTGCTCGGCGATGGCATCAAAATGCGCCTTAGTCGGATAGCCCTTATGCTTAGCAAATCCATACTGGGGATAAGCTGCATCGAGAGCATCCATCTCCCGGTCTCGGGTGACTTTAGCAATAATCGACGCAGCACTGATACTCGCAATCAGGCCATCACCTTTGACTATGCTATGACTGGTCAAAGACAGCCCTTGGTGCGTAAACGCCGGACTGCGATTACCATCGACTAAAACTAACTCGGGCGTACGAGCAAGCCCTGCAACCGCGCGCTGCATCGCCAGCATAGTGGCATGGAGGATATTCAGCTCATCGATTTCCGAAGGTGTTGCCCGCCCCACATGATAGCTTAAGGCTTTTTCACAAATCTCATCGAACAAGGCCTCGCGGCGCTTCTCGGTAAGCTTTTTAGAGTCATTTAAGCCAGCAATGGGACGATTGGGATCGAGGATCACCGCAGCGGTGACCACATCACCCACCAGAGGGCCACGGCCGACTTCATCCACGCCCGCCACTAAACCTGCTGAGAAGATGGCCATATCGGCGTCGGTCAACGTCTTAAATACCGCCATTAGTTCACATCCTTAGCATCGACCAGTGCTAACACCGCCTCAGCCGCTTTTTGGCTGGCATCGCAGCGCAGCATTTGGTGCAAACGCTCAAACTCAGCTTTGATTGGCGCAAAGTCGCGGTTCAGCTCAACGCCAACCGCAGCGGCAATCTTCTCTGGCGTGCAATCATGCTGAATAAGCTCGGGCACCACGTCTCGCCCCGCTAAAAGATTCGGCAGGGAGAAACGGTTCACTTGCATCATGGTTTTCGCAATCTGATAGGTCAGCGGACTCACTCGATACGCCACCACCATTGGACGCTTGATCAGCATAGCTTCTAAGGTTGCCGTACCCGACGCCAGTAAAATGCCATCGGCAGCAGCCATCACTTCGCGTGATTTGCCTTCCACCATGTGGATTTCCAGATCCGGCGCATGCGCTTTTAATGCCTGCTCAAACTGCTCACGGCGCTTTTGATTCACTAAAGGCGTCACAAAGCGAATATCGGGAAATTGCTGCTTGATAAGCAGCGCCGCCTTCACGAAAGGCTCGGCCAATTGTTTTAATTCGCCGCCGCGTGAGCCGGGTAAAATCGCGAGGTATTCGGCATCAGGATCGAGCTCAAGCAACTGACGGGCGCTCGCCTTATCACTCTCTAACGGAATATCGTCAGCCAAGGTATGGCCGACAAAGGTACAAGGCACCTGATGCTTATCGTAAAAGGCCTTTTCAAAGGGTAATAACGACAGCACCATATTGGTGGCCTTAGCGATTTTAAAAATACGCTTAGGACGCCATGCCCATACCGAAGGGCTCACGTAGTGAACGGTTTTAATCCCCTGCGCCTTTAACTTAAGCTCAAGACCGATATTAAAATCCGGTGCATCGATCCCGATAAAGCAATCGGGCTTAAGTTCGGTGATGGACTTAATCAGGGATGAGCGCACATGGAGTAAGCGTGGCAGGCGTGATAGCACTTCGACTATCCCCATCACGGCTAATTCCTCCATCGCGAACAGGGATTCGAAGCCTAGGGCTTCCATTCGAGGTCCACCAATACCGACAAAACGGGCGTTGGGGTGTGTTTTTTGCAGTGCGGCCATTAAACCTGCACCTAAAATATCGCCGGAGAGTTCTCCGGCGACCATTGCAAACACTAATTGAGATTTTTTGCTCATAAACCAATCATATCTGACAAGTGAATGGCACCGCAGCGCATCTCTGCCATGGCATTGTCTAAAGCAGAATATTACGAGCAGTGCCTATGAATGGCATAGTGTAGAGTCTAAGACTCTTAACGAATAATGCCGCGACCCGATGATTTAACAAACTCAATGAACGACTTAACTTGCTCATCGTTCTGCGCATCTTCGGCAAGCGCTTCAATCGCTTCATCAACAGTTAAACTGCTGCGATATAAGGTTTTATAGGCACGACGTACCGCTAATTGGCTCTCCTTAGAGAAACCACGGCGCTTCATACCTTCGCTGTTTAAGCCACGAGGAATGGCAGGTTGTCCCGCCGCCATCACAAAGGGTGGCACATCCTGTAGCAATAACGAGCAACCTGCGGTAAAGGCGTGGGCACCGATATGCACAAACTGGTGAACGCCAGTCATACCACCGAGAATCGCCCAGTCACCCACATGCACATGGCCTGCGATAGACGCATTGTTGGCCATAATCACGTTATTACCGACCACACAGTCATGGGCGATATGCACGTAGTTCATAAACAGGTTGTTAGAGCCGATACGGGTTTCGCTATTATCTTGAACCGTACCACGGTGAATGGTCACATGCTCGCGAATAATATTGTTATCGCCAATAATGAGTCGAGTCGGCTCGCCAGCATATTTCTTGTCTTGGCATTCCTCACCCACAGAGGCGAATTGGAAAATACGGTTGCCTTTACCGATAATGGTTGGGCCCTTCACCACTACGTGGGAGCTTAACCAACAATCGTCGCCAATCTCGACACCCGCGCCCACATAACTCCATGGACCTATAGTGACGTTTTTACCAATTTTTGCATCGGGATGCACAAACGCTAATGTATCTATCACTGATTAATCTCTCTGCGGGCACACATGATTTCAGCGGAACAAACCACTTCACCATCCACTTTGGCCTCACCATAGAAAACGCCAATTCCGCGGCGCTCTTTAATCATTTTGACGTCAAAATGGATTTGATCGCCAGGCTCAACCACACGTCTAAAACGCGCGTTATCGATACCGGCAAAATAGTACAACACACCAGGAGGTGGTACATCGTCACTCATGGTCTTAAATGCGAGCAGACCAGTGGCCTGTGCCATAGCTTCTAAAATCAGCACGCCAGGCATCACAGGCTGAACAGGGAAATGTCCCTGGAAAAAGGGTTCATTAATCGTCACGTTTTTAATCGCATGGAGACTCTCACCTGGGGTGTAATCCAAAACGCGATCGATTAATAAAAATGGATATCTATGGGGCAGATACTTAAGGATCTCCGTAATATCCATAGTGTTCATTTGATTTGACACGAACCTAGTTCCTCAAAATTGCCTTAGGGCAATTACTCTGGTGTATTTGAATTCTTTTCCAACGTCTTCACGCGTTGGAACAGTTCATCCAATTGACGGAAGCGAACTGTATTTTTACGCCATACTTTGTTTTCCATTGCGACTGTCGCAGAAGAATACAAACCAGGCTCACGCATATTGCCAGTAACATTTGTCGCGCCAGAAAGATGGACACCATCAGCAATAGTTAAATGGCCAGCAATCGCGCAATTACCACCAATAATACAATGTTTACCAATAGTAACACTGCCAGCAAGTGTGGTGCTGCCAGCAATCGCGGTATTTTCACCAATGATATCGTTATGGGCAACCTGCACTTGGTTGTCGATGATCACACCATTGTGGATCTCAGTATGACCCAAGGCGCCGCGATCGATAGTTGAGCTAGCACCGATTTCGACTCGGTCACCAATGCGCACACCACCAGTTTGCGGGATCTTAATCCACTGTCCGCGCTCATTAGCGTAACCAAAACCGTCGGAACCAATAATCGCGCCGGAATGGATAATACAATCTTGGCCTAAATGGACGTTGTGATACAGGGTCACATTGGCCCACAGGCGGGTATTTGAACCTATAATGCAGTCTTGACCAATCACAGTGCCCGCACCAATCTGGACGTTTTCACCGAGGATCACATTGGCGCCGATCACCGCATTAGCACCGATAGCCACCCCTTCACCTAACAGGGCGGAAGGATCGATTTGTGCCGAAGGATGGATACCTATGGCCGCCTTAGGCGTGGTATCTAACAACTGTGCCACACGGGCAAACCCTACATAGGGATCTTTTACTACTAACGCAGTGCCAGAATAGTCCTGCGCATCTTTAGCCGACAATAACACCGCACTCGCTTGAGTTAACTCAAGCTGAGCACGGTATTTGCTGTTGGCTAAAAAAGAGATTTGTCCCGCTGTGGCATGTTCAAGTGTCGCAACGCTGTTGATCACTA
Source organism: Shewanella sp. MR-4 (assembly GCF_000014685.1). Taxonomy (NCBI): domain Bacteria; kingdom Pseudomonadati; phylum Pseudomonadota; class Gammaproteobacteria; order Alteromonadales; family Shewanellaceae; genus Shewanella; species Shewanella sp. MR-4. The sequence continues at coordinate 3,135,862 of NC_008321.1, forward strand.
ACGTTTCATCGCCTTGGACAACGCCGTCTAATAACAGGCTTAGCTCTTTTAAAGTCACACTTTTCATCAATTACTTGCCTTTGCTTAAGGCTTCAACCACTTTGCCACTGATGTCAGCATTTGGCTTAACATAAATGACGGCACCGCGCTGTAAAACTAAATCGTATTTTTCTTTTTCAGCGATAGTGTTAATGGCTTTTTGAACCTTAACTAACAGTTTGTTTTGCTCTTCACCTTGGCGACGACGTAAGTCTTCATCCAAAGCTTTACCTTTTAGCTGATATTCAGATTTTAACGCTTCCATTTTACGAACCAGCTCAGTTTTTTGCGTGTCATTCATTAGCGCGCCGTCACGTTGCTGCTTCTCCATCAGAGAGCGCATTTCTTCTTGCATTTTCTGAACTTCAGCCATGCGATCACCAAACTCTGATTTCAGAGATTGGGAGATTTGCTCACGTTGAGGTAACTGTTCAAACACAGCGCCCATATCAACAACAGCAATATTTTCTGCCTGCGCCGCTAAAGGTGCACCTAATAAAGCCAACGTCACCAGGGCACGGTTTACCATCTTGTTCAAAATAGACTCCTTGTTACCTTTGTTATATTCAGCAAAACCTGCCGAGTGTATGCCTTTTAAAAAGTTTTGCCAATATTGAACGAGAAGATCTCTGTTTGATCGCCTTCGTATTCTTTAATCGGCCATGCCAAGCTGAATACCATTGGGCCCATAGGAGACAGCCACTGTAAGCTTAACCCCCAAGACGCTCTGATACGGCCAGGATCACTGTAGTCCTGCAACTTATCAAACTCTTCCGCAGGCAGGGTTTGATACTTAGCAAAATCAAACTCAGTATCCCACACGTTACCCGCATCGACGAAGAAACTGGTACGTACAGAGTTAGCGTAAGCCTCATCCAAGAATGGCGTTGGTACAATCAACTCCATACTGGCAGTTGCAATCGCGTTACCACCGATAGAACGACCTGAACTGACCTGAATACTGTTTGGATCGCCCGGTAAGCTACAACCGTCACCCGATGGATCCGGCGCACAAGGCTCACTACCACGGAAGAGGTAGAATGAACGTGGACCGACCGAGTTAGACTTAAAGCCACGCAGTGAGGTACTCCCGCCCGAGTAATAGTTTTCCCAGAATGGCAGGATTTGGTCATTATCGTTGAATTGACCATAGCCGTTGCCATAACCTAAACGACCGCGCGCTAATAGCACAAAACTGTGGCTGCGGTTGATGGGGAAATAATAGTTAGTATCGAAGTCAGTCTTAAAGTACTGCAGATCCGAGCCCGGTACTGTCATCTTACCGCTTAAACGCTGTGACGAACCGTCCGTTGGGAAGGTGCCACGGTTTAGCGTGCTGCGGTACCAACCTAAGCTCAGCTCAAAGTTATCGAAGCTTAAATCGGCATTTGGATCATCGTCACGGTAGATATTGTAGAAACGCAGCGCCTGCTCGTAGGCAGAGATTTCTGAAATCGTGTTATGACGATAGCCAATACCACCGTTGATACGGTTATATTCGTTAATCGGGAAACCTGAATTCAATGCCACGCCGTAGGAACTGTTCTTATAGCGTTCAAGGTTCGCTTCATTCGCATCGAACTCGTTCCAATAAACGCTACCACCTAAGCTCACACCATCTTTGGTCCAATATGGATCGGTGTAAGATAAGTTAACGTTCTTAGAGTACTTGTTAGTGCTTAAACTCACGCCCGCTTGGTTACCCGTACCGAGGAAGTTATTTTGCTGCACACCAAACTGCAGACTTAAGCCCGATTCAGTACCATAACCCACACCGGCGTTAAATGAGCCCGATGGCTGCTCTTTAACCTTCACGGCCACATCGACTAAATCGTCGGTACCTGGCACTTGAATGGTTTCGGTATCAACGGTCTCGAAGAAGCCTAAACGGTTTAGACGAGCTTTAGATTGCTCAACCTGCGCCGAGTTTAACCAAGCACCTTCCATCTGACGCAGTTCGCGGCGCATCACTTCATCTTTAGTGACAGTGTTACCGGTGAAGTTAACCGAACGCACATACACACGTTTACCCGGTTTGATATTGATGTTTAAGGTGACTTCCTTAGTCTTATCATCAATTTCAGGGTAGGTTTTCACTTCAGGGTAAGCGTAACCGAAACGGCCTAAATATTTACTGTACATCTCTTCGGTGAAGGTCACATCACCGCCGTTGTACATATCGCCCGCCTTAATTGGCAGAATCGATCTCATTAACTCTTCGCGGCCCATTAAGTCGCCGGTGAGGTTAACGTCTTTAACCTTGTACTTCTCACCTTCGTTGACGTTGATGGTGATATACAAACCTTTACGGTCAGGCGTCATCGCCACTTGCGTCGAGGTGACTTCAAAGCGGATATAACCCTTGTTGTGATAATAGGTTTTAATGGTTTCAAGATCGGCTTGCAGCTTTTGCTTCTGATAGCGACGCTCACCGAACAGATCCCACCAAGCCACGTAGTCTTTGAGTTCTAACATGCCGATAAGCTCAGCATCGGTGAACTCTTTGTTGCCAACCACGTTAATTTGGCGAATTTCAGCAGCTAAACCTTCAGTAAACTTAAATTTTAATTCGACACGGTTACGGGGTAAGTTAATCACCTGCGCTTCAACTTTCGCACCGTATTTACCTACACCGTAGTAGAAGTCTTGTAATCCCTTCTCGATGCCTGTCAGCATAGTACGGTCTAAGGACTCGCCGACTTTCACGCCTGAGCCATCCAGACTTTCCTGTAACTGCTCATCTTTAATGTCTTTGTTGCCTTCAAAAGTCACGGCGCTGATCGTTGGCCGCTCAGTGACTTTGACAATCAATACGCCACCATCACGACTAACAGTGATATTTTCAAAGTTAGTCGATGCATACAGGCTTTTAATGGCTTGCTGAATCTTTAACTGGTCAACAGTGTCACCCACTTTCACTGGTAAGCTTAACAAGGCAGCACCCAGTGCGACTCGCTGCAAACCTTCAACTTGGATGTCGGTCACTTCAAAGGGTTGGAAAGTATCCGCCAACACAGTCCCTGAAAACGACGCACCGACGAATAACATCGAGGCAAAAAGTTTATTCAATCTCATAGAGCACTTCTAATTATTAGTCTGTCCTTGCTCAGAGTCGGGCAAAGTCATTGAAGAGCGCGATGCTCATCAACATCAGCAGCAATGCTGCCCCAAATCTGAATCCTATTTCCTGTACCTTTTCAGACACAGGTTTACCAGTGATTACCTCAACGAAGTAATACAGCAGGTGTCCTCCATCGAGCACAGGCAATGGCAGCAGGTTAATGATGCCTAAATTGACACTGATAAGCGCGAGGAAACCGAGAAAGTAAACCAAGCCATAGTTTGCACTATTGCCCGCACCCTGTGCGATTGAGATAGGTCCACTTAAGTTTTTCACTGACACATCGCCAGTAAATAATTTGCCAATCATCTTAAAGCTCACGGCCACAAGTTGCCATGTTTTATCAACCGCGATAGCGAAAGAATCGATTGGACCATATTCGAGTTGTAGGCGCATATTCTCAGGCCATTGCGCCTGAGTCGGGCTCACCCCAAGCACGCCCACTTCTTTGCCATCGCTATTTTTAACACCAGAGGGTGTGACTGAGATGGCAAACTGCTCGCCAGCTCTGCGCACAGTTAACTCCACTGGCACATTGGCAGAATGTTGAATAATGTCAACAAAAGCTTGCCAATCGGTGTAATTTTCGCCATTGATAGCAACCAAAGTATCACCGATTTTAAGCTCACTCTTAGCCGCAGCACTGCCTTCACTGATGAGCGCAATTTGTGGCTCAATTGCGGGGCGATACACGCCTAACCCAAGCGCAGTAATCGGCGACTCTTTTTCTGGGTCGAAGCGCCACTCGCGGGTATCAAGGGTATAAGTACGGGCCGAGGTGTCTAAGCCCTGCAAGCCATTTAACGGCGCAAGTGAGACGGTTAAACTGTCATCGCCGATATGGCCAACTAGCGCTAAATTCACTTCTTCCCAATTACGTACTGGTTGACCTGAAATCGCCGTCACTTGCATCGGCTCAGTCACTTGGATTTGCGCCGCCGCTGTGCCAGGTGTGGTTGAGGTAATCACTGGCTTGAGCGATGGCACGCCAATTAAATACATTAAATACAGTGCGATAATTGCAAAGATAAAGTTTGCAATCGGACCTGCGGCCACAATCGCAATCCGTTGCCATACACTTTTACGGTTAAAGGCTTGATCCTTTAACTCATCGGGTACGTCTTCTACTCGCTCATCGAGCATTTTGACATAGCCGCCTAACGGGATCATGGCGACCACATACTCAGTGCCATCCTGGCCGACTCTGCGCCAAATCGCCTTACCAAAACCAATTGAGAAACGTTCAACTTTCACGCCACAGCGGCGTGCAACATAGAAATGGCCGTATTCGTGGGCGGTGATAAGCAGCCCAAGCGCGACGATAAACGAACCTAAGTTCCACAAAAAATCTAACATTCCACTCCTTATGTCATCGTCAAATTCGCTTATTCCTCATAAAATGGGGATTAAGCCAATTTCGCTAACTGTTCGCGGGCATATATCCGCGTTTGCGCATCGAGGGCAATAATATCATCGATGCTGGTCATTGCCCGTTTAGGCACTGATGATAAACACGCTTCATTCACCTTAGCGATATGGGTAAAACCAATCTGCCCCTGTAAAAATGCCTCAACGGCAATCTCATTGGCGGCATTGAGCACAGTTGTGGCCTCTTGGCCTTGGGCGCAAGCGGCAATCGCTAATGCCAAACAGGGAAAGCGATTAAAGTCTGGTTCACAAAAGCTTAACTGTCCGACTTTGAAAAAATCCAAAGGTTCAACGCCAGAGCTAATTCTTTGTGGATAGGACATACAATGCGCAATCGGCGTACGCATATCCGGGTTACCCATTTGCGCGATAACACTGCCATCACGGTATTGCACCATCGAATGGATAACACTCTGCGGATGGATAACCACCTTTAATTGGTCGTTCTGAGTATTAAACAGCCAGCGCGCTTCGATAAACTCCAAACCTTTATTCATCATAGTGGCGGAGTCGACTGAAATTTTCGGCCCCATCGACCAGTTTGGATGTTTACAGGCCTGCGCAGGTGTCATCGCAGCAAGACTTGCAAGCTCAGCCGTCAAAAAGGGACCACCAGAGCCTGTCAGCAAAATATGGGAAATGCCCGATGCGGCTAAATCACAGCGGCCTAAATTGGCCTGCACCTCTTCGGGTAAACATTGGAAAATCGCATTGTGCTCACTGTCAACGGGCAGCAAAGTGGCGCCAGAGGCTTTGGTGGCCTCAATAAAGAGTTCACCTGACATCACCAAGGCCTCTTTATTGGCAAGCAATACTCGCTTACCCGCCTTGACGGCGGCTAAGGTTGGCACAAGCCCCGCTGCGCCGACGATAGCGGCCATCACAGTATCCACTTCAGTGGCTGTGACTAAGGCGATGAGTTCATCCTCACCGCTACTGACTTGGATATTAAGCTCAGGGGGAAGCTTGGCTTGTAGCGCTAATGCGGCCTGACTATCGACCATATGGGCGACTTGTGGGCGATGGGTTATACACAGGGCGAGCATCTTATCGACACTCGCATTCGCCACTAAAGCGTAAACACGATAGGCATCGGGATTAGCCGAAATTACACTTAAAGTGCTGGCACCAATCGACCCAGTTGCGCCCAAAATCACCATATTTTGCATAGCGTTACATCCAAAATGCAATGTAGATTAAGGTAAACACCGGCAAGGCCGCAGTGAGGCTGTCGATGCGATCGAGCACGCCACCATGCCCAGGCAGAATCGTGCCAGAGTCTTTGATGCAGGCGGCCCGCTTAAACATACTCTCCGATAAATCGCCGAGCGCCGAAATCAGTGCCACGAAAATGGTAACCGCGACTACTAACCCTAATTCCTGCTCAGGCGAAATATACATCACGCCAGCGACAACAATCAGTGTTGTCATCAGGCCGCCCAATAAACCCTCTAGAGTTTTAGCAGGGCTCACCGCTGGCATCAGCTTGGTCTTGCCGACCGCTTTGCCGACAAAATACGCGCCCGAATCGGCCGCCCAGACAATCAGCATCACCAGTAGTACCAATGATGCGCCATAGTAAGGCGATATTTGCGAACTAATGGATTTGAGTGCAATCAGCGCCACAAAACACGGCACTAAGGTGAGTTGTCCAAACATGGACTTCAGCATCGGGTTCTTTTGCCAGAGTTTGGCGCTTTTAGGGTAAGTCACCACCAACAGCAGTGACACTATCCACCAGAATGCGCCGATGGCAATCACGGCAAGATAGATAGGATGAATTTGTCCCCTGAGCCAAATGGTGTCGGCGGGAACAATTAAATTCAACGCGATAAGTAAAATACCGACGGTGCAAGTAAAACTCCATTGAGTCACATCACATTGACTATCGATGATCCTGCCCCACTCCTTAGCGGCGATCAGAAACACGGCCACTAAGGCCCAAGCAAAGTACTCTACGGGGAGTAAAAAGATCGCTCCCAAAACTAATGGAATTAACCAAATTGCTGTTATTATACGTTGTTTTAGCAAAAAAAATCCCTCATGACGTTTTACAATGCGCGCATCTCATCAATTTGACTTCCGGTCAAACCAAAACGGCGCTGGCGACTGGCAAAAGTAGCAATCGCTTCATGAAAAGCCTGTTCATCGAAATCAGGCCAAAGGGTGTCCATAAACACCAATTCAGCATAGGCAGCCTGCCAGAGCACAAAATTGCTGATCCGGTAATCCCCACCCGTACGGATCATTAAATCAACTTCACTCTGATTTTGCATGCACAAATGTTCACTCAAGGCTTCTTCGGTGAACTGACTGCTGGTCATTTCGCCATTTTCCACCTTTTCAGCTAACTTTTGAGCTGCTTGCAGTATGTCCCAACGGCCACCGTAATTGGCCGCTACATTCAATATCAATCCACTGTTGCCTGCGGTTTTTTCTTCTGCGGCACGAATTTGTTTTTGTAAACGCGCAGAAAAACGGCTGATATCGCCGATGATATTTAATCGGACTTGGTTTTTATCGAGTAACTTAATTTCCCGTTGTAACACGGTAAAAAACAATTCCATCAGCAAGCTGACTTCTTTATCGGGTCTACGCCAATTCTCGCTGGAAAACGCAAATAGCGTCAGCGATTGTATCCCTAACTGACTGGCCGCACTCACCGCACGTCTCACCGCCTTTACGCCGGCTTTATGCCCCATAACTCGTGGTTTGCCCTGGGTTTGGGCCCAACGTCCATTACCATCCATAATAATCGCAACATGTTTAGGTAATGACTGTTTTACGAGTTCAGGTAATACCTCAGGTAAGCTTGTCTGAGCACAAGCATCCTGCTCAGTCGACCTAGATTGCGGATCAAATTCCACTGTGGATGACATCTATTACAACCCTTTAAAATAGACAAACGCCGTGTAGTATACCCCTACACGGCGTAGCAACTCTAGCTTATAGCGCCTGAGATTAGACTTCCATCAACTCAATTTCTTTGGCAGCTAAGATCTCATCGACCTTCTTAATGTGAGCATCGGTGAACTTTTGCACTTCGTCTTCAAAGCGGCGAACATCGTCTTCAGTACATTCTTTGGCTTTTTCGAGCTTCTTCACATCAGAAATGGCGTCACGACGTACGTTACGAATCGCCACACGGCCGCCTTCGGCTTCTGCACGTACCACTTTGATGAAGTCTTTACGACGCTCTTCCGTCAGTGCTGGTAATGGAATACGTAAGGTAGCACCCGCTGACATTGGATTTAAGCCAAGGTCTGAGCTCATGATCGCTTTCTCAACCGCTTGGATTGCACTACGGTCAAACACAGTTACCGACAGAGTACGCGCATCTTCGATGCCCACGTTAGCCACTTGGTTAAGCGGTGTCATAGTGCCGTAGTAAGACACTTGGATAGAGTCCAGTAAGCTTGGGTGTGCACGACCAGTACGTACTTTCGCCATTTGGTTCTTAGTCGCTTCTACGCATTTACCCATGCGTTCTTGAGCATCTTTTTTAATATCTGCAATCACGTTAAATGTCCTTCTTGGTCATTAAATAACTTATTTCGCTCTGATCATTGTGCCTTCTTCTTCACCCATGACCACGCGGCGCAGTGCACCTGGTTTGTTCATGTTGAATACTAGGATTGGCATGTCATGATCACGCGCCATCGTAAAGGCTGCTAAGTCCATTACTTTTAATTCTTTGTCCAGTACTTCAGTGTACGATAATTCATCGTACTTCACTGCTTCTGGATTTTTCATCGGGTCGTCAGAATAAACGCCGTCAACTTTAGTGCCTTTTAGCACGACTTCTGCTTCGATTTCAATGCCGCGTAAGCAAGCCGCAGAATCGGTAGTGCAGAATGGGTTACCAGTACCCGCAGCAAAAATCACTACACGCCCTGATTTTAATAAGCTGATAGCCTCAGCCCAATTGTAGTCGTCACATACCCCTTTTAACGGGATTGCCGACATCAGACGAGCATTAACATAGGCACGGTGCAGGGCATCACGCATGGCCAAGCCGTTCATAACCGTTGCCAGCATACCCATGTGATCGCCCACCACACGGTTCATGCCAGCTTTTGCTAGGCCTTCACCGCGAAATAGATTACCACCACCAATGACCACACCCACCTGAATGCCTAACTCTACCAGCTCTTTCACTTCTTGAGCCATGCGATCTAACACTTTAGGATCGATGCCGAAGCCTTCGTCGCCCATCAGTGCTTCGCCACTTAATTTTAGAAGAATGCGTCTAAATGCAGGTTTTGGATTGGTGCTCATATTTTTTTGTCCTGGTCATAACAAGACCGCAGCCATTGCTGCGGTCTTGGGGGTATTTAGCGTTGGCGATTAAGCCTTTTTAGAAGCAGCGATTTGAGCAGCAACTTCAGCTGCGAAATCTTCTTCTTTCTTCTCAATACCTTCACCCACTTCTAAACGAATGAAGTTAGTGACTTTAGCGCCTTTCTCTTTCAAGAATTCGCCAACAGTTTTCTTTGGTTCCATGATGTAAGCTTGACCAGTCAGAGAGATCTCACCGGTGAACTTCTTCATACGACCAACAACCATTTTCTCTGCGATTTCAGCAGGCTTGCCTTCATTCATAGAGATTTCGATTTGCAGAGCTTGTTCACGAGCAACTACGTCTGCTGGAACGTCTTCTGGGTTAACGTATTCTGGCTTAGAAGCAGCAACGTGCATTGCTAAGTGCTTCAGAGTTTCCTCATCCGCTTCACCAGTTACTACAACACCAATACGCTCACCGTGACGGTAAGAAGCTAATTGAGTGCCGTCGATGTACTCAACGCGACGAACGTTGATGTTTTCACCGATTTTAGCAACCAGAGCAACACGGGCTTCTTCGAATTGGGCTTTTAAGTCTTCTAAAGACACTTTAGACGCTGCAGCAACGTCTAAAACAGCGTTAGCAAAACCTAAGAAGTTCGCATCTTTAGCAACGAAGTCAGTTTGGCAGTTTACTTCTAACAGTACTGCGAAACCTTCACCGTTTTTGATCAGGATAGTACCGTCAGCAGCGATGTTACCTGCTTTCTTAGCAGCTTTAGCAGCACCAGACTTACGCATGTTGTCAATTGCTAACTCCATGTCGCCGTTGGTTTCTTCTAACGCTTTTTTACAATCCATCATGCCTGCGCCAGTACGCTCGCGCAGTTCTTTAACTTGGGCAGCAGAAATTGCCATTGTTAAATCCTCTCTAAAAATTCGACTAATTTGCAGATATAAAACAGGGGCCGAATGGCCCCTGTTAACCAATCAAAATCTTGGTTAATAAGGGTGATGAAACTCATCCCGCCTTATTATTATTCGGCTTCTACGAAACCGTCTTGCTCAGCTTGAACAGCTAAATCCTGACCACGGCCAGCGTTAGCAGCTGCAGCAACAGAAGTAGTGTACAGGCGAATAGCGCGCATTGCGTCGTCGTTACCAGGAACGATGTAGTTAACACCGTCTGGAGCAGAGTTAGTATCAACAACTGCAACAACAGGGATACCCAGGTTGTTAGCTTCTTTAATAGCGATATGCTCGTGGTCAGCGCCGATAACGAATAATACGTCTGGCAGGCCGCCCATGTTCTTAATACCGCCTAAAGATTTTTCCAGCTTTTCAAGCTCACGAGTACGCATCAGCGCTTCTTTCTTGGTCAGCTTGTCGAAAGTACCGTCTACTGATTGGCTTTCCAGTTCTTTCAGACGCTTGATTGACTGACGAACGGTTTTCCAGTTAGTCAGCATACCGCCTAACCAGCGGTGATCAACATAGTACTGATCGCAAGAGATAGCAGCTTCTTTGATCGCTTCGCCAGCAGCACGTTTAGTACCAACGAATAATACTTTACCTTTCTTTGAAGCAACGTTGCTGATGAAAGCCAGCGCTTCATTGAACATTGGCACAGTATGCTCAAGGTTGATGATGTGAACGCCGTTGCGAGCACCGAAAATGAATGGCTTCATTTTTGGGTTCCAGTAACGGGTTTGGTGACCGAAGTGGACACCGGCCTGGAGCATATCGCGCATTGAAACTGTAGTCATTTCTATTACCTTAAAATTTAGGGGGTTAGACCTCCACGCATCCCATGTCTTCGACCCCGCAGTTAACAGCTGAGGGCACCCCGAAGAATGTGTCGACACGTGTGTGATTTAGTATTTAGATAAATTGCCATGTATAATGGCCGCCATCTTTAGTTTTGCTATCGCCCAAAAGCAGATAAAGCTGCGCTTGGGAAATTCATCAAGACTTAAACATAACGGCGCGCTTTATACCATAAATAGCCCTAAAGCACAAATTTTTGCATCGGGTGGATGCCGCCAATAGACATCGAAGACACAAGAGAAAACGCAATGAGTATAGTCATTAAGACAGCAGAAGAAATCGAGAAAATGCGTGCAGCAGGTAAACTGGCGGCACAGGTATTAGAAATGATCGCCCCTTATGTAAAGGCTGGCGTGAGCACTAATGAATTAAACGATATCTGCGCCAAATATACCGAAGAGCAAGGCGCTATTTCTGCCCCGCTCAACTACCATGGTTTTCCTAAGTCGATTTGTACTTCGTTAAACAACGTTATTTGCCATGGTATTCCGAGCGACCGCGTTCTCAAGGATGGCGATATTCTCAATATCGATATCACAGTCATTAAAGACGGTTACCACGGCGACACCTCTAAAATGTTCTTAATCGGTGAAGTGAGTCCTAAGGACAAGCGCCTATGCCGTATCGCCCAAGAGAGCCTATACCTTGCCATTCGCAAAGTTCGCCCGGGGTTAAAACTGGGTGAAATCGGCAATACTATCGAAAAATTCATCAAAGCCAGCAAAACAGGTCTTGAGAAATATTCCATCGTGCAAGATTATTGTGGTCACGGTATTGGTGCCGGTTTCCATGAAGAGCCGCAAGTCATGCACTACCGTAATGGCGATAACACCATTTTACGCCCTGGCATGTGTTTTACCATTGAGCCGATGATCAACGCCGGTCGCCACACCACAGTGTTAGACCGTGACGATAAGTGGACTGTCACCACCTCCGATGGTAAAAACTCTGCCCAATGGGAACATACATTATTAGTGACCGAAACCGGTGTAGAAGTCCTGACTCTACGTGATGAGGAAGACTTCCCGCGTATCATTAATCACTAAGCGACATACTTAGTACGTTAGGACTCAGAGGATTACTGAACACCTAACTCATCCAAACAAGGGACTCGATGAATACAGCTCTGCTAGCTAAACAATCATTAATCGAACAGAATCAAACGCTTTTAGCAAGATTCAAGGCCAAAACCCCGATTGAAGAGCTAGTGACGCAGCGCTGTCAGTTCGTCGATTCCCTCGTCAAACAGGCCTGGCAACAGCACGGTCTGGACCAATATCCTATCGCCCTGATAGCCGTTGGCGGCTATGGTCGCGGCGAGTTACATCCGCACTCGGATGTCGATTTATTATTCCTGTTCGAAGGTGAGTTATCGCAGGCGGCTGAAACCGCACTGAGCGAATTTATCGCCTTTTTATGGGACGCCAGCCTTGAAATTGGCCACAGTGTTCGCACCCTCAGCGATACCTTAAATCTGGGTCGAGAAGACATTACCATCGCCACTAACCTGCTCGAGGCTCGGCTACTCTCAGGCCCAGAATCCCTGTTTGATCAACTCTATGACGCCATCCGCCAGAGCGACTTTTGGACGTCGAGCCAGTTCTTTATCGCCAAACGAGATGAACAAACGGCCCGCCATGCCAAGGCGAGCGCCTTCGATCTTGAGCCCAACATCAAAAGCTGCCCCGGCGGCCTGCGGGACATTCAAACCATCGCCTGGGTTGCCATGCGCCACTTTGGCGCCTCACGCCTAGAAGAACTGGTTCAATACGAATTTTTAGAACCCGCCGAGTTAGAAGAGCTGCTCGAGTGTCAGCATTTTCTGTGGAAGCTGCGCTTTGCCCTGCATATGGCGGTCGGGCGCGATGAAAATCGCCTACTGTTCGATGTTCAGCGCCAAGTGGCCGAGCTGATGGGTTATGAAGACGCCACTCAACTTGCCGTTGAGCAGATGATGAAACGCTACTATCGCACGGTGCGACGGGTGATGGAGCTGAACGAAATGCTGCTGCAACTGTTTAAGCGGGCGACTCTTGGCCAAACCAAGGCCTTAGAAATTCAAGCGATTGACAATAACTATCAACGCCGCGGTGCCTTTATCGAGGTCCTAAGGGACGATTTATTCGATAGTGGCGAAGAAATTGTACGCCTCTTTGTCCATGTCGCTAAAAACTCCAATATTAAAGGCATTTATGCGCCGACACTGAGGTCGCTAAGGCGCGCACGCCGGGCGCAGCTGCAACCCTTGCAGGAAAATCCGCAGTGCCGCCAAGCCTTTATGGAAATATTAAAGCATCCTCGTGGCATCGCGGCCTTATCGCTGATGCATAAACACGGGGTGCTGTCGGCCTATTTGCCCGCATGGCGCAATATTGAAGGCCAAATGCAATTTGACCTGTTCCATGCCTATACGGTGGATGAACACACCCACAGATTGCTGCTCAACATCGAGCGCTTCTCACAGCCGGAGCAGAAGGAAGAGTTTCCTTTAGGCTCAGTGCTGATCAATCAGTTACCGAAAAAAGGTTTGTTGGTACTTGGCGCAATTTTCCATGATATCGCCAAGGGACGCGGCGGCGATCACAGCAAGCTTGGCTCAAGCGATGCCCTCGCCTTCTGTAAGCTCCATGGCTTAAACGACCACGATGGCCGCTTAGTCGCTTGGCTGGTCGAAAATCACTTAGTGATGTCGGTAACCGCTCAGCGCCGCGATATTTCCGATCCCGATGTGGTGGCCGACTTTGCCAGCAAAGTGCGCGATGCGGTGCATTTAAGTTATTTATATTGCTTAACCGTCGCCGATATCTGCGCCACCAACGAGAAGACCTGGAACAACTGGAAAGGCTCACTGCTGCGTGACTTATATTTTTCCACCCAAAGGGTGCTGGCACGGGGGAAAGAAAAACCCGTCGATATCCGCGCGCGGGTACGGGAATATCAAGCCAAGGCCAAGAAAGACCTGCTTCGCCGTGGCGTGAAAGAAAAAGATTTAGATACCCTCTGGCAACGCTTTAAGGCCGACTACTTTTTGCGCCACCAGCCAAATCAGGTTGCTTGGCATGCCGAAGCTATCCTTAAGCATAAACAGTTGGATGAGCCGCTGGTGCTGGTGTCCAAACACACGACACGCGGCGGCACTGAACTTTTTGTCTACTGTCAGGACAGGCCTAAGCTGTTCGCTACCGTGATGGCGGTGCTCGATAATAAAAACATCAACGTCCACGACGCTAACATTATGACGTCGAAGGATAATTACGCTCTAGACACCTTCGTTATCCTCGAGCAAGACGGCGCCCCCGTGAGCCAACTCTCACGCATTCAAAGTATCCGTAAGGCCCTTGAAAAGGCGCTTGCAAGCGATAACCCTAAGCTGCCGCGCTTTAGAAAGCTGTCACGCAAGATGAAACCTTTTAATGTTCCCACTCAGGTGAGTTTCCTTGAGAGTAACCGTCATGGTACAAGTATGATGGAACTCATCGCCTTGGATACGCCGGGATTATTAGCTAAAGTGGGCGATATTTTTTATCGCTGCAACACGACCTTGCTGGCCGCCAAAATCACCACCATTGGCGAGCGAGCCGAAGACTTTTTTATTTTGCAAACCAATGATGGCTTGCAACTCAATGAAACCCAAGAGAACACGCTCAAGGAAGCCTTGATTAGCGCGCTGAGCGCCATCAACACAGAGTCAACCAATTAACCAAAACGGGAGAAGTAAATGGAGGCTTTACGCCAACGTATTGAGGCCGCATTTGAAGCGCGTGCCGACATCACACCAAGCACTGTTGACGCAAGCGTGCGTAACGATGTGCAAAATGTCATCAATATGCTCGATAAAGGTGAACTGCGCGTCGCCGAGAAAATCGATGGCCAATGGCATGTACATCAATGGTTGAAGAAGGCGGTATTACTGTCATTCCGTATTTTCGATAACGCCGTTATCGATGGTGCCGAAACCAAATATTTCGATAAAGTACCGTTAAAGTTCGCCGAGTATGACGAGGCCCGCTTTAAAGCCGAAGCTATCCGTGTGGTGCCATCGGCAACCGTACGTAAAGGCTCTTTTATCGGTAAAAACACTGTGTTAATGCCTTCTTACGTGAACCTTGGCGCCTACGTTGACGAAGGCACTATGGTTGACACTTGGGCAACCGTTGGCTCATGTGCGCAAATCGGTAAGAACGTGCACTTATCTGGTGGTGTGGGCATCGGTGGCGTACTCGAGCCGCTGCAAGCGGGTCCGACCATTATTGAAGATAACTGCTTTATCGGCGCACGCTCTGAGATTGTCGAAGGCGTTGTCGTTGAAGAAGGCTCTGTGATTTCAATGGGCGTTTATATCGGCCAAAGTACCCGTATTTATGACCGTGAAACGGGCGAAATCCACTATGGTCGCGTTCCAGCTGGCTCTGTTGTGGTATCGGGTAACCTGCCATCGGCTTGCGGTAAATACAGCCTATACGCTGCAATTATCGTTAAGAAAGTGGATGCGAAAACCCGCGGTAAAGTGGGGATCAACGAACTGTTACGTATCGTCGATTAAGCCATATTCACGCTGTAAACAATCAAAAATGCCAAGCTAATGCTTGGCATTTTTTATGGTAAAAACACACGCCAAAGGGTTCAAAGACACATCAAGTTACACCGAGACACACTCTGTTCCCAACCCCACATTTAGATACACTTCAGCGGCCAAATCCCTCTGCAAGGCCGGTAAAAACAGACTTTACTCAAAGGGTCTACTCACCCGTCAAGGAGCTAAAGATGAAAGCAACATTGGTAAAATTGGGCGGTGCAGCCCTACTCTGCACTATAGGAATAGGCTCAAACGCTTTTGCCGCCATGGATCCACAGTTAGAAAATACTTTAGTGGCGGTTTGTAAGGCTGGGGCCAGTAATAATCTGATCTCATTTAGCAACACTATGCAGGAATACCGCATCAACCAAGCTCGGGTATTCCCTCGTTTGGTCTGTAACGGCGAAAGCTTCCATCAGTTCGCCCTCAGCCAAGGCGCCGACAAAACCGCTAAACGTATTGGCCGTTATGTACAAGGTACTGTCACCATCAAAGATATCGCCCAAAATTCAATGGATGAGGTGTATGCCGTTAATTTTTAATTTGAACGTCACGGTAAGATTAGGCGTCAATTTGACGCCTTTTTATTGCTGTCAATTTATGGGATGAACGATTAATGACGATTTGGAGCACATGCGGCAGATAGCTTGGGTTCAGTTCATCCAACCAATGCTGATAAATCCCATAAAAGCGATTAAATCAACCGCTCCGCCTCTTGGCGGTCCTTATTTGCCATGGCGATGGTTCGCCAACCAATCACACCTATCGCATGCTGAGCTTTATTCACCACGACCAAAAACTCAGTATCCATTTGGTTAAGTAGCTGCAAGGCATCTTCAGAGGTGGCGACATCGCTAATCAAAGGTACTGAGTGCTCCATAATTTGATGGGCTTTTTTACGCAGGAATGCCCTGTCGTGTTCCCGCTCCGCCGCAGTGCCAATCAAGGGGCTAAGCCAATAATCGACAAGGCGCTGAGTGATCACTCCGATAATTTTATGACTCTCATCGAGCACTACCGCCACCTTGGCGTGGGCCGCGGTTAATAAACGTTTGATATCGGCAAGCTCATGGTCGAGTGTCACTGACACCACAGGATCCAATACCGCAGCGCCGACATGGTCACTGATACTCAGCTCGCGATTGATTAAAATCTCTAAGCAAGTATCGACAATTTTCGCGTCAAACAAGCTACCTCGGCCCGCTTTTAATACCTCAGTCATTTTAGCCAACCCCATCGAGGGGCGATAAGGACGATGGGACAAGATAGAGTCAGCCACATCGGCCACGGCAATGATCTTGGCCTCATAAAGGATCGCTTTATCCTTCAAGCCTAAGGGATAACCCGAGCCATCGAGCCGCTCGTGATGCTGCAAAATCATCTGCTTAATCGGCCAAGGGAATTCCACATCGGCAACAATTTCGGCCCCATGCAACGGATGGGTTTGGATTAATGCGTACTCTTCTTTGGATAATTTGGAGGGTTTAGTCAAAATCTGCGACGGGATCGCAAGCTTACCAATATCGTGCACCAGCGCACCGATTTTAAGCCCTTCTAATCGCTGCGGTTCAAGCCCGAGTTTTTCACCAATCAAATAGCTTAACTGGGCAACCGATTTTTGATGCCCCGCGGTATAGGCATCTTTTAACTCAAGCGCCTCCGAAATTGCGCTGATTAACTGGGTCAAGGATTGGGATAACTGCTCCTTTTGCGCTTTGATGATTTTTGACTGGCGCGACACCGCCCGCAGACTGCGGGGAAGCTCAATCGAATGCCATAAAATACTCGCAAAAGTCAGGAGTGAACGGGCATCATTGCGGCTATAGGGTTCGTCTCGCCCCAGCACACACACTATCCCCACCAAGCGGTTATGAAAAACAATCGGCACAGCAAGATAGCGCTCACCCAGTAATAGGCGGTCAAACAACAAATTATCGGGTCGATTATCCGCTAACGTATTCTCAATAATGGGTTTGTAGTCTTTAGCACATTCCTGCCACAGCTGGCTTTCCAGCTCAGAGGCTTGAGTGTTTTCTTCTACAAATTCGGCCTGATTGACCTTGGGCGCAGGATAGTCCGAACGGGCCACTAAGGTGAGGGATTTGGATTTATCATTATGCAGCAAGATAAAACCGTAGTGGCTGTTCATTAATGCAATCGCCTTAGCCACAGCGACCTTAAACACTTGTTCCTGTGGAGATTGGATCACGTCATCAATATGTTGCAGCCAGGCATCGCTCGCTTGAATCGCTTGGCGATAATCAGAATGCAGCCCATTGAGCGGCCATTCTTCGAAATTGATTTCAGAGAGGATGAGTTGCCAGCCCTGCTCAGGAATAGCGTACAGGCCAAAGTGCACCCGTATTCCCTGATTATCCCGCAGCACCAGTCCAATATAATCATCGGTGCGTTTCAGAATATCGCGGCAAAGTTCGGCATTAAATTCAGAGAATAACTGACAAATTGGCTGATGGATGATTTGTGCCGCCGAGCGTTGGCACCTTTGATAAAATGCTCTGCTCATGCACTGCACCCGAAACTGACTATCTAGCCGAGCCCAAGACAGAGGCAAATCCTCGGGCAAGTCTTTAATTTCAATAATGAGGCTACGGCTCATAGACATCAAACACCCCTTCCATGATTAATCTACTGGTCGAACAACAGGCTCAAATCAGCCACTTGAAGTTCAACTCAGGGTGCAATATTAAGGTGATTACACCTTAATATTGCAATTAACCATACTGATGGCAAGCCCAAAGCAGTGTGTTAATCCTAAAGTCTTAATCGGCAAGTCCGCAGCTATATTTCAAGTTCATACAAAAAAGTTAGCCTTAAAAAACAATGGTTTTATTACCGTAAACCACCACTTGCTCATTCAGCACGAGCTGTAACGCTTT
The DNA here is from genome assembly GCF_000014685.1 of Shewanella sp. MR-4. Lineage (NCBI taxonomy): Bacteria > Pseudomonadati > Pseudomonadota > Gammaproteobacteria > Alteromonadales > Shewanellaceae > Shewanella > Shewanella sp. MR-4. The sequence goes on from NC_008321.1 coordinate 3,154,031, forward strand.
GCTGAGGACACTTTTTTCGACATCGCGCCCCGCTTTGGCCATTTCAAGCGCACTGTAACTATGATCGACGGGGATCACGTCCTGCTTAATGATTGGCCCTTCATCGAGGCAATTATTCACAAAATGCGCAGTCGCGCCGATGATCTTTACCCCTCGCTCCCAGGCTTGGCGGTAAGGTGCAGCCCCAATAAAGGCAGGCAAGAAAGAGTGATGAATATTGATGATACGGTTTGGATATTCGGCGACAAAATCAGGTGTCAGCACCCGCATATATTTGGCGAGCACCAGATAATCGGGCGCATATTGCGACACGGCGGTCAATAACGCCTGCTCATGTTGAATTCTGTCGAGCCCTTCATGACTGACAAGGTGAAAAGGAATATCAAATTTTTCAACCAATTCCCTTAACACATCATGGTTACCCACTACGGCTGCAATCTCAACATTCAAGCCGCCATAGTAGGCCTTCATCAGCAGATCGCCCAAACAATGGGCCTCTTTGGTGACTAATACGACGATGCGCTTCTTGCCCGCGCTGACCAAGGTCATATGATTTTGGGCGGGTAACACCTCACGCAGATCCTGCAGTAATTGCTCGCTGTTAAAGTGCCCCTCAAGCTCTGTACGCATAAAAAATCGCCCCTGAGCATTATCCACAAATTCACTGTTTTTGATGATATTAAGCTGATGATTAAAACAAACACTGGTGATTTTGGCGATAAGCCCTTGGGCATCGGCGCAATCTGTCATCAGGATTTTACGTGCTAAGGCGGGTTGTGCGTTCGATACTACTTCATGCTGTGACTGCAAAATCTGATCTCCTTTATGGTCCCTCATTCGAGTGTGCCATAGCCAATCCACTCATACAGCATGAAAAGCTTATTTTTTGTGATAAAAAGTGAATTTATTGTGAGTTAACTTTATTAAACACAATAAATCAGCGATTAATTTCAAGAAGATGTAATATTAACGCCGGGTATCTAAATAGCGCTGTAAGACTTTGCGTAGGGTTTCGGCTTTGGTGCCATACACCACTTGCACGCCTTTGCCCATCACAATCACGCCCTTAGCACCCAGCTGGCTGAGCCGCACTTTATTGACGAGCTCAGGGCTGTGCACACTCAAGCGTAACCGGGTAAGACAAGCATTAAGCTCAACAATATTCTCACGACCGCCCAATGCCGCAATGATGGCCCTTAAACTCTCTTTGGCACCATGGGGTTCATCGGGTTCGAGTCGTCCTGGCGTCTTTAAATTAAATGCCAGAATACTGCCCCTAAACAGCAGGTAATAAATCACCGCCGTCAGCGGCCCTAAGAATGCAAACCAACCCGTATTGCGCGAGAGGGAAAACAGCAGCGTGAAATCCACCAGCCCATGAGAGAACACAATACTGTGGTGAATATCGAGCATGATGCAGACAAAATATGCCAGCCCCGACAACAACACATGGATAAGAAACAGGATAGGTGCCACAAACATAAAGGCGAACTCAATTGGCTCAGTGACTCCGGTCAGCCAACTGGCCGCCGCCGCGGAAAGCATAATACCCGCGACCCGATTACGCTCTGAGGGATCGGCGCAGCGCCAAATGGCCAGCGCCACCGCGGGGAGTCCCCACATTTTAATCAAATAACCGCCAGCTAAATTCCCCGCCTGCGGATCGCCGGCTAAATAGCGCGCCACTTCACCCCGAACCACTTCAGCGTTCTGTAACTGGTATTGGCCAACTTCTAAATAGAAAGGCGCATTCCAGATATGATGCAAACCGAGGGGAATGAGTAAACGTTCGAGCGCACCATAGACCCCAAAGGCAATGGCCGGCTTTTGGTAAACCGCCCAGTCGGACACACGCTCGATGAGCAGAGATAACGGCGGCCACACATGGGCAAGGATATAACCTAAGCCCATAGCCAACGGAATGATCAATAAAGAAGCACTACGTCGCCCCTCAAAAAAGGAGAAAATCGCCGGCAGGCGAATATATTGGCTCCAGCGCACGGCAAAGCAAGTCACGCCACCTATTAACATGCCGCCAGCAATGCCTGTGTCTAAGGTTTCCATGCCGAGTAGTAATTGGGTTGGCAGTTGGTAGAGATCCGCTAACGCGGCTAAGGTGGCCGTCATCACCCCATAACCAAATACGGCAGTAAAAGCGGCGATACCTTGATCGCGGCAAAACCCTATCGCCACCGCCACCGCAAACAAAATGGGCATGATGGCGAAAATCAGTTTGCCAACCGCCAGCATTAGTACGGTTAGCACCTCGGGCATAAAAGGGATTGGACTCACGGTTAAGCCCAGCATCACACCCGCGGCCGGTAAAATCGCAATCGGGATTAACAGCGCCTGACTTAGGCGCTGGGCAAATTTAAACCACTGCTGAGTAACGAAATGACCTAAGCGGCGCGTTCGGATTTGACGATTTGATTCCAGCTTTCCAGCCATTTTATCGCTTCGACCTCGGGTTCCATGGTTTCACAGGCATCAATTTCAAGACGCGCCACAACGGGTTTGGCGCCTAGCTCGCTGAGCAATTCATCTACCGATTTACCCGCACCACAAAAGGTATCGTAACTCGAATCGCCGAGTGCTATCACACTGTATTTCAGCTCAGGCAGATAAGGCGCTGTCTCCTTAAGATGATAGTACCAAGGCTGAATATCGTCGGGTAAATCCCCTTGCCCAGTGGTCGAAGTCACGACCACTAACAACTCATCCTGTGGCGGCGTAAATTGACTAATTTCGTTCGGTTGCCACAATTTGGCGTCATAACCGAGTTCTGTTAGCGCTTTTTCTAAGGTTTCGGCGGTAAATTGTGCGCTACCATACACAGTGCCAAAAACCAGATTAACTTTTTTCATGATATACTCCGTGCCACATGCGTAAACGCAACTTAGCTGAAGTTACTTTATTGTGAGGCTTTAGGGCAAGCAACAAGGTAAAAATTTTATAAATCAAGTTATTGAGCATGGGGAAGCGAACTGATGCGACAGAGCAATAGGCAAAAACACCTCAAGCACCAACATAAAACCACCCAAATTAGACGCAAACATTACTTTCACGCCGCCCAGCAAAATCTGCAATTCCCGCTAACCGTTCCGGCGGAATACTCGACCTTAGCCAGCTTGATATCCAGTCTCAAACCAACCAGTAGTTAAGACCGCCGAATGTTGCGATGAATTGCATGCCACTAAGCAGATAGCTAAGATGCAAGCTTAAGTGAGCACTCGCCTTCGGCTAGGAGTCGCCTCGAGCAAACACTCGCCTTTAGTGACTAAACAAGCATTGCCTTAAACGGTCGTCGTTTGCCCTGCAATCAACACACTTGGCTCTCGACAAAGCGCGGCATCGTCCCAGCCCAATCCTGCAAACACGGTTTCCCATTCTGGCTCAAGCTCGGTTTCAATACTTAAGCGCTCAAGTGTCACCGGGTGAGTGAAGGTTAACTTCTTCGCAATCAGCCACAATCGATTGATATCGAAATGCGCGCGGAAAAACGCATTTTGTTTCCCATCGCCGTGGGTGGTATCGCCAATAATCGGATGACGTAAATGCGCCATATGGCGTCTGAGTTGGTGCTTACGCCCCGTTTTGGGACTCAGTTTAACTAACGCGAAGCGGCTGGTAGCATAACGCCCCGACGGATAAGGAATTTCGGTATTTAACAGCGGCTCATATTGAGTCACAGCATCCTGCGCGGCTTTATCTTGATTGGCAAACTTGTCAGCCACCTCATCCAATTCGACTTTAAGCGCATAATCCAAAATGCCACTCTCGTGCATATTGCCACGTACCAGTGCCAAATATTGTTTTTCAATACTGTGGTTGGCAAATTGCTCGCAAAGGGCGTTGGCCACCTCACTGCTTTTGGCAAATAACAACACACCCGAGGTGGGTCTATCTAAACGGTGAACCGGAAACACATGGCAACCAACCAAGTCCCGAGTCAGCTGCATCGCAAAAAAGCGCTCACGCCGCGCTAAGTAGCTTCGATGAACCAATAACCCCGCGGGTTTGTGGATAGCCACCAAGTGCTCGTCTTGATACAAAACACGCAGCTCTGGCGCAAGCTCTGACTGCTCGTCGCTCTCGCTTGGGTTGTATTTATCCTCTGGCATATCCAGCCAATCATCATCTAGGTTCATTTAACAACATATCCAATTCATTCAAGACACCGATTAAAGGCGCTAACGCCGCTTGTTCGGACCACACATGTTCCGCCATCGGGGCTATCGCAATTTTGCTTGGCAAAGGTTGCCCCGCATCGATAAGGGCTTGCATGCGCGGAATAAAGATAAACTGCAACCATTGCTCTAACGACATCAGATCGCAGGCAAAAGGCGCCATACTGGCCATGGCTTCATCACTGGGCGCACTGGTAGACCAAAGCCCGGCACTTTGTAGCTCGTGGGCAATTTGGGCTAGTTTGGTTTGAGTTTGGCTGTAAAGCATCGATATAAGGTCCATTAAGCCACAGTCATTCGACAATTAAGCAATGCGACTGAGGCGATAAAAGTGTGGCAATCATACCATCGCGCACAACTTCCCCCTATAATGTCGCCAATTTATTGAGCCTTTTTGATTGATATGGCAGCCAAATGACTGAAATTACCACGCTTAGCCAATTTTTAACGACAGCCAAAACCCAATTCCAAGTCTATGAATTAGGACGAAGAGTGCAGCACATCGATATGCTGGCCTTCCATCAAATCGAATCATTAGTCACGCCCTACCCTTACCCCATTCAAGGGCATGCCCAATTTGCCATCGTGTTTTGGAATGAGAGCCAACAGCACTTTATTTGGTTCCTAAAGCTACCGTTAGACGAACAAGGACTGCTCTCGCCTGCGCCGCGCTCACAGTTTATTGAAATGGTATTAACGGCACTGGGGCAAGATCCGACTCAGCCATTAACCGATGAACAGCAGGATCGCCTCGCTAACAATCCGTTTAGCTTTAAGCCAAGCCAAGAAAAACTGGCGGTATTTAACGCCTTAGTGCGTAAACAATTAGGTTTAAGCGCTTCAATTCAATATGAATTTGCAGTGCAATATCTCTCGGGACAAATTGCCCCGAGTGAATGGCAGCATATTGGCCTGCAAGGTTTGAGCGACGTGTGTGTTCGCCTTGGCGAGTTAGATCACGAGCAGCAACTCCTTGTCAGTTTTGACAATAGTGCGATTGAAGTACAAATTGCCCTGTGCCAATGTCTCGAACATCTGCATTTAACAGAAGCGCTCGCCAATAAGCTTTACGATAAGTTTGTGACGGCTCCTCCCGAATACCAAGCCTATTACTTGCGCGCACTCGCCTCCCATACCGAATTGAGTCAGCGAGCCCTCGCCCATCTTCAACAAAGCGAGCGCTTAGAGGCCAATGAACTTATCAGCATCGCGGGCCGAAACTGGACCGTATTAAAGCAAGAGCTGAGTCGCAGTATTTACCTGGAAGCACTGGCACGACAACCCCAAGCCTTTTTTAATCAGATCTTTGCTGATATTGTGGCGATTCCCAGTTTGCGTAACCACTTATTGGGGGAGCTCAGAAACCCCAATCGGAGTGTTCAACTATCACAGGCCATTGGCGGCTTGTTTAAGGCTACAAGTAAATGATGTCAGATCTGCTGTTAATTATTGCGCTAGTTGTGGTTGCGGCCTTTTTTTGGCAATTACGTCAAATGGCAGAATTGAGCCGTATTTTTGCTGAAAAAGAATGTTGCCGACAGAAAGTACAGCTCTTAGCCATCGCAATGGAAACGGCTCGCCCCAGCCTTGGCGGCACGACAGGGATCTGTTGGAAGGCAAAATACCTATTCGAGTTCAGCACCGATGGCATCAATCAATACCGCGGTCATATTTGGATGCTAGGGAAAAAAGTGCAAAAGATTGAATGGCCTATTTTCCCAGAGCCAGAATGGCAAGAAGCACCAATGGCCAAAGGCAAGTTTGGTGGTTGCGGCAGTCAAAGTAGCTGTAGCTCGGGCAAATGCCATTAAGCGATTACAGTGAACCTTTAGATAAAGCTGGACTGAATAGATAACGCCGAGCCGTATAGAGAACACTAAGCCATAACTCGGCTCTAATCCGCAATTAGCTTTATCTGTGTGAATATCAAAAAGAAAGGGCGTGGTCTAAGACCACGCCCTTCTGTTCTCTGTTAAGCTATCCCGCTATTTTCGTGCTCCCTGCACCATCCATGCGTCAACTTGCGTCCTGCATCATCCCTGTTCAATCCGTGATATTTCCCTGTACTAACGTACTTCCCTATCTCTTGGCGTTCCTTTTACCAAGCTTGCTCTTTCCTGAGCGGTTCCAGCATCATCCGTGAAATAGGTTCAGTAGCATCCTTTCTATTGCACTCCATGTGCCATTGCAATCCTGTGCAATTAGGCTATCTATCCCTGATAGTCTTTCCTTCCGTGGTTCGCATCGCTTTCATCCTGAAAGTCTCTCCTTACAACTCCATGAGTGTTTATTCCTTAAACACTGTTCAGTCATCCTGACTGCTAACTCCCTGTTCGCTGTAGTTCCGTCTACAAATGAATTCTACGACAGCTATGGCAGCTCGGCTTTCGCAAAAGATAAAAATGTAAGCCGCAATATTAAGTTCATAATGGAAAATAATTCTTAACATATTGATTAGACATATATTACCTAAAATTAGGTAGTCATTGTCAGTCAAAAAACTTACAAATCACTTACAGCCTTGTGAGATATATCTCACAAGAAGTCGGGCAATTTATGCCATTTAAAAACACAAACATTGATTTATCCTGAGACGCTTAAACACAGAAAAGGAAATAGCGACTGCATAAAAGAGTAAAAATCGTCCGCTATATTTTATTTTCAGATATACCGCACGTAAAAGTGGACATTATGACGTACCGTAAAAAAAGACGTAGGAGAATAGAAAAAAGAAAGGGGCGCACTATGTGCACCCCATTTATCCTCTGCAAGCCATCCTGCTTGATTGTGCTCCCTGCACCTTCCTTGCGATCGTTTGCTCCCTGCAAGCGTCCTTTAATCCCTTTATTTCCCTGTGCAGTAAAGTCTCCACTACACTCAATCCTTTGACCCGAATATCCTATTTCGGCTCCTGTCACATCCAGTGACTCATCCCAATCGCGTCCTGCTGAATCCTTTCCTAACCTTAGTACAAGCTGTTCACCCTTATACCTATCCTTTCACTCGATACTTCCTGCATCCAGTAACGCTTAATCCTTAAGCTTGTCCTTTTCATCCTGAAACCTGCTATCCCAGCAGATACAACGTCCTCTATCATCCATGAGAAAGCAGCCTTGCTTTTCCTTAGCCTATCCTAGGCAGATGACAGTTTTCCTACTGTCAGTGGTTCAAATCCAAGAACCTGAATTCGTCGCTTCTTGCGTCCCTCTCGCCTGTATTGCAATCCTTGCTGTCCATTTGCTTTGGCGATGAGTTAATTCTACGTGGTTCTCGCTATTTTTGTTTCGGTTAAAGAACACACACTAGCGCACTTTTCATACAACCAAGCTTTATTAAAACATAACACCATGATTTTAAAAACAGTTTAAAAGCTGTGATTACAAAACAGTCAGTAAGAAAACATTTTATCCTACAGCCTTTGTAAGCGATCTCTCACACGGGTATCAGCTTCTCACTGGTCAGGGACATTTAGCACTTCAACTTACCGGTGAGAATTTGTGCAAACATCACCCAATCACCCATCAAACTGTACAAGGGATATTGGAATGTCGCGGGGCGATTATGCTCAAACACAAAGTGTCCCACCCAAGCAAAACCATATCCCACTAGGGGGATAAACAGTAAAAGCCAACCATTTGCGAAAAGCAGCGCAGCGACGAATAACAGGAGCACCAAAAAACTGCCTATAAAGTGTAATCGCCTGCAGCTTAAGTCTTGGTGCTGTGAGAGGTAAAAAGGGTAAAACTCAGCGAAGGAGCGGTAAGGTTCATTCATCTTGTTGGCCCGTGTAAAAAAGTAATTGTCCGGCCACATTGCCTATACTCAATTCTCCGAGGGAGACAAAATCATGTTGCATAAATAACTGGCTATGGGCTTCTTGAGTAGTAAAGACCCCAATCCCCTCAAGTTCGGGCTGCTCATCGCACCAACTTACTACGGCTTGCACAAGTTGATGACCTAACCCCTTTCCCTGCTCATTGGGCGCAAGGGCGATAAATTGTAGGATCCCGCAGTGCTCGCTCGGCAGCAGCTCGACGATGCTCGATTCTTTCTTCATCATCGCCTGAGTCGATTGCCAGCCCGTACCGAGCAACATCTTGAGTCGCCAGTGCCAATAGCGGCCCTCCCCGAGGGGCACTTCCTGAGTGACCACACAGGCAACACCGACTAAGCGCGTTTGGTCAAATAACCCGATTAAGGCTTGCTTCTCCTGCCAGAGCGCATTCAACTCTTCACGGATTGCGGCACGTAATTTTTGTTCGTAGGCGAATTTGTCTGAAGTGGATAAAGCATCCACAAAGAAAGGGTCGTCATGATAGGCGTTGTAGAGAATCGAAGCGGCGAGGCGTAAATCTTCAGCGGTGAGATAAACTGCACGGCACTCATCCAAGGTATTATTGTCCATTATTAGAATTCCTTGATTTAGATCACACTCTTAGGAGTAATTATCACTGTATCAAGGAAACAAAAAAGTGCAAATTTTAATCATAGATTGCATTTTTCAGTGAGTTGCATACCCTAAATAAAGGCACACACAGAGGATGCGAGCATGGATACAACGCCAGTCGATTTGAGTCACCTATTTGAACAGTTGGGATTAGCCAATCAAGCTCAAGCCATAGGGCAGTTTATTGCGACCCATCAACTTCCCCCTGAGACACACTTAACCGAAGCGCCATTTTGGACGCAGGCACAAAAGAGTTTTCTGACCGAGGCATTAGAAGCCGATGCCCAATGGACCGAACTTATCGAGCAGCTCGATGTGCAATTAAGAAAGCCCTAATGGCTTAGGGCTGACACTGAATCACTTATGACGAGTTGCGTTGAGTCGTTAAATCTTGCTGTAGGCGGTGTCACCCCAACCGACTAGCACACTATTACTTAAGACGATTGGCGTGCATTCGTCCTTAGTGGTTTTGCCATCGCTATGGGTATGCTGGGTGCGATAAAAGAGTACCAACACTTCTTTATCGGCTTGGCCATCTTTCTGCTGCAGATAAGATTCGCTGAAGTCCGAGGCGCCCATCAGGGTCATCACTTGGTCTTTACTCATGCCAAGGCTGAGCTTAGTCAGATTATTGCGGTTTTTGTCCTGTGTTTTTTCCCAAGATTCGTTGCTATCCCACTTAGATTCACTGTCGCCGACATTGACCACACAACCGCTAAGACCTAAGCTTGCTAACCCTAAAAACGTGACCGCGATGAGTTTGCGATTAATATTTGCGTTCATATTATGACTTCCTGTGTACTTGTTATAAAAATGCTTTAAAAGCAAAATCAATGCCAAACGGCAATACATTGATTTATAAGAACTAAAATAACCACATCACAGTAAGTTAGTGAAAAACACGATATAGATTAAGGAATTTCACTTATTATGAGTCCGATTGACCAAGTGTTAGCAGCAGCGTGCGCACTCGAGGCCAGTGGTAAAACCCCAAGCCTTGCCCTGATAAAAAGCCGCGTCGGTAACAAAATCCCCATGCCGCTGTTAATCCAAGGATTACAGCAGTTTAAATCGATACCCAAAGCCGAGCGTGAGCGTTTAGCGGCCCAATCACAGCCCGTGGTTGAAGAGACACATACCGCCGAAGCTTCGCCACTCACAGTCGCCACACTGGCGCAACAGTTAGCCCAGTTACAACAGGGCATTGAGCAAGCCCTCGCGTTAAAAAACAACGAGATCATGCAACTCAAAAATGAACTTATCGAGCTGAAACAACGTGTCGGTCAACTCGAATCCCAAGGAAAATCCGCTTAATGTTTGTCACCGAATTGCGCTTTGAATGCTTTGCCGATACCACCATCAGTGCGGCAGAACGTGCCATCAATCAATTACTCGAAGCCTACCGCGCTAATGGCCAAATCCTCGGCCGCGAATTTGCCGTGGCCTTTAATGAGGGCGAATTTCGAGTACGCCTACTCACGCCTGAAAAAAACAGTTTGAATCATCGTTATCACAGCCCTTGGGTGAAAAAAGCGCTGGCGGAATTAACCGAGGCTAAGCTACTGGCGCCACGCGAAAAATTTATCGGTCAGGATATTAATTCTGAGGTGAGTAATACTGAGCCCCCCAGCTGGCAGCTGCTCTACACTAGCTATGTGCATATGTGCTCGCCCCTGCGAAGTGGCGATAACCTATTGCCCATTCCGCTGTACCAAATCCCAGCCACCTTTAATGGTGATCATAAACGGGTTATCCGCTGGCAAACCGAGTGGCAAGCCTGTGATGAGTTACAAATGGCGGCCGCCACTAAGGCAGAATTTGCCGCGCTGGAAGAATTATCCAGCCCAAACAGTGATTTATTTAGGAGAGGTTGGGATTTACGCGGCCGAATCGAATACCTGACCAAAATCCCTACTTACTATTATTTGTATCGCGTTGGGGGACAGGATCTGCAATCCGAGTTAGCTCGCCCCTGCCCACGCTGTGGCAGTCACGACTGGAAACTCGATGAGCCACTATTAGATATGTTCCACTTTCGCTGCGAACCTTGCCGCATAGTGTCTAATTTGTCTTGGGATCATCAATAACATCCCGTACTGAAGCGCAAACTCGGCAGGCAAAATAGTCGAGTTTGCCAAACAGGTTTGCAAGAGGCTTTTTCAAGAGACCTTTGCAACATTTCCCCGCGTTTAACGCTTACCTATCAGGTTGTGCCACATACGTTTAAAGCTGGCAAAAATCCCCGGATGTTCGAGCGCTGGCATAGGCAATTCTTCATGTTTCACAGGCGGCGCGATACGTGGCGATAAGGACTCAATAAATTCAGCTACACTCGGCGCCAATTGGGCAGAAGGTAGCTCTCCGGGGATTTCAACCCACACACTTCCATTGGCATTATCAACGGTTAGCATCTTATCGCCCTCATCGAGCAAACCAATAAACCAAGTTGCCGGTTGCTTGAGCTTTTGCTTCATCATTAAGTGGCCGATGATATTTTGTTGCAGGGCATCAAAATCCGCCTCGTTCCATACCTGCAGCAATTCGCCCGTGCCCCACGGTGAATCAAACAACACGGGCGCCGCAAAATATTCACCATAAAAGTGATTGATATCCCGCCACAATGTTAGCTCAAGCGCATGTTCAACATTCGCAAAACTGCCGAGCTGTTCACGCTTAACGGGGAGCCAAGACACCGCCTCATCGGATGATTCATCAAACTCACCTTGAATACACAAAGATGGCTCGCCCTGCGGGTAATATCGCGGTAATTCGCCTAAAGTTGATAGGTAAGACTGATGATAGTTTTGCAAAAATTTATCGAGAGCAGGCAGACAAGACACTTAAGCACAATCCAATTTCGGGTATAATGTGCGCCTATTTTGACATGGAAACAGTATTGATGACACACAATCACGATCCCTATAGTGATGCAAAAGAGCTTGCCGGCCTAACCTTAGGTAAAGCCACGGATTACCAAGCCGAGTATGATGCGTCGCTGCTGCAAGGGGTTCCTCGCTCACTTAACCGTAACGCTATCAACCTCACTGCGGAAAGTTTGCCTTTCCACGGAGCCGATATCTGGACGGCCTATGAGTTGTCATGGCTAAACGCCAAGGGTAAACCTATGGTGGCTATTGCCGACATTCAGCTAAGCCATGAAAGCCAAAATCTGATCGAGTCAAAATCCTTCAAACTGTATTTAAACAGTTTTAACCAAACCAAGTTCGACAATATCGATGCCGTGCAAAAAACCTTAGTGCAGGATCTGAGTGAATGCGCCCAAGGCCAAGTCACAGTGAAGATTATTGAGCCTAAGAGTTTTGGTATTCAACGCGTCGTCGAACTGCCTGGCACTTGCATTGACGATCTGGATATCGAAGTCAGCGACTATGACTTTAACCCGGATTATCTTGAAAACAGCACAGATGACAAACAGATTGTTGCCGAGACACTCAATTCTAATCTGTTGAAATCAAACTGCTTAATCACCTCTCAGCCGGACTGGGGCAGTGTGATGATCCGTTATCAAGGGCCTAAAATCGATCGCGAAAAATTACTGCGCTATTTGATTTCGTTCCGCCAGCATAACGAGTTCCACGAGCAGTGTGTCGAGCGGATTTTTGTCGATTTAAAACATTACTGCCACTGCACTAAGTTAACCGTTTACGCCCGCTATACCCGTCGCGGCGGCCTAGACATTAACCCTTACCGCAGTGATTTTGAGCACCCAGGCGAGAGCCACCGCTTAGCAAGACAGTAATCAACTTGCAGCAAAAAGCCCTGAGTAATCAGGGCTTTTTTATTGTCTGTTGTAAGCTATTCAACCAAGCTCACAACTTAAACTGTACCTGCACTTAGCCCAAATTCGCCCTAAAAATCTCTTGCACTTGGCTCAACGTGGCATTGTTTGGCAGGCTGAAATACAAGTAACCATCGCCACGGAATGCGCGGTCAAGCTCAAGCAACACATGGGTTTGCTCGGCATCGCACACCAGAGAAACCTCAATCTCACGCAAACGATTAAAGCCCATATTGCGCGGCTTAAACTCTAGCTCTTGGTAACAACCCGATGTGGAACGAAAGGCGCGTGTATTGAGGAAACCTTGCTCCACATCGGCTTTAACTAACACAAAACCAAGGCCGTCCATCGCCTTTAACACATGCTCGGCAATCGCCGTTGGCATAATAACCAGCGCATCGATATCGCTAGGGTCGAGCGCGGTATCTATGTCCACTCCCGTTTGTAACCATACCTGGGATTGATTATTGCGCACTGGGAGCTGAGTAAAAGGGGTTTCGGGGTGCAATTTACCTGAAAACGGGATCTCGCGAATTTCACCCGCTTGAATTTCAAAGGACTCAGTTAAGCGCCAGCTCGCCAAGCGATGGTTCTTAAAATAGTCGCCGTTATCGCTACTCACTTTCACCTTAGTCATTAGGGCTAAGTCGAGGCCGGAGATCTGCTGCGGCACATTACCGCCTTTAACGATGATAGTGGCACTAAAGATTTGACCTGGCAGCAGTCGATTATCAATTAATTGGGTATCGACCGTCGCACCACCGATACCGACAGAGGCCAGCAATTTTTTAAACATGGTATTTCCTTATGTTGCTAAGGCTGCACGATAAGCAGCCTTAATACAGCGGTTATTCAATTAATGAGCAGATTTGCACTCGAGCAATAATTGCTGGAAATGCGCGCCTAAATCCTGCTGAGCAAATTGTTCACTGGCGAGTGCCATTTGCTTAAGGCTTTGCATGGCTTGCTCAACGCCCTGCTGCTCAATCAAACTTTTGGCATAGGCCGCCGCATCCGCGCCCTTTTGTAACAGGCTTGCGACTTGATCGAAGCTCACCTCTTGCTCCATCACCTTCTGTAAATCGCCAAGTAATTCGGCCACCTTAGCTGACTCCACTAAGGCGCCTTCGACGCTCACTAATTTACCGAGGGGATCTTGGCTGAGTTTTTCGGCCACACAGGCAGACACAGTACCCGCCGCCGCACTTTGCGCGACCACATCGAGCCCGCGGCTGCGGATTTGCTCAACCACTTGTTGTAGTTGGGGATCTTGAGCAAGCCATGCCTGCTCTAATTGCTGTTTTTCATCGCCACCAAAGTAGCCACAGCCACCGAGCAGTAGCAAAGTGGTGGTCGATAAAAGGCATTTGAATTTCATGATTAACAACCTTGTCAGTGAGTTCTCTGGCGTGACTATAGCGAGCTAGGTTTAATCCAAAATGAAATATGAACGGAGGAATAACAAAGTCAGTTGGAGGGACAAGGCACTGAGTTAAAAGCAGTAATGCTAAGCGCTAATTCCAAAAACTAATTCTAAGCACTAATGCTAAGCACTCGTTGAAAGTGCTTTGAAAGGTTTGCGTAAAGCAGTAATTCAAGAACGAAGGCTGCCTAAGCCTAAGTGCGAAAGCCGTACTAGCACGCCGCCAGTAATGCAGTGATACTGGTCAGCTGCATCGAAATAGTCACCCTCTCCAACCTGTCATCCTGCACTAAGCTGTCACCATCAACCAAGCTGAGCCCAAAACGATATTCCTCATCAAGTCGGCCAAAATAACTCTGCCAATGCTGGGCATGGGAGCTTGTGGCATCCTGTGCAGTTTCAGGTTCAATCAGCAGCCTAATATCGGAATAAAGTGGAATACGCGATGGGAGTTGAAGATAAGAACAGGGCTTAGCTTGGCTCGGTAAAGCAAAGTTCTCTTGCAGCTTGAGTTCAACCCAGTTAGGGGTGTCGACAGCTTGCAGCGCGCCATCATCAACCGCCAGCAAACTGTTTGGTGCTAAGTCAAAGGCAAAGGATTTCAGCGACTGCGCCAGGCCCAAACCCGTTGCCTTGATGTAGGATTCCTTGAGTGCCCAAAGGTCAAAAAAGCGCTGCCGCTGCGCATCCTCGCCATCAAGGGCTAATAAGCCTTCGGCTTCAATCGGGGAGAAATAATGATTAAGGATCGGGTAAATATGAGTGCTGGCGCGGGCACGCTCTATATCTACACCCAAACCTAAACGGGGCTGCGCTGTGTTAGCGGTTTCTCCCTTGTCATCGTCTTGCGCTAAGGCAATCAATAACCAGTCGCCACTGTGGCTCAAGTTAAACTCAATGCCAGTACTCAGAAACTGCTCATGGTTAAGACTGGGTTTGCCCTTTGCCCCATACTCAAAACACCAATCTTGGGGGGCAATCTGTCGTTGGGAGGAGCAAGGTGAGGTTCCACCGCGAGATTGCAGTCCTTGAGATAAGACGCAGCGCAGCGCCGCTCGCACCAATAAGCCGTTCATTTGCGCCTTGGGCGCCCGGTAACGCGCCACTTTAGCGCGCTCGTCCTCAGTCAAGAGCGCCATACACGCATTCGTGCTGGCCGTATCCATTTCGGTTAATGGTATAAAAAAAAGCTCAATATTCATTAATTTATCCCAACAACACTTGAGTTTAACGGCTGCCCTATTCTACTCAGTTCTACTCGCCTGACGAGCAGTATCTTAATTTGGTTTCTAATCTTATGAATTTAAATGATTATTTAAACATAGACCCTGTGCTACACAGGAGTTTGGCTCCTTTGAGCAGTGTCATTTGAACATTAAAAAATCATTTCAAGTCCCATATGATTGTATCGAGCCGAAACCTCAGGTAATCTGCATCACCATTGTGCGTAACAAAACACATAGCTCACGGGTTTTAAGCCTAGATTAAGCATGAGTCCACACTCCGCTTTGGCAGGCAAGTTTAAGCAGTCCCGATAGATTATGTTGGATGAAAATAATAAAGATGGGACAGCACTAACAACATGAGTTCTCGAAAAGTGGGTACTCAAGCCGCGGATCATGCTCAGGCTGATAAGCCAAGCTCGGAGCACAAATCCGCCCCCAAAACGGCAAGGCACCGCAATGCCACAACCACGCCGGAGATGCGACACTTTATTCAGCAATCTAAATTGAGTGTGAGTCAGCTCGCCAAAATTTTAAATATTACCGAAGCCACAGTGCGTAAATGGCGCAAGCGCGAGTCAGTGAACGACAGCCCGAATACGCCGCATCACCTCAATACCACCCTCACTCCGATGGAAGAATACGTGGTGGTGGGACTGAGATATCAGCTTAAACTGCCGTTAGACAGGCTGCTCAAGGCCACTCAAACCTTTATCAACCCCAACGTGTCCCGCTCGGGGTTGGCTCGCTGCCTTAAGCGTTATGGGGTTTCGCGCCTCGATGAGTTTGATCAAGAGCTTGTGCCTAAACAGTATTTTAATCAATTACCTATAAGCCAAGGCAGCGATGTTCAGACCTACACGGTCAACTCCGAAACCTTGGCCAAGGCCCTTGCCCTGCCAAGCACAGATGGCGATACCGTAGTACAAGTGGTGTCCCTCACCCTGCCGCCGCAATTGACCGAGGCCGAACCTAAATCGGTACTCCTTGGCATAGATAGCAAGGCAGATTGGATTTATATCGATATTTATCAAGACAGTAACACCCAAGCGGCCAATCGGTACATTGCCTATGTGCTGAAGGATGGGCCGTTTCATCTGCGTAAATTGCTGGTACGCAACTACCACACTTTTTTAGCCCGCTTTCCTGGCGTACAAACCCCAAAAGCCATCGCTAAATCCCTTAATAAGGCAACGGCCAAACGCTTTGCCAGTGGAGACTCGTTATGAGCCATACCCCTTCACAGCCTCAATTATCAACCGATGAAAAAGCCGATAAGAGACTGAATAAACGCTTAAAAGATATGCCGATTGCCATCGTTGGCATGGCGAGTATCTTTGCTAACTCCCGCTATTTGAATAAGTTTTGGGATTTAATTTGCGACAAAATTGATGCCATTACCGACGTGCCCGAATCCCACTGGTCGATTGATGACTATTACGATGCGGATAAGTCCAAGGCCGATAAGAGCTACTGCAAACGCGGTGGTTTTATGCCAGAGGTGGACTTCAATCCGATGGAGTTTGGTCTGCCGCCCAATATTTTGGAACTCACCGACAGTTCGCAGTTACTCTCACTGGTCGTCGCCAAGGAAGTCCTACAGGATGCCAATTTGCCAGACGATTACGACCGTGACCGTATCGGCATCACACTCGGGATTGGCGGCGGTCAAAAACTAAGCCATAGCCTCAATGCACGCCTGCAATATCCAGTGCTGAAAAAAGTATTTAAAAGCAGTGGCCTAAGCGATGAAGATAGCGAACTGCTGATCAAAAAATTCCAAGATCAATATGTCCACTGGGAAGAAAACTCTTTCCCCGGCTCCCTTGGTAACGTGATTGCCGGACGCATCGCCAACCGTTTCGATTTAGGGGGAATGAACTGCGTCGTCGATGCCGCCTGCGCAGGCTCGCTTGCCGCCATGCGTATGGCGCTGACCGAACTGACCGAAGGTCGCAGCGACATGATGATTACCGGCGGTGTCTGTACCGACAACTCACCCTACATGTATATGAGTTTCTCAAAGACGCCAGCCTTTACCACCAACGAACAGATTCAACCCTTCGATATCGACTCTAAGGGCATGATGATTGGCGAAGGGATTGGCATGGTCGCCTTAAAACGCCTCGACGATGCCGAGCGCGATGGCGACCGTATCTACGCGGTAATCAAAGGCGTTGGCGCATCATCGGACGGTAAATTTAAGAGCATTTATGCGCCGCGCCCCGAAGGCCAAGCCAAGGCATTAGAGCGCGCCTATGATGACGCTGGCTTTGCGCCGCACACAGTTGGCTTGATTGAAGCCCACGGCACAGGCACAGCAGCAGGTGATGTAGCCGAATTCAATGGCTTAACCTCAGTATTCTCGAAGGATAATGAGCAGTTACAGCATATCGCCTTAGGCTCAGTTAAATCTCAGGTCGGTCATACTAAGTCCACCGCGGGCACGGCGGGTGTGATTAAGGCTGCATTGGCGCTGCACCATAAAGTCTTGCCGCCAACAATTAACGTCAGTCAGCCTAACCCTAAATTAAACATTGCCCGCTCGCCCTTTTATCTCAATACCGAGGCGCGCCCTTGGATCCAACGCAGTGACGATACGCCGCGCCGCGCAGGGATCAGCTCCTTCGGTTTTGGGGGCACTAACTTCCATTTAGTGCTCGAAGAATATCACCCAGAGCACGCGCGCGATGACGCCTATCGCCAGCGCAGCGTGGCGCAAAGCTGGCTGTTTGCCGCCGCCGACAAAACCACGTTGCTTGGCGAGTTAAAAACCGCGCTACAGCAAGCAACTGCGGCCAAAGCAGAACTTTCTGATGCCCATTTTGTTGCCTTTGCAAAAGCCTACGCCCTGCGTGAACTAGCACCGCAATCGGCCCGTCTTGGCTTTATTGCCAAGGACTATGCTCAGTTACAGACTCTGTTAACCCAAGCGATAGCGCAGCTAGAATCCAATAGCGCAGAGAGCTGGCAGTTACCCTCAGGGATAAGTTTTCGCGCCCAAGCGCTAGTCAAGGATAACAACAAGGTTGCAGCCTTATTTGCCGGCCAAGGCTCGCAATACCTGAATATGGGACTGGAAATTGCCAACAACTTCCCCGAGCTTCGTCGCCATATCCACGCCAGCGATAAAGTGTTTAGCGACCGTGGTGAAGCGACGCTTTCAAGCGTGCTGTACCCAATCCCCGCCTTCGATGATGAATCGAGAAAAGCACAGGAAAGTGCGTTAACTAATACCCTTTATGCCCAAAGCGCTATCGGCGCGATCTCTATGGCGCAGTACGCCCTGTTGACTCAGGCGGGTTTCGCCCCAGATATGCTCGCAGGTCATAGCTTTGGTGAACTCTCGGCTCTGTGCGCCGCAGGCGTTATCTCTATGGATGACTACATCAAGCTGGCCTTTGAACGTGGACAGGCAATGGCGCAGTCACCTCAGGATGCCGACTCCAGTCGTGATGCTGGCGTCATGTATGCCGTCATTCTTAAGCAAAAACAAGATATTGAGGCTATCAACGATTGCCTAGCGCAGTTTGATGGCGTCAAGATTGCCAACTACAACTCACCGACTCAGCTGGTGATTGCAGGCGCTACCACAGCGACACAACAGGCCGCTAAGGCCATTGGTGAGTTAGGCTTTAAGGCGATAGCCCTGCCCGTTTCTGGCGCCTTCCACACGCCATTGGTTGCCCATGCGCAAAAGCCTTTTAGCGAAGCCATCGATAAGGCTCAATTCAACACGCCAAAGATTGCCCTGTATGCCAATGGCACAGGCGAGCTACACCCTAGCGATGCCAATGCCATCAAAGCCGCCTTTAAAGATCATATGCTGCAATCGGTGCACTTTAGCGAGCAGCTAGAGGCCATGTATGCCGCTGGCGCACGGGTGTTTGTCGAGTTCGGCCCGAAAAACATTCTGCAAAAGTTGACAGAAAATACCTTAGCCGCGCAGTTAAACGAGCTTTGCCTTATCAGCATTAACCCGAACCCTAAAGCTGATTCCGACAGCCAACTGCGCAGCGCTGCGGTGCAACTGGCGGTTGCGGGGGTACCACTAGGGGAAATCGACCCTTATCAAGCCGAATTGATTGCGCCAGCAACGCCTTCGGCCATGAATATCAAGCTCAACGCGACCAACTACATCAGCCCAGCGACCCGCAACAAAATGGTCGATTCGCTGCAATCGGGCAAAATAACCAGCCAAGTGCAGTATGTGGATCGCCTCGTTGAGAAAGTGGTTGAAAAAGTCGTTGAAAAACCAGTGATTGTCGAAAAAATTCTAGAAAAGGTTGTCGAAGTGGAAAAGCCAGTGGCACAAAATAACAATAATATTCAACAGCAAACGCCTGCACAGCCAGCCAGCTTTACCACTGGACAGGCGAATCAAGATGCCCTGAGCGCCTTTTTTTCCGCCCAAACCCAGGCCGCGCAATTACATCAACAATTTTTAGCGATCCCGCA
The DNA here is from genome assembly GCF_000014685.1 of Shewanella sp. MR-4. NCBI lineage: Bacteria > Pseudomonadati > Pseudomonadota > Gammaproteobacteria > Alteromonadales > Shewanellaceae > Shewanella > Shewanella sp. MR-4. The sequence continues at coordinate 3,173,568 of NC_008321.1, forward strand.
GCAGTACGGCGATACCGTCAGTGCCCTGATGGCTGAGCAAGCCAAAATGGCAAGCCTTGGCATCGCCATTCCTGAGAGCCTGCAACGTTCGATGGAGCTGTTCCACCAGCATCAGACACAAACCCTAAAGAGCCATGCTGAATTTATGCAATTGCAGACCAGCAGCAGCCAAGCGGCATTAGCCCTGCTCGGCCAAATGCCAGCGCCTCAGGTTCAAGTCCCCATTCAAACGGCACCAGTGGCGGTTGCACCAGTGGCAGTTACAGCGGCAAAGCCTGTCGTTCCAGCACAGGCACCTGTGGTTCAAGCGTTAGTTACAGAGCCCAAAGCGACTATTGCGCCTGTGAGTGAGCCCCAAGTTCCGCAACCCCAAGTTCAGCAACCTCAAGTAACACAATCACAAGTCGCACAACCACAAGTACAAACTGTGGCGGCAGCAACTCGCGCGCTTTCCGAAAAGTCAGTCGTGCAGCAAATCGAGACAGCCATGCTGGCAGTGGTTGCCGATAAAACAGGCTATCCCGTGGAAATGTTAGAACTTAGCATGGATATGGAAGCCGACCTTGGTATCGATTCCATCAAGCGCGTGGAAATTCTAGGTACAGTACAGGACGAGTTACCTAACCTGCCAGAACTGAGCCCAGAGGATTTAGCCGAGTGTCGCACCCTAGGGGAAATTGTGACGCTGTTTAGCCAAGCAGCTCCTGTAACAGCTGCGGCCTCAGTTAGCCATGCGACACAAAATGCAGTACCTGTTACAGTAAGTCATGCGACACAAAGTGCAGTCGCTGTAAGTGCGGCGGTTTCTAATGATGAAATTGAACGCACTATGATGGCGGTGGTAGCCGACAAGACAGGCTATCCCGTGGAAATGCTGGAACTCAGTATGGATATGGAAGCCGATCTTGGTATCGATTCCATTAAGCGCGTGGAAATTCTAGGCACGGTACAAGATGAATTACCGAACCTGCCAGAACTCAGCCCTGAAGATCTCGCCGAGTGTCGCACCCTAGGGGAAATTGTCGCGCTCTTTAGCCAAGCGGCTCCTGTACCCGCTTCTGCCACAGTTAGCCATGCGACACAAAATGCAGTAGTCGCAAGTGCAGTAGCTGCTGGTGCGGCGGTTTCTAATGATGAAATTGAGCGCACTATGATGGCGGTGGTGGCCGACAAGACCGGCTATCCCGTGGAAATGCTGGAACTCAGTATGGATATGGAAGCCGACCTTGGTATTGACTCTATTAAGCGCGTAGAAATCCTAGGTACAGTGCAGGATGAATTACCGAACCTGCCAGAACTGAGCCCAGAAGATTTAGCCGAGTGTCGCACCCTTGGAGAAATTGTGGCGCTCTTTAGCCAAGCGGCTCCTATAGTATCGACAGCCGTAACAGCTGCAGCCTCAGTGAGCCATGCGACACAAAATGCAGTACTCGCAAGTGCAGTAGCTACAAGTGCGGCGGTTTCTAATGATGAAATTGAGCGCACTATGATGGCGGTGGTAGCCGACAAGACTGGCTATCCCGTGGAAATGCTGGAACTGAGCATGGATATGGAAGCTGACCTTGGTATCGATTCTATCAAGCGCGTCGAAATTCTAGGCACGGTACAGGACGAGTTACCGAACCTGCCAGAACTGAGCCCAGAGGATTTAACCGAGTGCCGCACCCTAGGGGAAATCGTGACGCTCTTTAGCCAAGCAGCTCCTGTAACAGCTGCAGCCTCCGTTAGCCATACAACACAAAGAGCAGTTGCTGCAAGCGCAGCGCTATCTAATGGCGAGATTGAACGCACTATGATGGCGGTGGTGGCCGACAAGACCGGCTATCCCGTGGAAATGCTGGAACTGAGCATGGATATGGAAGCCGACCTTGGTATCGATTCTATCAAGCGTGTGGAAATTTTAGGCACAGTACAAGATCAACTGCCAAACCTGCCAGAACTCAGCCCAGAGGATTTAGCCGAGTGTCGCACCTTGGGTGAGATTGTCGCCCTCTATGCTGGTTCGCAACCATCAAGTGAGGCGCCACAGCAAAACCATGCTGCACCAATTCAAGAGATTCAAGAGGCAACTACTGAAACCGTCGAGGAAACCATCGACCTGCCGCCCCATAGTGAGGTGATGCTAAAAAAGTTGCCAGCGGCGGCTGAGTTAGCGCGCATCATAGCAACTAGCGATGTTCAACTGACGGCAAACAGTTACGTCGTTATCGGCGACGATGGCCACAACGCGGGGGTGATTGCCGAAAAGCTTCACGCCCAAGGCGTTAAGGTCGCGGTTGTACGCTCACCGAAAACGGTTGTGACCAGCGCATCGCCACTCGATAGCCATATTGCCAGCTTCACGCTGGAGGCGATTGATGATGAAAGCATTTGTGAGGTCATCAATCAGATTGAAGCGCTTGGCCAAATCGCTGGTTTTATTCATCTGCAGCCACAACATAAGTCCGATGTGGATAAAGGTGCTGGCTTAGTGCTGGCAGACGACGCCAAAGCCTTGGTCGAGCAAGCCTTCTTGTTCGCCAAACACTTACAACCGCTGTTAACTGAGCGCGACCACTGCCGCTTTGTCACCGTCAGCCGTATCGACGGTGGCTTTGGCTATATCGGCATGGACGAGTCGGCTGGCGCTGTTATTAGCCTGAGTGAACTCAACCAAGCGGCGCTCTCTGGACTCACGAAAACCTTAAATCACGAATGGCCGGGAGTGGTTTGCCGCGCGCTGGATATCGCGCCAAACTTGGACGCTAAAACGGTCGCCAATGCGGTAGTGCAGGAATACTACCTCCAAGATGCGCCAGTCGAAGTCGGTATTGATAGCGAGCTTGAGCGCACCACCTTAGTTGCGGGCAATGCCGTGCTTCGCCGCAGTGGCGCGTCTCTCTCGTCTGCGGACAAAATCCTCGTCACAGGCGGCGCTAAGGGCGTCACCTTCGAGTGCGCCTTAAGTTTAGCGAAACGCTGCAAGGCACATTTTATCCTCGCGGGTCGCAGCGCCCATCAAGGGATCCCCGCTTGGGCTCAGGGTAAAAATCGCAACGAGCTGAAAGCCGCTGCCATTGCACATTTGCAAAGCCTGGGTGATAAACCCACACCAAAACAAGTGGATGCCTTAGTTTGGCCAGTACAAAGCAGCCTTGAAATCAGCCATGCCTTACAGGCCTTTGAAGCGGTTGGCGCCAGCGCCGAATACTTAAGCCTAGATGTTAACGATCCTGACGCCATTGCCAGCACTATTGCGCCTATCAGCGCCCTATCCCCCATCACGGGGATTATCCACGGCGCGGGCGTACTTGCCGATAAACATATTCAAGACAAAACCTTAAGCGAACTTGAACGCGTTTATGGCACTAAGGTGACCGGACTTAACAATCTGCTGTCAACGCTGGATCTTAGCCAGTTAACGCTCATCGCCCTGTTCTCTTCTGCGGCGGGTTTTTACGGCAATACAGGCCAGAGCGACTACGCCATGTCTAACGACATTCTCAACAAGGCCGCGCTGCAACTCGCGCAGCAATTGCCGCAAGCCAAGGTGATGAGCTTTGACTGGGGGCCTTGGGATGGCGGCATGGTCAATCCTGCGCTGAAAAAGATGTTTATCGACCGTGGGGTCTATGTCATTCCACTCAAAGCCGGTGCCGAGTTATTTGCCAGCCAATTATTGAGTGATACGGGAGCGCAGCTGTTGGTCGGAACCGATATGCAGGGCAATACCGCTAATACTGTTGAAGCTGCATCAGCAAAAAAGCCTGAAGCGGATCTAACCACGGCGTTAGATCCGCAGCCTATGGCCCAAACGGTGCCGCAAAGTATTCGCGTCATGCGCAGCCTCGATCCTAAGCGCATGAGCTTTATTGAGGATCATTGCATCAACGGTCATGCGGTGTTGCCAACGGTATGCGCCATCGATTGGATGCGTGAGGCCGCCAAGGCCCATTTAGGTAAGGCGGTGAGTGTCAGCGATTATCGACTACTCAAGGGAATTATCTTCGATGAGGTACTACTTGCCCGCGATGCGCCTATTGAGCTCGAACTAATGCTCACGCCGCTTGCCGACGCTACACAGCAATCGACTGAGGCCTTAACCGCGCTGATAAGCTTTGAAGGTCGCCCGCAGTATCAGGCAGTGTTAGTGGCGCAGACGGATGATACGGCAGACGTGCAGCGTTTCGAGGTTGACGAGTTACATTCTCTGATGCAGGAGATGGCACAGCAACCCGCTATCGCGAACCGTGAGTCGCTCTACAGCGATGGCACCCTGTTCCATGGCCCAAGACTGCAAGGTATAAGCGAAGTGCTCGCCTTTGATGATCAGCAGCTTATCGCTAAGGTAGCACTGCCAACGGTGGCCTTAGATGACTGCGGTGAGTTTGCGCCAAATCTTGAGAATAAAGGCACACAACCCTTTGCCGAAGATCTGTTATTGCAGGCCATGCTCGTGTGGGCGCGCCTTAAATATCAAGCGGCAAGCTTACCCTGTGCCATTGGTGAGTTTGTGTCCTATTCGCCCTTAGGTTTTGGCGAGAAGGCGGTATTAGTGCTGGATGTACTCAAGCATTCATCCCGAACACTTGAAGCCAATATTGCGCTTTATCATCAAGATGGCCGATTAAGCTGCGAGATGAAACGGGCCAAGGTTACGGTCAGTAAGACGCTCAACCAAGCGTTTTTGGCCAATAAACCTCAGCAACAAACGCAAGAGCAGGCAGTCGCCCAAAGCTCGGCCGAGGTAAGTGTTAAGTGACACTCGACCCAAGCGCGCATGCCGCATTAAGCAATGCGGCATTAAACAGTCCGCATCCCAATGCCAAGCCACTGCGAATAGCCGTATGGCTTGGTGATGGGTGGATGCAGAGTGTGCTTAACCATGCACCAACCGATGTCAGTAAGCTGCAGCAGTTGATGGCTTGTCGAATTCAGCTCAATGTTGAAGATAAGCCACTGATTAATGAGCCAGCTGATGAGCCAACACTGGTCGTCTTGCTCACAGAGCAGCTCGCCCATATTGCGCAAAAACAACTTGTTGAAATTCGCTTTGAATATCAGCAGCAAGCCCGTAGCTTGTATCTGCTTGATGGGCTGATGGCAGCGCAGTTACACCTGCATGCCGAGGCTTATATTTCAGCATTAGCGCAAATCCAAGCTGAAACAGCCGAAGAAACAAATACTATCAATGCAAATACAGTCGAGCGCTGCGTAAACAGCGCTTTTAGCTTGGCGAAACGCGATTGTGCTCAGGCGGTTAATGGCTACGCGCAGGCAGGCAATCTTGCCAGTCAGTTGAATGTATTATCTCAAGCGGTTGAGGCGTTAAGTCATCGCAGCCTTAAAGGCATTGAACCAATGCTTGATGCGACTGATGCAGCACAACTGGCAGAACGACTCGCTGAACTGCGCGCTGAAAAGCCCGTAATAAGCGCCCAGAACGGCTATTGGTTTACTAAGCCTAATCAGGCAAGGGTATTAAGCCTAAATCTCATCGGTAAAGTCCCTAAAACTCAAACAGCCCAAAGCCTTATCTTGACCCAAGGCACTCGGCTTATCGCTCAGCCGTTGCTCAATGCCAACAGGCTTTTTATTCCCATTAGCGGCAACACACATGAGTCTTTAACGGTACAGTTATCACAACTAATTGATTCATTAGATTTATCGGCAAACTTTCCCGATACGGACTGGCTCAGCAGCAAAGGCAATAATTGGTTTAAGCGCTATCAAGCAAAGGATAAATTAACCTTAGTGCTGATGGCTGGCTCAGTTGAAGAGCTTATGCAAGAAGCCAAGGCGATGCGCGCTTATATTGAAAAGACGCAACAGACTCCTGCGCCAGCGCCAGTACCAGCCCAAACGCCATCGGCCAATCTAGCCTTTAAGACCCCTGCGGGCAGTTATTTTACGCCAACGCCCCTCGGCGATACGGGCTTAACCTTTGTCTACCCCGGCGTCGGCACGGTTTACCCGAATATGTTCAGCGACTTGCATGGCTATTTCCCTGAGCTTTATCGCGAGCTTGAACGCGAAGGGGATTTAGCCGCCATGCTGCAGGCCGAGGCGATTTACCAAAGCGCTGCTTATGCCAAAAGTGCAGTTGATGTAAAAAGTGCTGTTGATTTAAAAGATTCTGCAGACATGAGCTTAAGCCAACTTGCGATTAGCGGTGTTGGCGCCAGTTACCTTTTTAGTCGACTGCTAACTCGAGTCTTTAATATCCAACCGCAACTCGCTCTGGGCTATTCCATGGGTGAAGCGGCCATGTGGGCAAGTTTAGATATCTGGCAAACGCCACATGCCCTGATTCACGCCACCCAAAACAGCGCCATCTTCAATCAGGAGATTTCAGGCCCACTGCTTGCGGTGCGCCGCGATTGGCAATTGAGTGAAGATGCACCGCTAGTATGGAACAGCTTTTTAGTGCGAGCCGCTCGCGCCGAAATTAATACTCTGCTAGCTGATTTTCCACGGGTTTATCTGGCGATTGAACAGGGTGATACCTGTATTCTCGCGGGCTGCGAAGCAAGCTGCTTACAACTCCTTAAAAGGCTGAATAAGCGTGGCATTGCCAGCAATAAAGTCACCGCCATGCATACCCCGCCCTCGCAGTCACAGCACAGTGCTATCCAAGGGTTTTATACCTTGGGCTTAAAGGCGAATGCCTACGAGACTCAGGTGCGTTTTATTAGCGCGGCGCAGCAAAGTACAGTCAGTATCGATAGCCAAAGCATTGCCAAGAGTATTGCTGACACCTTTTGTGCGCCGCTGAATTTTACCGCGCTGATTAACACCGCGTATCACCAAGGTGCGCGCTTATTTGTTGAGGTGGGCGCCGATCGGCAAACCAGCACACTTATCGATAAAATCGGCCGCCAACTGGAGTTGAGCGCCGATGGCGTTCAAACACTGGAACAACCGATATTAGCCATGGCATGCAATGCCAAGGGCAGCGATACGATCACCAGTTTACTCAAATGCTTAGCTCAACTTATCAGCCATAGAGTGCCACTCTCCCTTGCGCCGCTTATGCATCAATCGGCAGCTCAGTCAGCCACTCCTGTTGCGGATAAGATTGCAGATAAGACTACAGCGAAAACGATAGCGCCACATTCAGCCAGCGCATTAGGCCATTATTCAAACGTATTCCAAGAAGGAGAACCCCTTTGAGTTCTCAAATGCATGCTCACCCGACTCAGCAAGACAGCACAGCTGTGCCAAACGACCAGCGCCAAAGCTCAAAGGCGATGCCAAAGATTGCCATCGTCGGCCTTGCCGTTCAGTATCCCGATGCCGACACACCTGAGCAGTTTTGGCAAAATCTGCTGGATAAAAAAGATTCCCGCAGCCAAATCGATGCGGCCAAACTCAATGCCAATCCAGCTGATTACCAAGGTGTTCAAGGCCAAGCCGACCGTTTTTATTGCGACAAGGGCGGCTATATCCGCAACTTTCGTTTTGACCCGCAGGGTTATCAGTTACCGCCGACGGCCTTTGATGGGCTCGATGAAAGCTTTTTATGGGCATTAGATTGCAGTAAAAAAGCCCTGCTGGATGCGGGTGTGGATTTAACGGCACCATTACTTGAGCGCACAGGGATTGTAATGGGCACGCTGTCGTTCCCGACCGCAAGCTCCAATCAGCTGTTTTTACCGATTTATCATCAAGCGGTTGAAAAGGCATTAAAAACCAAGCTTAATCAACCCGAATTTGCCCTAGCACCCTTCGCCAATGGTTCAATTGCGGGCACGCAACAGGCCGCCAATGGTGCCATTGCCCACACGGCGTCTAAATTGTTAAGCGATGCCCTCGGCCTTGGCGGCGCACAGCTCAGCCTCGATGCCGCCTGTGCCAGCTCAGTGTATGCACTTAAATTGGCCTGCGATTATTTAACCACAGGCAAGGCCGATATGATGCTCGCGGGCGCGGTATCGGGCGCCGATCCCTTCTTTATCAACATGGGATTCTCGATTTTCCACGCCTATCCAGACCATGGAATTTCGGCGCCTTTCGATAGCAATAGCAAAGGCTTATTCGCAGGCGAAGGCGCTGGCGTATTAGTGCTTAAGCGTTTAGAGGATGCCGAGCGCGATGGCGATAATATTTATGCCATGGTCAGTGGTATTGGCTTATCGAACGATGGCAAAGGCCAATTTGTCTTAAGCCCCAACAGTAAGGGCCAAGTGCAAGCCTTCGAGCGCGCCTATGCCACCGCTAACACGCATCCGAGCAATATCGAAGTGATTGAATGCCATGCCACCGGCACGCCGCTGGGGGATAAGGTTGAGCTCACTTCGATGGAGCGTTTTTTCGAAGATAAGCTCGGCGGCACTATGGCGCCGTTGATAGGTTCGGCTAAATCCAACCTTGGACATTTGCTCACCGCTGCCGGCATGCCTGGGATCATGAAAATGATCTTTGCCATGCGTTCAGGCCAGCTGCCCGCGAGTATCAACCTTAAAGCGCCGATTTCATCGCCTAAGGGATTGTTTAGCGGTAATAATATTCCCACTCAGCTACAGGCTTGGCCCGATAAAACAGGCAACGATCGCCGCCATGCGGGGGTATCTGTATTTGGTTTTGGCGGCTGTAATGCCCATCTGTTGTTGGAATCCTATCAGCCAACAATTCACAGCGCCGAGAAGCAAGCCAACAAACCTGTTTATCAGCAGCAAGCATTAACCGTTATCGGCATGGCGTCGCATTTTGGGCCTTTGGCCTCCATCAATGCGCTGGATAAGGCGCTAATAGCCCAAACAGATACCTTTATTCCGCTGCCACCTAACCGCTGGAAAGGCTTAGATAAACACCCCGATATCCTTAACCAGTTTGGCCTAAATCGCGCGCCCAAAGGCGCCTATATCGAGCAGTTTGACTTCGACTTTTTACGCTTTAAAGTGCCGCCTAATGAGGATGACAGGCTGATCTCCCAGCAATTGTTGCTGATCAAAGTCGCCGACGAAGCGATTCGCGATGCCAAGCTAACCGCGGGCAGCAAGGTCGCGGTGTTAGTGGCGATGGAAACCGAGCTTGAACTGCACCAATTCCGTGGCCGGGTGAATTTGCACACCCAACTTGCGGATAGCTTAAAGAAACAAGGCGTTCACCTCTCTAATGATGAATACCTCGCCCTCGAAGCCATCGCCATGGACAGCGTGCTCGATGCCGCCAAGCTCAATCAATACACCAGCTTTATTGGCAATATTATGGCGTCGCGCATCGCCTCGCTGTGGGACTTTAACGGCCCGGCGTTTACCATTTCAGCCGCCGAGCAATCGGTCGCTCGCTGTATCGATGTGGCGCAAAATTTACTGTCCCAAGAGGCCCTCGATGGCGTAGTGATTGCCGCCGTGGATTTAAGCGGCAGTGTTGAACAGGTTATATTGAAAAACGCTCAAATCGCCGTTGATCTCGATGCCAACAGCGCGAATCCACAGTGGAAGGTGGGTGAAGGCGCGGGCGCTATCGTGCTGACAAACCAGCAAGCGAGCAACAGTCAACAAACGAGTAACAGTTCTCAAAAGGGCTACGGCCAAATTCGTGCTCAGGCATTTGGCACACATCATCAGCTGCCCAAGCTGCTTGATTCGCTGATAACCGAAACGGCTATCGCCAATCCTTCAGTGCCCGCTGCCATCCATATGGTTGAGCAATGTATTGCCCCAGAAGAGCAACTGCCAGCGGAGCAGCTATTAGCGCAGCTTAATCTTATGGGGACGCCATGCAATCGAGTCGCCAATACCCTTGGGCATAACTTTGCCGCTGCGGGTATGGCCAGTCTTTTGAATACCCTGTTAAGCCTAAAGAACGGGTCTGCGGCTTCAAATAAAAACACCGATAAGCATGCATTAGTGTCTACCCAAAGCCAAGGGGTGAGTTCGCTGCTGCTGTTAAGCCAAACGGCAACGCAGTCGGCGCAACTAGAACAGCGCCTTGAGCAAGATTTAACCTTAAGTGAGCAAAAACATTTAATCAAACCAGTGACGCTCGGTGGCCGCGATATCTATCAACATATTGTGGATACGCCACTGCCCGCACTTGCCGCCATCCAAGGCAAGATGCGCCAGTTGCAGCCTGTCGCACCGCAGGCGACACAAACTGTGCCCAGAGTACAAGCTGCACTTGATTTCACGGCTGAAAACGCCACCCCATTTGCCACACCAATAGCAGTAGAGAGCGGTATGTCATCTAACGCACCACACCAATATTCGGCGGCGCCCTTGGCGCAGGATAGGGCATCGCAGGATAGTGCGGCACTATTACAAAACCAGCAACTGTTACAAAACCAGCAATTGGCCCGCGAGGCGCACTTAGCCTTTTTACAGAGCCGTGAGCAAGGGCTCAAACTGGCCGATGCCCTGTTAAAAGCGCAATTGTCCCAGACGACACAAATGGGGTCTGTTGCACCTCATGTTGCCACCAGCGCCAATGTTGCTCCCATCGCAGCGCAGCAAGCGGTATCAGTCCCAGAACTAAAACCAGATCACGCAAATGTCGCTCCCTATACGCCACCCATTCCTGCGGCTAAGCCCTGCATTTGGAACTATCAGGATCTGGTGGAATACGCCGAGGGCGACATTGCCAAGGTCTTTGGCGCCGATTACGCCATTATCGACAGCTACGCACGTCGGGTGCGTCTGCCAACCTCGGATTATCTGCTAGTCTCGCGGGTGACTAAGCTCAACGCGCAAATGAACCGCTATCAGCCGAGCACTATGACCACAGAGTACGACATTCCCGTGGATGCGCCCTTCTTGGTCGATGGCCAAATTCCGTGGGCGGTGGCAGTCGAATCGGGCCAGTGCGACTTAATGCTCATCAGCTACTTAGGTATCGATTTTGAAAACAAAGGCGAGCGCGTCTATCGCCTGCTCGACTGCACCCTTACCTTCCTTGGGGATCTGCCCCGCGGCGGTGACACCCTGCGCTACGATATCTCCATCAACCACTTTGCCCGTAATGGCGATACCCTGCTGTTTTTCTTCTCCTACGAATGCTTCGTGGGCGATAAGCTGATCCTCAAGATGGATGGCGGCTGCGCGGGATTCTTTACCGATAAAGAACTGGCCGATGGCAAAGGGGTGATCCGCACCGAGGCCGAAATTAAGCTGCGCGAGCAAGCACAAATTGCACTGGCCAATGAATATGCCCGAAACGGCAATAAACCACGCTTCACGCCGCTACTTAACTGCGCGCAAACGGCCTTCAGCTACGGCCAAATCCATCGTCTACTGAGCGCCGACATTGGCGGCTGTTTCGGCGGTGAACATGCGGCCCATCAGGCAAAGTTTGGCCTCCAGCCTTCACTGTGCTTCGCCTCGGAAAAATTCCTGATGATCGAGCAAGTTAGCAAGCTCGAAGTACATGGCGGCGCTTGGGGCTTAGGCTTGATTGAAGGTCACAAGCAATTAGCCCCCGACCATTGGTATTTCCCCTGCCATTTCAAGGGCGACCAAGTGATGGCCGGCTCCCTCATGGCCGAAGGTTGTGGTCAGTTATTGCAATTCTTTATGCTGCATATTGGTATGCACCTTGGGGTGACTAACGGTCGTTTCCAACCCCTTGAAAACGCATCGCAAAAAGTGCGCTGCCGCGGTCAAGTATTGCCACAATCTGGCACGCTCACCTATCGGATGGAAGTCATCGAAATTGGCATGAGCCCTCGCCCCTATGCCAAGGCGAATATCGATATTCTGCTCAATGGCAAAGTAGTGGTGGATTTCCAAAACCTCGGGGTGATGATTAAAGAAGAAGCCGATTGCACCCGCTATTCGCAAAGCGATTATTCGCAAGGCAGCTCTTCGCAAAGCAGTTCTTCACAGAGTAATGGTGCCCAAGCAGCAAATATCGCAATCCTCGCGGAACAAGCGCCACTGATGGCGCAAATTCCAGATGTTTCAGCTCCCCTGAATAAAGGCGTTGTACCACTTAAACATGTGAGCGCGCCGATTGCGCCAGCAGGCTCTAAGTACGCCAACCGCGTGCCCGACACCCTGCCGTTTACGCCTTACCATTTGTTTGAGTTTGCCACCGGCGATATTGAAAACTGCTTCGGCTCCGATTTTAGTATTTACCGAGGCTTAATCCCGCCGCGTACGCCCTGCGGCGATCTGCAACTCACCACCCGAGTGGTGGCCATTGAGGGCAAACGTGGCGAACTGAAAAAGCCATCCTCCTGCATTGCCGAATATGAAGTGCCCAGCAACGCGTGGTATTACGCTAAAAACAGCCACCCGAGCGTGATGCCCTACTCTGTGTTGATGGAAATCTCCCTGCAGCCCAATGGCTTTATCTCGGGTTATATGGGCACGACTTTAGGCTTCCCGGGGCAGGAGTTATTCTTCCGCAACCTCGACGGCAATGGCAAATTACTGCGCGAAGTGGATTTACGCGGTAAGACCATAGTCAACGATTCGCGCCTGCTGTCCACCGTGATTGCAGGCAGCAATATCATTCAAAACTTTAGTTTCGAACTGAGCTGCGATGGCGAGCCCTTCTACCGTGGTAATGCGGTTTTCGGTTACTTTAAGGCCGATGCGCTTAAAAACCAGTTGGGGATCGACAACGGTAAAATTACCCAAGCTTGGCATATTGAGCGCGATATCAAAGCCGACAGCCAAATCAATCTGTTAGATAAAAATGGCCGCAGTTTTGTGGCGCAGCAGGGCAAGCCACACTACCGCCTTGCGGGTGGTCAGCTGAACTTTATCGACAAGGCCGAGATAGTAAAAACTGGCGGTAAGAAGGGACTGGGATACTTGTACGCCGAGCGCACCATTGACCCGAGCGATTGGTTCTTCCAGTTCCATTTCCATCAGGATCCTGTAATGCCAGGCTCCCTCGGCGTCGAGGCGATTATCGAATTACTGCAAACCTATGCCATAGACCAAGACCTAGGTGCAGGCTTCAATAATCCGAAATTTGGCCAAATTCTGTCAGAAATCAAATGGAAGTATCGCGGTCAAATTAATCCATTAAACAAACAGATGTCGCTGGATGTGCATATCACCAGCATTGAAGATAAAGACGGAAAACGCATCATCAAGGGCGATGCCAACCTGAGTAAGGATGGCCTGCGCATTTATGAGGTAACCGATATCGCAATCTGCATCGAAGAAGCATAGCGCTAGCGCCTAACTTGCAGCATTAACGACAGTTAGCTTAAGAACAATTAGCTTAAGAACAATTGGTTTCAGAACAATAGACTGCCGCAGTGCAAGGGAATAACCCCACTGCGGCAAACAAATTCAGGTCCCAAACACCTAAAAGTGAATAGCCCAAATGACGAATACCACACTCGATAATAAAAAACTCAGTCCTTGGCCATGGCAGGTTGATGAAGCCGCCATCAGTTTCGATATCGATTCCCTTGGCAAAAAACTTAAAGATCTCAATCAAGCCTGTTACTTAGTCAATCATGCCGAAAAAGGCCTAGGCATAGCCCAAAGTGCCGAGGTTGTGGGTCTTGCAGAAGCTCAACCCAGCAATGGCTTACACAAAAGCAATGGTTTGCATCCTGTGAGCGCCTTCGCCCCCGCCCTTGGCACCCAAAGCTTGGGTGACAGTAACTTTCGCCGTGTGCATGGGGTGAAATACGCCTACTACGCGGGCGCCATGGCCAACGGCATCGCCTCGGAAGAGTTAGTTATCGCCTTAGGTCAGGCGGGCATTTTGTGCTCCTTTGGCGCGGCAGGGTTAATTCCATCGCGCGTTGAAGCCGCGATTAAACGCATTCAAACGGCATTGCCCAATGGCCCCTACGCCTTTAACCTCATTCACAGCCCGAGCGAGCCAGCGCTTGAACGTGGCAGTGTCGAACTCTTCCTCAAGCATCAAGTGCGTACGGTTGAGGCTTCGGCCTTCTTGGGCTTAACACCGCAAATCGTCTATTACCGCGCCGCAGGCCTGAGCCGCGACGCCAACGGCGAGATTGTGATTGGCAATAAAGTGATTGCTAAAATCAGCCGTACCGAGGTAGCGACCAAGTTTATGGAGCCCGCCCCCGTTAAGATGCTGCAACAATTAGTGAACGAAGGGCTTATCAGCGAAGAGCAAATGTTGATGGCACAATCTGTGCCCATGGCCGATGACATTACCGCCGAAGCCGACTCTGGCGGCCACACCGACAATCGCCCTCTGGTCACACTATTACCGACCATTTTGGCGCTAAAAGATACCATTCAAACCAAGTACCAGTACAAAACGCCGATCCGTGTGGGCGCAGGTGGTGGTATCGGCACGCCCGATGCGGCGCTGGCGACCTTCAATATGGGCGCGGCCTATATTGTCACTGGCTCAATCAACCAAGCCTGTGTTGAGGCTGGAGCCAGCGAACATACCCGTAAATTACTCGCCACCACTGAAATGGCCGATGTAACTATGGCGCCCGCCGCCGATATGTTTGAAATGGGCGTTAAGTTACAAGTGGTTAAGCGCGGCACTCTATTCCCAATGCGCGCGAACAAACTCTATGAAATTTACATCCGCTACGACTCAATTGAGGCTATTCCGGCAGAGGAAAGACAAAAGCTGGAAGAGCAAGTGTTTCGCGCGTCATTAGATGAGATTTGGGCTGGCACTGTGGCGCACTTTAATGAACGCGATCCTAAGCAAATTGAGCGCGCGCTGGATAACCCAAAACGCAAAATGGCGCTGATTTTCCGTTGGTATTTGGGTCTTTCGAGCCGCTGGTCGAATACGGGCGAAGTTGGCCGTGAAATGGATTACCAGATTTGGGCAGGCCCCGCCCTCGGCGCCTTTAATGCCTGGGCAAAAGGCAGTTATTTAGATGATTACCGCGAACGCAATGCGGTGGATTTGACGAAACATTTAATGCAAGGCGCGGCCTACCAAGCACGGATTAACCTGTTGTTATCCCAAGGGGTAAGTATTCCAGTCAGCCTGCAACGCTGGAAACCACTGCAGCGTTGCTAATTCGCTTTGCTAAATCGTATCGAGCGGGTTAAGTGAAAACTTAACCCGCTTTTTTACGTTCATTTTTTGGGTTAAGAGCCATTTTTCATCCAGCTTCCGCTCGGCATAATTGCTTTCAATCAATCGAATAAACAATGCCAAAAGCCGATTGGAGTTCCGTTTCCGCTCTGCATTGCCGCTCCAGTGGCACGCCGTAAACCCATCCCTGGGGGCTCAACGGAAAAATCCCTTTTTCCGATGTCCACTGCCGCGACAATGCTCGCCTGCAACACTACCGAATAAATACCACCGGATTTAAAGATGAAGTTCTTATTAACTAGGCGTCTTATGAAATAGTGATGAATTGAATAAAACCACCTGAAATCATTACCATAAGCACTATCTACCCAAAAATATTTTTGCTATGGTAGAAATCAAATTTTAAATCAGTGAGTTGCAAGTTATTTTTGCCAAATAGTCAGAGGTGAAATCATGCGAAAGCTCATAATACAAATTGCTAACTGAATGGTGGAATATGGAAACTATTATTGATCTCGCTAAATTACTTTTCCCTTTAGTCACCTTGCTTGTAGGCTCAGTATTAACTTATGTATTCGCTGTAAAAGCTAAACGGGACGAAGCAGCATTAAAGCATCGAGAAGAACAGTACTCAAAATTACTCGTAAAGCTTCAAGGTTTTGTTGGAGCTACTGCAAATGCTAAAACCAAACGAGAGTTCTTTGAAGAACAATATAAAGGTTGGCTCTATTGTTCTGATGAAGTTGTTGAAGCTATTAATCATATGGTGCAGTTGGTCATAGATAACCATGGCAAAGCACCAGATCCAGAAACTGGTCGGCAAGCTATTGGTAACATTGTAGTTGCAATGCGTAAAGATCTAAAAGGAACAAAACTTACTTATAAATCATTTCGTTATACTGACGTTGTTGGCTAACTCAGTTAACAAGAAGGAAAAACCAGCCATCTATTTTAGAGCAAAAACATATTGTGCTTTTAGTTTACCAACAACCTACTTTCGCAAAATTGCTCAAGTTAGAGTTTTCAAAAGTCGGCAAGATTGAGGATAGAGTATAAAAGTGAGCTAGTCTCTTCAAAAATAACGTTTTTCAGACGTGGCTGCTCAGTCCATAGTATATAAGAGATGTTGGCTACAATTATTTTCAAAATGCTTTATACCACTATAATTAAAGATAAAAATGCTGACAGTTTGTCGCAAAATGTCATTCTTGTTTTTCCCTCGATTTCCTCACTGCAACTCTTACCGAATCGCAGGTAAAAATTGCCTATCTCGCTTATATCAGCCAATACTTCCGCCGATATAAAACTCAAAAATTACACTAATAATCAGCAGATTAACCAAAAATCTCAAAGTTGGCATTAAGCTCGCAATATCCCCTTTGTGAGTTTATTGCGGGATTGAGTGATAACAGGATGTAAGACGTAACCTTGCTTATCCAACTCACCCAGCAACTAGCTCACTCGACGTAAACATGCAGAGTGAAAGAAGACAGAAAAACCGAAATAAGACAAAGGAGGTGGCTATGTTAGGTTGGACCTTAATGTTTCTGGTTGTGGCCATTATCGCCGGACTGTTTGGATTTACGGGGATCGCTGGCGCCGCAGCGGGGATCGCAAAGATTATTTTCTTCCTATTTATTGTATTACTTGTGATTTCCCTGCTGGTCAACGCCCTTAAGGGCAAGGCACCACGCGCTTAAATTGGATAAAAGGAGAATCGATATGAAACCTATGACCATGATTACCACTGCATTTTTAGCCTTATTATTAACCTTTGGACTGTCAGCCTGTAGCGACAACCACGCCGAGGACGCAGGCGAAAAAATCGATGAAGCCATCACAGATACCGGCAATGCGATTGAAGATGCCTGTGAAGAACTGAAAGAAGGCGTTAAAGCGAAAGATACTCGCTGCTAGAACGGATGACGGAAAGTAGATAGTCCCGCAAACGAGTCTATCAGGGGAACCACAGTTCAATTGAGTACCTCCGAACCACTTTATCGTGACAGCTATTGGTCACGATAAAGTGGGTTTCCCTGAGGCTCGCCGCTTATCGATGGAGGAGATGCCAATGCTGAGTAGGATCCACATTAAGTATTTCTACCTGTTCGGAGCGCTGTTATTTGGCTATTTCGCCGTAAGGGGCCACTCCCCTATCCTCACCTTTATTTGGGCATGGAGCAGCCTTTCCCTCGCCCTTGTCGGCTCAGCCTATTGGTTTAATCTCGCCAGTATTTTTAGAAAACGTCAGGATGGATCCATCCCTTGGTATATCCGTTGGGGCTTTATTCCATTTTTATTAGGATGCCGACTCTATAATCTCTGGGCACGGCGCCGCGATAGCGTGCCTTCAATGCAAGCCATTGATAAATATCTATACTTGGGTAGCCGCTTAAGCGCTGCCGATTTACCTAAACTGAATCGTTATGGCATTACCGCCATTTTAGATGTCACCGCCGAATTCGACGGCCTCGATGTGTCCCTGTATGAGGATCATATTGACTATCTGAATATCCCTATTCTTGACCACAGTGTGCCGACTAGCGCCCAATTAAATCAGGCGATTAACTGGTTACATCGCCAAGTACGCGCCCAAAAGCGGGTATTAATCCACTGCGCGCTCGGCCGCGGGCGTTCCGTAATGGTGCTGGCCGCTTATCTTGTGTGCCGCCGCCCCGAACTCAGCTTCGCCGAGGTGCTGCAACAGATTAAAAGCATTCGTAAAACCGCAGGCTTAAATCGCTGGCAACTCAAAGCGCTGGAGCAGATGTACACTCAAGGGGAAATCAAACTGCATAAGCGAGCCTGGATTATCGCCAATCCCGTCTCTGGCGCGGGTAAATGGCAGAGCCATGGCGAACAAATTTGCACTGAGCTGAAACGCTATTTTGAGGTGCAGTTAGCGCTCACCACGCCAGAGATTAGCGCCCAAACCCAAGCGAAAAAAGCACGGCTTCAGGGCGCCGATATCATCATCGCTTGCGGGGGCGATGGCACAGTCACAGAGGTCGCGGCGGAGATTATCGACACAGATATCACCTTAGGCATTATCCCGCTAGGCACCACTAATGCCCTATCACACGCCCTCTTTGGTTTAAGCAGTAAGCTCAATGCCGTCTCTCAAGCCCTTGATAATATTATCCAAGGCCAGACACAGACCATAGACACGGCGCGTTGCAATGCGCGACTGGTGTTACTGTTGGTCGGCATTGGGTTTGAGCAGCAAATGATTGAGTCGGCGAGCCGCGAGCGTAAAAATGCCCTCGGCCAACTCGCCTACCTCGATGGTTTGTGGCGCGCGGTGAACACCGACACCAACCTCGAGTTGCAGCTGACTTTAGATGACCAAACCCCAATGACAGTGCAAACCCACAGCCTAGTGGTTGCCAATGCCGCACCTTTTACCAGCTTACTCGCCCAAGGTAAGGGCGAACCCAATATGACCGACGGCTTGTTGGATATCACTTGGTTAGATTCAAATAATGAGCCAAATGAACAGCTTATCAGTTTGGCTGAACTGGCTTTTACCGGCTGGATTAAAGAGGCCGCCAATAGCGACTCTGCGCCCTCGGCCAACACGGGTAAAGTGAAACATGCCCACGCGAAAAAGGTGAAGATCAGCAGTCAGCCCCCATGCAAGTATGTGATTGATGGCGAGATTTGTGAGCCGGAGGAACTCAATATCGATATCCTGCCCGCCTCTTTGAAGGTGTTTGTGCCCTATCAAGCGCAAAATGCTGAACCGCAGTTAGAGTCAAAAATAAGCTAACACTTTCAAAATCAACTCTTAATCAAACTCTGAATCAAAAGCTGAATCAATGTATTAGCTTATTTTCAGGCATTTAATGTAGGTTACTACTTGGCGACGCTATTGCTAACGGAATCTTCGCTAACGGCATCAACAACGGTTTGAACGTCTGACTCCTGCTCATATTTACTGAGCTTGTTATAGAGGGTTTTAACGCTGATCCCAAGCTGCTCGGCGGTGTCGGTCTTATTGCCCAGACTCGTTTCAAGCGCTTGGTAAATGGCGATTTTTTCTAGCTCCTCAAGGCGCATACCTTGGGGGATCACTACATTTTCCTCCGCAGTCGTCTCTTTTTCCAAACTGGGCGTAAGCTGTAAATGCTCAGGGGTAATCTCATGGTCCGCCAGAATATAAGCGCGCTCAATAGCATGCTTTAACTCGCGCACATTCCCAGGCCAAGTGTGGGCCGCAATCGCCTCTAAACTTGAGGGCGAGAACGCTTTGCTCTGTTTTTCCGCCGCATTGCGATAGGCCAGAAAATGCTTCGAAAGTCCCACTATATCTTCCCCGCGCTCCCGCAATGGCGGCACTTGAATGGGGAAATGCGCTAAGCGAAAGTACAAATCTTCCCGCAATTGTCCTTGCTCTATCGCCACTAAAGGATCGCGGTTTGTCGCCGCCACAATACGCACATTGGCCTTGAGCACCTTAGGGCTACCGACGGGACGATATTCATTATTTTCAAGCACTCTTAATAGCTTAACTTGATGCTCTAGGGGCATTTCGGTGACTTCATCGAGGAATAAGGTGCCGCCTTCGGCCTGCTCAAATACCCCTTGATGATCACGATTCGCACCAGTGAAAGAGCCTTTTACATGGCCGAAGAGTTCACTATCGACCAATTCTGGGCTCAAGGCGCCGCAGTTAATCGCAATATAAGGCTTATTCACCCGCGGGCTGGCTAAGTGAATGGTATTGGCGACCAGTTCTTTACCTGCGCCACTCTCGCCGATAATCAACACATTGCTCTCGGCGGCCGACACGCGGCGGATAGTGCGATACAAACGGTGCATAGGTAACGAGGAACCCACCAGCAGACCATATTGGTCTAATTCGCTAGCAAAGGGGCGAATGCGCGTCGAAGTGTTGGCAACCAGATGCTGGGCAAAATCCGCTAAGGTTTCGCACAGCAACGACATATCGATGGGCTTACGGAAATGGTAGCCCGCGTATTTGGATAAGAGTTTATCGAGATGAGGATTCGGTAGGCCATCGGAGAGGAAAATAAACTCCACATCCGCAATGGCGCTGGACTCGAGTAAGGCTAAGTAATCCTCACGGCTTAGACGGGGCAGCTCAATGATCGCCACATCGATACGATTGGCCTCCAGCTGACTAATCCAAGATAAATCATCGGTACTGCGTAGCTTGTTGTAGGTCTGCGCGCCCTCGAGCTGCACTAATGCCTGCTCGGTCTCGACGTCCTGTAGATGATAGAAAAGCGTTGGTCGGATCATCTTGTGCCACTCCCTGTGAATGAAGCACCACTGTATGCCAGCCGTGAAATTTTAACAATCTCAACGGTAAGAGTTGCCGATAATATGCGAGGCACTGGCGACAATGGATAAATATCATCAGTTAAATCAAGTCATTAACTTATCATTAAAAAGTGAACGAAATATGCATAGAAGCTGAATGAAACTGAAATTTCCATAAAATGTTGGGCAATCCGTGTCGGCGGAGCAGCCCAAACTACCACAGGAGGTCGTTATGACGTCTAATGTTGCGCAACATCAGACCGAGTTGAGCGCCGATATTAAGCTGGTTAATGAGTTAATCGAGCTGACCCAAACCGGCGTGGATTTTTATACTCGGGCCAATACCACTGTCGATGACTACAGCCTAAAACGCATTTTTATTGCCCAAATCAAGACATACCAAGGGATGCAGGCACGATTTAAGCAATTGCTCGCCCAAACATTACAACAAATGGGCTCGCACATAGGCCCGCACTCAGTGCCGCCGTCGCAGACTCGGCCCTATGTCGATGTCGATGCTTTACTTATTAAACAGCAACTCGCCGATGCCCTCGCCGTACTCTGTGAGCTTGAGCGTCAGCGCCTTAATCACCTCAAACAGTTAATTAAAAAGGCCAATCACCCAAGGTTAATCAGCCAATTGGCCGAGGATATTGCCTGGCTACAAATCCATTTGGATACCTTACACCTGCGTAGCCAAGCCCTGTAAGGCGGCAATACCATCCAATAACGCGGCCAACTGAGCCGCGTTTTTGTTGCCTGCGATCTATTTGAGCTTAACGCCTATCACACTTAAGCCAAAAAGCTTAATCACCCTCGGTAATATTTACATTTTGTCGGTAAAAAGCGCCGATTTGCCGATTAAGTCAAACACCTAAAACAGGTCACAAATCCGATTTATTCTAATTAAAATCAGTAGGATAAGAATGTTGGCACGATTCACGCTTTAGTTCCTTCGAGATAACAACGGAGGATATCATTATGAAAAACACGACAACTTTAGCCTTAACCACCTTACTTGTCGGTTCTATCAGTTTAAATGTGGCCGCCGCACAGGATTGGAAAGACGATGCCAAAGATGCTTGGCTCGATGGCAAGGCCGAAACGACTTTGTTGCTCAATACTAACCTTAACTCCTTTGACATTATGACTGACGTGAAAAACGGCCATGTCACCTTAACCGGTCAAGTGGAGAGCAGTGTCGATAAGGCGCTCGCCGCTGAGCTCATCAAAAGCTTAGATGGTGTAAAAGGGGTCGATAACAAGTTAACCGTGATGAAAGAAGACGAAGGCACCAATGAGGTGGTGAAGACCTTAACCGACTCTAAGGTCGCAACGGTCGTAAAAACCCGTCTGTTGTTCTCGACCGACGTATCGGGCACCCAAATTAACGTCGATGTTGCCGATGGCGTAGTGACCTTACAGGGTGAAGTGGCTAGCGACGCCGAGCGTCAATTAGCCCTGACCATTGCTAAAAATACCGATGATGTGAAAAAGGTCGTCGATAAAATCAAAGTCAAAACCTCATAATGGTCCTGACATTCAGCCCTTGCTAATTCAGCTCTTGATAACTCAGCTGTTGGTATTAGTCACTCGGGCAAAAACCACAAAACCAGCTTCGGCTGGTTTTGTTTTATTGGCGCGATGTTATGTTAATCGTACCTTAGGCTTCGGCTTCCTGTTCGAGGCAGAAGCTAAATTCATAAAAATGTTGACCATTTTCGATGCTTATCGCCATAGTGCCATATAACCCAACGAGTTCACCCGCGCCAGAATGGGGGACAACCTCAAGGTGTAAGCGGTTTTGCCCATCGGTCATAATGCCAAAATGTTGCAGCACAAAACTGCCCTGTCTGCCGCACAGCTTACCCACCACTTGCTCTATCGCCACATAGCCCGCCGAGCCTTTTACCGCGGTCATTGCACTGAGCATTTCCCCTTGGCTACGGGCATCTAGCTCACCATAAAAAGTTTTATCTAAGGTCATTCTGCCAAGATTCACACCGCCCACGCCTGTGGCATAGGCACTCTCGGGATTGAGCTTAACATCAAATTTGCCCGTGACTTTGGTCATTTCCATGACACACTCCTTGTTTTAATTTTATGTTTTATCTCAAAATCTTAGCTATAAAAACTGCTAGGTGAAATAAATACCTCAGCCGCAGCTGAGGTAAAATTAACTTAGCATACGCCCAGATATAAACCTAATTCAGCGCTTTTATTTCCAACTCACTCACACCGATTTCAAGGGTTTTAGTCACCTTAGGCTCCTCTGCCATGGGTTGGCCGGCCGCCCTATCACGATAGGTAATGGCGACTTTATATGGCGCCTCAAAGGGATACACAGGTTCGATACTCTCCACCTCGATGCGATCGCCAATAAATACACTGCCCAGGTGCTGCAAACGATTTTGTCCATAATCTAAGCTGAACAGACCGAGGTACCAAAACACACCCGAACCTTGGTTAGTCACTATATAAGGCGCAACGAAGGGCATGGTCTGCTGCTTAGGATCGTCCTGTAATGGCGCATCGCTTTGGGTATCAGGCTCTAATGCAGGATCAAAGTTAAGCGGCGTTATCCGCAGATAATCGAGAAATACCCGACCCTTTTCATCACCTTGTTGATAATCCCCCAAGGCAAATTCCGTTTGCTTGATTTTAATAAAGTGCGTCAATACCACGGGCAGTTGGCTATCGGGTAGCTTTACTTCAAAGGGATTCGCCGTATTTAAGCTGAAAAGTTTAAGCATCACTTCAGAGGCATTCGCCACCGGTTTTGCTTCACTTGGCACCACAGATTCGATGGCATCTTCGCTTGAGGATAATGCCGCCTCTTTAGCTTTAGCCTTAGCATCGGCCTGCGCCATGGCCTCATCGTATTGCAACACTTGGCCATCTTCCATGACCATGTAGATATCATCATTGGTCATGTTAAAACGATAAATGCCCGCAGCAAGAATACTGAGAACAAGGACAGTCGCCGCTATGGTTAATTTGACAAACATACTCATCCGCTCCCCCAATGCGCGCTTTACATGCGCTTTCCACATCACTCAATTTCACCTGAATGTCGGAGCAGTATTACAGATACTGAGTTAAAGCGGAGCGGGAAAAATGTAAAAATTAACACTTTTTAGCGATTTGTCAGGTTTAGTTCAGCTAATCTTGCTTCCGACATTCACAGGCATTGAATTTTTGCAACTTTGCCATCTTCAAGCTTGAAAAAGGCATCCTGCGGCATCTCTTGCGCCCACAGGTCGTGGTAATCCAGATTGGCATAAATCCCGCGGAACACGGCGCCTGACAGCGCATGGGATACGATGATCACTCGCTCTGGAACGGCGGGATCCTTCAGCCAATCTTGAATGCGTTCACTGATACTGGCAAACGACTCCGCATTCGGCGCATAGGTATACCAGTCGGCTAATTCATTTAACTCTGGCTGATTTTGCTTGATATCGGGAACGCGTACCTGCTCCCAATCACCCAGACCCAGCTCCTTTAAACGTTCATCTTTTTGTAAACGCTCAACGGGAAAGCCAATTTGTTGGCAGATGATTTCAGCGGTTTGTACCGCTCGCCCTAATGGACTCACATAAAATGCCCAGTCTTCTGCCTGTTGAACATACTCACTAAGCACGCTGCCAACGGTTTGCGCCTGTAATTGACCGAGTTCGGTAAGGGGTGAATTACAATGTCCCTGCAAGCGTAACTCTGCATTAAACTGCGTTTGTCCATGACGTAATAAATAAATCGTTTTTTTAATCAACTTAATAACCTAAAAATCATTTAAAGAGATGAATGTGTATTTTTACAATAAACTAACTTTGCCAATGCCTTAGGCAACGCTTTTACATTGATAATGGGAAATATCGTTATTGAGGATCAAATGGCATCCCTTGGCATCGGAATGTAAGATACTCAAACTGGCTGGACGAATCGTATTCCATTTAGTTTCAGAATTTTGTTCCGTTAAAAAATGGTTAATTAACAATTTCACCATTAAAGGCTCCATCACAATTAGCACGTTGCCTCGGTATAATGCGCCGATATTTTCGACAATCTCTAATAGGCGTTTTTCGACTATTTTCAATTGAGCATGGATGGAGGAGCAAAATCTGCGGGATTGCGCCATCATGGTATAAATGCACAGGGATAAATCAAAGCATTCACCATTAATTTCAAAGTCGGATTTAAAATCCGCTAGGGCTAACCGCTTGATCACAGAGAAAGCGCGCTTTCGGTCCCTGTTTAATATTTCAGCTGTCTCTATCGATAATGGTGAAGAGCAAGAATATACCATATCAAAACGAATCCCCCTTAAGGAATGTGCCAGCATATTCACATGCACCTCCCCAAGACTGGACAACATTGGTTGAGAAGCGACTGCTGGTTGGAATTCTTCTGTTGCGTCTCCCTGACTAATTAAATATAGATTGGCCAATTTAATCACCTCGACTGCGCCATTAAGTTGGAAAGTTAGCCGAGTGCGATTCACTCAACGCGCTCGGCTTTATTTAACGGGTTAAAAAACGTAGCGAACACCGACAGTAATAACCTTATCGTCGCCAATGTCTTGGGTTATGCCAGACATTTGATACTCGCCTTCATACATAGAAAAATGGGTATAAACGCGGGTCGATTTGGTCAGTTTCTTATCCGCGCCAAGGGTAAATTGACTGATATCCACGTCCGTTATTTGCTCATTTGGGCCAACGAGTTTAGAGAAATAGCCACCCAAACCCGAACTATCCTGACCGTACTCCGCTTTTAATGTCGCTCCCCATAGGTCATAGGTTGCGTTAATAAAATAGGAGTCACCTTCCATATTGGAAAATTTTAAACTTTCGGTATGTTGGAAAATCCCACCCAGCTTCATGTCACCCAGCTTAACTTGGGTCACAAAACGATAGGCATCGATATTGGCGATCCCTTTATTAATGGCGGCAGCAAAATAATAAGGGTTCTTTTTAAGGTCTTTATCACCCAGCGTGGTACTTAAGGCATACAACTCATTATCAGCCCCATAGTTATCCTGTAATAAATAAGTCGCGTTGATATCCATCAGGCCGAATAACTTAGGCGAGTAATACCAAACACCATCGGCACTACGCGTCTGACCAGAGACTAATTGATTAATATCCGCATTGGTCGTACCAAAAATATCGACTTTACCTTCGGCGGTTTTGAAAACCGTATCATTTCGACCGACAAGCAAGGTGCCGTAGGCCGTTTCTACGCCCAGATAAGTATTTCTCGCCGAGAATACTTTACTGGAGTCATTCGCCCGATTAGAGGTATTGTTTACGCCAAACTCCATCTTGTAGACGACATTAATGCCATCACTGATAGCTGATTTACCTTTAACCCCAATATTAGATGAGTTGTTTTCAAGATAAGTCCCGCTCTCGCCCACCTTAACGCCGCTGGTACCGCTATAAACGGTGGAACTTAATTCGGAATGGGTAACGGATAAATCCAGTCGGCCATACACAGAGGGTGACTCATCGGCCAACACGGGTAAGGCGGAAATGGCAAATACTGAAGCGGTTAAGATTACTTTTTTCATCGTGTTTCTCTTACGTAGTTTGATATTAATAATGAGAAAAAACGCTTTAAAAAGGTCATGACGATTAACCCCATGACCTGCTTAGGTTAATCAATCAACCACAGTGACTTTTTTCGCGCGCCATACCGAAGCGGCCAGCACAATGGAGAGTACTGAGGTGCCTAACCAGAAATATTGGGCACTACCAAAGTCATAATGCTTAACACCTGCGACTTCAGTTACCAGGATTAATTTAGAAGAAACAATCTCTTGCACAGAGGCTGCGAGGTAAGAGAACAGTCCGATAAAACCTTTTACAGCACCTACCGCGTTTTTAGGCATTAAGTCACAGGCCGTTAAACCCGCCAGGAACACCACCAGACCACCGATTGAGAAACCGATTAAACCAAGGCCAAAGGCATCCATCATGCGGCTCTCAGAACCCCAGAATAACAGGCTCATACCTATGATATTGGCAAGGCCGTATAAGAAGGTTGGAATATGGCGGTTAGCATTGAAAATTTTGTCAGAAATAAGTCCAGACAAAATAGCCCCGAAGAATCCTGCGATGGGGTATGAAGACATAGCCACACCCGCGTCGATCAGGGAATAGTTTTTCTCCGATTGTAAATACAACACGGCCCATGAACTCATGGCATAACGTGATGAATACATTGCCGCACACGCTAACGCGATAATCCATACCACAGGTTGTCTTAATACAAACAGTTGAGCTTTACGAATGGCTGCTGGATCATGGCCTTTTACTGATTCTGGTTCTTCGCCATATGCTGTTGCAGGATCGGGTAAACCATAAGTACGTGGACGGTCTTTTAACAGGATTAACATACAGGCCGCGGCGGCAAATGCAGCAATACCTGCACCAACAAAGCCAATTTTCCAACCAAAGAAACTGACTAATGAGGCGGTCAGGATCCAGCTAATGGCTTCACCAATGTTACGCGAGCCGCCCCAAACGGAGTAAACACTGCCCCGTTGTTTAGGTGAATACCATTGGAAGATAGAGACACATGAAGGCGCAGAGCCCACAGATTGGAACCAGCCGTTCATCCCCCACAGGATAACGAAGAATAAACCAGCGACACCCATCCCCATGGCCATACAGGTAATGGAAGAGAGCATGAGAGACACAGACATAAAGCGACCAATATTGGCATAGTCTGCTAAGAAGCCATTGGAAAACTTACCGATAGCATAGGTAAAGAAGAACGCCGAGCCCATTAGGCCCAACTCTTCAATGGTCACAACACCCGAGTCGAGCATAGGTTTTTTCACCACACTCAACGCCATACGCACTACATAAAACATGGCATAGCCGAACACTAAGCCAATAAAAACTTGCCATTGATATTTTTTATAAATCGAGCGAATTTTTTCGGGCGTTTCGTCCATAATTGGTCGGTCCGCACCGGTTTGGAAGAATTTTTTTATCATAGCTTGCTCCAACAGTTGGAAGTCTAGTTAGCCAAAAAATAACGATGCACATACCTAAAACCCATGTAACATCATTTTCACAGACACACTAATACCCAGTCAGACTTGCAACAAATTGGCAAAAACGAGTTAGTTTTGACACAAACTCGTCCCTAGAAAGCAAATTCCTATGTGTTAGTACAAAGCGGAATCGATAAAGATGACTTAAGCTATTTCAAACCCAAAAAAATCGAGTCAAATTTGACTCAACCACCGCAAAACAAAAATTAAAAATTTTAAAAAATATGCGTGTTGAGTCACCAATTAAGGTGTGAATGGCATGAGTGACATTAAAATGGATGAAAAAAATCCACTTCAGAAAATAAAAATTAACATCTCGATGTTCCTATTATGGCTATGTTTTAGCCTCTTCTTTGGCGCATTTTTCAATTCCGCCAAAGCGGCCGAACCTATCGTGGTGTTAACCACATTTTCTGAAGAACCTATGGGAGCATTATTCGAAGAATTCAAACAGTTAAATCCAGACATCCCTATTCAAGTGGTGTATCGCCGTACCGGCCCCGCCTTAAAGTGGGTGAAACAATCGTCGATCAATCCGGTTGATATGATTATTTCCTCTAGCCCTACCTTCTTTCATGATTTAGATAATGAGGGACTGATAGTCGCCCCTTCGGAGCGGTACGAGATGCCAGCCTGGTTAATGGTGCACGACCTTACAAAGAGCAATAAAACCATTGCATTAGGTTACTCAGGTATCACGATTATGTATAACCAGCGCTATCTGGAGAAAAACAACTTACCTATCCCCCATACCTGGAAAGATCTCGCTACTGCGCAATTCTCAGGGCATATCATGATGAGCACGCCCAACAATTCGGGCACGACGCATATGATGGTCGAAGGGGTTTTACAGCAGAAAGGTTGGGAACAAGGTTGGGCATTGTTGCGTGAAGTGGGCGGGAATTTGGCCTCTGTATCAGCCAGAAGCTTTGGCGTCAGCGAATCTATCTCTCGCGGCCTCGTGGGTGCTGGCGTCGTTATTGATAGTTATGCTATTGATGCTAAAAACAAATTTACCTTCACTGATTATAACTATTTACCCAACACCGTTATTTTACCGACCTATATTTCTGTCACTTCCCGTGGCAGAAATAAGACCAATGTCGAAAAACTCATTCAATATTTTCTCTCAAGCAACGGCCAAAAATTGATTAGCTCCGGCGCCATTGCCAAACATTCACTCACAGATGCCAGCCTTGCGCAAAATTCTCGCCCCGTGATTAATGAGCACATATTATTTAATCGAGCGACTATTATTAATGCCTTATTTGATCAAGTGATTACCTATCAATTACCTAAACTTCAGCTCGCTTGGAAACTGATCCATCAGGCAGAAGATGCAAACAACATCCAAGAAGATGAACGAAAGACAATCAATGAAGCACGAAAATTAGCCAGTTTAGTGCCTATTAGTGAAGCAGAATCCTTACAGTTACAGCATCAATTTATCCGGCAAACTAATGAATACAAACACTCGACTGAAATAGAACAAATAATGTACCAATGGCGTCAGGAAAGTGAATCCCAATTAGACCAAGCCATTAGTTTAATGAATAGCCTAGCTTCTAAATAACTATGAAAAAGAACTATTTTAAAATACCCACATCTTTAGGCGGAAAATTAATGCTCGCCTTTGCGAGCATGACATTTTTAAATCTTTTTATTGGTATTACCACAGTACTGATTTGGGAGGAGCTCAGTAATAAAATCAATCATATTGTCGAGCATAGTCTCCCTCCCCTTAATGGGGCTTATATTCTTGAGCGCTCCAGTGGCAACCTGCAAAGCATTATCTCTAACAGTTATAAAATTAAAGACGAGCTCGGCTATCAAAATTTTGAGAACGATTTAAAAGATGAAATTGAAACCATTAAGCAAGCCTATATCAGCAGTAATCCCGATCATCAATTGCTCGCAGAGCAACGGCAGGCACTCGAACACTTTTCGAACTTAATTGAGCAACAGGATTCATTGTTAAAGCAAAAAATTGCTTATAGTCAAGAGCTTGATAATCTTCAAAAACGTATCACTTGGTTGCATCAAGATCTCAATGATGAAATGACTCCTTTGATGCAGGAAGTCGAATGGCACGTCACCCGATTACTCTCGCACCCTGTCGATAATCTATCGCCAAATGCCCTGATGAATGAGTTCTTTATTCTGCAGGAATTATCGATCAAGGAGACTGAGCTATTTACCCTAGTGAATGAGATTATTGACCAGAGATACACGCGAGAACTAACCAGTGCCTTCTCATATCTGGATCAGAAAATCGCCGAAATTGAAACCTTAGTGGAGAAACTCACCAGCTTCCCTTCGACAATTAGCCATCGACAAATCATGAAGAATCTCATCACCCTGATTAGCTCTAATGGTGAATTGATTCGACTGCTCAAACTCGATACCCAAGCGCAGGCTGCTTTATCCCAGTTAGCCGACCCCTTAACCCAAGTGTTAACCCAATTTCACCTCAAGAACATTGCGACACTCGAACAATCGAGCCAAGCGTTTAATTCCCTCAATACCAATACCAAATCCATGATCATCAATGGCAAGTTGATTATTGTGCTCATTTCAATCATCTCGATTGTGATCAGTGTATTAGTGCTGACTGTACTTATCCGCCAAAGGGTATTAAAGCGCTTAAACACCCTAGAAATTGACCTGAAAAATGTGGCCGACGGCCATTTAGATTGGCCTATCACCACCCAAGGAAAAGATGAAATTGGCCACATGGGAGACTGTTTACGGCAGTTCTGTGTCGATATGCAGGCCATGGTCAAAAGCAATGCGCTCACCCTAATTAATAACGCCCAAGCCAGCTTGATCACCTGTCATCCCAATGGCGAAATCGAATCCGCTAACCCCCATGCATTGCAGTTATTGAGTCTGAGCACACTCGCACCGCACTTGACCCTATGGCAGGCCTTTCCCGCCGCTTGCCAACCGCAATTATTAGCGCAGTTCGCCGCCGACAGCGAGCTAAGCCGAACAGGCCAGAGTGAATGTATTCTCAATTTAGTGAAACATAACGCGCCGCAATACTTACATTTTCACCTGCAGGCTTTCGAACACGCTCGCCAAGCCAAGTATATGGTCACTATTACCGACATCACTAAGCAAGAACTCAACACCCGTGAACTCGAGCATATAGTGGCGGATAGAACCTTAAACCTCACAGTGAAAAACCAAGAGTTAACCGCAGAAATTGAGCAACGCAAACTGGCGGAAGCACATTTGCATCAGGCACAGGCGGACCTTATCCAAGCGGCCAAAATGGCGGCGGTCGGCCAAACCATGACCAGCCTTGCCCATGAGTTAAACCAGCCACTGTCGGCCGTCAGCACCTATTTGTACAGTTGCCGCTTGGCGCTTGAGACCAATCAACTCGAGTTACTCACTGAGATGCTCGGTAAAACCGAAAAGATGAACCTGAGGATGGCAAAAATTATTTCGGCTATCCGTAACTTTGCGCGCAAGTCCCCCACGCAGGTGGAGAGCGTCAGTATCGATATCAATCAACTGGTGAATAACGCGCTGGTGCTGGTCGAAACCCGTGCGCGAAACGAAAACATCATCATTCATAATGAGTTAACTAAAGAATATCTTATCCAAGTGGATGCGGTTCAAGTCGAGCAAGTGCTGCTCAACATCCTGATTAATGCCATGGACGCCACCGCAAGCCAGGCCGATAAACATATCTATGTGACTGTGCTTGAACAAAGCGCTGCCAAACTGACGCTGGCCATTTATGACAATGGGCCAGGATTTGCGCCAAGTATTTTGCCGCAAATTTTCACCCCCTTTACCACCACCAAGGCCGTTGGTCTAGGCTTAGGATTGAGCATCTGCCGCTCGATTCTCGAACGTTTTAACGCTGACATTTATCTGGCATCACACTTAGATGGCGGCGCTATGATTATTTTGGAGTTCCACAATGCCGATTGAAAATTCGACGCCCTTTACCGTGCTACTCGTCGATGATGATGAAGATGTACTCACTGCATACCGCCATTTATTACAGTTATCGGGCTACAGCGCTAAGGGCACCCACTCGCCGAGTAAGGCCCTTGCCCTGCTCAATGAAAATTGGAACGGAGTTGTCGTCTCAGATATTTATATGCCGGCGATGAATGGCATGGATTTGCTCAATGAAGTGAAAAAAATCGATCCCGAAATCCCAGTCATCATGATCACTGGTCATGGTGATATTCCTCTGGCCGTCGAGGCGGTTAAACGGGGGGCATTCGATTTTCTCGAAAAACCCCTCGACTCGGCACAATTTTTACAGCTGCTCAAGCGCGCACAACAGATCCGCCAAGGGATCATTGAACAACGGGAAGCGATTTCGAGCACCTTTAAGGAGCACCTCTTTGGCACCAGCGAGCAAATCAACCAGATCCGCCAGCAACTGAGTCAAATTGCCAGAATCGATAAAGATGTGATGATTGAGGGGCAAATCGGCACGGGCCGACACTTAGTCGCCTCAGTACTTCATAGCTTAAGTCAGCATAAAAACAACAGCTTAATCATCCATGATTGCAAAGAGTACCCCAGCTTAACCGAGTTAGAGGCCAGCATTGCTAAAGTCCAAAATGGCACCTTAGTGCTGCGTTCATTAACTCAACTGAGCCATGAGCATCAACGCTGGCTATGCACTCGTTTGCTGGATCAAGAAAGACTCAACACCAAAAGCCATAGAACCATTTGTATCTTCGATACTAATCCCGACGATGAAGTCAAAAGTGGTGCCCTGTTGCCCGAACTCTATTACTACTTCTCACAGGCTCGGATCCAATTGCCCACTTTGGCCGAACGTAAGAGCGATATTATTCCCCTGTTCCGCAACTTCCTGAGCCAAAGCTGTAAGCGCTTTGACATCCCTATCCCTAAAATTGACTTAAATTACATAGAGATCCTCAAGCGCCACCATTGGCCTGGTAACATTCGCGAGCTGCGAAACCTTGCCGAACTCTATGCGGTTGGCATTATCAAACTCCCCGGCGAAGAAACCCTTAAATTAGTGCAAGCCCCCGAGGCGCCGCTCGATGAACTCGTCGACGCCTATGAGAAGCAAGTGATTGAGAACATTCTGTATTTGTGTTCAGGCAGGGTAACAGATGCCGCTAATTACTTAGGGATCCCACGTAAGAAGCTGTACCTAAGAATGAAAAAACTGAACTTGGAGAAAGATAAGTTTAAGCCTAAGTCATAAATCGACTCCCTCGGCTTACTCATCGCTCAGATGAGTAAGCCGATTTGCGCTTTTCCATCCAGCTCCAACTCAGGCTATAATCCCCACTCTGGTGGATAGGCAAGTCCTTGCACAGCCCCACAGTGAATCGTTAACCCCTGTTGAATCCTTAAGGATCTGATTGCCTATGACCAATGCATCGACTAGCCCCTTTGCCGTGTTAAACCAAAGCACTGCAACCTCGTTTAATGAACAGAAAAACCTGATTAAACGGGTCTTTAAAGGCAAGCCTGTGCAATGTCCAAGCTGCAATCAAACCCTCAAGGTCGTCTTGCCGGAGACGGCTAAAGCCGACCAAGCCGCTGGTATTTTTTGCCCTAAGGGCTGTACCGATATCGAGCTAGATATGGAAGCCGTGGCAGGTATCTAAGCCTTCCTTCAGGATAAGCGTAATTGTCCTCGAAAATAATGGCGGTAATACCCCACGAGATTACTGCCTATAAACAGTAGCTCCATCAATACCGCCACGGGTGAGCCAACTAAGATATTGTGGCATAACCAAAAACTGGTGCCGACTATC
Organism: Shewanella sp. MR-4; assembly: GCF_000014685.1. Taxonomy (NCBI): domain Bacteria; kingdom Pseudomonadati; phylum Pseudomonadota; class Gammaproteobacteria; order Alteromonadales; family Shewanellaceae; genus Shewanella; species Shewanella sp. MR-4. The sequence continues at coordinate 3,206,628 of NC_008321.1, forward strand.
ATCAATAAGCGCAGATTTTTATCCGCCTGACAAAAGGCGGCGCGGGTTTGAAACAGCGTACCAATACAACTTACCACGCTCACAAGCCCGCTGTAAGTTAAGCCGCTCATCAGCACCGCCGCCCCGCTAAAAAACCACATAGCCTTTTTAGACGTTGTAAAAATGCTGGTGAGGTAACGCACACTGGCAATCCCCATTAGCCCTGCGGCCGTCCATTGTGCCAATAAGCAAAAATGGATGGAGATTAAGATGCCCGAGACGAATAAGCAGGCGACGATGCGCTCACGCGCCTTAAATTGAAACGAGATCAAATCGAAAACGATGGCGATTGCCACCAATAGTTGCGACAGGGTAAAAGCACTCAAGATAGGCTCCTTTAGGGTTCGATATCGGCCTATGAAATAAACCGATACATTCCGCTATGACTCAGACTGGTAGCCGAGGAGCATGCAGGGGATGACCTAAAAGCGCATTAACTTAAGTTAATTGGATAGCTGTTTATACTGAATCTTGCAAACGTCTACGGATCCGCGACAGGCTAATCGCAGTAATACCAATATAATTAGCCAGTTGGGCATGGGTTAACCGTTCAACCCAGAGGGGAAAATGCTCGAGTAAATGTAAGTAACGTTGCTCTGGTGTGTTGAGCAGCAAGAAGGCTTCTTTTTGTTCTTTATACAATAATTGCTGTTTGAGTAGCGCAAGTTGCACTCGCAGCATCGATGGCTCGTTTAGCACGGCAAGTGGCATTTGTATTAACCGACAAGCACTGACAGTTTCTAACTGATAGGGCGCAATATCCTGCTTTAACCAACTGCGATATAAGAAACAAAGCTCACCTTCGAAGTAAAACTCCTTGCATCGCTCACTGCCCTCTTGGGTATAGTGACAAGCGCGCACTATGCCATCCACCACAAAATAGGCAAAGGTTTGACGCTCGCCTTGGGGTAACAAGCACTCGCCAGTCTGAAATGAAAGCGCCCTTGCTTGACTGAGTAGCGGCGCTAAATGCTCAGGCTCTGCCCCTAAGGCGAGCAAATATTGCCAAAGGGGTTTAATTGCCTGCTCAGTAGTCGCCTGATGGGCCAATGCAGAGGGCGCCGTCATTGCATTACTGGCTTTGCCATTCACATTCGACCAAGGGCGCTTGGTGTAGCGCATCCTTCAGGCCTAAGGCCACCTTAAATACCCGATTCGGTGGAATGATGCCGACCCCTTTTGGGGTGCCTGTCATCACAATGTCGCCGTCTTCCAAGGTAGTAAAGCGTTGTAATTCTTCTAGAATAGTCTGCGGGTTATAGATCATTAACTCAATATGGCCCGCTTGGGTTAACGCCCCATCGATCGTCAAGCTGAATTCAAATGCCGCACAGGCATCCTCGATAGCGACAAAGGGACTAAAGAGCGCCGCGCCATCGAAGGCTTTGGCTTTTTCCCAGGGTAATCCCTTGGCTTTCAGTTTGCTTTGCAGCTCTCGCTTAGTGAGATCTAGCCCTACCCCAACATGGCTAAAACGCCCCTGCTGATAGATAAAGCACAGCTCAGTTTCATAGTGCAGCGCTTCGCCTAAATGCTCAGCATGCAGCACTGTGCTAATCGCCGAGTTGGGTTTGAAAAACACCACCATGTCTTCGGGAATGTCATTACCCAGCTCGTGGATATGGTCGACATAATTACGCCCAATACAAAGAATTTTACTCGGGCAAATCTGTTTATCACCGACGTTAACAGTCTTCATTTGACTCCTCATTGCGCGATTGGCTGTAAAGCTAAGGCACAGTTAATATCAGGCGTATTCCATTAAAAATTCATCGAGTTGTTCGTTGGCGATTTCAATTTCATCCCCCTCGAACTGCGCAATATGGAACATGCCCTCACCTTCGTTGGTCACAGGTATATTGCTGATCCCTATGATGATGCCATCGGTTGGGGCGCGAATGGCTACGCTATCGCCCCCATGCGGACTCACAATATGGGCGATGATATACCCCTTATTGACCCGCTGCCCGAGTTTAAGCTTCATATTCACTAAACCATCGGACTCACTGCGAACCCAATAACTGCGTATTGCGCTGACACTGGCGACCTTGTTACTGACTCGCCCCTTGAGCATACCAAGGCTTCGCATCACATTGAGTACGCCCTTAAGACCCGACTTAATCGCCAGTTCACTAAAGCGCAGCGCCTCGCCCGCCTCATACAAAATACAGGGAATGCCCTGTTGGTTCGCATAGCCACGCATCGACACGCTGCGCGCCTTGGAGTGCATGATAAGTGGCGCGCCGAAGGCATTGGCCATGGCTAACATGGTTGCATCGCCGGTGTCGCAGCGGATCTGCGGCAAGTTATCCCTATGAATAGCGCCCGTATGTAAATCAATCACATGGGTTGCATGCACCAGTAATTGGGTGGCAAAAAGGTTGGCTAAACGGCTCGCCAGCGCACCTTTGCTCGAGCCGGGGAAACAACGATTAAGATCGCGTCTATCGGGGAGATAACGGGATTGTTGAATAAAACCAAACACATTGACTATGGGCACCACAATCAGGGTGCCGGCCAAATTCTTAGGATTGACGCGCCCAAGCAAGCGCCGACAGATCTCAATGCCATTGAGCTCATCGCCATGGATGGCAGCGCAGACTAACAGTGTCGGACCAGGTTTGAGGCCATGGAACACTTCAACATGAATATCGAGTTGGGTATCGGTATAGAGCTTAGCGGCGGGAAGTTTTATCCCCATTTGCGTGCCCGCAATGACTCGCTTGCCTTCAATTTCAAACGCTTCGCGCTTTTTTACCATAGTCACTCCCTGATGCTATCCCTAAGACGCCATACAACAGTTTGTCTCTCGTCCCCCAAATTGGGTCGATTAACGTTCAAAGTGAGCAAGCCACGTCTTTAAAATCTGCTGCAATGTTTCGCGCTCGGCACTCGGCACCCCTGCCAATAATGCGCTTTGGCATTGAATATGTTTGGGCAGCGCCGCATCAATCAACGCCTTGCCTTCGGTGGTGAGCGACACATGCACGGCGCGGCGATCTTCCTTACTGTGCTCACGGGCAATCAGCCCTTTATTTTCAAGCCGGTCTAAGCGACTGGTCATGGCGCCAGAGCTTAACATCATGCTCTGATACAGCTGCGAAGGCGATAGCATATAAGGCTCGCCCGAACGTCTGAGGGTCGCGAGCACATCAAACTCCCCCTGACCTAAGCCAAATTCGCCATGGCACAGGGCGATAGCGTTTTCCATATATTTGGTCAGGCGCGCGATGCGCCCTAACACCGCCATTGGCACTAGATCCTCTGTCACCCCTTGAGCCTGCCACTGCCCAAGGATGTTATCCAATCCGTCTTCAGCGGGAGTCGACTGTTGCTTTGCGCCGGGTGATTGCGGTTTTTTGTCCATCACTTTATCTCTACATAAAGATTCTTCACGTGCTACACATTTTATCGCCTAATTTAACTATTTGTATATGCGGATACTTTTAATAGGTAGACAAAATAAAATACAGCATAAAAAAAACGCCCAATTTATAAAAATTGGGCGGTTCAGGTATCAAGCTAACAGCTTAAAATCGTCGATTAAGACTTCTTCACAAAGCAGGTCAGGATCACGATGCGAGTGCCATTTACACGACCTTCGATATGCTCAGGATTATTGGTCAACGAGATATTGCGAACCGCTGTGCCGCGTTTTGCCACAAAGCTGGTGCCTTTTACGTTGAGATCTTTGATGATAACCACGGTATCGCCCGCGTTCAGTACCGCACCGTTACTGTCTAAGGTCGGAGGTGTATCATCGCTCGCGGCAGCGGCTTCGGCATCACCCCAAGCACGTAAATCCTCTTCCAGATACAGCATATCCAGCAGATCCTGCGCCCAGCCTTCACTGCTTAGACGTTTCAGCATGCGATATGACATCACTTGAACCGCGGGAACTTGGCTCCACATGCTGTCGTTCAGACAACGCCAGTGGTTCATGTCCATAGTATCCGGCGCTGCGATTTGGCTGCTGCAATTTTCACAGATCATGATCTCGTTTTCATGACCATCGGAAGCCGGTAAGTCATAAATAGAGAGTTCGACTTCACTTCCGCAAAGTTCACATTTGCCGCCACAGCGAGTTAGCAATTCATTTTCAGTCATTTTTTCTGTCTACATGCGTAATAAAACGCGGATTATGCCATAAATTGGCTTTTCACGGCAGGGGCTGGAGCAAAATAACCATAAACTTTATGGGACTAAACTTAATTATTATGGACGAAATAAAAATATTCTTCTTAAAAATCATAGTGTAATTTACATTTACTCGAGAATATGTGTTTAGCTTTCTCACCTTGGTTTCCAAGCATAAACCACCACAAACATTAAGGTTTAGAACACCGAACCTGAGTCATAGAACCATCTGACACATTTGAAATTAAACTCAAGGCTGGCAATATAGAATGCTCGCCCACGGCGCGCATAAAAATTAAGGGATTCGGAATAATGGCGATGCAAGTATCTTCAAGCTCACATGCCACTGGTGCGACATTTACGGCCGCCAGCTTAGATTTTCTCAAACTACTGGCGCTCAATAACTCCCGCGACTGGTTTAAAGCCCATCAGGAAGAATATGAGAATAAGGTCAGAAACCCCGCACTGCGTTTTATCGAGCAAATTCAGCCTGATATCGTTGCTATTTCCCCAAGATTAACGGCAGTTGCCAAAAAAGTCGGCGGCAGCTTAATGCGTCCACAGCGGGATAGCCGCTTTAGCAACGACAAGACGCCCTATAAGACCAATGTGGGGATCCAGTTTCGGCATTTTCAGGGCAAAGATGTGCACGCACCTGGGCTGTATTTGCACATTGCCGAGGATGGTTGTTTTATTGCCGCCGGTATTTGGCATCCCGAATCCAAGGTGCTAAATGCGATTCGAACTTGTATCGATGAAAACCCCAACGGCTATAAAAAGGCGCTGCAAACCTTAACAAACCATGGATTTGTAATGGATGGTGATAGTTTGACTCGCCCACCAAAAGGATTCGATAAGCATCACCCAATGCTGGACGAACTCAAACGTAAGGACTTTATCGCACTAAAACCAATCCCCTTTGAGCGACTCTGCCAAGCCGATGCCGCTCGCTACTGCGCCGAACAATTCGCCCATTGTAGCCAATTGATGGCCTATTTGTGCTTTGCCCTCGAATTAGACTTTTAGTTTTTGTATTTGAATAGGCCAAGCATTCACTTGGCCTTATGCTTTTCGGTTTAACCTACGCCCTATTTCACATCGACGGGCTTAAGTGGTGTCAACGCGAGACTCTTAAGGTATTCGCTTAATACCTGAAATGCATTATCCAATAAGGCGTATTCTTTAGCCTTGCCTAACACTCTAATCCCTTGTAATTGCAGCACTAAAAAAGCCGCTAACGATTCAGGTTGAGCAGAAGGAGAAAGTTCCCCCTGTAACTGACTGTATCTTAATACCTCAGTAAAATCGCTCTGCAATTGGGCAAATAGCCGCTGGCACTCCTCCTGCACACACTCATCATCGAGGCATTTTTCCATCACCGCATTCTGCATAAAACAGCCGTACTCTTGCTCGCGCTGCAAGGCCACAAATCGTGCTAAATAGGTCAAGATGTCACTCAGCCCTGCCTGTGCGTGCAGAATTTGCTCCTTCGCGCCGAAGGAATAGTGGTCGAGATAAAAGCGCAGGGATTCGCGATACAAACTCTGCTTATCGCCAAAACTGTTATACAAGCTGAAGCGATTAATCCCTAAGTGTTCGACCAGATCCGCAACCGAGGTCTCGGCAAATCCCTTACGCCAAAACAGCTCCATCGCCTGAACGAGCTTTTCTTGTCTATCAAAATTACAACTGCGTGCCATGGTCCAAACCTACATTGATGCCTGCATTAAACGGAATATCATAGGGCAAAAACATTCTTGACTGACCGTTTAGATATGGCTTAAATTCTATCCTAACCGATCGTTCCGTTAAAGCCCTATTTAGGCAAACTTACAGATTAACAGAAGGAAAGAGCATGAAGCTTTATGAATTAGCCCCAACGCCAAGCGCAAGACGCGTGAGTATTTTCCTCGCAGAAAAAGGCATCGATATTCCACGTGTGAGTGTGGACATTCGCGGCGGTGAAAACCTTAACCCTGAATTCAAAGCCAAAAGTGTCAACGGCCGCATTCCCCTGCTCGAACTCGATGATGGCAACCATATCTGTGAGTCCGTCGCTATTTGCCGTTATCTCGACGAGATCTATCCGAGTGACACTTCCTTATTTGGCAACACGCCGCTGGAGCGCGCTAAAGTGGAAATGTGGCAACGTATCATTGAGTTACAAGGTTTTACCGCAGGTTTTCAAGCCTTTAGAAATCTAACGGGTATCTACAAAGACAGGGAAAATTGTGTCGAAGCCTGGGGCGCAGAATCACGCCAACGGGTCATTGACTTCCTACCGACCTTAGACCAACAATTAGCCAAATCAAGTTATGTTGCGGGCGATAACTTTACGATTGCCGACATTTCTGCATACGTTTTTATTAGCTTTATTAAAAACTTAGATATTCTGGTGGATGACACTCTGCCCCATATTCAGGCTTGGTTTGCGACAGTGGCCCAGCGGCCTGCGATAGTGTCACTTACCCCGAAAAACTGACAGCGATGCCCTGTTGGGCAGCCAAGTTAAGCACTAACCAGTTAAGACTTAAGGGATAACTATGATTGATTTATATACCGCCGCGACCCCGAACGGTTTTAAAATTTCCATCGCGCTCGAAGAAATGGGTCTCGACTATCGAGTGCATAAATTAGATTTCAACACTAACGAACAGAAACAGCCTGAGTTTCTGGCCATTAACCCTAATGGCCGTATTCCAGCCATTATCGACCGAGATAACGAGGACTTTGTGGTGTTCGAGTCCGGCGCGATTCTTCTGTATCTGGCTGAAAAAACGGGTAAGTTTTTGCCTACCGATCCTAAAAAACGCTCACAGGTCATTCAATGGCTGATGTTCCAAATGAGCGGTGTTGGCCCAATGATGGGGCAAGCTAATGTGTTTTACCGTTACTTCCCCGAAAAAATCCCTGCGGCTATTGAACGTTACCAAAAAGAAGGTCGACGTTTGTTTGAGGTAATGAACACTCAGTTAGCCAAGCATCAGTATCTGGCTGGTGATGAGTACACCATTGCCGATATCGCGACTTGGCCTTGGGTGCGCATCCATGAATGGAGCGGCATCAACATGGAAGGACTCACTCACTTGCAACGTTGGTTAGATGAGCTAGCCCAAAGACCCGCTTGCCAAAAAGGCATAGTGACACCTCCGCCTTCGGTCTTAAGTGACGAAGAGCGTGCTAAACAAATCCAGAAGATGGTGACTAAGTAGGTCATCCTATCCTCTGCGCATTCGTTTTCCCCATCAAGCCCCAACTCGCATTGGGGCTTTTTTACTGCTAGTGATACGTAAAACTGCTACACTCTGCGCCACTTATTGATTTGCTTGGCCATATTCATCCCATCGGATGGACATCACTCGGCCGAGCCCCTTATCAGGCTAACTTTATGGGCAATCCAAACGGCTTATCATCAGCAACCATGGCATCTACAGTGAATATCGAACCGCAAACCCTCGCGCAAAAACGCGGATTAAGTTATGCCAATACCATCAAGTTATTGTTCGATGAGATTTTAAACACCAAGCAACCCGCCGACCGAGTTCTGGCGAACTACTTTAGGGAACATAAAAAGCACGGTTCTAAGGATCGCAAAGTGATCCGCGAATCCTTATTTAGCCTGTTCCGTTGGTGGGGCTGGTTTAAAGCCACAGGCGATCATCAACAGGCGCCACAATTTTTTGCCATGCTCAGCGCAAGTGCCTTAATCGAAGCCCATCCATGGCAGGATATCGCCAGTGCCTGGCATGATCTCGCCCAATCGCCGATTGATTATCAACAACTTCAATCCCTTAGCGTTAGCAGCTTAACAGATAAATTGGCACTGGTACGGCAGCAATTTCCCCAAGCGTCCTTCGAACTCACGGATTTATTACCCGAATGGTTTTGGCAAGTATGCCCAATAGCCCCAGAGCTGCGTCCAAATCTCATCGAAGCCATGTCTAGCCGCCCACCAATTTGGGGACGCACGCAGGGAATCAACAGCCAAACAGCAGTCAAACAACTGCAAGCACTTGAGATAGATGCAAGCCTCAGCCTCTATTTTGAAGATGCTATCAACCTTGGCACTAAGAGCATGAATCTCAATGAAATATCACTCTATAAAGAAGGCAAAATCGAGATCCAGGATTTAGCCTCGCAAGTGATAGGTCAAATATGCGCACCAGAGCCTTGGCAACACTGGTGGGATACCTGCAGTGGCGCAGGCGGAAAAACTCTGCAATTGCGATCACTGATGCAAACGGCCACGGCTAAGCACAATCCATTCGTGGGCAGCATAGTCTCATCGGATATTCGTGCCCACGCCTTAGAAGAACTCAGCAAACGTGCCCAGCGGGCAAAGTTTGATGGTATCAGCATTGCACGCTGGCGCAGTGATGCACTGCCAGTCGACGCCAACCATTTTGATGGGGTATTAGTCGACGCCCCCTGTAGCTGCACGGGCACATGGCGCCGCAATCCCGATATGCGCTGGCTCGATAGCCTCGATGCCGTCACTGATAAAGCGGCACTCCAACTGGATATTTTAAGCCGCAGCAGCAAAGCGGTAAAACTGGGTGGAAGCTTAGTCTATGCCACTTGCTCATTGTCACCCGTTGAAAATGAGCAAGTAGTTTCCGCCTTTTTACAACAACATCCCGAGTTCAGCTTAGTGCCGATCCGCCACCCCTTTACTGGCGAACAAACAGAAATGTTGACCGTGTGGCCCTTCGAAGCCAATACAGATGGAATGTTTGTGGCGCGCATGCAGCGCAATCTCTAGGGCGTGTTGACGTTTCAGGGGTATTTTTGCAGCAATTTGGCTGGCTTTAATGCAAGGCAAAGTCCGTGCAGTGTAGTTATTCTACATAAACGGACGATAACGCAGCAGAAACGTCAGCCAAATGCTGCCCGAAGGGTTCGTCTGGCAAGCCCTTGCTCTTACTTTCTGTCATAAGAGCCGCTCGTCATTTGAGTAGAATAACTACACATCATTCCTCGTTTCGCGAGCACGTGCTTGCCAGAACGAACAAAATCTAATCTCGAAACATCAACACGCCCTAGCACTAACTCCTTATTTTTTATCAGAACTTGGCACTCATATCCTGAGTGCCATTCTTTTTGCCTCCGCACAATATCAATGCGCTTTTTATCTTATTCATTTAATAATCATCAAGATAAACCCTAGATTGCGGCGTAAAATCGCCAACCCAATTCCATCGAGACGTATCCCCCCTTCTTGGACAAAACTTTTCACCATCAGTGATGAAATATTTCGCTTTAGCTTAATCTCGCCTTTGGGTAAAAAGATCGAGTGCTGAGAATGGCACAGGTATTTTTGGAATTTTGACCATGTCACACTCCTATGAATTTGACGACGATGATGCGCCATGGGGCGATAACGTCAAAGGTAAGCAAAAAAACAAACGCGTAAAACAACGTCGCAGGGACACTAAGCGCCGTTATTCAGATGATGCAGAGGTGGATTTCTATCAGCATAAATCGAAGTAACCGATAAACTACCCGTTTGCCTTAGCAAATTCGTGCTTTAATAAGTCAGTCAAATCCGAGCAAGTTGGATAACCTCCAACTTGCTAGTTAGTCCAAGCGTTTCCCCTCTTCTCTGTTTTGATTCAATTGTAAAATCAATAGGCTAATGAGCTGATTTACCCTATGCTCTTTAGGGTTTATTAACGCCCTTTGTTTACCAAACCACCTGACACATCTTAACGGGTTTAAAGGATGATCCCATGGAAAAACAACGCCCCGATTTTATCTATCCCCCTGGCAGTATGTTAATGCACTCGCCCTTAGTGTTGAATAAAGCCGATATGTACGGTTTTTTTCTCAAGGGAAAACTCGCCAACCTGCAGCGCTCCATTGATAAAACGCTCAATCAAGTGGCCGGAAGCGCCATGTACTTTAAAGTGCTGTCGCCCTATGTACTGACAACCTTTACCCAAATCGAGAAAGCCTATTCAGAAGACCCGACCGACAGGGCCAAGGGTTGGATCCAAGAAACCGACATCATCACTTGGGTCATGGTCGGTCGCCAAGACAATAGCAACGGCGCATCCATCAGCCATGTGTATTTTCAGCCGCTGCATATTTGGGTGAATGATGCGATGGCCCTGATCAATGGCCGCGAGTTGTTCGGTTATCCCAAGTATTTGTGTGAATACACTATGCCCGCGGTCGGAGAGCCATTAACTCGACTCTCCCTAGCAACAAAGAGCTTCTTACACTTTAGCCCTGACACTGAACTTGCCATGCACCCGCTGATTGAGGTGAATTGCAATGCCAAGCCCGAGGCGCAGCTCACCACGCTAGAAGCCATAGCCCAAACCTGGCAACTCTTTAAAGAACAAACGGATTTTATTCCAGAGCTGGATAAGCTAGGTGAGGAGCAACTGTTTCACTTGCTGTTTAAGCCCGCTATCGACCAAGTGTTTTTAAAGCAGTTTCCGGATGCGTCAGGCCAAAAAGCGGTTTATCAGGCGATTACGGCGGCGCCCGCACAGGTCAACAAAGTGCACAGTGTTGCCCTGTTGGAAAATGACTTTGTCGCCACCATTTTTGATAACGCCAGCTTCCCACTCAAAGAGACCCTAGGCGTCGAGGTTGGCGAGCAACATGTATTACTGCCCTACCATGTGAACTTTGACTTTGAAGTACCGCCGGGCGAAGTGCTGGTCGATAATTCTGAAATCAAAAAACAGAAAATTGCCATTCTCGGCGGAGGCGTCGCCGCCATGACCGCCGCCTGTTATCTCACCGACAAGCCCGGCTGGCAGAATCAATATGAGATTGATGTCTATCAATTAGGCTGGCGAATCGGCGGCAAGGGCGCAAGTGGCCGTAATGCCGCAATGGGACAACGGATTGAAGAGCATGGCCTGCATATCTGGTTTGGTTTTTACCAGAATGCCTGCGCCTTGATGCGTAAAGCCTATGAAGAATTAGACCGCCCGCCAGAAGCGCCGCTAGCGACCTTCTTCGATGCCTTTAAACCCCATAATTTTATTGTGCTGCAGGAGGAAATTAATGGCCGCTCCGTTAGCTGGCCGATCACCTTTCCCACACTCCCAGGGATCCCTGGAGATGGCACCGAAACCTTAACCTTCTGGAAGGTCGTTAAGGCCGCCTTTGCTTGGATAAAAGAATGGCTAAAGGACATGGACTCCCTGCTGGAAGCCGATGAAAAAGCCATGGCGACACCGAAAAACTGGCTCGATATCAGCTGGTTTGAACGGCTGAAGGATAAGTTAGAGGATTCGGTCGATGATGCGATGGAATCCCTAGACGCCCTAGGTGACAAGCTCGAATGCCATTTTAATCAAATGATTGGCCGCGAATGCGATGAGCATGTCCACAGCGAGAGTGACGATGGTTTGGTCGAATCCGCCGTCGATGCCCTGCACCAAAGGTTGGTTAAGCGCTTTAGCGACCATTTAGACACTAACGATGAGTTACGCCATTTGTATATTGCCGTCGACTTAGGCTTAACCATCTTAAAAGGAATGTTTGCCGATGATGTGTTTGAAAAGGGTTTCGATGCCATCAACGACTATGATTACCGCGAATGGCTAACTAAACACGGCGCCAGCCAAAAATACACGGTCGACAGCGCGCCGGTACGCGGTTTTTATGATCTGGTGTTTGCCTACGAAAGAGGCAACTTCGACAAACCCAATGTCGAAGCGGGGACTATTATTCGCTCCATGCTGCGTATCGCCCTGTGTTATCAAGGCGGAGTCATGTGGAAAATGCAGGCGGGTATGGGCGATGTGGTCTTTACCCCTTACTATGAAGTGCTGAAACGGCGCGGGGTGAACTTCCACTTCTTCAATCGAGTTGATAATTTAGAATGTCGCGACAACAGCATTCAAGCGATTGAGATCACAGAGCAAGTCGCTCTGGCACCTTCGGTTAAAGACTACAATCCACTCGTGGATGTTAAAGGCTTAGCTTGCTGGCCCAGCACGCCAAATTACGACCAGCTAGAGCCTGTTCAAGCCGCATTGCTAAAAGCCCATGATATTAATCTTGAGCACTTCTGGAGCGATTGGGACAATCTGTACGAGGCGCAATTTGGTCAGGCGCTACCGAAAAAACGTCTGCAAAAAGGCGTGGACTTCGACAAAGTGATTTTTGGTCTGTCATTAGGAGCGGTTCCCCATGTGGCGAGCGAAGTTATGGCGCAGAGTCCGGCGCTCAAAACCTGTGTCGATAAAGTGCAGACAGTCGCGACCCAAGCCTATCAACTGTGGATGAATCAAGATCTTAATGGTATTGGTTGGCCCAATTATTCAGAGGATGGCGAGCAGCCAGTCTTATCCGGCTTTACCGAGCCCTTCGATACGTGGGCATCGATGGACCAATTGCTCGATAAAGAAGACTGGCGGGGCATAGAGCCAAAAAATGCCAGCTATTTCTGCTCGGCGTTGCCTGTGGATGCTTATCCTCCGCGTACGGATATTGGTTTCCAGCAGCGCAAAACCGCCGAAGCCAAGGCTGGCGCCATCAATCAACTCAATACAGAAATTCATAAGCTGTGGCAGCAGGTTGGCGACAGCTTCCCCTGGGAATGGTTGCACGATGAACAGCAGCGCCAAGGCGAAGCGCGATTCGATAGTCAATATTGGCGCGCCAATGTGGATCCTTCCGAGCGTTATGTCCTGTCAGTGAAAGGCAGCTCCCAATATCGGATCACCACGGATGGCACAGGTATCGACAATCTGTATATGACGGGAGATTGGATTAAAACCGGCCTCAACGCCGGTTGTGTGGAAGCTGCGACGATGGCGGGAATGCATACTGCCAAAGCCATATGCGGCCATCCGGCCATTATCAAAGGCGAAAAGGACTTCGCCTAAATGCCAAGGGGCTGCATTATGCAGCCCTTTTTTATCCAACTATTTGTATCTGTTCAAATTGAAAGAGGCGCTCGATTAAATGGAGGATCCTTTAAATAGACACTCTAAATCGAGACAATCTCGCCCGCGCGGGTATCGGCGTATTCCTGACGGCGCTTTTCCATCCGCGACTGATACAAACTACTATCGGCGCTGCGAAGCCACTCGTGGGGCTCGGCCACATCGGTATTGATGGCGAAACCAAAACTAAACTGGCAATCCTTCAAGCCTTCTTCTGCAAATTGTGCCGTTAATCCCTTTAAGCTGCTGGTTAAGATCCCCATGCCATTTGCGGGCAGGATCAGCACAAACTCATCGCCACTGATCCGATAAATTTTAAGGTGGGCAATATTAGTCGCCTGCAAAACCTGTACTAAGTGTTGCAGTAAACGATCGCCCTCTTGATGCCCTAAGGTATCGTTCACCATTTTAAGGCTGTCGACATTGAGCAACACCAAAGCCATTGGCTGAACCACTTTTTTGCCAAAGGCCAATTGTGAATTCATAAACTCATCAAAGGCATAACGATTACCGACCCGAGTTAAACCATCGAGCCTAGCCTTTTCCCAAGCGATTCCTAACTCTTCGATATGCGCCTTACGTTCCTCGGATAGGAGTTTAAGCTTGTTCGCTAACGCGAGGGATAACAACAGGGCATCCACAGTGCCGCCCAACAGCGTGGCAAACTCGGCATGTTCGATAAAATCTGGGGTGATCCCCATATTGCCCGGAAGAATAATTAACGCTGGCAGCAATAAGCAGCTAAAAGCCATAATAAAATAACGGGCGGGAGCAAAGCCTTTCATCAAACAGACATTGCCGCAGGTAATGGCCAGTGCAATCCACAGCATGATTAATACCGAGGCAATAATCGCGGTGTAGGACAATAACCAGATACTGGTTGGCAGAGCTAAAATGCAGGCGATTAACAGGTACTTGCTAAGGCGCCATAATCGCGGCGAATAGCTGGGAAGCTGTAAGAAGTGTTTGTAGAACAGGATGTTAAATATCGGCAAACTAATAAAAAACAGATGATGCAACTCAAGCTGATAAAAGTGGAATAGGTGCGCCGGTAAATGGAAGGTCAAGGCCCAACCACCAAAATAGGTCAACACATACAGGCCGTAATACATAAAGGCCTTATCAAAAATAGAGAAGTAAATCAGTAGATTATAGAGGGCAATAAAAAACAATCCTCCTAAACAAATCATTATGGCTAAGGCCATGCGATCCGTCGTCAATTGGTGCGCTTCTTCCAACTCAATTGCCAGCTCAGGGGCTGATGAGAAGTATCGGCTGCTCAGCCGAGTCACTAACCAATAATCCGTCCCCATATTTAGCCTAACTTTACGACCATAATCGAACAAAAACTCATAGGGCGCATAATAACCACTCTGGGCGAATTGCACTGAGCCATCGCTGCCGAGCAACCAATAATCGACATACTCCACAATGGAATTACTGGCATCCACCACCCAACGGGTTTGTCGACTGTTAACCATTACGGGAGACACCATCCAATAATCGCCCCCGGCGAGACTTACCGAACTGGCTTCCTCAAGCTGGCTCATCCATTGGGTGACTTGATTAAAGTCAGAGGGCGGAAGTTGTTTAGCATCGGCATGGAATAAATAGGGGGAATCCAACGCAATTTCAGCGCTAAAGGCAAACGGACTAAATGTCCAAAGAAGCAGCAAAAAGCACCAGAAATTGTGTAAGTTAGTTTTGCTCATAGGTATCTTGGTTTATATACCAGCGTCTAGTTCCACGCAGAAAATCATTTTAGAGTGTTAACTTTATGACTACATTTTATTTTTTACAATTGATTAGACCAAATTAGTCGGTAATCGGGTACCTTATGATGATATTTTAGTCGTTCACTTACAGGTTATTCCCTTAGCCACCATTTCAGCCGTTAACTTGGATACCTATGGCACCCTTATTGATGATTCTAGCTGCCCAGTTGTTGATTGCCAGCGGTAACCTATTGGTTAAATTGCTTGAAACGAATGCCCCCGTGTTTCAACTGGTGCTTTATCGCCAATTATTCGCCACGCTCTTAGTATTACCTTTTGTTTGGCGGCTACAGGGGAACCTTAAGTTAAGCCCCTTTTACAAGGTGCACTTGAGCCGAGCGCTATTAATCGGGCTAGGTAATGCCATCTTTATGCTGGCGGTACTGCACTTACCTTTAGCGACTGTGACTGCAGTCATTTATACATCACCGTTATTACTGTTGTTATTGTCCGCCTTCTTTTTAAATGAGCGTATTGGTTATCGTCGCACCGTCGCGGGGATTATCGGTTTTACGGGCATTTTGCTGATAAGCCAGCCGACAGAATTTAACCTCTATATCGGTCTAGCCTTTTTTGGCGCTATGACCTCAGCAACCAACAGCCTCATTTTGAAGGCATATTCAACCCATGAGCATCCCTTTTCAACACTCTTTTGGTCTAATGCCTTTGCCATGGTTTTTCTGATACCGGCAACCTGGTACGAAGGCGCCGACTTTAGCCTGCCCGTCGCGCAAGTTGGTTTGGCCTTAGGCCTGTTTTATATCGGTATGACCTACCTCATTATCCACGCCTATCGGCGTGCCGATGCCAGCCAAATGGCGCCCGTGGAATACACAGGCCTTATTTTTGCCGCATTGTTTGGTTGGTGGTTTTTGGATGAGCACTTAAGCATTGTGGTGTGTATTGGTATAGGACTGGTGATCTTCTCCTCCATCCTGCCAAGCTACAGCGAACTGAAAGCCAAATGGAAAAGCCGGCGAAGTTAACCTTGGCCGGCTTTGACATCAAAGTGGCCTCTGTTAAGGCCACTCACAATAAGGCGAGATTAGAAGCGGAACTTACCGCCGATGTAAACGCCATCTTCGAAGGTAAAATCACGGGCGTTATCATATTCGAAGGCAATCTTACGGTAACCGACATAGAACGCCATATTAGGATTCACACGGTACTGCACCTTTGAATCCAATTCGTATTGACCATCGACATTACCGAAAGACAATACCGATGGCGCATAGTAAGCCGCGGCATGCAAAGAGATGTTTGGCCCTAACGCCAAGGCATAACGTCCACCTACGGATATAGCGCTACCATTTGGCGCATCATCTGCCCATAACTGGCTTAACTTAGCGCCAACTTCAAAATGATGCACACCCACATCATGGGTCATGTGCATTGCGCCTTGGGCAATATGACCGCTATCATCTGAATAAATATATCCTAATACTGCATTGACATCTTTATTCACTTGCAGCTCTAACTCGGTAGAGACCACATCGTTGTTTAACCCAAGATTAAATTCTGACGCATTCACCTGCAGCGCGGCTGCACTCAATAATAAGACACTTGCTACTCTGAACTTAGCCATAAAAACACCTCAATAATGACTGTGGGTAATGGCGCGGATCATACCGAATAAAAAAAGAAAATCTGCATATTTAGCAGAGAGTCGCAAAGATTTTTGAATTTGAAACCAAACGAAAACCGGTAAAAAACACAAACAAAACTTAAAGCAAACAATTTAGAAACATTTAACTTACTGGAACCCGATCTCCAACGAGGGATTGCATTATGCCATCGATATCCAGCTTATCTTCGAGGGCTAAGTAATACCAACCAACGGTATTCCCCGTTCCTCTAATACTTAAATAATTCCGCCAAAAGTGAAATCCGGCCTTGAGTAAATTCACTCGGCTAGCGTTGTTTTCATCTCGAATGGTGGCAAATAACAGGGTTATCCCCAGCGCTTTAGCCACTTCAATCCGCTTAAGGGTAAGCCCTTGGGCTATGCCACGGCGGCGGTACAAAGGCGAGACCACCAGATAGCCTAGCTCCCCTACGGGGCCATCCCCCGCCTTAATCGCCGCGCAGCCAACCATCTCACCCTCAAGGGTTTTCGCCAATATTACAGCGCGGGACAGAGCAAAGGCCTGATGGTCGAGGGGATGCGCGTTGTCATCCCGTTGATCGATTAATGCCGCCGCAGCCGCTAATTCGGCTGCGTTTTGGCAAAGGACAAATTGAATATCGTTTTGATTCATACAATTGAGTTAAACAACCAACATCTACTTAGAGATACAGTATCGTCGCCATGCCGAGGAAAGTGAAAAAGCCCACCACATCGGTCACTGTGGTTAAAATAACTGAGCCTGAGAGCGCCGCATCTTGGTTAAATCGCTGCAACACCATAGGCACAAACACCCCAGCCAGCGCCGCGACCGCCATATTGATCAAAATCGCGCAACCTATCACTATGCCTATGGTACTGTCGGCAAACCACCAGCCCGCCACGAGTCCAATCACAATAGCCCAGAGGGTACCATTGACTAAACCAATGCCTAACTCGTTCTTCATTAACGAGAATAAGTTACCCGCAGAGATCTGCCCCATCGCCATGCCGCGGATCATCAAGGTGAGCGACTGACTCCCCGCAATCCCGCCCATGGACGCCACTATCGGCATCAACACAGCAAGTGCCACCACTTGCGATAAGACGTTCTCAAATAACCCAATGGTTGCCGAGGCCAAAAATGCCGTGAGTAAGTTAATCCCTAACCACACGGCGCGGCGCTGCGCACCTTTGATGATCGGGGCGAATAAGTCGTCGGACTCATCCATACCCGCGGTTGCCATTAATTGCGCTTCGTAATGTTCACGCACTAAGGCGGTAGCGGCCCTTAGGGTGACACGGCCAATCAGTTCCCCAGCCTCATCAATAACCGGTAACTCAATTTCGCGGCTGTGTTCAATTGCCTCGGCGGCATCGAGTAGCGTCGTATCTGCGGTTAAGGCGCGGCTATCTTCCGATAACAGTGAAATCAACGGTTCAGAGGGATCATGCTTGAAAATATCATAACGTCTAACCGTACCTAGGTATTTATCCTCCTCATCGACGATAAATAAGTTGTCGTTACAGTCGAGTTCGATTCGCCTGAAAAACCGCTGCGCTTGGGCCACAGTCGCCTTATCGCTGAGCACTAACATTTGATGATCGGTATAACGACCAATCTCATTTTCCGAGTATTGATCGTACAACTCGAAGCGCTGCCGCTGACGTTCGCCCATTTGCGCCAAGGCTCGGTCGGTAAAACTTTCAGGGAGATAATCACTCCACTCAATCAAATCCTCAGGACTGAGCTGCGCAAACAGCAGATCCACCTCATTGTCGGGCATCTGCTTTAGGATCCCCATACGCGGATCGGCGCGCATTAAACTCAGCACTGTCACACGGTCACTAAACTCAACCTGTTGCCAACGCTCGTAACGCTCGTCTAAAGGTAAAGACTCTAGCACTAAAGCAACCGTGCCAGGCTCAGCTTCATTTAAGATTTCACTGAACACTTCAGCCTGTTCTTCACCTTCAACTTCAGTGAGTTGCTGAACAACCTGCCCGACATCGGCCTGTGTGTTTGTTTCGTATTCGGCTTCATGTTCAGTCACATAAACGCCCTTCTGCTGAGATAAAAATTAGCGTAACTATATTGATATTGAAGAAGATTAGCAAATCCACAAAATAAATTGCACACAAATCAATTGATAACAATCAAACTATTATTTATGCTAATCACCACACCTAAGGAGGTAATGATGACATCGACTATCTATAGCCATAGCGCAAACGACATTCAAGGTAATCCAACGGCACTGGCGCAATATCAAGGCAAAGTGATCTTAATTGTGAACACCGCCAGTGAGTGCGGTTTTACACCACAGTACAAGGGCTTAGAAGCGCTCTATCAAAAATATAAAGCGCAGGGATTGGTGGTTTTAGGCTTCCCATGCAATCAGTTTGGCGCCCAAGAAAAAGCCGATGAGAAAGGTATTCAAAGTTTTTGTGAACTCAACTTTGGCGTGAGCTTTCCACTGTTTTCGAAAATCGAGGTAAACGGTGAGCACACTCACCCTTTATACCAGTACCTCAAAAAAGCGGCTCCAGGCGTATTAGGCACGGAACGCATTAAGTGGAATTTCACTAAATTCTTAGTTAATCGTCAGGGCGAAGTGGTCGCTCGCTTTGCGCCAACCACAAAACCAGAGGCCATTAGTGACAAGATAGAAGCGCTTTTAAAATAATCCGCACGCTATCCCATTGAAATTTTATTATTAAATAAAAAATTTAAGTTATTTTTTATTTTCGATGGAACTTTAATTCTATAAGCCCCTCAAACATATTGAACAGCGAATGTCTTTTTCATGTTCATCATTCTCCCTGGGGCTTCTAGCGCAGCCCCCTTGACCTAGGAATAGGTCACTAGGCAACCAATTGGTTGCCTTTTTTTATGTCTATGTTTTATATGTAAAATAAATGTAGCCACTCACCAACGGCTCAATTTGCTGATGTCAGCAAGCCCAAAAATAAATTTAAAATTTTTTAGCCGCCAACTGAACTTTATCAAAAGGTCTTAGTCTGACTATATGTAAGGATTAACAAATCCGCTTTGATGCAGAATTGATTGCTAAATGAAATGTTTAGCAAAGGATTAAATGGATAAAACCCGCCGTTTAATTCAATGAAACAGTTTCAAGTTATTGCATAGAGTCGAATTGGTTGGTCGTTCATCATCATCTCCCTTTTGGGAAACAATCGAATACACGCTAGCGCAATGCATTCCTTTGTCTCCTACTTTGATTCTTTTATGGCAACCTTAGGTTGCCATTTTTTTATCTGAATTTTATCCCTTCAGCATTCTATCCAGTTGCACTTGAATCGAAGGATGGTATCCCGCCCGCGCACTGGCATAGATTTGTTGTAACTCCGCGTGGTATCCCGCAACCTGTAATTCAGCATAAAGTGGGCGGACAAACTTACCGCGGCCAATGCGCTGTAAATAAGCACTTAAGGCGGGCAGCACTGGATCATAATGATTGCGGATAGCGACCCTAAACCAATCGCAGGCAATTTCAGCGTTAGTAGACTCGGTGAACTTAAAGGTATCGTCCAAATCCATCAGTTGTACCTGCGACACCACTTCGGGCAATTGAGTCAAAAAGTATTGCCAATGGTGGACTCGCCAGCCCTTAACCTTAAGCTCGCTGGCCGCTTTGCCCTGTAAGAAGTCATCCAAGGCGCTATCAACCTTATCTAAACTTCGTGATGTGGGCCCCACATAACCTTGCGGTAACCCTTCGCCATAAATCCATTCCTGCAGCTCAGCTTCGTTTATTTTATCGGGATAGGCTTCGACTAAAGCGACTTTGGCATATTCGACAAACACTTCGGTGGTGATCGCCTTAAAGGCAAAGTGCTGCACATAGGCAAACAGAAACTTATCAAATTCGGCGCGGCCAAGACGATGCTCTAGCTCATGGACGAACATCGATGCCTTATCGTAGGTAAAACGGTTAAAAGCCAGATTAGGATCAACCTGCTGCACATTGGCGGGCAGCGTTTGCCTGTGGCGCGGTAACATGGCCATTTCTTCGGTTAATCGGCCAAATTCAATGACCCATTCCAGCTCGGCCTGCTCCTTACCATAAACCGCTTCGACAATCCGATTGGTGAAATAGGTTGTAAAGCCTTCATTCAACCAGAGATCGCGCCATGTGGCATTGCTCACCAAATTGCCCGTCCACGAGTGTGCCAACTCATGGGCCACGGTCGACACTAAGCTTTTATCCCCCGCAATCAGGGTTGGGGTTAAAAAGGCTAGACGCGGGTTTTCCATGCCACCAAAGGGAAAGCTCGGTGGCAAGATGATCATGTCATAACGCCCCCAGGCATAAGGGCCTAAGAGCGATTGCGCCACATCCAGCATATGCTCGGTATCGGCAAACTCAGTAGCCGCGGCCTCTAGCATGCAAGGTTCGGTATACACGCCGCTGCGCGGACCTATGCCTTGAAAGGCTAAGTCGCCCACCGCTAAAGCCAGCAAATGGGTGGGAATGGGCTTTTCCATCTCGAATTGGAATTGCCCCTCGAGCGGTGTATCGGGGTCGTTCATCGCACTCATCACGGCACGCATGCCCTTTGGCACCTCAACATGCGCATCGAAGGTTATTCGCACCTTTGGCGTATCTTGCAGAGGAATCCAACTGCGAGCATTAATGGGCTGAGACTGACTAAAGAGATAAGGTAATGCTTTGCCCGCTGTTTGTTCAGGTGTAAGCCACTGCAGCCCTTCAGCCTCCGGCGAGGTGTGGTAGCGAATGCAAACTTGTTCGCACTGCTCTTGGGGCAACTGGATGACTAATTTCTGCCCGAGAATCTCATCAGCCGCTTCAAGATGAAATGCCAGCGCCGTTTCATCCTCAGTCGTGACCGATAAAATGCGTAAGTCGCGACTATCGAGCCATAGTTCACCAACCTGTGACTCAAGATAGCGCAGCGACAGTGTTGCCTTCCCCTGCAAACGACGAGCCGCAAAGTCGACTTTAAGCGCGAGGGATAAATGCGTGACCTGTGCTTGGTCGCTATTAGCAAATGAATGGTAATCTCGGTTGTGATCCCAGGTTTGGGGTTCAATTGGGACTGGTTGGTTTTCTGGCGGCATCTGTTAAGCGACCTGTTATCGGTAAATGAGCTAATCCTATTATCGGTCGCTGATTTACTCCTGCGCAATCGAATAAACCTTTCCCGCATCCGCATTTTGTAACATTGCTTGAGTCGATAACGTGCCATCATCGACTTGAGTTAAGCTGTAAAAATAAAATTTACATATTTTTCAATGTATAAAGGTTATAAGAAAAAATATTTTCGAAAATTTTCTATTTTTGCTGAACTAATTTCGCGCCCTTGAGTCAGATATTATGAACCGAATCTTTGCAATGAGTTTCTTCGTTCATCATCATTCTCCTTTAGATGGTTTCTAGCGCGACCGTCCCCGGATTCCGAATTGGAATTTACAGCAACCTTATTAGGTTGCTTTTTTTATGCCCACTTTTCAGTCTTGGGCAGCAATGAATCTTCCCAAAACAAAAAGGGCCTCCGAAGAGGCCCTTAATGGTTTAGCGATTAAGAATTAGAGGCGAATGCCTAACTGTTCTAAATCTTTAGCGACTACGCTCTTAGGCAGAGTCACATAACCGTCTTTTTCTACCACTTGCTGACCTTGCTTAGACAGCACGTAACGGATGAATTCTTTTTCCATTGGTGCTAAGTCTTTGTTTGGTTGCTTGTTAACGTAGACATATAAGTAACGTGACAATGGGTAAGTACCGTTAGCTGCGTTTTCTGCAGTCGCTTCAATAAACTCGTTACCTTTCTTCGCAATGGCAACGGCTTTCACGCCAGCAGTTTTGTAACCGATACCAGAGTAACCGATAGCGTTCAGTGATTGAGAAACTGACTGAACCACAGAAGCAGAACCTGGTTGCTCGTTTACGTTGGCCTTGAAGTCACCTTTACACAGAGCGTGCTCTTTGAAGTAACCGTAAGTACCAGATACTGAGTTACGACCGTACAGTTGTACGTCTTTTGCTGACCAGTTACCGTCAAGGCCTAAATCGCCCCAACGTTGGATATCACTGCTACCACACTTGTGAGTAGAAGAGAAAATGCCGTCAACTTGTTCAACAGTTAACCCTTTGATTGGGTTATCTTTGTGTACGAATACCGCTAAAGCGTCAATCGCTACACGTACTGCTGTTGGCTTGTAACCATAGTGCTTTTCGAAGGCTTCTTCTTCGTTAGGCTTCATCTTGCGGCTCATTGGACCGAATTGTGAAGTGCCTTCAGTTAATGCTGGTGGCGCAGTAGAAGAACCAGCAGCTTGAATTTGGATGTTGACGTTAGGGTACATCTGCTTAAATTCTTCAGCCCACAGAGTCATCATGTTGGCTAAGGTATCCGAACCTACAGACGAAAGGTTGCCTGATACACCACTTGCTTTCTCGTAAGTTGGCAAAGATTGATCAACAGATGCCATTGCAGTGGCAGAGAATACACCAGCGGCTGTGAGGGTCATCGCGCCGACAAGCTTTTTCAGTTTCATTATGTGCTCCAGTAATAAGCTAACTAATTTCTAACTTAAGTTTCTTCAGACGCAGCCAGTATCAATCGCTACAATGACAATTCTATGTCCAAGATGTGACACTTAGATGACAAAACACATTTTTCGCATTTTTTTGCAAAAAAGGTCATTACCCAGTACTGATAAAAACAAAACAGGCCCTAATGGCCTGTTTTAAATATAAAAATAAATTAAGTCTGCGCAGCCGTTATTTTTTACGGACGATTAAATGGTGTGGGATCACAAAGCTAAAGGTGCTGCCTTTGCCCAATTCACTACTGATATTGAGCTCACTGTGGTGGTGACTCAGGGCATGTTTCACAATAGCTAAACCAAGGCCACTACCACCCGTTTGCCTTGAGCGCGCACTGTCGACGCGATAAAAGCGCTCGGTTAAACGGTTAATATGCTGCGGCGCAATCCCCTCGCCCGTATCCGTCACACTAAAGAGACCACCGGTCGCCACACTGCGCCATTGCACGGTAATTTTGCCGCCGGGTTCTGTGTAGCGAATCGCATTCGAAATCAAATTAGAACAAGCACTTCTAAGCTGTAACTCATTGCCATGGGAGTTGAGTCCCGCCTCACAATGGAAGCTAAGTTCATACTTATCCTGCGCCAGCGCCTTGGCCTCTTCCTTCAAGACCTCCATCAACTGCGCCATATTCACCGTATTCTCAAGGTTTATATCGACCGCATCTTCGATACGTGATAACACCAACAGCTGCTCCACCATCGACTGCATTCGCCGTGTCTGTTGCTGCATTAAGGCTAAGGGCTTGGCGTTCATCGAACCGGGTTCGGCCATGCTTTGCATCATCTCTAAATAGCCCTGCAATACGGTGAGCGGGGTTTTCAGTTCGTGTGACACATTGGCGACAAATTCTTTACGCATGCCTTCGAGCTGTCTTATCCGCGTAATATCACGGGCGATCAACAGTAGCTGCCTATCACCATAGGACATGATACGAATTTCGAGTAGGCGCCTATCCGAGACAGGTGAGGCCAGCTCTAAGGGCTCCTTATATTCTCCCGCCTTAAGATAGGCGGAAAAATCAGGATGACGGATCAAGTTATCAATCCGTTGACCATTATCCTGTGGCCAGACAAAGCCTAAAATCAGCTGAGCTAACTTGTTACACCATAAGATATTGTGCTCTGAGTCGAGCACGACTGCCGCATCGGGCAAGGCCTCGGCGCCTTGGCGAAAACGTCCTAGCAAGGCGGCTAATTGGCCAACTCGACGACGATTTTTACCTTGCAGACGATATATGCCGTTAAACACCCCTTCCCAACTACCACTGCCCTGGGGAGGCGTTAATTTTCTATCACGCCATAACCAAAAATTGAGACGAGCTAACTGACGGTAATGCCAGAACACCAGTCCAAGCAATCCGATGATAAGTATCCAGAGGGGTTTCCCTACCAATAAACCAATTAGCAAACAAAGCAGTAAGAACACCGCTAAGCGCGAAAACAACCGGTACCCTGAATAAGAGTCGAACATAAATAAACCCAGACATCAGGCTAAATAAGAGGAGCACAAGATAGCTTAAAAGCTAACCTGTGCCTATCTCTTATTTGGCACTAAATGCGTGTAGAGAAACGATAACCAGCCCCACGAACCGTTTGAATGAGGCGGTCATGGCCCGACTCTTCGACCGCTTTACGCAGGCGACGGATGTGAACATCGACGGTTCTATCTTCCACATACACATTGGTTCCCCAGACGTTATCGAGCAGCTGTTCGCGGCTGTAAACACGTTCAGGGTGTGTCATAAAGAAGTGTAATAAACGGAATTCCGTTGGCCCCATGTCGAGCACGGTATCGCCAACACTCACCCTGTGGCTCACGGGGTCGAGTAACAATCCTTGTACATCGATGGTTTCTTCGAGGCGGGTCGGTGCGCTACGGCGCAATACGGCCTTGATACGCGCCACCAGCTCCTTGGGTGAAAAAGGTTTAGTGATATAGTCATCGGCGCCCACTTCGAGTCCCTTAACCTTATCTTCCTCTTCACCGCGAGCGGTTAACATAATAATGGGGATCTGACGGGTAAATTCATCCTGCTTGAGGCGTTTGGCCAATTGAATACCACTTCCACCAGGAAACATCCAATCCAACAAAATCAGATCGGGGTAAGGCTCCTTTAGCAGCGCAATGGCCGAATCAAAATCTTCCGCCGCAGAGGTTGTAAACCCATGCTGTTCCATTACAAAAGTCAGCATCTCGCGGATGGCTAACTCGTCTTCTACTATCAATATCCTTGCAGTCATAAGTGATTTTCTGTCAGTGAATGTCAACACGGTTATTATTAGTCATTTTTATTACAGATTTATGAATAAGCGTGCCGCAAAAGCGATATTGTCGCGATAATTGTCATATTAAGTTTATATAACTGTTTGTTTATCGCAATAAAAAAGGAGGCCTAAGCCTCCTTAATTCAACCTTAATGCTGAGATTAGAACTTGTGTTCTAAGCCTACAGCTATGTATTTGTCATCGTCGTTAGACGCTTCCATAGAACGGTTAGTATAGAAAGCAAACACTTTCGTAGGCTTACCTAAGCTGTAGTCCGCACCCACTGACCATGAATCACCTAAGTCTTCCATGTCTTGGTATTGGGCTTTTAACGTCACAGCATTGATATCATAAGCGGCGCTAAACAGGTAACCGTTCACGCTGTCAGTGTTAACAGGTAAAGCGTTTTTGTAGGTTTGTTCCTGTTGTTGATACATACCACCTAAGGTTAAATCAGCGATTTTACCTTGTACCGATGCACGCAGGATTTCATAACCTTTTACGTCAGAATCGTAAGCGATAGCGGCGTAGAAAGGTGATTTTTTCAGTTTAGCGTCACCGTACATAGCGGCTAAGCTGAAACCGTCTTGAGCTTGTTGGTCAGCATCGCCTTCAGCAGCATAAGTTGCACCGAATACGAAACCACCGATTGAAGGTGACAGGTAAGTTGCAGTTTGACCTAAACGGTTTTCACCTTTGAACAGGCTCTTTAAGTCACCTGATAAATCGTTGAACTGGTCAACGTTACCTTGAGAGATCTTTAACAGAGTGTCGTTACGACCAACAGAGAAAGAACCAAATGCACCTTTTAAACCAACGAATTGGTTACGGGCTTTGAAGTTGTCGCTTGTTGCAGCGCCAGTATCAACTTCGTACTCTACTGTGTAGAACGCTTCCAGCGAGCTAGACAGTTCGAAATCACCCTTCACACCAAAACGAGAAGCATTACTTTGAATAGTTGTTGTAGAATCACCTTTCTCATCATTTGATTGAGCGGTAACGTTCAACTTACCATAAACAGTCAGTGGCTCAGCGGCATAAGCAGAAGCCAGAGTTGCAGAAGCTAGCGCAGAAGCAAGTAGAGTTTTACAAAAAACGTTCATCATTTAATCCTTTCGACGTTATGTTCGTCTTGGTTATTGGTTTGGAACGACCGAAAGTTTGCAATGAATCTGTTTCAGTTTTATTTCAATTGTGACAACTTGGGTCAGTCACCACGAAACCGCACTCCCCTTCAAAGATAAAACCGAGACATACCAAGGGTTACAGGCAGATTTTTTTCAATGTTACATTTTGATGAATTCTGCAACCGGGGCAAAATTTAACGATTTAAGGTAGGTTTACCCCGCTGCAACTATGCCGTAAACTGCGACTTTATTTTTCCAATGAGCGCATCTTATGTGGTTTAAAAATCTTACTCTTTACCGTTTCAATAAACCTTTTTCCATCGAGACAGAAGCACTTGAAACCGCACTCGCCGATTTCACATTTTCCCCATGCGGCAGCCAAGACGTCAGCAAATTTGGTTTTTCCAATGCCTTAGGTAAACAAGGCAGCACCTTAGTGCACAGCGCCAATAATCGTCACCTTATCTGTGTCACTAAAGAAGAAAAAATTCTGCCAGGCCAAGTGATTAAAGAATCATTAGAAGAAAAAGTGGCGCTAATTGAAGACGAAGAAAATCGTAAGCTCGCCAAAAAAGAAAAAGATGCGCTGAAAGATGAAATCATCACTAGCCTATTACCACGCGCCTTTTCACGTCGCAGCCAAACTCGCGCGCTGATTTTACCTGAGCTGGAAATGATCCTCGTTGATAGCTCTAGCGCCACTAAAGCCGAAGAATTATTAGCCTTATTACGCAAGGCCTTAGGTAGCTTGCCAGTGATCCCATTAAGCTTTAAAGCGCCAGTTGAATCGAACCTCACTCAATGGTTAAAAGATGGCAGCGCACCATTACCCTTTGAAATGCAAGATGAAGCCGAGTTGAAATCGGCCGCCGATGAAGGCGGTATCGTGCGCTTTAAGCAGCAAGATCTGAAAGAAGATGAAGTACTTGCCCACCTTGAAACCGGCAAAGAAGTGCATAAGCTCGCCCTGCACTTTGGCCAATCAATTGCGCTACTGCTGCAATCCGACGCCAGCGTAAAACGCTTAAAATTCTCCGAAGAATTTAGAGCGGGTAATGATGAGCTAGGTAATGAAGATCCAATGGCGCGTCTCGATGCCGACTTTGCCTTAATGGGCAGTGAGTTAGTCGCGCTGATGCACGCCCTAGTTTCGGCATTAGGCGGCCTTGAAGAGACTCAAGCTTAGACTTAACGCTTAAGCAAGCTTTTAAAGCACAGCCATATTTAGCGAAAGCGCCAAACGAGCTTAAGCTAAATCAAACGAAATAATGTATAAAGGCGCCGCAGTTGAACTTAGCTCACTGCGGCGCCTTTTTAGTATCTATGACTGAAGTCATACATTAGGTGCGATTCGAGGGAGCGATTCAAGTATGCCAACCTTAATTGCCGCCACTCACTCAAATCGCAAACGAATTAGCTTTTCGTCAGCAGCTCACCCTTATTATCGAACGGCCAATCAATGCCAAGCCAGGCTTTGAAGAAGGCTTTTTGCTGCTTAGTCGCCTTTGCATCGCCTTTTAGCGCTAGCTTACCGCTTTGTTTCTCACCTAAGGTTAACGCCACTTGCTTGATTTTGTCGTTGTTAAATAAGGTGATTTCGACTTTATCACCCACTTTAAAGTCTTTGATGCGTTTATCAAAACCTTGTGCCGTGACCTTTAAGCCATTAATCGCGAGGATTTCATCCCCTGCCACGATACCGGCCTGCCACGCGGGGCCATTACGCAAGACTTGAGAAAGCACTAAAGAGCCATGTTCGCTGCTTAAAGTCATGCCCGTAAAAGGCTCAGCTTTAGAGTCTTTACCATAGGACATGACTAAACCAGCCTGAGACAACAGGCTTGAAAACTCAAGACTCAGCGGACTATTCACATGGCTCTGCCACCAGGGGCCATAATCCTTACCCGATAAATCCTTCAGAATTTGCTGCACATCGGCCACAGTGTAACCCTTAGGCACGCGGTAATCCTGATAGAGTTTACGGTGTACATCGCGGTACGAGTGGGCAAGATTCGAGTCGGTCAGCAGGGAGAAATCCAGCGCCAGTGAGGTTAAATAACCTTCAGAGTAAATATTCACACTGTGGTTAATAGCATAATCACCACCCGTGCTGCTCCACTCCCCTAAACTGGCCTCGGCCACAGATTGAATTTCGCGTCCGGGAGTCAGCTCACTCTTCTCAATGCGTTTAGCGAGATCTTCTAAAAACTCCTTAGGCGTCATCACTCCTGCACGCAGCAGTAACTGACCTTGGAAATAACTGGTCGAGCCCTCGGCAATCCACAAAAGTTCGGTCATGTTTTCATGCTGATAATCGTAAGGGACCAACCCCGCTGGACGATAGGCTTTAACGTTCCAGGTATGAATAAACTCATGGGAGGCGGTGCTGATAAAGCGTAGGTAGTCCTTACGCTCGCGAAAACTAAACCGAGGCAGTTGGATGACCGTCGAGTTCAAATGTTCGGTTGCGCCACTCGCGCCGCTAGTGGCGTGCACCATATACACATAACGCTCAAAGGGATAACCATCCCAAATCGCCTTGGCTTGACCACTCAGCGCGGTTAAATCTTTCACCACCTTGTCGGCATCGTAGTTGCCTTCGCCCCACAGCACTAACTCATAATCTTTACCATTAGCGCTAAAGGTTTTGTGGGTGCTCACGCCGGTTTCGATGGGCGAATCAATCAGCACATCATAATTAGGCGCCACAAAGGAATGCGCCGCGTTACCTGACGACATACCCGAATAGCTTTGCCAGTTTTCGGGAACCGTTAATTGTACTGCAACAGCATCGGCTCGAAATTGCGGGCTATACATAAATACGCCACTGGCATCTAAATAGGCGTGGGTAGCATCGATATGACGCACACGTTGACCTAATTCATTGGCATAGAGCTGATAATTCACTGTCACGCTGGTGGGCTTATCGAGGGCAATTTGCCATTCACCGCTGGCGGTGCGTTTCCATGGTAGAGCGTTGCCAAGAGCATCGGTCGCGCTAAATAAACGCACACCGTCGGATAGAGGTAACACTTGGTATTTGCCCGTACGCCACACGGGTAGATTGACATTGAACTCACCCGCTTTAGCCTCGGAGAAAGTCACACTCACCTTCGCAAGGTGATGTTCTGGTTGGCTTAAATCAATTTTGTAATCCACATCGGCAAATACGTTAGCCGACCCTAATACACTTAATACCAAAATAGATAATCTACTGGGTTTCACTCTGACTTCCTTCCGTCTTCTGTTATTATGCTTCTTATATTTTTTCCAAGTATAACAAGTCGATGTAGCATCCTCATTAGGCGCTAACAAAAGCTAACAAAATAAGTTCCTTGACTTAGGGAATATAGGGCCACCTACACATGCATAAACTCATTGTTATTTTCGTGACCTTGTTGATGTCTATTTCTTTTCAAACAAAGGCTACCGATCTTGAGGCCGAAGAAATAGAATTGCGTGAAACGCCGCAGAAGATGTATGACAGACTTAATCAGTCCATCTCTTTTCCTATTGCCTTTAAGAATCGTGAACAATTTGAACGTGCCGCCCAAGAGCAGGGTTACAGCAGTGATGAATTCGAGCATATTCTGCAACTGCTTGCGCGGTTAAATCTCGAGCCGAATGTGAAATCCAAGGTTGGCTTTCAAGACGCCAATAGCCTGATTGAATTACTGGCAAGCATAGCGCAGAGTCCCTTCGAACAAGCCACAGTCGCTATGCTCAAGGGGCGTTATATCGGCCGTACCGAACAAAAATACCAAGAAGCCATCGCATTTTATAATGAGGCGCTGACACGGATTAACGACAGTTATGAT
Organism: Shewanella sp. MR-4; assembly: GCF_000014685.1. NCBI lineage: Bacteria > Pseudomonadati > Pseudomonadota > Gammaproteobacteria > Alteromonadales > Shewanellaceae > Shewanella > Shewanella sp. MR-4. The sequence goes on from NC_008321.1 coordinate 3,236,905, forward strand.
GTGGAATCCATGCTGCTAAAGCACACCATTCATGAACATTTAGGCGGATTGCACCTCGTCATCCGCCAAGATGTGCCCGCATTAATGCATTTTCATACCTACCGCGATATCGCCTACAAGCTTAGAAACGACTACCTTATCGCGGCGGCCGAATCGAAACTTGGGCATTATTACAATAAAAATCAACAACTCACTAAGTCATTGCAACACTATAGTGAAGCGATTCGCCTGTCTAATCGCTCCAATTATCCTTCGATGAAAACCCACCTGCAGCTGCAACTGGCGAAGGTCTATCGTGATTTAAAACAATGGGATGAAGCCTTAAAGAATGCCCATGAGGCTGCCGCAGGCTTTAAAAAACTGGGCAACGACACTTATTTATCAAGCTGTATGACGGTCATCGCCATGGTGTATGGTGAACAAGGTGATTGGAACCGCGCCATCGATTACTACCTGAATGCCCAGCAGCTCGACGCCAAACGCGGTAACTACATCGCGCAAGGGCTGAATTTTCACAATCTCGGCCAAGCCTATTCGCACTTACATGATGAGGCGAATGCCCTCAAATATTTGTTGATGGCGAATCAGATATTTCAAGAAAAACAAAGCCATCACTATTTAGTCTATAACGAACTGCTTATCGGTGAGATTGCCCAATCGAAGGAAGATTGGCCGTTAATGATGAACCACGCCGAAAATGCCCTAGCCTTAGCAAGTGATTTACAACTGCAGGACGAGCAAAAATCGGCGCTGACGCAAATCGCCCTGTCAGCGGAAAAGCTCCACGATCAAGCCAAAGTGATTAGCACGCAAAAGCGCATTATCGAATTGAGCGAAGCACTCGAAAGCACCGCAAAAGATCCATCGGTTTCCGCCTCAGTGCTGGCCGAGCAACAACTCAAACTCGAACTCAGTATGTTACAGGGCAAACTGAACGATGCAGTTGAAACCACTAAAAACACCAATAAATTACTCGCCTTTAGTGGCCTGATTACCCTAGTGCTATTAGTCGGGATCATCATCCTTATCAATCAGCGCCGTAAGCACAAACGCCAAAACGCCATGCTGCAACAGTTAAGCCTCGAAGAGCCTTTTACTCACCATCAGGGATATGCCGCGCTATTAAAGGATCTCGCCCAAAACCCAGCGAATGCGCCCACAACCGCCCTCGCCTTAATTGAATTTCGCGAGCATGTCAGTACCGACCTGCATCACGGCCAATATTTTGCCAATGCCATTACGCGCCAATTAACTGGCCATATCACTAATGCATTGTCGATGCCCGTCTATGTGATCCGTCAAGGCTTGTTTGCCGTAAGATTTACCGAGGCAGAAGAACCGCAGCGGGTGTTACAAACACTGAGGGCGCTGCTGGATACCAAAGGCATGGGCTATCATTTTAATTTAGGCTTTATCAGTTTGCCGTTATTAACCAAAGCAGAAATCAAAATTGCCCCTAAATTGCTGTTTGAAACCCTCCAAATGGCCCTCGCAGGCGCGCGCAGTTTAACCAATGACACTTGCCATTATGTGAGCCTAAGAGCTTTAGATTTTGTGCCACCGACACTCTTTGCCGATCCGCTGTTTTTGCATCTCGAAAAAGGGATTGAACGCGGCCTGATAAGAGTCGACACAGATGCAAACAAGGAAGACATTATTTGGCCCTGTTGGGAAAATAACCAAGATCGACATTTATTGGAAAATATTTGATCAATATCGACAATTAATCACTTTGGTATAGGGAAAGCAATTTGCACTCTACCGCCATTGTTATAACATTAGAAGCATACGAGATTGACCGCTAATCTGGACAGAGGACGTCATGCTTTTTAGCCCTACAGAGTTAGGAAAATACTCCGGATGAAGGATTCCAACGCGACAGTGACACAGCTGGCATTGCTTCAGCAAAAACTTCACTCGGCAAAATTGGCCCTCGATGAAGTAAACGAAGATAGGAATGCTAAGTTACAGACACTACTCCAATTTATTGGCCATTTAAGTCTTGCCTGCAAAGGGCAAAATTTAGAACTGGATAATAAACTTGCTAAACTTCGCCATAATTTAAATACCTTTGAGCGAGTCGATGAAGCATTGCCGGAGTTGGTTGATGTTGAACGTCTATTAAAGGGTCAGTACAACCATGTAATGGTGCAACTTGAAGAAAGCCGGACAGGGCTTGCACAGGTGGTCCGCCAGATCCAACGGGTTAACTCGGCGCCCGAAAAACTCAAAAAAGAAGTTAATTACTTTAAGCAGGATCTCTCAAAACCTTTCCACACAGTGTGGGAATATATCCCTAAAGTTAAACAAATCATCGGCTTCTACGATATTATCCTGCAACAACAGTTCAATGAGACGGAAAAGTTAGATGTCTTGCCAAAACACAGACAACTTGCCCATGAACTCGCGCAGATGATTTCGGAAATTGAATTTCGTAAAGATCAACGCGACCAAGTGCTCGTGATTAAAGAGCTGCTGGCATCGGAAGTCGAAATCGACACCTTGCTCGAAGCCTATCAAACCATTTTATCCCTATTGCTCGACAACATCGCCCGCGAAAAATCGGCCTCACAAGAGTTTTTATACGCGCTAAACGATGCCTTAGCCGCTGTGCGTGAAGTGGTGAGTGAATCCTACAATCACAACCAGCGCAGTTTTCAGCTAAAAACCCAGCTCAACCGTGAAATCAATTCGCGTGTGGATAATGTGGGTGAAGCCATTATCGACACCGATGATATTGTCGATCTCAAGGCGCAATTGACCGAACAGCTCAACTCAATCCGCTCCGCCCTCGCCCGCAAAGAAGCCTTAGAGCAGCGTGAACAAGCCTTACTGCGCAAATCGATGGAGACCATGCGCAAAGAGCTTAACGAGCTAAGTAATGAGGCCAACACCTATAAAGAGCGACTCTTCGAGCAACAAAAACTCAATCTATTGGACAGCCTAACCCAATTACCTAACCGTGCCGCCCTCGAAGAGCGCATGGAACTTGAGTATCGTAATTATCAGCGCCACAAAACCCCGCTATGGATTGCGGTGGCAGATATCGACCACTTTAAGAGTATCAATGACAGCTTTGGCCACAGCACGGGCGATAAAACCCTGCAGGTCATCGCCATGGCATTAAAGAACTCTCTACGGGATACCGAGTTTGTCGCCCGCTACGGCGGCGAAGAGTTTGTGCTCATCCTGCCAGATATTGGCGGAGGCGACATTGCTCAACTTTTAAACAGAGTCCGTGAAAAAGTAAAAAATATTCCATTTAAATTTAAAAATCAGAGAATTACAGTTACAGTATCTATAGGGGCTGCGCAGGTTATGGGGAACGAGCTCATACATGAAACCTTCGAGCGCGCCGATGCAGCACTCTACAAAGCAAAACATGAAAGCAGAGACAGGGTTGTGATTGACGTATAACAAAGTCCGCCTATACGTCGCTAGTTATCACTCCTGTCGAGACGAAGGAGTGATAAATGATAGTAAAAGTCAGCCCAAAGGGCAGCATGGATCAGCTTTCACAACTTGAAGTTGATCGCCTCAAAAAAAGCGCCAAGAGCGCCCTATATCAACTGTATCGTAACTGCTCACTCGCCGTACTCGCCGCAGGCCTCAAGACCGACAACTCTAAAGCGCTATTCGAGCAATATCAGAACTTCGATATCAATGTGCTTCAACGTGAACGTGGGGTTAAACTAGAGCTTATCAATCCCCCCGAGCAAGCCTTTGTCGACGGCCAAATTATCACAGGGATCCAAGAACACTTGTTTTCGGTGCTACGGGATATCCTTTATATCAGCGACAAGTACGACACCCTTAAACATATCAATCTCACCAACGCGAGCCACATTACTAACGTAGTGTTCGATATTTTGCGTAATGCCCGCGCCATTGCACCGATGAAAGACCCCAATGTGGTCGTCTGTTGGGGTGGTCACAGTATCAACGCTGTCGAATACCAATACACCCGTGAAGTGGGCTATCAACTTGGTCTAAGGGAATTAGATATTTGCACCGGCTGCGGCCCTGGCGCGATGGAAGGTCCGATGAAGGGCGCCGCCATTGGTCATGCAAAACAACGGATTAAAAACGCCCGTTATATTGGTCTCACTGAGCCCAGTATTATTGCCGCCGAGCCGCCTAACCAAATTGTTAACGAGCTGGTGATTTTACCCGATATCGAAAAACGCCTCGAAGCCTTTGTGCGTCTAGGCCACGGGATTATTATCTTCCCCGGCGGTGCGGGTACCGCCGAAGAGCTACTGTATATTTTGGGTATTTTGCTCAATAAAGAAAATCAAGAAACCCCCTTCCCACTGGTGCTGACTGGCCCAAGTGAGAGTGCGGACTATTTTATTAAAATTGATGAGTTTATCGCAGCCACCTTAGGGCAAGAGGCGCGGCAAAAATATCAAATCATCATAGACAATCCCGCAGAAGTCGCTCGAGTGATGAAACAAGGTATGGAACAAGTGAAAACCCATCGCCGCGCCACAGGTGATGCCTATCAATATCAATGGGGACTGAAGATAGAACCCGAGTTCCAACTACCGTTTATTCCAAGCCATGAAGTAATGGCAAACTTGGATTTGCATTTTCAATCGAATAAAGCGGAGCTAGCCGCCAATTTGCGCAAAGCGTTTTCGGGTATAGTGGCGGGTAATGTAAAATCAGACACTATCAAACAGATAGAACAATTAGGCCCCTTCCACATTAAAGGGGACCCACACTTGATGGAATTGATGGACAATTTGCTGGGGGCCTTTGTCGCCCAACATAGGATGAAACTGCCGGGGAGTGCTTATGTTCCCTGCTATCAAATAGTGAAGTAAACCAATAACCGCCAATGAATAAGTTTTTAATTATCGATGGTCTCAACTTAGTTCGCCGCATTTATGCGGCGATCCCAGATGAGAACGATATGGACAGTTTAACGGACCGCGTGAGCGTTGCCTGTACTAAACTGCTGCGCATTCACCACCCTACCCATGTCGCCATTGTCTGGGATGGTGATGAGATCTCTTGGCGTAAACAGCTTTACCCTGACTATAAAAAGGGCAGAAAACCTATGCCTGAGCCACTGGCCGCGGGCTTGTCAGCACTACAGGAACACCTTAAGAGCTTACCAATCCAATCGATTTATGCCGCCGCCGAGGCCGATGATGTTATTGCCACCCTTGCGATGAAAACCGCCAAGGCTCAAGGTGAAGCCGTTATCGTGTCGACGGACAAGGGCTTTAGTCAGCTCAATCATCCGCGGATCAGCCAGTGGGACCACTTTAATCAGCAATATTTAAATATCGCAGAACTAGAGCAAAAACTGGGGGTTGATCGCAACCAATTTCTTGATTTAATGGCACTTGCTGGAGATAGCGGCAATAAAATCCCCGGTATTGCAGGCATTGGCCCCAAATCGGCCGCCGAATTACTCAGAACCTTCAGAACCTTAGCAACACTGTTTTCCTCTCTATCCAATCTCGGTGCGAAACAAGCCAAGAAACTGGCCGAAGGGCGAGATATGGCTCGCCTAAGCTATAAATTGGCACAGCTACAAACCGATTTACCCTTGAACATCAACCTAAGGGATTTTAGGGTCAACGGCCCCGCCAATACGCAGCAGGCAGAATAATCTATGTTGTTAACACTAAGTTGCAATAAAGCCGTTTACCTTAAGCCATCAAAGGCGTATTTTATTGACTTGCCAGATAACACATTGGATATGCAAAGGGATTAGATTCAATGAAATCAAAAACTTCGGTCATTATTGGTAGCATATTTGCAGCCTATGTCGCCTTCGTTGCTGTTGTGGTGCTCGTATACGAACCCACTCCAGATGAAATGGATTGGGAAGACAGGCAAGTCTATAACAGCCAAAAATTAAATGAGTTAACACTCGGACAGGATATTTCTACCGTTAAGACTTTATTTGGCAAAGCCGACTTTTCAGAGGCGAAATCCATTAAGGATGGCCAGCTACAAGTGCTCTTTTATCGTACTCACCATGAAAAATCCGATGGCGTGACCACCAAAGAAGAATGCACCCCACTGATTTTTAAAGACGATAAACTTGTGGCCTGGGGTGATGATACCTATAAACAGTATCTCGAAGCTGGCACCGATATCGTTAACCGCACCGCCAAAGAAGCTGAAAGCTCAAGCAAAAATTGATTTGGTTCTGATATCGCCATCATCCCTAAGCTAAATATCCAAAGCTTATTAAGCTATCTCCCAAAATGGCGATGCAATATTAATTCATTGCCTTTGATGTTCTATAACTGCTTGAAAGCAATATGACTTTATCGTCAAGAGTGTAGGATGCATTGTCATTTTCCCCTGTGAGACCTCTTGTTATTTCACAAGAAGCATTCATGAAGGCCCTACTAAAACCTAGATGTTTTAGAAAGTCACAATTGCAACAATGACAATCTTTACAACCATTGAACTGTTCATCTGGCTAAAAGCTTTTTTGCCCCAAAGCGAGATAAGTTTGTCGTCAGGTGTGTAGGATGAATTGTCATTGTTTCCCCAGTGACACGCCGTGAATATGTCCCTATAGGCTCGACGGCGACATCCATGTCGCCAACGGTCACAGTTGCAACAATGACAATCTTTACGACCATTGAACTGTTCATTTGGCTAAAAGCTTTTGCCCCATTCCTTGTTTCGGCTCTTTAGCTCAACCGAAAATTCCCACACATGCAGCCATAAATATTCTTATCTATTTGCCTATGTTTGGCCTTACCAGAAATCGACTAACAATGTATAGGTATACAGTCGTATTTAAATTTAGGTATTTTTGTATGATTTTCAGACAAAATCAGTGCACACTTATTCCATCCGAAATAAATAAAACTCTATAAAATCAGGTGAATATAGTAACTGAATTTTAGTTAATAGGTTTGGAAAACGCGCATGCGCGTTTTTCCAGATGGTGTATTTGGCAGAAAGCTGATAAGTTCTTTGCATACAGATAGTTAACTGTGCGCGTTTTTACTGGTCCAACGAGGTAAACGCGCATGCGCACGAATAAAATGTTAGCACGAATAAATTTAAGCACTGATGAAAATAAATAAGGATTATTATGGTAGTACTAGGTATAAATTTGGTAAAGGATGGGCTTCGTTATTGCGTTTTAGAGGGGAATAAAAATGCCCCTAATATCGTCCATTATGAGAAAGTCCAAACAAATAATTTTCCAAATACACAACAGTTAATGAATTGGTATGAGACTACATTTCAAAATTTGATTACTAGATTTACACCGGAAACTATAGGAATAAAAGTATCATTAAATGCAAAAAAAGCTGAAATAGCACCATGGTATTACCCACTTGGGATTTTGCATAATTTATCCTATCGAAATCAAATAAATACTTTTGAGTTTGTTTCCGGTAATTTTACAGCTACAAAATTTGGTATGGATAAAACTGTAAATATTTATGATTACATAGATCAATATTTTGGAGTATTTCAACCTAAATGGGATAAAAATCAAAAATATGCTCTCCTATCTGCGTGGATGTTATTATGAGTGTAGGTCAAGTTGGAAAATATCAACTGTTACGACATTTAGGTAATGGCGCATTTGGAGATGTTTATTTAGCTCACGATCTTGCTCTAGATGCACAGAAAGCAATCAAAATACTTAATGCTCCAGATGCTGCTGATGTAATGAAGAAGCTAGAAGAAGCCCAGATTCTTCATAAATGCATGCATAAAAATATCGTACATATAAATGAAGCAAATGTTTATGATATAAATTCGTCTTCACACGTAATTATTGATATGGAATATTTACCGCTTGGTAGCTTTGAAGATGCCATCAAGAGCAATAGCGTTTCAATTCATACCACATTGCGGCTAATCGTTGATTGTTTGTTCGCTTTGGAACATGCTCATATAAACGGGATACTTCATCGGGATGTAAAACCAGCGAATATTATGCTTTGCGATTTCGGTGCAAAATTGTCTGATTTTGGTCTAGCTACTGTTTTAGGATTGCAGATGGCTGGCTCTCCACGAGGATATACGACCCATTTACCTCCAGAGTATTTTATAAGCCGTCGCACAACGGAACTAACAGATATTTTTGCTGTTGGTGTTACATTGTTTCGCGCTTGTAATTATGTCAGTGATTGGGAAAGTGCTGTCAGAAGTTTTATAAATCCGACAGCTCTTATTCATGCTGGTCAGCTCGTAAGCTCCATTGGGTTCGCTCCGTTTATTCCTATAAAACTCAAGAGAATCATTAATAAAGCTTGCTCACCAAATCCCAGTCAACGATACCAAAGCGCGGCAGAATTTCGACAAGCAATTGAAAAATTATCCCCAAAAATTGATTGGGTACCCGTTGGTCAAAATTCGTTTCAAGGTGTGAGCTGTGGTACTCAAATACCTTTCTCTATATCGCTTGTACCAACAAGGACTGCATTTAATGTTGAAGTGAAAAAGAATAACAGAAAGTTAGGGGGGGATTGCCAGTCATTTAATGATATTGATACTGCCAATAAATACATATTTAATTACGTATCATCGTCTTTGTTTGTGCGATGAATTCGTGCTAACAAGTCGAATCAATTGACAAAAATATATGTCACGAATTTTGGTTCCCAAAATATAGCGCCATATATTTTTGCAACTGTTCTCAGCGTTACCCATAGATTTTTTTATCTGAAACAAACGCGTTTGAGTTAAGGCTTTAACTCGAAAATGTCCCTAAGCATACTTCGTATTTCTTTAAAACTTACAGACTACGCTAATGCTAAACAGGTGAGCCATGGTGATTAGCGAGACGACCATCCGCCCCATGGCCGCTCTTTGGCATCCATGCCACCGCGGCATTCGTGAATCCATTCACATCAGACGGGGCGGTCGAGCATCCAAGGAAGGACTTGAACAACATCCCTGTTTAACGGCCTGTTCGCCATCCATGGCTCTCGTTCATAAGCTTAGAAATCCTAGATTTCTATTCACCGTGTCGTTGAGCAAATACCATGGTTCGCCCTTAAATATGGTCTGCATTCAATAACCAAGCAATGATATTCGTCTTCCAATATTTAACGCTCTTCTTGTCCCAAAGCATGCTTTGTATTTCTTTAAAACTTACAGACTACGCTAATGCTAAACAGGTGAGCCATGGTAATTCCAAGAGTACAAAAGGACTATTTCAATGAGCTAGCTCGCGCCCTTATTGTCATAAAAAAACGCCACCTTTCGGTGGCGTTTTTATAGATAAACCTAAACCAGAGAGTTACTCATCATCGGCTTTATATTCGACATAGGCTTCGCCTTGGCTTAGCCAGGCTGGCGCGGGTTTACCTTTAAGATAATGGTCGAAGTATTCCATCATCCGAATGCTGTAATCGAGCTTATTAGGGTATTTCTTCAGATGATGGGGTTCATCTTCATATTGTAAAAACACCACATCTTTACCCGCACGGCGCATCGCCAGGTACATTTCAACACCTTGCTCCCAAGGTACCGCATCGTCTTTATCGCCAAACATGATCATCAACGGCGTTTGAATGCGATCGGCATAGAATACCGGCGAGTTCTCAATATACTTTTGCGGCGCAGCGAAGAGGCTTTCACCTATGCGGCTTTGGCCGGTTTCGTATTGGAATTGGCGCGCAAGCCCTGTGCCATGGCGAATACCGCTGTAGGCGCTGGTCATGTTGGCCACTGGTGCACCCGCCACCGCGGCTTTAAACATCTTGGTTTGAGTGATGGCAAACGCCGTTTGATAACCGCTCCAAGAGTGTCCTTGTAAACCAATGGCGTTAGCATCGGCAACGCCCATATCGATAAGCTTTTGCACGCCCGAGGTCAGGGCTTGAACCGAACTGGCGCCGGGATAACCGATATCGAAACGAATATCCGGCAAGAATACCGCATAACCGTTATTCACATACCAAGCGAAGTTTGGTCTGTGGTTGACCTTCATTTGCGGGAAGGCATGTAGTCTGTCGGTCATAAAGCGATAGTAGTAAACCAGCACAGGATAACGCTCGCCCGCTTGATAGTTCGTCGGCTTAATCAACACGCCATCGAGCGGCTTGCCATCACCATTGGTCCAATGCACTAATTCGGCTTGGCTCCAATTAAAGGCTTGGCGCTGCTTATCTAAATCGGTTTGCTTCACGGCATTTTGTGGCGCTTGATAGCTTGCGGTGTATAAATCGGGGAACAGATCGAAGCGCTCCTTAGAAAACACTAAGGTATCCGCATCTTTACTGCGACCAAGCACAGTTAATTTATACTCGCCTTCCATCAAGGTCTTAACGCCCGCTTCGCCTAAGGTCGCTTGATAAAAACCATCGGCCTTAGTCTTGTCGCTGTAACCATGCAGCAGCACAGTGGCATTGTAAGCCAGTGTGGTTGGCTCATCGGGATTATCGACTAAACCTTCAACACGATATTGGATTTTTTGAGCGCGTCCCTGCCCCGCGGTTAAGGCAAATCCGCTTTTCGATGCGGTATTAAACTGCCATACATCGTATTTGTCGTAGACGAGGAAACCTGCATCGTCCTTAAGCCAAGGGCCAAAACCATAACCCGGTGCATTGGAAGGATAATCATGGTCCTCGTCGGCAAAACTCACCTTTAAAGACTTGGTCAGATTGGTACGACGCCCTTCGGCAATATCGTATAAATACACATTACCTTGCTGATAATAGGCTACATATTTACCGTCGCCCGATAAGCTAGGATCAGAATCGCTTGGCTGCTGGGTTAACAATGGTAACTTGCGGCCCGTGTTGATATCCACCAAGTAATAATCCTGATAAAAACCCGCCCAAGTGATCATCTTGCGATAGGGTAAGTCAGAGCTTGCCAGCATATAACGTTTATGCTGCGACAGAGTCACATCCGGCACCGTTTTATCGCCAAGCTGCACCACATTATTTGAGCCTAAATGCAGCACGGCTAAGTAAGTACGCTTTTGCTCTTTATCATATTGTTTGATTTCATGGGGTTTAATCCGCGGATCGTCCCCATGCCAAACCTTAAGTCCACGTAGGCCTGTAACTATCTCTTTGTCGTAAAGATCTTTTTCTTCAGCTATTTTCTTCAGGCTGAGCTGCTGGCTCACTTCAGGCACGCGGCCAAAGAAGAGTCGCTCACTGTCTAGGGAGAAGTTTAAACTGGCGTAACGGTTTAACGTCCACTCTTTGGTATTTGGCACAGGGCGAATTTTGCCCGAAGCGATATCGACTAGGCTTAGCTGATAGCTGCGGCCATAGGGTAATTCACTCGCATCCCCTTGAGTAAAGGCCAGCCAGCGACCATTTTTCGACAGTGAAACCGCACCGATTTGCTGAGTTTGAGATTCAAATGCCGTTGATTTTTTGTAGTCTTTCAAATCAATCAGTTGCAGTTGATGTTGTTTCGCCTCGATATCATTGACCGCAACGGCCAAGCGGCGACTGTCTTTATCAAACTGATAGGCGGTCACATGTTCCAGATCCACCCGCTGCGATGGTGAAGACAAATTCACTAAACTCAAACGACGGCCTTGGTCGAACTTATCGACCTTCACCTTCTCGGCTTTGGGCTTATAATCGGCGCCTTCGGTCTTCTCTTTGGCGTCTTTCTTAGCCTCTTCGTCGGCTTCAAACCAAATGGCTAAATGCGCGCCATCGTCGCTAAAGACAAATTCTTTTACCCGTTCAAATTTGGTTTGCGTGCCCGTTTCAGTGTCGAGCAGCACCATATCGGCCTTAAGCTTTTTCTTCGCTTTAGCATCGCTGGTTTCAACGGTGAGTAAACTGGGTTTAACCGCCATCGCTACATAACGGCCTGTGTGACTCACAATAGGATCCGAGCCACCTTCAATTTGGAATGCGTTACCTGTCTGTAGATTCTTAATCAAACCATGGCTATCGCCACGATCCGGTGCCACCTCCACCGCGAGCACTTGACCATTGTCAGCGATAACGGGTTTTTCGAGGGACTCAAACTTCATTATGTCGGTCAGGGTAAGCGGTTTAGTGCTGGTTTCTGCATGGGCATTGGGCAGTATTCCGAGGGATAAAAGCACTAGCGATGTGATAGGTAATAACTTCAATGTCTTCCTCTTTTATGTAGTTGTTAGACTAAAGTAGACTTTTTTAACCATTGGTCCTCCATCATCGTTATAACCCAGTATTTTTACAAGTTATACCCGATAAAAAATCGTGATATTGCTCACTATTTCCTGTGAAGTTTGACCAAAGACGGTTAAAATAATGGGGAGAAAAAACACCAAATTCATAGTCATGTTACCCGGCTAATCCCGGGTCGGACAATTGCAGTAACGACGAACCGTGGAAGGACTTCTCCATGTCAAAAAGAACGATAACCGTAATTCCAGGTGATGGAATTGGCCCAAGTATTATTGATTCAGCCTTAAAAATTCTTGATAAAGCAGGTTGTGATTTTGAATATGAATTTGCCGATGCCGGCTTAACTGCTCTCGAGAAGCAGGGTGAACTACTTCCGCAGCGTACTTTAGAACTGATCGAAAAAAACCGCATCACCCTGAAAGGCCCGCTGACGACACCAGTAGGCGAAGGCTTCACCTCTATCAACGTGACATTACGTAAGAAATTCGGCCTGTACGCTAACGTGCGTCCAGTGTTGTCTTTCAAAGGCACTCAAGCCCGTTATGAAAACATTGATATCATCACAGTGCGTGAAAACACCGAAGGCATGTACTCAGGCCACGGTCAAAAAGTGTCTGAAGACGGCACCACAGCTGAAGCGACCAGTATCGTCACTCGCCAAGGCGCTGAGCAGATCGCGACATTCGCCTACGAACTGGCCCGCAAAGAAAACCGTAAGAAAGTCACTATCGTGCATAAAGCAAACATCATGAAGTCAACTTCAGGCCTGTTCCTGAAAGTGGCCCGTGAAGTGAGCCAACGCTACCCAGACATCAAAACCGAAGAAATGATCGTCGATGCGACTTGCATGAAGCTAGTGATGAACCCAGAAAACTTCGACGTTATCGTGACCACCAACCTGTTTGGTGACATTCTGTCGGATCTGTGTGCTGGTTTAGTTGGCGGTTTAGGTATGGCACCCGGCGCCAACATTGGCCGTGATGCAGCGATTTTCGAAGCGGTTCATGGCAGCGCGCCAGATATCGCTGGTAAAAACCTCGCAAACCCAACCTCTGTGATCTTAGCCTCTATCCAAATGCTGGAATACTTAGGCATGGCTGATAAAGCCGACATGATCCGTAAAGCCGTATCGGCAGTGATTGAAGAAGGCGACCGTACGACTCGCGATTTAGGCGGCACCCACGGCACGACTGACTTCACTCAAGCGGTGCTTGACCGTCTGTCATAATCGCTCTGCGCGAAACAAAAAACGCACCTAGGGGTGCGTTTTTTTATGGCCGCTATATAGTGGGACAGCCAAACAAAAAGCCCCAAACATCACTTGGGGCTTCACTCACGAAAAGAACGGTAAAAAACCGCTGATTAGTTCCAAGCCTGGCTCGGTCTAATCCACAGGTGAACAGTCACTTCATCACGGTCATGGTATAAGTGCTTACACTGCAACTGGAATTCGTTGATGCCGTTTTCCTTGAGGATTTCCTGCATGGTATTCAAAATCGCCATCACTTCTTTATAACGGCTCTTCATCGGCAGTTTGAGGTTGAAAATCGCTTCTTTAAACCAGCCATTGATGGCCCAAGCTTCAATCAACTCAGCCACGCGCGCGGGTTTTTCAACCATGTCACAGACTAACCAATA